>CALWLJ010000007.1 GCA_944381495.1 uncultured Mediterraneibacter sp. | reverse complement strand
TCTCAGAAGTCTGACGTCCTTTTCTAACTAACTGGTTAAATGTTGGCATTTCTTTCACCTCCTATGAATTATTCGTTTCCTCACGGCTCATGCCGCAAGGGGCTGCGGATAATATATGTCATTATCCATATTTTTGCGCATAAAAAACACACTGCTTTTCACACGCTAGACTAGTGTATTACGTTTAGCGCGGAAAGTCAAGGGATTTTACAGAGATTTGAAAAAAATCAGAATATTCAGAAAACGGCGAAAAAAAGTGCCTTTCCCCTTTTTCCGCCGTTTCCTGAATATTCACATTATTAATATGCTCTTCCCCAGTAAACCATATGTTTCGCGGGCTTTCCGCAGCATACGCATACATCGGAGAGGTGTTCTTCTTCCATAGGGATGCATCTTGATGTGACACCGCCGGTCTGTGCCTTAATCTCATCCTCACAAGCTTCCTCGCCACACCACATTGCCTTGACGAATCCTTTCTTATTCTGGACTGCGTCTTTCATTTCATCCATGGTTACAGCCGCGCTGATGTGATCATCCAGAAATGCCTTCGCCTTCGCATAAAGATCTTTCTGTACGGTTTCCAGAATTTCTCCCAGCTTTGTCGTGATCTCATCCATCGGTACCACGATCTTCTCTCTTGTATCACGGCGTACGACCACAACCTGTCCGTTCTCGATATCCTTCGGTCCGATCTCGATACGGGTCGGAATTCCCAGCATCTCCTGCTCGGAGAACTTCCATCCGGGGCTCTTCTCAGAATCATCGATCTTTGCCCGGTATCCTGCAGCCTTCAGCGCATCCAGCAGCTCGTTTGCTTTCTCCAGCACTCCTTCCTTGTGCTGGGCCACCGGAATCACCCGTACCTGAACAGGCGCGATCCTTGGCGGCAGTACCAGTCCGCTGTCATCTCCATGGACCATGATGATTGCTCCGATGATACGAGTAGACAGTCCCCATGAAGTCTCATAAACGCTGTGAAGCTCATTGTTCTTATCTGCGTATTTAATATTGAAAGCATCCGGGAATGCATTTCCAAAGAAATGACTGGTAGCAGACTGCAGCGCCTGTCCGTCATGCATCAGGGCTTCGATAGTATATGTGTCCTGAGCGCCCGCGAACTTCTCGCTGTCTGTCTTTCTTCCGGCCACTACAGGGATCGCCAGATCCTGCTCTACGAAATCTTTATAAACATTCCACATCATCTTGGTCCGCTCTTCTGCTTCCTCATAAGTAGCGTGGATGGTGTGTCCTTCCTGCCACAGGAACTCTCTGGAACGGAGGAAAGGCCTTGTGGTCTTCTCCCAGCGGAGCACGGAACACCACTGATTCCACACCTTCGGCAGATCACGATAAGACTGTACTGTCTTGCTCCACACATCACAGAACAGTGTCTCAGATGTAGGACGGATGCAGAATCTTTCCTGGAGCTCTTCCATACCGCCATGTGTCACCCATGCCACTTCCGGAGCGAATCCCTCAATGTGATCCTTCTCCTTCTGCAGCAGACTTTCCGGGATCAGCACCGGGAGATACACGTTCTCCACTCCTGTCTCTTTGAAACGCTTATCCAGGTCCGCCTGGATGTTCTCCCACAGAGCATAGCCGTTCGGCAGATAGTTCAGACATCCTTTTACTCCAGAGTAATCACATAACTTCGCCTCGCGTACAACGTCCGTGTACCACTGTGCGAAATCTTCGTCTCTCGAAGTGATCGACTGTACCAGTTTCTTTTCCTTCGCCATTTTTCCTTCTCCTTTATCACATTTTAGTTTAAAAATACGCCGTATATAACGAACGCCGGGACGATCCGTCCCTCACAACAAGGGACCGGATCTCCCGGCGGTACCACCCTATTTAACAGCATCTTCCCGGAAATAAATTCCCGCGTACTGTTCACTCTTTCTATCCCCTAACGCAGGAAATACGCCATGCTTTCGCACAGAAGCTCCCGGGCCGGTTCTATAAGGTCCTGCAGAGGCTCTCACCAGCCGCCTCCTCTCTGAGCATTCCCCTCATATACTAATCCCGTTCATCGCCAATCTTTCATCCTTCCGGCATCCGCCGGAACTATCTGTGATTCTAACGGAAACTCAAACTTCTGTCAAGTCCTCGTCCGAATTCTGATCAGCCCAGCGGCAGGAATCCTTTTGTACCGGCTCCAGTCTCCAGGCCGGAAGGCTCCCTGTTGCCACGAAGGCCCGTAGCGGAGCGCCGGGACAACAAGGAGCCTCCAGGCCGACTGCCCCGGCAAAAACCTCCTGTCCTATCCCCGGATCTGCAGCAGCTTATTCTTCAGCTCATTTTCCATATTCTGAAGCTCTGCCTCTGCCTCCTGCCGTCTCTGACGTCCTTCCTTCTGGATATTCATCACTTCATCCAAAGTAGAAATGAGTGATTCATTTGTAGCCTTCAGAGTTTCCATATCCACAATCCCCCGTTCAGACTCTTTCGCAGTCTCTACGGTCGCCATCTTCAGC
The DNA here is from genome assembly GCA_944381495.1 of uncultured Mediterraneibacter sp. Classification (GTDB taxonomy): domain Bacteria; phylum Bacillota; class Clostridia; order Lachnospirales; family Lachnospiraceae; genus Mediterraneibacter. The sequence continues at coordinate 135,080 of CALWLJ010000007.1, read as the reverse complement.
TTCTCCGCATTTTTCCGCAGGAGCTGATTTGTCATATCCGTCACCTCGCGCTGAGCGGCCGCCGCCTGTGTGGAGTGCTCTACGCCGAGAGCAAGGACCATCTGGCTCTTCCACAGCGGGATCGTATTTACGATCGTGGACTGGATCTTTTCCACCATAAGGGTATCATTGTTCTGCACCAGACGGATCTGAGGCGCTGTCTGGATGGAAATCATCCTGGTCAGCTCCAGATCATGGATCTTCTTTTCAAAACGGTTGCACATGGAGTCCAGATCCTTCGCCGCCTGAGCGTCCTCGGGCAAACCCGAAGCCTCCGCCTTTTTCAGGAGTTCGGCAAGCTGAGTACTTCTGACCTCCTGCAGCTTTTTCTTTCCAGCCAGAATGTACATGGACAGTTCTTTAAAATAAGTCAGGTTCAGATCATACATCTTATCCAGCAGCGCCGTATCCTTCATAAGCTGCACCTGATGCTTTTCCAGCACCTTGACGATCTCATTGACATTTGACTCCGCCTTGGCATACTTGGCTTTCATGGACTCGATCTTATTCGATGCCTTCTTGAATATACCGAAAAAGCCCTTCTCCTCTTCCTCTTCGTCGAAGCTCTTCAGCTCCTTTACCACATCACTGAGGAGGTCTCCGACCTCGCCCAGATCCTTTGACCGTACATTTTCCAGTGCGGACTCGGAGAAATCAGCCATCTTCTTCTGAGTTCCCGCCCCGTACTGCAGTACAAGGGTGGAATTAGTCAGGTCAATCTGCTTTGCAAAGGCGTCTACCGTCCTGCGCTCCTCATCTGTAAGGATGCTTTCATCCAGTGCCGGCTGTTCCGGTTCTGCCTGTACCGGCGGTTCTTTCTCAGCCTGTGTCTGGAAAGGATCCAGCGTAAGAGTGGGTGCCGTACTCATGTCCTGAAAATCATTGCTCATCGTTTTTCCCTCCATCTTTCTTTTTTTCAGATTTATCTTCCATCTTTCTTTCCATTTAATTCTTTACATCTTATATCCTTCCATCTAATTATGCCTACTTCATCTTCTTCAGGCTGTCTTCTGCCAATCCTTCCTGGGCAAGCATGGTGTTCAATACAGAAATATCTGAAGAGAGATCCCATGCTGTATCCTGGAACATATCATCCAGCAGTTTTTCAAACGCAATATTCAGCGTGTCCAGCGTCTTCTCGATTTCCCGCTTGGAAGACAGGATATTCTCCCCCTGCACCGGCTGTGCATCCAGCTCCTCATATGCTTCCAGCAGCTTAATTGTAGTAGGCAGATAATACTCCATCAGACGGCGGATATCATCCACAGAGTCCGGATTCTGCTCCACCCGGTCAAAGATCCGGTCTACAAGCATTTCCATTCGCGAGATCTTCGCCGATATCTCCTCTCCCGGTATTGCGTCATTGGCCTCCCTGATCTTGCGGACATATTCATCTCCCGCGTCAATGATCTTCTGTACCTCGGGGGACAGCTTCTCATAATCGCTGCGTGCCTTTGCCTCAGCCGCATCCTTCTCTGCCTTTTCCTGCCTGAGCCGGTCCATCAGCCCGGTATACTGCCGATACGCGTTGTCGCTTACCATCAGACAGGTACCTTTCTCATCCAGGTGCCCCTGCCGGAACCAGCCTTTTTTGATCATCTTCTTCAGGTCTTTGACTACTGATTTTGCCGTACGGCCTGTCCGCTGAGTCAGTTCTTTTATATCACAGTATTCCCTGTTGCCGAGCAGTTTCACATATTTCCGGAAACGCCCCACACTACACACCATGTTTGTACCGATTCCCGCCATAACAGCAAAAGCTGCAGTAAATATTCCAAACAGGGCGGCAATCATGCCCAATGCCATATCCCACCCTGTTGCTGCTGCTCCGATACAGAATAGCACGAAAAAGATTAATGCTCCCAGCCCGAAAATATATCCAGTCACTGCTAGAAATATTCCTCCTATTTTTACAGAAGTACCCCTGAGATATAAAATTTCCCCGGCATGAGGAACAGTATATGGAGCTTGTTTTCTTCCGTCCTCTTCGCTCTTTTCCTTCCAGCTACCGACTTCCGGCTCCCGGTACCATCCGCCATTTTTCAGCCCCCGAGAAACATTATCCAGCGCCTGGCCGATCGTATTTGATACAGTCTGATTCAGTCTGCTAAAATCCTTATTGTCCACAGCATCCTGGATGGTCCGACGGATTTCATCTCCAAAGCGCTCCCAGTCATTATTATACATGGAAATCCTCCTTAAAACGCTTGACCTCATAGTATTTTTATATGATAATCAGTTTAGCTGTAACAATCTCAAAAGTCAAGAATCGGAGAACACTTATGAATATTGCCCGCAAAAACATCAGATCAGATATTTTATATGAAGACAAGGACATTATTGTCTGTCATAAACCCGCCGGTATTCCCACTCAAAGCAACCGCGTCGGAACACAGGACATGGTGAGCATTTTAAAAAATCATATTGCTAATGGGATTCTGTCGGGGAAGAAGATACAGACCTCATCATCCTCCCGCCAGGCGCCCTATCTTGCAGTCATACACCGGCTGGACCAGCCCGTAGAAGGCATCCTGGTCTTTGCCAAAACTCCTGCTGCCGCCAGAATACTGAACAGGCAGCTAACTTCAGATGAATTTGGGAAATATTATCTGGCAGAAGTCCGCGGATGTCCTCCATGTGTTGAAGATGTCCTGAATAATTACATTATAAAAAATGGACAGACAAACATGTCCGAGATTTGTTCCGCCGACACAGTCGGCGCGAAGTCAGCTATCCTACGCTACAAAGTAAGATACACCCGGGCAGACGTCTCACTTCTGGAAATAAAGCTGAATACAGGACGGCATCACCAGATTCGCGCTCAGTTGTCTCATCTTGGCTGCCCGATCACCGGCGACCGGAAATACGGAGATAAAAAAAGCACAGGGCGACTTGGCCTATGTGCTTTCAAGTTGAGTTTCCGGCATCCTTTGTCCGGGCAGCCTGCAGATTTTGAACTAAATTCAAAAGAACTGTCAGCAATCTTTCCCGTTTTTTCGGATACATTTCGGGCATAATCATAGTCTGTCCGGAGCATTTGTTCAGATTAACCCCATACGAATAAACTGCTCCTCAGGGCAATCATTATCTTTCATCATTTTTACCATAAGCTTGGTCATTGCCTGTTCCCGTTCTTGATCTTCTATGGTTTGCAGTTCTCGTGGATCACGGTCCAAACAAAACAGCATAGTGGGATAATCTGCCTGTGAAACATAGGAATTATTATCCAACTCCAATACCGAAATTCCTTTTGTAAAAGCAAAAGGCCCATGCAGTTTCATGGTCCGCAGGACTTCACTATCCATAAAGGCCCTTCTGCCTCCATGGCGCATCGGCATCAGTGTATACTCATGCTTCGGCTGATTTCCCGATACCGGACTTCTCATATAGACCCAATGCCCGTCTGTACAGCACACTTGACCACCGAATATTCCGAACAGTGCTCCATCGCGGACTTGTTCATTTTTTTCCAAGACAGGGCGCAACGGTCTCCCCTCCATGTTTTCGGGAAGCTTCTGCCCAAAATATTCAAGAAGAGTTGCCGGCAGGTCAATGGTCTGGACTAGCTTATCTGTCCGCACTCCCTTTCTTTTGCTTCTCGGATCCCATATAAAAAGAGGGATGTGCGCTACTTCCGCATAAAACGGGCAGTGGCATTTTGCCCATTGCCCATGTTCTGCAAGAAGGAAACCATGATCTGTATTTACAATCAACATAGTATCTTTCCACAAATCATACTCGTCCATAGCATCCAAGATCTTTCCCAGATTCTCATCGCACATTTTCAGAACTGCAGCATACTGTTTTCTCAAGTGGTCAATCAGCTCCGGACTGTCAGATCTGTTCACCGGCCGATAATCCGGCCAGTCACAAAAGGGGCCTTTGTACTGATCCGGGAACTGATCTTTATATTTTGCATGACTGAAAAACGGTTCGTGAGGATCAAACGTTTCTATCTGAACGAACCAGTTATCTTTTTCATGGTTTTCTTTCAAAAAATCAACTCCTTTTCTAAACGTACAAAACTGGGGCTGTTCTTCCGGAGACTGCATAGCCGTCCGATTTGCAAAATCCTGTTCCACCCATCTTTCTTTCGGGTCTCCACATACATTTGCCGTAGGATAAGGGCCTCCGTCAAACCTCACCAGTGGACGCCAGTTGTCACCTTCCTGCCCCCGAACGCATTCCCATGTTGTATACCGCTGATGATAAGTTGCTCCCCCATCCTCCCAGTAATGATAGTGATCACTTACCAGGTGGGTATGTATCCCCGCTTCCTTCAGGATCTGAGGCATAGAATCATCAAAAGGTTCCAGCGGCCCCCAACTTCGGTGCAGAAAATTATATCGGCCTGTATGAAGTTCCCGACGAGCTGGCATACATGGCATGCTTCCTACCCAGCAATTATCAAACACAACTGTATGACTTGCCAGACGCCTAAAATTTTCCGTACGCGTCCATCCGCACCCATATGGGCTTAACATATGCCGATTCAATGAATCAAACATAACCATAACTGCTTTCATAACAAACCTCTTTCCTATTTTCCCTTTCGTCTGTATTCATAAGGACTCATTCCATATTTTTTCTTAAACGCCGTAGAAAAATAGCTGGCATTATAATACCCTACCTGCTGAGCGATAGTCTGCACCCGGAGAGCTGTATTTTCCAGAAGTCGGATTGCATGCTGCATACGCACGTCCGTAAGATAATTAACAAATGTCTGTCCCGTCTCAGCTTTAAATATCCTCGAAAAATAATCCGGGTTCAGGTAGACCTGCTCAGCCACCTGTTCCAGACTAAGCTGCTTAGCATAATTGGCATTAATATATTCAAGAGCAAGCTGAATATTCTTCGATTTCGGTGCCTCACTTACTGGTTTGAGATTGCACTGGTCAGCCAGAATATCAATCACCTGTTCTGCATCTCTAACTGAGATACACTGTGCGAGCTGGCTCCTGAGGGTATCCGCGTCCTGCAGTTCAATGTGGGCTCCTTTTGCTTCAAACTCTAGAAGATCAAATGCATCTATGCATAATTTGCAGACCGATTCAATATCCAGTATCTTTTCTTCTCGCGCGGATCTAAGAAAATCTTTAATTATCTTGTGTCGTCCTGCTCCTTGAGCCTGATGGAGTCGTACACGTACTTCTGTTATCTCGCTTTTCCACTGTTGGATTTTAAGCAGCAATTCCACCAGGGAGTACCTGGGTTCATATAACCGTATCTCCTCCGTATAAAATCCCTCCGCTAGCGAACAGGATGCCTGCCTGGTCATAAACGCTATTTTCTGCATTTCATCTGTGATTGTACTCACGCCGACCATGCACTCATTTATCCGCCTGACCTGTCTTGCATATTCGGTCAACTGCCTTGATTTCTCCATGACGCTCAATGTCCTCGGGAAATTCCCGACAATCATGTAAACACGATCCGTATAATCAAAGCCAGCCACATGCCGTGTCTGGCTCTCCTTTGGGAAAATAATCCCGTTTTTCACCATATCTTTCTTCCAGACAGCCAGGGCAAACAGTCCGTTATTGCGCCAGCGGATGTTACATTCATGGAGCTTATCTAGATCATCTCTGCTAAGCTCCTTTCCCTTCCTAAGTATCCTGCTAACCACAGACTGTACCTGTGATGCATTTTCAATATTAGAGTCATCCTTCCCTTTAAAAAAGTTAAGTTCCTGTTCTGTCCTCTTAAGCAGTTCCTGCAAAGTGTCATTCTGCATTTCAGTCTTCAGGAGATATTCGGAAGCTCCGTCTCTGAGAGCCTGCCGTACCAAATCAAAATCCGAAAACGCAGTGAGCATCACCACTTTCACACGACTGTTCAATGCACGCAACGCATGCAGAAGTTCAAGTCCGTCCATAACAGGCATCTTGATATCTGTCAATACCAAATCTGCCTCATTGCCGCGAAATATCTCCAGAGCCTCTGCACCGTTATGCGCCACACCGGTCAGTTCACATGACGGATTCTGGGATATACAAAACTGAAGCCACTCACAGATCATCATTTCATCATCTACCACAAGAACCTTCATGGCCATCTTCCTTTCCTTCTACCATAGCAGGCATGAGGAGCGTAATTGTCGTTCCGATACCAAGAGAACTCTCTACCGACATCCCATATGCCTCTCCGAAATTCAGTCTGATCCGATTGTGAACATTGGCCATTCCTATAGAACGTCCGTTTCCCTCATCATTACAGATATACTGTTCCCGTATCCTGACCAGAGTCTCGGCATCCATCCCAGCTCCATCATCCGTAATTGTTATCACAAGATTTTCACCCTGTAAGGCAGATTCAATCACAACTGTCCCCGCTTCCTTTTTTGCTTCTATTCCATGGAAAATCGCATTTTCGGCCAAAGGCTGAAGAATTAGTGGAGGGACCATGCACCACTCCGTTCCTTCTTGCATTTCGAGCTCATAATTGATTTTTTCACCATACCTCATCTTTTGAACAACAAGATACTTTCGTGTAGTCTCAATCTCATCACAGAGAGGAACCATCGTATCCTTCACATTCAGCGTACTTTTCAGCAAATCAATAAAAGCTCCCAGCATCATAACCGCCTGCCGGTTTTTCCCGACCTCAACAGAACAGCGAATTGAAAAAAGCATGTTATATAAAAAATGCGGATTGATCTGAGCTCGCAAGAAATTAACTTCCAGTACTCTCTTTTGCTGCTCACGTTCCCGGATGATTTCCATAAGGCTCGTAATCTCTCCCGCCATATGATTAAAACTCTCCTGCAGATGACTGATTTCCTGAGTCCCTCGTGTCACACAGGAAGGCGTAAAATCTTGTCCGCCAAACTTATCCATAGTATTACTCAGCTCAGCAAGTGGTCTGGAAACACGGCGGGATATAAATACAGATACCATCAAAGCCAGTGCCAAACTTGTTGCAAGAAGGATTCCCAACATCAGATACATTTTATTCAATGCGCCGAGTATAATACTGGTAGGACTTTCTTCTACTATTGTCCACCCAGTCTTTTCGTCCAGATAGGTAGACAACATATAGCTTTTTCCTAACTTTTCTATAATATTAGAGTGATTAGTTCCATATACTCTACGCATGTAGTCAACATCAATAAATTGTTTGCCCAACATTTTTTTATTGGAATGAGATACAATAAAGCCACTCTGGTCATAAATATATACCTCTCCTCCTTGCTCCTGGGTGGAGGCATACAATGCTTCCAAAAGCTGTTCGTTGATTAGGATAAGGAGGACGCTCTGTGTATCGCCATACTGCAGCAACCGCCCGGCCGCGAACCTGTATACCGTATCTCCCTCAGGGCCACTGCTGAATGTACGTGAAAATTGTACTTCCCCGGCATCTTCACTTATAAGCGATGCCAGAAGGTGTTTATACCAGGGCTGGAATATCCATGTGCCGACATCCAGACCGATGCTGTCAGAATTATATTCAAACCCGTTACCGCCCAAAAGGACCGCCTCGTATCCCAGCCCAATATGATTGAACACCTCGTCATAGATTTCCTTCTGTGAATCCAGATAAGCTGTAGCCTGCTGCATTTCCTGCGCCGTCATGTTCTCTTTCAGGAAATCATTACTTTCTATCTCATGTCTGTAAAGATTCAACAATGTAGTACTGCTGGTTTTCACAGTATTTGCCCGTTCTGCAATCTGCTGAAGTACCGCGGTCCTGTTGCTGCCAATCTGATCAATTAGCAGCTCCCGGATCGAACCGCTTACAAGAACAGCAACAGCTCCAAAAAAGAGAGTAAACACAAGGAAATATGTCAAAAAAAGTTGCGTGCGCAGTCTGGTATTCCGCGCAACAATTTTTCCAAAATATCTTCTCATCATGTTCACTCCCTGCTGTTATTTCATTCGATATGGTATAAAATTAGGACTTTTCCGTATATAATCATCACAGCTGTGCGCCGGTTTTCCTCTTCCCCACAGTCCCGCCAGTCCGATTTGTCCGGAACCAAATACTGCCTCTTTTGTGCCATCAATATCCGGGTCCGCATACTTTGCGAACCATTCTTCCAAACGAAACCGAAGCTTCTCCTCCAGTTCTTCATATCCGTCCTTCTTCAAAAGGTTTTCCCTTTCCCCTGGATCAGATTCCAAATCATACAATTCATTCGGCCCGTAAGGATATCGAACTACATATTTAAACCTTCGTCCTCGGATCATGCGATTAGGTCCGTACTCATCCAGCACAACCACCTCATCCCTCTGCCTAAATGGTTCTCCCCGCAACAAAGGAGCAAATGATACTCCCGGTCTTTCATCCGTATCGTTCTGCGCGATTCCCAGATAATCCAACAAAGTCGGCATAAAATCATATGCTGATACAAGTGCATCGCATACCCTTCCCTCCGGAATATGTCCCGGATGCCTGGCAATAAAAGGAACTTTAATAGATTCTTCATACATGTTCAGAGGAAATGTGGCGTTCCCTTTTCCCCAGAAACCATGATGCCCGCAGGAGAAACCATTATCTGATGTAAAAATAACCAGTGTATCTTTCTCCATTTCAAGTTCCCGCAGTTTCTTCAAGATCCGCCCAATTCCCGCATCCATTGCTGTAACAGCTGCAAAATATCCAATCAGGTTCGAGCGCTCATCCTCCATTACTTCATCCGTAAGATAAATGCTGTCCGGATTCCTTGTTTCAGGAGATAAACGCGGAACTGACTCAAAAGGACAGTCCCTATATAGATCTGTATACTTTTTCGGATGATTATTAATCCAGGGTGCATGCGGCGCTGTGTAGGCCACATGAAGATAAAATGGTCTGTGCGCATCCTTCTGCGTCTCAAGAAAATCTATCGCATCATCTGTTATAGCATCCGTCACATATCTCTGCTCGTAATACAAGCTGCCGTCTTTATACATGGGTGCCCCGTAATATGGACCACCTCCGGATTTATGGCTAAACCAGTGTGTAAATCCTTGCTGCGGTTTCGCTGCCGCACCCATATGCCATTTGCCCGACAGTGCACAGCTGTATCCATTTTCCGACAAAGCTTTTGTATAAGAATATTGTCCTGCGAGATATTCCAGCCCAGCCTGATGTTCATTATCATCTCTGAGCCAGTCATGGACCCCATGTCGTGACGGAATCATACCAGTCAGCAAACTAGCACGAGCCGGAGAACATACGGGGGACGCGCAGAAAAAGTTTGCAAACCGTATTCCCTGTGCCGCCAGTCGATCTATATTTGGAGTAATGATTTCTTTGTTTCCACTGCATCCCAGAGACCAGTATCCCTGATCGTCTGAAATCAGGAAAATAATATTCGGCTTTTTTTCCATTACCATTATAATACCTCCTGATTATATCAGTACGTCTTTCTTATGTAAAGCTTAGTTACCACCACTTGATCAGATCCGTTACTTCATTTCTAAGTTTTACAAAATCCGGGCTGGCGATTTTTCTTGGCCTAGGCAGATCATTGTCAATTGCCTGCTTTATGCTTGTTGGTTTATTCGTGAGTACAAGGATCCGCTGTCCCAGATATACCGCCTCTTCAATATTGTGTGTAATAAAAATAACCGTTGTTCCTGTACGCTGCCACAAACTGATCAGCTCATCCTCTAGATGGTACCGAAGTTGAATGTCAAGCTGTCCGTATGGCTCGTCCATAAGCAGCAGTTCCGGCTGAGTGGCAAAAGCTCTGGCAATCACGACTCGCTGCAACATACTTGCTGAAAGCTGATCCGGATAGTATTTTCTGTATTTTGTAAGCCCCACAATATCCAGATACTCATCGACAAGCTTATTGGCTTTCTGTTTCTCTACACCTTTAATGTCCAGACCGAATCTGACATTCTCTTCAACTGTCAGCCAAGGCATTGTGGAATATTCCTGGAAAATATAGGCAATATTATGTTTTTTCAGATCTACCGGCTCTCCATCAAGAAGGATCTCTCCGGCGGTAGGCTCATATAATTTTGTAAGACTGTTAAGAAACGTTGTTTTACCACATCCAGTCGGTCCTACTATGCAAAGAAATTCTCCTGCCTGTACATCGAATGAAATATCATTAAGCACGAGAAGATCCCCGAACTTTTTTGTCAAGTTGCGCACCTGCACCTTTGGCTGTTTCTTTTCTACCATGGCATTTTTCCTCCCCTACAGTGTCAAATCCATATTATCAGTAATCAGCTGACGAAGACGCAGGAATTCCGGATCCACATAATCACGAGGTCGTTGCATTGTGATACTATACTCCTGCTTGATATGTGTCGGACAGTTTGTCAGTAAAATAATACGGTCCGCAAGAAAAAGAGCTTCCTCTATATTGTTCGTAACAAAAATAACCGTTCTTTTTTCCTGCTGCCAGATACGCTGCAGCTCCTCTTCCATCATATATCTGGTCTGTGCGTCTAGATGTCCGAAAGGTTCATCCATAAACATAATATCCGGTTCGTTGGCATATGCCCTTGCTATACCAACACGCTGACGCATACCTCCGGAAAGTTGGCTCGGATAACTCTTTTCAAACCCGGTTAGCCCTACCAGATCAAGATACTTTCTAATACGCTCTTTGCATTCCTTTTCTGGGAGATGCCTCACTTTCGGGCCAAACCCCACGTTGTCTTCAACCGTCATCCACGGGAACAGAGATGTCTTCTGATAGACGAAACCTCTCTCAGGTGCTGGGCCGGACACCTTTTCTCCGTTTGCGTATACTTCACCCTCTGTAGGCATATCAAGTCCGGCAAGTATATTAAGTAGTGTTGTCTTACCACACTGACCGGCACCAAAAAGTACCAAGAATTCATTTTCATACACTTCGAAGTTCATGCCGCGGAGCACCTCATTTTTCCCCTTGCCGTCATAACTATCAAAGCTGCGCCCCACATTCCGGCATTCCAGCACCGGATTTTTCTTTTTTATATTCCCTTCTGAGCGTTCCATGCACACAGCCTCCTTTCCAGAGCACTGGTCAGATTCGCCAGTATAAATCCCACAATACCAATCGCTACAATTCCTACCATAATCTGCACTGTATTACCTGTGCTCATACCTCGAATGATTACCCAGCCGACTCCTTCGTTGGATTGAATCATCTCAGCTCCTACAACGGCGCTCCATCCTGCCGTTACCGCTATCTGCAGTCCAGCAAAAATATAAGGTACCGATGACGGCAGCACAATTTTGAAGAATACCTGCCGTTCATTTGCCCCAAGCATGCGAGCAGCTCCCATCAGTTCCGGGTCGACATTTTTTGCTCCATCATATGTATTCACCGTAATAAAGCAGAAACATCCAAGAAAAATGATAAAAAATTTGCCGGTATCACTCAGTCCGAACCACAAAATAGAAAGCGGGATCCAAGCCAGTGGGGGAATCGGACGGATAAACTCAAAAAGTGGTTTAAAAATAGCCTCGAACAATCTAGAATATCCCATTCCTACACCAAGCGCAATGCCGATAACCGTTGCAAATAGAAACGCCACTGCTACGCGGTACAGGCTAATCCCGACATGGAATAGCATTGTATGTTGTCCGATCGGCTCTGCAAAACTTCTGAAGAAAGCTGTCAGAACCTCGCTGGCGGGAGGGAGAAACATGGAGGCACTTGTAAATCTTGCTACCAGTTCCCATACAATTAGGAGGCAGACCAGGGAAATGATTGTATAAATAATAATCAGCTGTTTATTCGTAAATCGACTGTTTGTTGTAGAATCAATCATGCTTCTTCCCCCTTCTTACGAATCTTTTCTGAAGCTGTTCCAAAACTGTATTCAGGAGCAGTCCCACAAATCCTATAGTTATCATACCTACGATAATTACATCCGGACGGCCCAGCAAACGGGAGATCTGAATCATATACCCCAGGCCACTGGTAGCCGCCAGCATCTCAGCTGCCACCAGAGCCACCCATGCGGAACCCAAAGCAAGCCGCAAACCAGTAAAGATCATAGGAAGTGCCGTAGGCAGCGCAACCTTGAACAAAAGCTGACGATTTGTCGCACCGAATGTCTTTCCAACCCACAGGTGTACCTGGCTTGTCTGGCGTATCCCCGTATATGAATTGACAGTTGCGCTGATAAATGCCGCAAAAAAGATAATGCCGACTTTGGAAGCATATCCGATACCCAGCCATAGAATCATCAATGGAATCCATGCCAGAGCAGGAACCGGACGGATAATATCAAACAGTGGCTTTGCAAACAACTCAAATCTTCTGCTCCATGCCATCCCTATTCCCAGCGGAACTCCAATCACAACACCTACAACATAACCACCAAGTGCAATCTTGAGACTTGACAGGATATTCTGAATCAGACTGGAGCCGTCAGGAACCGTTCCACCAGTCAACTTATACCAGAATGTTTTCAGAATTGTTGTCGGACTAGGGAGCATAATGGGGCTGACAAGATGAAACACATCTGTAACCAGCTGCCATATAATGAGCACAATCAAAAAAGAGCATACTGAAATCACAGTATATTTATGCTTCTTCATAATATACTTTTCACACCTTTCTTAATCTTCAGGTAAAAATAGACCCGCGCCTTGCAAAAGCGCAGGCCTTCTCCATTCCCTCTCGATGGGAGCGGGAACCATTTATATCTGAACATGTCATATGTTGCTGCGTCTTATTGATATTTTTCTACAAATGTTGTGATAATATTTGTAGAGAATTTCTCAGTCGCGCTTGCATCAAGCTGACCCTGATCCACATAAAACTCACCTAGTTCTTTTGCAAATGTTCCAAGCTCACGTCCTTTCCACTCATCAGCTGTCAGCCAATTTACCCGTTCAAGATCGGACACACAATTTTCACGACTTGTCTCCATACCAGACTCTTCCAGAAACTGTACAAGGAGATCTGCCGCAGCATCCGGATCTTCCTCCAAAGCCTTGTTTGCCTCCATAACACAATCTACATATTTCTGTATAAGATCAGATTTGCTATCAATAGATTTCGGATTAGCAACGATCATATCAACATAGCGAGTACCCATATCGGCAAGATTTGCCACCTGTACATATCCATCATTTACTGCATCAAAGAATGTCGGCACATTCAATGAAGCTGCCTGTCCCTGGCCTGCCTGCAATGCCTGATAAGCCTGGACAGTATCCATATTGACGATATTTACATCTGTTGCTTCCATACCTAATTTTTCAAGCCACTTCAAAACCGTAAAATGCTGGGCTGTTCCCACAGGCGTCAGAACCGTAATCCCTTTCACCGTATCCGGACTTCCAAGTACTGTAGGATAGGAAGGATTATAGCCTTTATCATCTGCAATAGGTGAATCCGGTGCCACAAACACTCCTTGTCCATCTGTAGATTCAAGAACTTCTCCAATCACCATTTCGTCATAATTTGCCATCCCCGTAACAGCCGCAGCACCCATATGGCCTACATCCCACAGATCTGCGGCAAGAGCTTCGTTCATTGGAGCACCTGTATCAAACATTGTAACTTCCATTTTGAACCCTGCCTTCTCATCCAGACTGTTCTGCTGAATATAATACGTAGGAAGACTTGTAATCGTAGGCATAGCTGCCACACGGAGTACCGGAAGATCTCCGCTGTCATCGGATGATCCGCCTGATGTTCCACCGCTGCTTTCAGGTTTTCCGCTGCAGGCTGCCATTGACATCGCTGTGACCGCCGCTAACAGGAGTGCAATAGTTTTTTTCATTTTCATAATGAATTCCTCCTTTTCCCGTAAAATGTGTTTGTATTATTTTTGTTCATTATATCAAGGAGTATTTATTTTGCATTTTGGATATTTTTACTTTTCTTTATTACTTTTCAAGATCATTTTCATTTTTTACATTCTTTTTATATTTTTGACTTTTTCTCTACAACAAATCATCCCTTAAAGGAGCGAGAAGAATACTCACTATCTTTTTAAGGCAGTAAAAAACGGAAGCAGTCCGTAAAACAAACAAATCTGCTTCCGTTTTCCTATTTTCCTCATTTTTCAGAGGCTATCCTGTTCCGATCAGCCGAAGCTGTTACATTTCCCCAATCACCGCTTCCGGATCTTCCTCCAGAGTCTGCTCGTACTTTCCAAGAATGGTAGTCTGAATCCGCTCTCTTGTTCCCGAATTGATCGGATGAGCGATATCCCTGTATTCACCGTCGAGTGCCTTTTTACTCGGCATTGCGATGAACAGCCCTTTCTCACCTTCTATCACCTTGATGTCGTGAACCACGAATTCATCATCAATCGTGATAGACACAACGGCTTTTAATTTTCCCTCTTTTGCGACTTTCCGTACGCGTACATCTGTAATCTGCATACTCTCCAGATCTCCTTTCCTCCGTCAGCATTATCCACAGGCAGCTTCCACTGTTTCTTATTTTGCCTGTTTCCTCTGATCTTGACGCCTCAGTTATAATGCATAACGCTCGTTCTTTTCAACTACCACTTTCACGCCATTTTCACCTACGTGTCTTGTATTCGCCCTTATCGTATCCCGGCTTTCTACGATGCAGTTTTCAATGTAAGTGTTGTCGCCCAGGTACACATCGTTCAGAATAATAGAATTTCTGATCACACAATTATTTCCCACAAACACCTTCTTAAAGATGACGGAATTCTCCACAGTTCCATTTATAATGCTTCCGCTGCCCACAAGGCTGTTCTTCACAACAGCGCCGGGATTATATTTCGCCGGCGGCTGATCGCTGACCTTTGAGAACACGCTGGGAAGCTCCCTGAAAAAGTAATTCCGCACATCCGGTTTCAGGAAATCCATGTTTGTCCGATAATATGCGTCTACAGTCGCAATGTTGCTCCAGTAGCTGTTTATTTTATAACCGTATATCTTCTTGAGATTCTTATACCGAATCAGGATATCGGTTACAAAATCATGTCTGCCCTCCTCCGCACTGTGCTCAACAAGATCTATGAGCTGTCTTCTGCGGATGACATAGATTCCAGTCGATATCGTATGCGAATTAGCCACCATCGGCTTCTCCTCAAACTCTTCAATCCTGGACTCTTCATTCATGCGGATCGTACCGAATCTGGTAGCGTCCTCATACGGTTCCAAATCCTTGCAAACAACAGTAATGTCCGCTTTTTTTGCTATATGGTACTCCAAAACCTTATTATAATCCATTTTATATACCGCATCACCGGACGTAATAATCACATAAGGTTCGTGGCATTTTCTCAAGAAATCCAGATTCTGATAAATAGCATCTGCAGTTCCTCTGTACCAGTATCCGTTATCTGCAGTAATCGTCGGCGTAAATACAAAGAGTCCGCCCTGCTTTCTGCCGAAATCCCACCATTTGGAAGAATTCAGATGTTCATTAAGAGATCTGGCATTATACTGCGTCAGCACTGCAACTTTCTGGATATGAGAGTTCGTCATATTGCTGAGTGCAAAATCAATTGCTCTGTAACTTCCCGCGATCGGCATGGCCGCCACAGCTCTCTTTGCTGTCAGCTCATGCATCTTTCTGCTGTTGCCGCCCGCCAGAATAATCCCTACCGCTCTCATAACCTGTCACCTGCCTTTATCAATGTCTCGCCGCTCTCCAGGACACCGTTGATATAATCCTCCGCTGATGTCACACCGCTGATAGCGGTATTCTTTCCAATCTGAACTCCCGGCGGGATCACAGAGTTTTCGCCAATTGTAGCCAGACCTCCGCTGTAGATGTTCGGTTTCATTTTGTTCGGGACATCGCTGCCGATTCCTATAGCCACATTGTCTCCGATCACAGTATCTTCCGCTATGATCGCTCTGTCTATCACACAGTTTTCACCCACCGTTACTCCCTGCATGATAATGGAATCCCGTATGATACTTCCTTTTCCTATATTAACACTTCCGCCGAGAACGGAGCTGTGTACTTCACCATAAATCTCCGAACCGTTACTGATGATACATCTGTCTACAACACCCTGCTCCGCGATATACTGAGGTGGAATATTCGCGCTGTTTGTATAGATTTTCCAGAATTCTTCATAAAGGTTGAATTCCGGAATTATATCGATCAGTTCCATATTTGCCTCCCAGTAAGAGCTGAGAGTTCCCACGTCCTTCCAGTAGCCATTGTACTCATAGGCAAACAGCCTGTCCCCTTTCGAATGGCAATACGGGATCACATGTTTACCGAAATCACAGTTAGGCTGATCCTTCAGTGTCACAAGTGCGTCCCTCAGTACCGGCCAGCTGAATATGTAAATTCCCATAGATGCAAGATTACTGCTTGGATTTTCCGGCTTCTCCTCAAATTTCTGGATCCTGCCGTCCTCATCCGCCACAACAATACCAAATCTGCTTGCCTCTTCCATTGGCACCGGCATGGCAGCTATGGTGACATCTGCATGATGGGCTTTATGAAAATCAAGCATAACTTCATAATCCATCTTGTAAATATGATCACCGGAAAGGATCAATACATAATCAGGATTATAGGTTTCCATATAATTCATATTCTGATATATCGCATTTGCCGTGCCTGTATACCACTCGCTGTTGGAACTCTTTTCATAGGGAGGCAGAATAGAAACTCCGCCAACGTTGCGGTCCAGATCCCACGGGATTCCAATCCCGATATGCGTATTCAGACGCAAAGGCTGATACTGCGTCAGCACTCCTACAGTATCAATGCCTGAATTTATACAGTTGCTCAGCGGGAAATCAATAATACGATACTTGCCGCCGAAAGCCACAGCAGGTTTGGCAACTTTCGCAGTAAGTACGCCGAGACGACTGCCCTGCCCGCCCGCCAGGAGCATGGCAATCATTTCTTTTTTAAACATTGCGTCACCTCATTTCTAGTTGGTTTCATCTATTATACCATAGATTTCTCTTTAGCCAATAATTTTTTACAATTTTTCTTGATTTTTTTTGGCCTTTTTGTATATTTCAGACAAAAAGAAGGGGTTTCATTTTTCTTTACATATAGTATAATATAGAAGGCATAGGATTTTTATGACAAAATTGTATCAGATTTTTAAGAAAACAATATGAAAAAGGGGAATCCATAATGTATCAGATTGATTTTAAAAAACCAATACACATCCATTTTATCGGTATCGGCGGCATCAGTATGAGCGGCCTTGCCGAGATACTTATCGAGGAGGGATTTACCGTATCCGGCTCCGATTCAAAGGAGTCTCCTCTCACAGACAAGCTTGCGTCCGAGGGCGCTTTGATCCATTACGGACAGAAAGCGGAAAATATTACCGATGACATTCAATGCGTCGTATATACAGCAGCTATCAACAAAAGCAACCCTGAGCTGGCAGAAGCCGAAGCCCGCGGGATTCCGATGCTGTCACGCGCAGAACTGCTGGGGCAGCTGATGAAGAATTATGATACGCCGATCGCCGTGTCCGGAACTCACGGCAAAACAACTACCACATCCATGCTCTCTCATATTCTTCTTGCCGGAGACATGGATCCTACGATATCCGTCGGCGGTATTCTGAAGGCTATCGGAGGCAACATCCGTGTCGGCGCCTCCGAGACCTTCCTTACAGAAGCCTGCGAATATACCAACAGTTTCCTTCACTTTTTCCCGAAGATCGGCGTAATCCTTAATATCGAGGAAGATCATATGGATTTCTTCAAAGATATTGACGATATCCGTCATTCCTTCCGGAAATTCGCCGAACTGCTTCCTTCGGACGGTACGCTGGTCATTAACGGAGATATTGACAACTGCGAAGAGATTTACAAAGGACTGAATTGCCGCGTTATCACTTACGGCTCCTCAAAGGATTGTGATTACAGCGCAACCGACATCACATATGATGAACTCGGACATGTATCCTTTGAGCTGGTGCGCGGCGGAGAGTCTGCCGGTCATATTGCCCTGGCCGTTACCGGTGCGCACAATGCATCTAACGCACTTGCTTCCATCGCTGTTGCTGAGCTTCTGGGCATCTCTATGGATGTCATCAGGAAAGGTCTTCTTTCCTTTTCCGGCACAGACAGGAGATTCGAATATAAAGGAGAATTTAATGGCGTAACTGTAATCGATGACTACGCACATCATCCTACCGAGATCAAGGCCACGCTGAAAGCAGCCCAGCATTATCCCCACAAAAAACTGTGGTGTGTATTCCAGCCCCACACCTATTCCAGGACAAAGGCGTTTTTCCATGAATTTGCTGAGGCTCTCTCCCATGTGGACCACCTGATACTGGCTGATATTTATGCGGCCAGAGAAACAGATACACTGGGGATGTCTTCCGCAGCACTGGCTGAAGAGACTGCAAAACTTGGAACCGACACACACCATTTTCCTTCCTTTGAGGAGATTGAAGCCTTCCTGAAGGAAAATTGCGCTCCCGGTGATGTGGTTATTACCATGGGCGCGGGTGATGTTGTCAACATAGGGGAAGATCTCCTGCGCACCAATGCCTGACAGGGTTCCCTGTCAGGTTTCCGGCATAGAAAAGAGGCACTTTTCCACATTAAAACCGGAAGTTATTCACGTTTTCCACAGGTTATCCACATTTTCTACACATAGTTATCTACAAAAAAGCCGGATTTACCCACGAAAAAGTGCTTTTTAAGAGAACCAGATGATGATATATTATTGAAGTATAACATAAGCACGAACAGAGAAAGTGGGCGGGATTAATTTTATGAAGACATTAACATTAAAAAATAGATTTCAGGCAAATGCGACTCTTCTTCCGAACGAATTTATCGATAACTATATGGCCGAAGCGAATGGGGAATTTGTAAAAGTTTATCTTTTCCTTCTTCGTCATCTGGGCGACCCCAGTTCCAGTATTACGGTGTCCAGTATCGCAGATTCTCTCAACAATACAGAAAAGGATATTCTGCGCGCATTCCGGTACTGGGAGTCCATAGGACTTCTCCGGCTCGAATACGATGCAGAAGGCCGTATTGCCGGCCTGGAGCTTCAGAAGACAGCTCTCGGTCAGACTGCTTCTTCTGAAACTGCAGCAGATGAACTTCATGCGGAAGCACATAATCCCGCAACCGGATCATCACCGGCTGAGGAGCATTCTGGCCCGGAAGCGCCAGGCAATACATCGGCTTCTGCACTCAGAGGCAGCGCAGTCATGCAGGCAGCACAGAGCGCAGCTCCTATGGATGCTTTCCGCGCACAGAAAGAGCTGAAGTCACTCCTTTTTATCGCGGAACAGTATCTTGGGAAAACACTCAGCCGCTCCGACGTGGATGCTATCACTTACTTTTACGACACACTTCATATGTCGGCTGACTTGATCGAATATCTGATTGAATCCTGCGTGGAAAACGGTCACAAAAGTATGCACTATATACAGAAAGTAGCCTTTTCATGGGTTGAGGAGGGCATCAGCACCGTTTCTCAGGCAAAGGAATCGTCCGCTCTCTACAACCGGAACTGTTATGCGGTTCTCAATGCATTCGGCATTAAAAACCGCGGTCCAGCTTCTTCAGAACTGGTTTTTATTAAAAAATGGGTGGAGGATTATGGATTTTCCGCCGAGATCATCCAGGAGGCCTGCAGGAGGACAATCTCTGCTACTCATCAGCCAAGTTTTGAATATGCGGATACCATTCTGACAAAATGGCGTCAGAATAACATCCGCCATCTTAACGATATTTCAATACTGGACGAGGCCTATCAGAAAGAAAAGTCTGCCAGAAAAAGTATCGTTAAGGCAAAGAATGGCGCGAAAAATATGAACAATTTCGAGCGCCGCAGATACGATATGGATGCTCTTGAAGAACAGCTGTTGAACAGTAATTAATTATTTTATCAAAGGAGCGGATTCCAATGGGGCTTAAAAATTCACAATATTATGCGATCATGCGGGAGTACGAGAAGAAGCAGCTCAGAAATCACAATATCCAGACTGCCCGGTATGAAGAAGTGTATAAGAAGCTTCCCGAATTTAAGACTTTAGACGAATCGATTTCCATCCTTTCTGTCCAGTATGGGAAAAAGCTTCTGAATGGTGACACAAAAGCAGTTGCATCTTTAAAAGAAGAGCTGGCAATTCTTCGGAGCAGTAAACAGAAACTCTTAACATCCGCAGGTTTTCCTGCAGATTATCTGGAGCCGGTTTACGACTGCCCCGACTGTAAGGATACCGGTTATATTGGCCATGAAAAATGCCACTGCTTTAAAAAAGCAATCATACAGATGCTGTATGATCAGTCTAACATCAGCCAGTTTACTTCTGATGCATCCTTTGAAAACTTTCGGCTGGATCTGTATCCTTCCGGCCGCTGTGATAAAAGCGGTCGTTCTCCCAGAGACATGATGAAGGAAACTCTGAGGATCTGCCAGGAATTCGTAGACACTTTCGGGAAGGATTTCAGGAATCTTCTTTTTTATGGAGACGTGGGCGTAGGAAAGACCTATCTTTCCACCTGCATTGCCCGTGAAATTATAAAAAAGGAGTATTC
Source organism: uncultured Mediterraneibacter sp. (assembly GCA_944381495.1). Taxonomy (GTDB): domain Bacteria; phylum Bacillota; class Clostridia; order Lachnospirales; family Lachnospiraceae; genus Mediterraneibacter. Next base: position 114,665 of record CALWLJ010000007.1, on the reverse strand, counting down.
TGTCCTGTATTTTTCTGCACCGCGACTGTTTAATGTACTTGCCAAAAATGCCTTTGATAAAAAAGATGTTGACTCTAAGAACATGAGCGAGTATATTTTAAGCTGCGACCTTTTGATTATTGATGATCTGGGTACCGAATATATCAATAGTTTTATTTCATCTCAGTTTTTTACATGTATTAACGAAAGGCTGCTTCAGAAGAAATCAACGATTATTTCAACAAATCTCTCTCTGGACTCTATCGCCGATCTGTATACAGAACGGGCCTTTTCCAGAATCACAAGCAATTATACCCTGTTGAAAGTAATCGGTGATGATATACGTATCAAGCTCAAATTAAAACACAGGGAGGATAATTCATGTTACGTCGAACAGAAAGAATCTTAGAGAATATTCCAGTTGGAAGCCTGGGGCTGATTGCTCTCTCCGGCTGCGAGGAACTCGGAAAAAAAGTGGATGACTATCTTGTAAAATGGCGCCACGAAAGTGCACACCAGTATCGGGATGATATCGCTTTCTCCGGATATGAAAAGGATACTTTTCTTATCAACGCAGATGTACCGAGATTCGGTTCCGGTGAGGCAAAGGGTATCCTGAAAGAATCTGTCCGCGGAAAAGACCTGTATCTCATGGTTGATGTCTGCAACTACAATGTCACATACTCTCTGACAGGGCAGGTCAATCATATGTCTCCGGATGATCATTTCCAGAATCTGAAGAGGATCATCGCTGCTGTCGGAGGCAAAGGAAGGCGTATCAACGTCATCATGCCATTCCTCTATGAGAGCCGTCAGCACAAAAGAAGTTCCCGTGAATCTCTGGACTGCGCTCTTGCATTACAGGAGCTTGTACGCATGGGAGTTGAAAATATCATTACTTTTGATGCTCATGATCCAAGAGTTCAGAATGCAATTCCACTCAGTGGCTTTGAAACAGTTTCTCCTACCTATCAGTTTATCAAGGGGCTGCTCCGCAATGTCAGCGACCTTAAGATTGACAGTGCTCACATGATGGCGATCAGCCCGGATGAAGGAGGAACAAACCGCGCAATTTATCTGGCTAACGTACTTGGCCTTGATATGGGTATGTTCTACAAACGCCGTGATTATACAAGGATCGTGGATGGAAGAAATCCTATTGTGGCACATGAATTTCTCGGAAGTTCTGTAGAAGGGAAAGATGTTATCATTATCGATGACATGATTTCATCAGGCGACAGTATTCTTGAGGTAGCTGCCGAGTTAAAGAGCAGAAAAGCAAAACGTATTTTTGCTGCAGCTACTTTTGGTCTGTTTACTAATGGGTTAGACAAGTTTGATAAGGCTTATGAAGAAGGATTGATCAGTGGTATCCTGACAACTAACCTGATCTATCAGACACCGGAACTGCTTTCCAAGCCCTACTATATCAGCTGTGATATGAGCAAATATATCGCTTTGATCATTGATACACTGAATCATGACGGCTCGATCAGTTCTATCCTGAGTCCAAATGAGAGAATACAGAATGTATTGAGAAAATACAAAAACGGGGAGCAGATTTAATGCTGCTCTCCTAATGTTATTTATGAAAACATATTTTAATGCCATGAAAAAGAAAACCGTTACAAATATTTTATTTACCGCACTGACTCTGGTGGGTGCAACTGCGATTTCTTTCGGATTTTTCTATCTTGGCAACAAAAATCCGGCCAATATTACCGTTATATATATTCTGGCGCTGATTCTCATATCAATGAGAACGGACGAATATATTTACGGAATCGTTTCGTCCATTTTCTGTGTCTTCGCGGTAAATTATTTTTTTTCGTATCCATATTTCAAGTTCAACTTTTCTCTGGCTGGTTATCCTGTTACTTTTATAGGAATGCTCACGATTTCCCTTATAACCGGAACGATTACTACCAGACTGCACAGACAGACCATGGCTGTCCAGGAAAGAGAAAAGGAACTGGCAGAGGCAGATAAAGAGAAGCTAAGGGCTAATCTGCTCCGGGCAGTTTCTCATGACCTCCGTACACCACTTACAGGGATCATCGGTTCATCTTCCTCCTACCTTGAGAATTACAGGGAGCTGACAGAGGCGGAACGGACGGAACTGGTTGAAAATATAAAAGAGGATTCTGAATGGCTTCTGAACATGGTTGAAAACCTTCTCACAGTTACCAGAATCCGATCGAATACAGAAGACAAGGTTCACAAATCATCTGAGGTGGTAGAAGAAGTTGTTTCCGAAGCTCTCCAGCGGCTTCGAAAACGTCTGCCAGGTCTGAAAGTAAGGGTGTCTATGCCAAATGATTTTCTCATGCTGCCAATGGACCCTACACTGATTGAACAGGTAATCATCAATCTTGTGGAAAACGCCTGTATTCATTCGGGCAGCACCGAACCGGTAGATCTGTTCATCTCAGAGTCCGAAGACGATGTATCATTCAAGATACGTGATTATGGTTCCGGTGTGGATGAAAAAATGATTCCTTACATCTTTGAAGGACAGCAGACAGCCTCAGAGACTTCTGACGGACATAGAGGTATCGGAATCGGCCTTTCGATTTGTAAGACGATTATCCAGGCTCATGGAGGTCATATAGGCGTCTGCAACAGAAATCCGGGCGCTGAATTTACGTTTACTCTTCCCAAAGAAAAGGAGCAATAAGATATGCCGAAATTTTCTGTTCTTATCATTGAGGATGAAAAAAATATACAGACTTTTATGGAAAAAATCTTGAAACGCCATGATTATCGGGTGATATGTGCCGACAACGGCACGCAGGGGCTGGAGCTGATTCGATCCCAGTGTCCTGACATTATCCTTCTTGATCTGGGTCTTCCGGATATAGACGGCGATCATGTGATCCAGGAGGTCCGGACATGGACGAGTACGCCGATCATCGTTATTTCTGCACGGACAGCTGAGAAAGAAAAGGTAGCATCTCTCGACCTGGGAGCTGACGATTATATTACGAAACCGTTCGGGACGTCCGAACTGCTTGCCAGAATACGTGCATCCCTGCGTCACAGCAACCGGCTCAGAACGGACAACACTTTTTATATCCGTCCATACCGCCATGGAGAGATGATTCTTGATTTTTCAAAACGGAGGCTGACGATTCACGGGAGTGAAATTCATCTGACTCCTATTGAATATAAAATTGTTGCCTATCTTGCCCAGAATTCCGGGAAAGTAATAACATATGCCTCCATTCTCTCTAATGTCTGGGGGCCCTACGCGGATAATGATAACAAAATCCTACGGGTCAACATGGCGAATATCCGCAGGAAAATTGAGATTGATCCGGCACAGCCCAACTATATTTTTACAGAAGTGGGAGTCGGTTACCGGATGGCTGAAGACGAAGAAGAGTGATCCTCTTACGCCATTTTGCAGTGCTAAGAAAGTGCTAAAATCCTTTTGCAGACATTCCTTTCAATCTTTTTTTGCGATAGAATTAGTTTTGGAATTTTGATTTACAACAGATTGTATTTTCTGTTATAAATGGATATGATGCAAAGGAGTGTAGGCTTAAATGAACATTGGACTTATTATTCTTATGATTATCGGCGGCGCTGCCGGTGTATTTTCAACATTGTACATACTGATCAGTCTTCCCTATATGATCATCAAAAAGATTGTCCGGACTGTCCGGCACGGTATCTCTCTATTTGACTGATAACAGGTATTTGTTATTCATGAATCAGCAGAATATCGTAATCCGTATATTATTTTCAGATGGTTCATTGAATAATCCTCTTAAACATAATATCAAAAAGTTCCTCCGCGAAAAAAAGCTCCTCCGCTTTCGCGGAGGAACTTTTTTATTTATTCATTATTCATTCTCATCTGAAGTTTCTGCCGTTGTGTCCTCTGGCATTTCAGCCTCAGATTCTTCGTTGTTTATGCCTGCTGTATCTGTTCCAACTTCTGCGGAGCTGTTTTCATCAGCAGCTTCTGCCTCCGAAATATTGTCCGGAGCAGTATCATCAGGCTCATCATCAAAACTGATCTCATCATCAAGATCAATCTCATCGTCCATCTGAACATCCGTATTGAGTCGGACATCCCGATATTTCTTCATACCCGTACCAGCCGGAATATGTTTACCGATGATAACATTTTCTTTCAGACCGATCAGATGATCGACTTTTCCGTTGATAGCGGCTTCTGTCAGTACCTTTGTTGTCTCCTGGAAGGATGCGGCGGAGAGGAAGGAATCTGTTGCCAGAGAAGCCTTTGTAATACCAAGCATGATCTGCTCGCCGGTAGCCGGGCTGAGCCCTTCTGCCTCAAGCTTCTTGTTCACGTCCTCGAACTCCAGTACATCTACCATTGTTCCCGGAAGGAATTCGGAATCACCCTTCTCCTCCACACGGACTTTCTTCAGCATCTGACGAACAATGACCTCGATATGCTTATCATTGATATCAACACCCTGCAGACGATATACACGCTGAACCTCACGGAGCATGTAGTCCTGAACTGCACGGAGACCTTTGATCTTAAGGATATCGTGAGGATTCACGCTACCTTCTGTAAGCTCATCGCCGGCATTGAGCATGTCTCCATCCTGGATTTTGATCCTGGATCCGTAAGGAATGAGATATGCTTTTGATTCGCCTGTCTCTTCATTTGTAACAATAACTTCACGTTTCTTCTTCGTATCACTGATCGTTGCACGACCGGCAAACTCTGTGATGATAGCAAGTCCCTTCGGCTTTCTTGCCTCGAAAAGCTCCTCGACACGGGGAAGACCCTGTGTAATATCATCGCCGGCAACTCCACCGGTATGGAACGTACGCATGGTAAGCTGTGTACCCGGCTCACCGATAGACTGAGCAGCCACAATACCTACTGCCTCGCCGACCTGAACAACCTCGCCGGTTGCCATGTTTGCGCCGTAGCACTTCGCACATACACCATTCTTGCAGCGGCAGGTAAGGATCGTACGGATCTTGACTTTCTCGATCGGATTGCCATTCTCGTCCACGCCCTTCTTAATGACGCGCTCAGCGCGATGCGGTGTGATCATATGGTTAGCCTTTACGATCACATTACCCTCGCTGTCCTTAATATCCTCGCAGGAGAAACGTCCTGTGATACGATCCTGGAGACTTTCGATCTCTTCGTTCGCATCCATGAACGCGTGTACATACATACCCGGAATCTCATCATCCGGTCCCACACAGTCTGCATCATGAATGATCAGCTGCTGGGAAACATCTACCAGACGTCTTGTCAGGTATCCGGAATCGGCTGTACGAAGAGCCGTATCGGACAGACCCTTACGTGCACCATGAGCGGACATGAAGTACTCCAGTACATCCAGACCTTCACGGAAATTGGACTTGATCGGCAGCTCGATCGTACGACCTGTGGTATCAGCCATCAGACCACGCATACCTGCGAGCTGTTTGATCTGCTTGTCAGATCCACGGGCTCCGGAATCAGCCATCATGAAGATATTATTATATTTATCCAGTCCGGAAAGCAGAGCCTCTGTCAGCTTGTCGTCGGTTGCCTTCCATGTCTCAACAACTTCTTTATAACGCTCTTCTTCGGTAATAAGACCACGTTTATAGTTCTTTGTGATCCTGTCTACCGTATTCTGCGCTTCCTCGATCATCTGAGGTTTCTGCGGCGGCACAGTCATATCTGAAATTGATACGGTCATGGCTGCTCTTGTGGAGAACTTATAACCGATGGATTTTACATCGTCAAGCACTTCTGCCGTCTGCGTTGCGCCATGTGTATTGATAACTTTTTCAAGAATCTGTTTTAACTGTTTCTTTCCAACATGGAAATCAATCTCCATCCGGAGTTCATTTCCCGGCACTTCTCTGTCAACAAATCCCAGATCCTGCGGAATGATCTCGTTAAAGAGCAGTCTTCCCAGCGTCGCATCAATGGTTCCTGTCTTCACAGTGCCGTCCGGCATAGTCTTTGAAACACGTACCTTGATCTGAGAATGAAGTGTAATATATCCGTTCTCATAAGCAAGGATTGCCTCGCTTACACTCTTAAAGAACATGCCTTCGCCCTTTGCTCCCGGTCTTACCTGAGTCAGGTAATAGATACCAAGGACCATATCCTGAGAAGGAACCGCAACCGGACCTCCGTCAGACGGTTTCAGCAGGTTGTTCGGTGAGAGAAGGAGGAAACGGCACTCTGCCTGCGCCTCCTGTGATAGCGGCACATGGACAGCCATCTGGTCTCCGTCGAAGTCCGCATTGTACGCCGTACAAACAAGGGGATGCAGCTTGATTGCCTTACCTTCTACAAGGATCGGTTCAAAAGCCTGGATACCAAGTCTGTGAAGCGTGGGGGCACGGTTCAGCATAACCGGATGCTCTTTGATGACCTCCTCAAGGACATCCCATACTTCCGGCTGAAGTCTCTCAACCATTTTCTTTGCATTCTTTATGTTGTGCGCTATACCATTTGCTACAAGCTCTTTCATAACAAACGGCTTAAACAGCTCGATTGCCATCTCTTTCGGCAGACCGCACTGATAAATCTTCAGTTCCGGTCCGACGACGATAACAGAACGTCCGGAATAATCGACACGCTTTCCAAGAAGGTTCTGACGGAAACGTCCGGATTTACCCTTCAGCATATCGGACAGAGACTTCAGAGCTCTGTTTCCAGGACCTGTGACCGGACGACCGCGGCGGCCGTTATCAATCAGAGCATCTACCGCCTCCTGAAGCATACGCTTCTCGTTTCGAACGATGATATCCGGCGCTCCAAGCTCCAACAGCCTTTTCAGACGGTTATTTCTGTTAATGATCCTTCTGTAAAGATCATTCAGATCGGATGTTGCAAAACGTCCTCCGTCCAGCTGAACCATCGGCCGCAGATCCGGCGGAATTACAGGAATCGCTGTCAGGATCATCCATTCAGGTCTGTTTCCGGATTCACGGAATGCCTCAACAACCTCCAGACGTTTTACGATCCTTGCCCGCTTCTGTCCGGATGCATTTTCAAGGGCAGCCTGAAGTTCCTCGTATTCTTTGTCCAGATCGATTGCTTCCAAGAGCTCCTTGATGGCCTCGGCGCCCATTCCTACACGGAAGGCACCGCTGCCCCATTTTTCTCTCTGCTCCTGATACTCTGCTTCTGACAGAATCTGCTTATTCATCAGATCTGTCTCTCCCTTATCCAGAACAATATAAGATGCGAAATACAGCACTCTCTCCAGTGTTCTCGGAGAGATATCAAGGATCAGACCCATACGGCTGGGAATCCCCTTGAAATACCAGATATGGGATACCGGCGCTGCCAGCGCAATATGTCCCATACGCTCACGGCGTACACTGGACTTTGTAACTTCCACACCGCACCGGTCACAGATAACCCCTTTATAACGGATCTTCTTATATTTTCCACAGTGACATTCCCAGTCTTTGCTGGGTCCGAAGATTCTCTCGCAGAAAAGTCCGTCTTTTTCAGGCTTTAACGTCCTGTAGTTGATGGTTTCCGGCTTGGTAACCTCGCCCCTTGACCACTCCAGGATCTTTTCCGGTGAAGCCAGGCCGATCTTGATCGCATCAAATGTTAACGGTTGATATTGTTGTTCATTGTTATTTGGCATAGAAACGGCTCCTCCTATTCTTCCTCATCACCCAGGTACTCGTCAAAATTAATATCCTCAAAGTCGCTGTCATCCGGTTCTTCTTCCGGCTCGACGTCCGAAAGCTCTTCACCGACAAATTCCTGCTCAGTAAATCCATGATCTCCAAACGACTCATTGTCATCTCTGTACTTTCTGTCCCCTTCAATGATATGACGCAGATCTGTATCCCCGTAGTCTACATTTTCCATGATCTCTACTTCTGTATTATCATCACGCAGAACACGTACATCCAGCGCCAGAGACTGCAGCTCTTTTAAGAGCACCTTGAAGGACTCAGGAATGCCGGGCTCAGGAATATTTTCACCTTTAATGATTGCTTCGTATGTCTTAACACGGCCGACAACATCATCTGATTTCACAGTCAGGATCTCCTGGAGTGTATAGGATGCACCATACGCCTCAAGAGCCCAAACCTCCATTTCTCCGAAACGCTGTCCTCCAAACTGTGCCTTACCGCCGAGAGGCTGCTGCGTAACAAGTGAGTACGGTCCGGTAGAACGTGCGTGGATCTTATCATCAACCAGGTGATGCAGTTTCAGATAATGCATGTGTCCGATCGTAACAGGGCTGTCAAAGAACTCTCCGGTACGTCCGTCACGCAGACGAACCTTTCCGTCTCTTGAAAGAGGTACTCCCTTCCAGAGTTCCCTGTGATCTCTGTTATCCGACAGATACTGCAGCACTTCAGGAAGCAGTTCCTCCCCGTGCTTCTTCTCAAACTCATCCCACTCAAGATTTACATAATCATTGGCAAGATCAAGAGTATCCATAATATCAATCTCGTTAGCGCCGTCAAATACAGGTGTGGAAATATTGAATCCCAAAGCTTTTGCAGCGAGACTCAGATGAATCTCAAGCACCTGTCCGATATTCATACGAGACGGCACACCCAGCGGGTTCAGCACGATATCCAGCGGACGTCCGTTTGGAAGGAAAGGCATATCCTCTACAGGAAGCACACGGGAAACGACACCCTTATTTCCATGTCGTCCGGCCATCTTATCGCCGACGGAAATCTTTCTCTTCTGCGCAATATAAATACGTACAGCCTGATTTACTCCCGGTGACAGCTCGTCGCCGTTCTCTCTGGTAAACACTTTTGCATCAACAACAATACCATATTCACCATGGGGAACCTTCAGAGACGTATCTCTTACCTCGCGGGCCTTCTCACCGAAGATTGCGCGGAGCAGACGCTCCTCAGCTGTCAGTTCAGTCTCTCCCTTCGGAGTCACTTTACCTACCAGGATATCTCCGGCACGGACCTCTGCTCCGATACGGATGATACCTCTCTCGTCCAGATCTTTCAGAGCATCATCACCTACGCCCGGAATATCTCTTGTGATCTCTTCCGGTCCCAGCTTTGTATCACGTGCCTCTGCCTCATATTCTTCGATATGAACTGAGGTATAGACGTCATCCTGTACCAGTCTTTCACTTAAGAGGACAGCATCCTCGTAGTTATATCCTTCCCAGGTCATAAATCCGATCAGCGGGTTCTTTCCAAGAGCCATCTCGCCGCCTGATGTAGACGGACCGTCTGCGATAACCTGACCCTTTTCCACACGCTCGCCCTTATCAACGATCGGTCTCTGGTTATAGCAGTTGCTCTGGTTGCTTCGCTGGAATTTTGTCAGCTTGTATGACTGTTTCGTTCCATCGTCATGGCGTACCACGATCTCTGTAGATGTAGAACTTTCAACTACACCCGCCTCTTCTGCAACAACACATACACCGGAGTCTACCGCTGCCTTCACTTCCATACCGGTACCAACAACCGGAGCCTCTGTAGTGAGAAGCGGCACTGCCTGACGCTGCATGTTGGAACCCATCAGCGCACGGTTCGCATCGTCGTTCTGCAGGAACGGGATAAGTGCTGTAGCCACGGAGAACACCATCTTCGGCGATACATCCATGTAATCAAATTTATTTCTCTCGTACTCCTGCGTCTCCTCACGGTAACGACCGGACACGTTCTTACTTACGAAATGTCCTTCCTCGTCCAGGGGAGTATTCGCCTGAGCAACATGATAATTATCCTCTTCATCTGCTGTCATGTAGACAACTTCATCGGTAACCCTCGGGTTTGCCGGATCAGACTTATCAACCTTACGGTAAGGAGCCTCAATAAATCCGTACTCATTGATCCGTGCATAGCATGCAAGAGAGTTGATCAGACCGATGTTGGGACCCTCGGGAGTCTCGATGGGGCACATTCTTCCATAATGTGAGTAATGCACGTCGCGGACCTCGAATCCGGCACGATCTCTTGACAGACCGCCCGGTCCCAGAGCGGAAAGACGTCTCTTGTGCGTCAGCTCACCCAGCGGGTTGTTCTGATCCATGAACTGTGACAGCTGAGAAGATCCGAAGAACTCCTTCACTGCAGCTGTCACCGGTTTGATGTTGATCAGAGACTGCGGGGAGATTCCCTCCTGATCCTGCGTTGTCATTCTCTCACGTACAACTCTCTCCAGTCTGGACAGACCAATCCTGTACTGGTTCTGCAGCAGCTCTCCTACCGCACGGATACGGCGGTTGCCCAGATGATCGATATCATCATCATTTCCAATTCCGTACTCAAGGTGCATGTTGTAGTTAATAGAAGCAAGGATGTCCTCCTTGGTAATATGCTTCGGAATAAGATCATGGATATCTCTCTTGATCATCCTCTTCATCTCATCGATGTCGCCGGCAGACTCTTCGATAATTCCTGCCAGGACAGGATAATATACCTGTTCCTTTACCCCTACTTCGTGCGGATCAATATCCACGACCGCCTGCAGATCCACCATCATATTGGAAAGGATCTTAATATTTCTGGACTCGTCCTCACCTTCTACCCAGAGATACGGTGCGGCAGAGTTCTGAATCGCATCCGCGATCTCACGGGTGATCTTCGTACCTTTTTCTGCAACAACTTCTCCTGTGATCGGGCTTACAACATCCTCTGCAAGGACGCATCCTGTCACACGATTCTTCAGCATCAGCTTTTTGTTGAATTTATAGCGGCCTACTTTAGCCAGATCATAACGTCTGGGATCAAAGAACATGCTGGTGATAAGACTTTCCGCACTGTCTACAGCCAGCGGTTCACCGGGACGGATCTTTTTGTACAGCTCTAACAGACCCTCCTGATAATTTTCAGCAGTGTCTTTTCCAAAGCTGGCAAGGATCTTTGGTTCCTCGCCGAACAGATCGATGATCTCCGCATTCGTTCCAATACCAAGTGCGCGGATCAGAACAGTGATCGGTACCTTTCTCGTCCTGTCAACACGTACGTAAAAAACGTCATTGGAGTCAGTCTCGTACTCGAGCCATGCGCCTCTGTTGGGAATAACGGTGGCTGAATACAGTTTCTTTCCCAGTTTATCATGTGCAATACCATAATAAATTCCAGGAGAACGGACAAGCTGGCTTACGATAACACGTTCTGCGCCGTTGATCACAAAAGTACCCGTCTTTGTCATCAGCGGGAGATCTCCCATGAAGATCTCATGCTCATTTATCTCATCATTTTCCTTATTATAAAGCCTGACTCTGACTTTCAGAGGTGCCGCATAGGTGGCATCACGTTCCTTACACTCATCAATGCTATATTTCACATCTTTTTCGCAGAGTGTAAAATCCACAAATTCCAGACTCAGATGACCGCTGTAATCAGTGATCGGGGAAATATCGTCAAACACCTCTTTCAGGCCTTCATCAAGAAACCATTGATAGGAATCTTTCTGGACTTCAATGAGGTTGGGCATTTCCAATACTTCTTTTTGTCTGGAATAGCTCATGCGGAAGCTTTTTCCGGTTTTGATGGGACGAATTCTGTTTTTCTCCATTGACGTTTCACTCCTCAATTATTTTTTCCAGTTCACAAAATGAAAAGCCATACAGGAAGTCTTTTCCTGATGGTATGGCATAGCTTTCCATAATAGAGCATTTTTAACTATAACACAAACTCTTTTTCTCTGTCAACATTTATTTCATCATTTTCGCACTTTTCTCTTGACTTTTTCCTTCATTTATGTTATATCTCCGATTTTTCCGCCCTGTAGAGACGAAAACACTTTCGAATCTCAGAATTCTGCACATTCTACAGACAGATGAAACTTCGTAAATGCAAAAACCGCAGAAGCGTTTTTTATCTTCTGCGGTCTCTTTCCTGATCACCCCCGCAGCTGTCTGCGGGGAAACAAACTCAGTCTTGATTATTTCAGGTTTACTTCTGCACCCTGCTCCTCAAGTTTAGCCTTGATCTCCTCAGCCTCAGCCTTGGAAACAGCCTCTTTTACTACCTTCGGTGCGTTGTCAACAAGCTCTTTAGCCTCTTTCAGGCCAAGACCTGTGATCTCACGTACAGCCTTGATAACCTTAACCTTGGAAGCTCCTGCAGATACAAGCTCTACATCGAACTCATCCTTCTCCTCAGCTGCCGGAGCATCTCCGCCTGCTGCTGCAACTACAACGCCTGCTGCTGCGGATACGCCGAACTCTTCCTCGCAAGCTTTTACTAACTCATTTAACTCTAATACTGATAACTCTTTGATCGCTTCGATCATTTCAGCTGTTGTCAACTTAGCCATTTTGATTATCCTCCATTTTTTTAATATTGATTTTCGTTTTTACGTCAGCAGGATATATCCCCCGCTGTCATTCATCTTATTCTTCTGCTGCCGGAGCCTCTGCTGTCTCTGCAGGAGCTTCTGCTGCAGCCTCTTCTGCCGGTGCAGCCTCGCCGTCTTTCTCAGCGATCTGTTTAATAACACGAGCAAAGTTTGCAATCGGTGACTGCATACTTCCAAGCAGTCTGGAAAGAAGAACTTCTCTTGAAGGAATCTTAGCGAGCTCTGTCAGCCCTGCAATATCATATGCTGTTCCTTCAACGACACCGCCCTTGAGCTCAAGAGCCGGAGCATCCTTTGCAAAATTGCACAGGATTCTTGCCGGAGCTGTCGCATCATCCTTTGAAATAGCGATAGCGCTTGGTCCCTCAAGGCAGCTGTCAAGACTTTCGAAATCTGTTCCTTCGAAAGCTCTCTTCATCATAGTGTTCTTGTAAACCTTGTAAACCACACCTGCTTCTCTGAGCTGCTTACGAAGCTCTGTATCCTGAGCAACAGTAAGTCCGCGGTAATCAACAAGAACAACTGACTGAGCATCCTTGATCTCTTCTGCGATTGCCTGTACGATCGGCTGTTTTAATTCAACTTTTGCCACTTTCTGGTACACCTCCTTATAGATTCTGCGTGTACTGCCAAAGTTCCGCATTAAAAAACCTCCGGGTCCGAAGACACAGAGGCTTGATAAATTCATACATACGTAGTAAATCTAACTTTCCTCGGCAGGCGTTTTCATCCTTACGCTTTACAGCACCTACTGTCTTCGGCAGTTGCGGATACACTTTAACACACATTCCCACATGTGTCAAGCTTTTTTTGTTTTTTTCTTATTCTGCGGCGGCTATTTTTCCGCTTCCAGACCGGGAACTCGTCTTTATGAGAAGAAATTCTCCATAACTTCCTGTGCCGGCATTTCCTGACCGGTGAACAGTTCAAATGCCGCAGCCCCCTGCCAGAGGAGCATTCCGATTCCTCCCACAGCAGCTCTGCATCCCTTTTCCTTCGCTTTACGGATCAGAAGAGTCTCTCTGGGATTATAAACAACATCTGCCACGGCAAGCTCAGGACGGAGTATGCTTTCAGGAACAGGCATCGTATTTTCCATGGGGCTCATTCCAGCACGAGTGGCATTGATCAGAATATCGCTCCTCCCCGTCACCTCAGCCAGCACATCCTCATCTTCCAGATCCGAAATAGTAACCTTCACTTCCGGGACTGCTCTCCGGATCTTTTCTACTGTTTTTTCACCATTCGCAAAGAATTCATCTCTCCGGTTAAAAATAGCGATCTCAGCCGCGTGATCCAGCGCCGCCTGTACCGCTATGGCCGTAGCCGCTCCTCCAGTCCCGATCAGAACGATCCGGCTGCCCTTTACTTCAACTCCGTGTTCCCGCAGATTGCGGACAAAGCCGATTCCGTCAGTTATATGTCCCGTCAGGGATCCGTCCTCTTCTACAACAACCGTGTTGCATGCCCCTACCAGCTCTGCCGCTGGAGAAAGCCTGTCCACCAGCCCCGCCACAGCTGTTTTGCACGGCATTGTCACGTTAAATCCGCCTGCATGAAGTGTCCGGAGAGCCTGCACCGCATCTGCGGTCTTTTCAAGCGGAACATCAAAAGCCAGATAAGCGCAGTCTATTCCGAGCTTCTGAAAACTGTAATTATACATAGCCGGAGACCCGGAATGCCCTACCGGAGATCCGATTAATGCATATAATCTTGTGTGGCCATTGATTCGTCTTTCCATTTTGTTCCTCCTTCTTCCATACAGGCGCCTTTTTCTTTTAAAACAAAAGATCCACAGATCAAATCTGTGGATCCTCAAGTGACTCCGAGGGGAATCGAACCCCTGATTCCAGCGTGAGAGGCTAGCGTCTTGACCGCTTGACCACGGAGCCATTTTCATATTCGCTGTTTGGCTGTCCCTCACAGCGAATATAACTATATCATATGATTTTCGAATATGCAAGTACTTTTTTTATTTTTTTATTTTTTATTTTCAGCGGCCGCAGAACACATTCTGCTCAGCTCTGCGCTCCATTGTCATCTCCGTCTTTTCCTTCTGCTTCTGTCTGTTTCTCTTCCTTTTCATCCTTGACCATAATCCGGAGCGCCTGTTTCTGATCGCGGATCAGCACGTCATTGTGCTCTCCTCCAAATTCTCCGTCCAGCGTCCAGGGGATCTCAACTTCAGATTCAAAACGCACATTACCTGATTTGAAAGAATACATCCTGTCCGGATTGATCTGTCTCATAACAATGGCTCCCAGAAGTTCATTAAGTTCGATGGCATTCTTAGGTGTCCTGATAAGAGTCACCTCGAACTCACCATCGTCAAATACTACATCCGGACCGATAATCCCGCTGAACCCTCCAACGGATCTGGAATTGGTCACCATGCCATAAATAAACTCGTCCTCAATAACCTGGTCGTCATAGGTCACCCGTATACGGTAAGACGGAATATTGAATATCCTTTTTGCCCCTTCAAGGACATACGCCAGATATCCCAGGATGTTCTTCATGCTCTGCTTTGTCTCATAAGAAACATCGGTGAAGATTCCGAATGCAGCAATATAAACAAAATGATCATCGTTAAATCTTCCCACATCACAGGCGAATGCCTTTCCATTTATGATGATATCCGCTGCTTCCAGCATATCTTTGGGAATCTGGAGGCTGTTGGCAAAATCATTGGTGGTGCCCGCCGGAATATAGCCCACCGGTACCTGATCTTCCCTGGACAGCATCCCTGTCACCACTTCATCAAGCGTTCCGTCGCCGCCGCTGCATACTACCAGGTCATATTTTTCCTGATATCCCCTGGTCTTTTCCATAGCATCCTGATATTTCTGCGTAGGATATATGGTAATCTCATAACCACTTTTGGCGAAAGCGTCTACTATATCTGAAAGTTTTGATTTGATCAGTCCGGTCCCTGCATTGGGATTGTAAATAAAAAGCATTTTCCTCATACGGTACCCCTTCTTTCTCCATATTTCCGATTCAGACATCCGCCGCAATTCAAGACTTCCCGAGAGTCTCGGCGCGGGATCCGAGCTTGCTGCAGCCCATACAGTACATTTCCATATTCCTGCGCATCTGCGCGGAACATCTGAACGATTCCTCCCCCTCGTCCGCTTCTGCACCTGTTTTCTGTCAGCATATATCAAAAGAGAGACTGCACATATGCACAGCCTCCTCTTTAATTTTCCTTTTATTTTAACATCTTATCCTCTGCGCAAACAGAATCCTAATTCTTCTTCTCTGCGAAAAAAGCCTTGATCCCGTCAGCAGCCTTTTTTTCATCTTCGCCTTCTGTTACAACTGTAATCTGATCACCGTTGATCAAACTCAGACTCATCATTCCCATAATGCTTTTTGCATTGATATTCTTTTCCCCGACCTGAATATAAACCTTACTTGCATACTGGCTCGCTTCCTGCACAAGCAGCGCAATTGGTCTGCCGTCTAATCCACTATCCGCCTTAACTACAACAGATGTTTTAATCATAATAATCCTCCTTGTTCTTGCCTTGCTTTCTCTGCCATCTCGCTCAGTTTCCGCAGCCTGTGATTAATACCGGACTTTCCCACCGGAGGGGTCAGGGATTCCCCCAGCTCCTTCAAGGTTGCATCCGGATTGGAGAGGCGGGCAAGAGCAGCCTCCACCAGGGCTTCCGGCATATTCTCAAAACCGATCCGATCTCTGAGATATGTAATGTCTTCCAGCTGTTTCACCGCTGCCGATACTGTCTTGTTAATGTTGGCAGTCTCGCAGTTAACCTTTCTGTTTACGGAATTACGCATCTCCTTCAGAATCCTGACATTTTCAAGCTCCATAAGAGACACATGTGCTTCCATAATATTCAGGATATCCACTATCTGAGAACCCTCTTTCAGATAGACGACAAACGATTTTTTGCGCGGAACAATCTTCGCGTCCATATCAAAGCTGCGGATCATATCCCTTATCTGTTCCGCCATCTTTTCCGAAGCGCAAACAATTTCAAAATGATATGCTTTCGCAGGATCACTCATAGATCCGGACGCCTGAAAAGCCCCTCGCAGAAAAGCCCTTCTGCAGCACATCTGCTGAGTGATCAGTGGACTGACTGCATGAAGTTCATCCGCTGCAGTCTGATTATCCCCCGCCATCTTAACCGCCTGAAGAATACGCAATGCATCCTCGCTGCGCCTTACAACAACAGAATAGGACACACTGTGCCTGGAAATATTTCTCCGGACAGAGATATCAGTCTTTATATTAAATGTTTTTTCTATCAATGTAAAGACCTTTCTTGCAACAATCAGATTTTCCGTACGTATTTTCAGGCTGTAACGATCGAAACGATTGATCACCACTGTGCCGCACATGCAGATAAACGCAGCTATCTCCGCGATCCTGCAGTGCCTGGCCGGACTGATATTCTTCCCGAGCTCCTCCTTCACCTTTCCGGAGAAAGACATTGCATTCACCTTCTTTTAGTTATTGCATCTTTTCCGATGTCCCTGTGTTCAATACGGACACCGTATCCTTCCACACTTTCCAGGATCTGATACAGGGCATTGGCCAGTGTTACCGAGCGATGCTTTCCTCCGGTGCAGCCAATTGCAATGACAAGCTGGTTTTTCCCTTCTAATATATAATTAGGGATGAGAAATGATACCATATCATTGAGCTTTTCGAGAAAAATTCTTCCTTTGTCATTTCCCATAACATAATCCTGAACTTCCGGATCATTTCCGGTCTTTTCCTTCAGCTCCTGAATATAATATGGATTCGGGAGAAAACGCACGTCAAAAACCAGGTCTGCATCCTGCGGAATCCCATATTTAAACCCAAACGACATAACAGTTATATATAAATTACAGAAGTCCTGACCGTCCACAAAAATCTTCTCCAGCTCCAGTCTGAGCTCACGGGTCAGCATCTTGCTGGTATCCAATATATACGTGGCGCGCATCTTCAGGAACGCAATCTTCTCCCGCTCCTTTGCGATTCCTGTATCAACTCTGCCAGAGCCGCTCAACGGATGCTGGCGGCGGGTTTCTTTATACCGCTTGATCAGCACATCGTCGTGGGCATCCAGAAAAAGGATCTCGTAGGGAATTTTCTTTGCATCCATATCATCCAGATTCTCCTGAAGTCCCCCAAAATCCTGTCCGCCACGGACATCAATGCCTAGCGCCACCTTTTTCACCGATGAATCCGGCGCGTTAAAAATTTCAACAAATCCCGGCAGCAATGGGATTGGAAGATTATCCACACAGAAATATCCCATATCTTCAAGCATTTTCAGAGCAGTAGATTTACCAGCCCCCGACATTCCTGTCACGATCACCAAACGCATTTTCTCATTTCTCCTCTCTCAGGTATCCTGATGCTTTCTCATGCCGGCAGTTACCCGGCATTCTCTCCTATGCCGGCATAATTTCTCTTCACACCTTATCGGTCATTCGCCTATGCAGCGTACTTCCGGCTGCAGACGGACACCGAACTTTTCTTCCACCCGTTCTGTCACGATCCGCATCAGTTCCAGTACTTCCGCCGCAGTTGCATTTCCCCGGTTGATAACAAAACCGCAGTGCTTCTCCGAGACCTGAGCGTCTCCTACACGGAAGCCCCTCAGTCCCGCATCATCGATAAGCTTCCCGGCGAAATACCCTTCCGGCCGTTTAAACGTACTTCCTGCGCTCCCATATTCCAACGGCTGCTTTGACACCCTTCTTTCCCGGAGATCAGCCATCTGCGCCTGTATTTCTTCCTGATTTCCCTTTTTCAGCTGCAGGATCGCATCGATCACTACATAATCATTCTTTGAAATCACACTGGTCCGATATCCCATTCCCAGTTCATCCACCGTCAGCGTTATAATTTCTCCGTCCGGGGTAAGCACGTCCGCACTCCGGACTACCTGCTTCATCTCTCCCCCATAAGCTCCGGCGTTCATACGGAGCGCTCCGCCAAGCGTTCCCGGTATCCCTGACGCAAATTCAAACCCTGTCAGAGAAGCGTCAAGAGCAGCAGAAGCCACCTTCGACAGAAGCGCTCCCGCCTGGGCTGCAATCTGTTCTCCATCTACATCAATCTTGCTCATCTGCTTAAATATCTGTATGATAACTCCCCTGTACCCGCGGTCTCCAACAAGAAGATTGCTCCCATTGCCGATCACATAAAAAGGAATCTGCGCCTCCCTGCAGAACTTTATAATTTTCTTTATCTCTTCCTTATCCGTCGGAGTCACAAAATAATCTGCCGGTCCGCCGATACGGAATGTGGTATGTCTGCTCATAGGCTCGTTTCTCAGCACATTCTGTTCTCCTGACACGGCAGTCAGTTCACGAAACAAATCCATATCTATACTCCATTTCTTTCCTTTTTTAATCAGTTCCTATTATAGTCCAGCTGCAGAATAAAGTAAAGATGTTCATTCTTGCCAAACGTGCGCGGAAAGTGTATAATGAATACGTATCTGTACATTTTGAAACCTGTGTTCTGCGTTCCGAAAACAGCGCAGGAACAAGAGATGTAATTTTTATAAAGGAGTGAATAAAACACCATGGATTCTGGTGACAGTTTTCAATTTATCATACTGATCATTCTTCTGATGCTTTCAGCGTTTTTCTCATCTTCCGAGACCGCGCTCACTACAGTGAACAAGATTCGTCTGCGCTCCCTTGCCGATGACGGGAACAAACGGGCTGCCCTTGTTCTGGACGTAACAGAAAACCACACATCCAAAATGCTGAGCGCCATTCTCATCGGCAACAACATTGTCAACATCTCCGCATCTTCCCTCTCAGCCACACTTGCCTATGCATTCGGCGGGTATATGGTAAGTATTGCAACCGCAGTGCTGACTGTGGCGATTCTTGTCTTCGGGGAGATCACGCCAAAGAATTACGCCACCATTAATGCAGAAAAAATATCATTGAGATATATAAAGGTTATCTGGATTTTCATGACAGTCATGACCCCGGTTATTTTCATTATTAATCTTTTTTCCCGCGGCATCATGTTCCTGCTCAGAGTAGATCCGGATGCAGGGAGCAAAACGATCACCGAAGATGAGCTCCGCACCATCGTTGACGTCAGTCATGAGGACGGCGTGATCGAGAGCGGTGAAAAAGAACTGATTTATAATGTATTTGATCTGGGCGATGCAAATGCAAAAGACATCATGGTGCCACGGGTTCATGTTACTTTTGCCAGTGTGGATAACACTTACGAAGAACTGATCGAGATCTTTCGGGAAGACAAGTTCACCCGGCTCCCCGTTTATGAAGAAAACCCAGACAACATCGTAGGAATCCTTAATATGAAGGACCTGCTCCTCTATGACAGAAACCAGCCTTTCCGTGTGCGCGATATCATGCGCGAGCCTTATTTTACCTACGAGTACAAGAGTATATCCGAGCTCCTCGTAGAAATGAGGTCGGCCACCTTTAACATTGCCGTAGTCCTTGACGAATACGGGGAAATGGCAGGTATCGTCACTCTGGAGGATATCCTGGAGGAAATCGTAGGCGAGATTCACGATGAATATGACGCCCCGGAAGACGAACCGCTGCAGAAGCTGGCGGATAGAGAATATATTATCGAAGGTTCCATGAGCCTGGATGATGTCAACGACCGTCTCGGTACAGAACTTGAATCCGAAGATTATGATTCTCTGGGCGGACTGATTATCGACCGCCTGAACCGTATCCCGGAAGAAGGGGATGAAGTCTGTACAGACGACGGCATCCG
Source organism: uncultured Mediterraneibacter sp. (assembly GCA_944381495.1). GTDB lineage: Bacteria > Bacillota > Clostridia > Lachnospirales > Lachnospiraceae > Mediterraneibacter. The sequence goes on along the minus strand of CALWLJ010000007.1, from coordinate 94,665 downwards.
ACTTGTTGTTGAAAAGCTGGAAAAGAACCGGGTAGAAACAGTCCACGTCTATCTCCCGGGACCGGAAGTTTCTACGGATGACAACACCGACAAAGAAGGAAGGGGTTCCGAGACAGACACTTCTTCCGATTCGGCACCGGACAGTCCGGACGCCCACACCGATGGAGATGAACAACCACCTGTAAAGGAGCCGGGTCAGCATGTTTCTCCGGAGAATATTGACGAAGGACACATTGACAAATCGTAAATAACAGCGAAAAAGTGACAGGTATATTTCCTGTCACTTTTTTCTTATCTCTGCATATTCTGATATGGAACGGAATATGAGAGGAGCACATATCATGCCCTATTCCATTATGCTGGATGCCGGTCACGGGGGCCGTAATCCAGGTGCAGTTTATGATGGACGCCAGGAAAAAGACGATGCCCTGGCACTTACCCTTGCCGTCGGCCAGATTCTCCAGGAGAGAGGACTGGATGTCCTGTATACCCGGACCACAGATGTCTACGAATCTCCTTATGAGAAAGCAATGGAGGCAAATAACGCAGGTGTAGATCTGTTTGTTTCCATCCATCGCAACTCCTATCCCACAGACAATACTGCATCTGGAGTAGAAACACTTGTCTATGACAAATCCGGACTAAAATATGAAATGGCCGAAAATATCGATGATCAGCTGGAGGCCCTGGGCTTTGTCAATCTGGGAGTAAAAGCCCGCCCTAATCTGGTCGTTCTGAAACGGACCCAGATGCCGGCCCTTCTGGTAGAGGCAGGTTTCATCAACTCTGACACGGATAACCAGCTTTTCGATGCAAACTTTAACGACATTGCCCAGGCTATCGCCGACGGCATCCTTGACACGCTCCAGATGGAAGGCGACGTTCCTTCCAGAAACCGGATCTACACCGTCCAGACCGGGCTGTTCCGCAATCAGCTCTACGCGCATCAGCTGAAAGATGAGCTGGACGAAATGGATTTTCCAGCAGAGATCTCACAGGAAAACGGTCTTTACCGGGTGACTGTAGGCGCCTTTCCCACTCTGGATGAAGCAGTTGAGACAGAGCGGCGGCTCAGACAGGCCGGTTACCAGACACTGGTGGTCAGCCAGTAGAAGCTGAAAACAGACCATGACGTGAAATCGGCGCGGCTTGAAGGCATTCAGTTCAGTAAACGTTCAGGCCGCACCTTTGGTTTCCGGGCTGTTCAACCATTGAAGTGAATGATCAAAGCATCCACTGCCTAATCAGTCAGCCCCTGTGCCTGGATCACGTCTACCACACTGTCCACATATTTCTCGCAGATATCATCGGACGCAGCTTCTACCATAACACGGATCACCGGTTCCGTACCGCTTTCTCTCACAAGAATGCGGCCTTCTGTTCCCAGAGCTTCCGCAGCTTTCTGAACCGCTTCCTGGACAGCCGGATTCTCACGGGCCGTCTTCTTATCCTTGACGCGGACATTTTTCAGAAGCTGAGGATAAATCTTGACTTCATCCGCCAGCTTGCCCAGCGTCTGTTTTTTCTCCAGGATTACTTCCATAAGCATAAGAGAAGTAAGGATACCGTCACCTGTTCTTGCATGTTTGCTGAATATGATATGTCCAGACTGCTCTCCGCCAAGAACAAATCCATTCTTCATCATATTTTCGTATACATATTTATCGCCCACTGCCGTCTGCTCATATTTCATGCCAATCTTGTCGCACGCTTTGTAAAGTCCCAGGTTCGACATGATCGTAGTAACGATCGTGTTGCCTTCCAGGCGTCCCTGTTCCATCAGATACTTGCCGCAGACATACATGATGCGGTCTCCATCCACCACATTACCATTCTCATCCACGGCGATACAGCGGTCAGCATCACCATCATAGGCGAAACCAACATCCAGCTTCTTATCCTTAACAAACTGCTGCAGCACTTCGATATGTGTAGAGCCGCAGTTTGTATTGATGTTTGTTCCGTCCGGTTCGTTATTGATCACATACGTCTTAGCGCCCAGAGCATCGAATACACTCTTAGCGATTGCAGAAGAACTTCCGTTTGCACAGTCCAGCCCCACCTTCATATCCTTGAAAGACCGGGTTGCCAGAGCGATCAGGTGTCCGATATAACGGTTCCTTCCAGCCGCATAATCCACCGTTCTTCCGATATTTTCTCTTGTAGCCAGAGGGAGCTCCTCCGTCTTGCCGTCAATATATGCTTCAATCTTCTCCTCGACTTCCGCCTCCATCTTGTGACCGGCGCTGTTGATGACTTTGATTCCATTGTCATAGAACGGATTATGGCTGGCGGAGATCATGATACCGCAGTCAAAATCTTCTGTTCTTACGACATAGGATACACTGGGGGTCGTTGTTACATGAAGGAGGTAGGCATCTGCTCCGGAAGCTGTCAGTCCTGCTGCCAGCGCGTACTCAAACATATAACTGCTGCGTCTTGTATCCTTGCCGATCACAACACGGGCCTTGTGCTCCTGGCCGAAATACCAGCCCAGATAGCGCCCCACTTTAAATGCATGTTCAACCGTAAGGACTACATTTGCCTCTCCGCGAAATCCGTCTGTTCCAAAATATTTTCCCATAATTGTTTTCCTCTTCTATTCTCATATTTAATCTATGTACAGCATCAGCTGCTCATATCTGCTGCCGACGCCTTTTTTATTATATTACTATTACAAAAGAGTTACAAGTATTTCTTCTTTGTTACACGGAGACATGTACAAGAGGTCCGGCGAACGCTAATGGTTTACAGAAAGCCGATTTTAAAGTATACTTGCTTTGGTTTCAAATAACTTTTGACACATGAATCTCAATGAATATAAATGAATACAATGGAGGAATCTTATATGATAAAACTGATCGCGAGTGATCTGGACGGGACTTTACTGCAGAATGGGGCCCAGGAACTGACTCCCAGAGCCATTGATCTGATCCACAGGCTGACAAAGAAGGGGATTTGCTTTGTGGCAGCCAGCGGCAGGCAGTACAGCAATGAACTTATCCTTTTCCGTGATATAAAGGATGAGATCTCGTATATTGCCGAGAACGGCTCTCTCTGCGTCCATCAGGGGAAAATCATATCCCGGGGAATCATAGAAGATGATCTGGCATACCGGATCATAGATGAAGTGAAAAAGAACGGGAACTTCGAAATCCTTGTCTCGCGGGAAGACACTTGTCTGATCGAGGATCACGATCCGGCATTTGTCAACCATATCGTCAATGTAATAAGAAATAAAACAGAAATCGTAAAAGACATCCGGCAGATCAGCGGACCTTTCCTGAAGATTGCCATATGCAATATGGCAGGAGACAAACGGATTCTGGAAGATGCACTGAAGCGGCTGCAGGATCTGTTCCGGGACGAGATCAAGGTGGTCACTTCCGGAAATATATGGATCGACTTTATCGCTCCGAACGCCAACAAGGGGACCGCTCTGGCCGGACTTATGAAGCTGCTGGATATCAAACCAGAGGAATGCATGGCCTTCGGCGACCAGTACAATGATGTGGAAATGCTGGAGCTGGCAGGCAGAAGCTACGCTATGGCAAATGCAGCGCCAGGTATTTCTTATCACACGAAATACGTAACAGATTCCGTGGAAGATGTACTGGAAGATCTGCTCGCCGTACTGTAGCATGGAAAGACGCCCGTATAAGTGCCGGAATATCACTGCGGCGGACAGTCCGTCTCGACTATCCGCCGCAGTATTTCATATTCGTCGAACGCTCAGGACATTTCCCAGCGCTCCCATGACTCACCCCTTCGCCTCTCAACGCATTTCCACCACTGCATAAGGCTTACCATTCCCATCACATAACTCCACCACAGTCCGTCCGGGCTCTTCCGAAATTTTCGGATATATGATATCCCCCAGAACTGCAGACTTTTTATAATCCACCCTCAACTGCCTGACAGCCGCATCTTTAGGCAGCATTTCCAAGGCCATCTGAACATACTGGCAATTATTTACATGTTCATTTGTGTCGATATGGTATTTTCTAACCTGGAAAGCCTCTCCATCCTTGCAGTGCTCGGGCATAATAATCTTTCTTCCCTCATAGGGCATATCAAGAGGTTCTTCCGTTCCATACGGTTCAATATCATCTGCTCCGGGCTTCGCCGGGCGTCCTTTCTCCAGATCCATAAACACCCAGATTGAATTGGCACATGCAATCCTGGCGCCTGTTCCATCCTTCATATAGAAATTTCGCTTTCCGTAAAGCCCCTTGAATTCCGTAGGAAAGGTTCCAACCGTAATCATCTCGCCCATCCGGGGATACCGCTCGATGATCACCTGCCAGTAAGACAACACCCAGGCTTTCTTCTCCTTCTTCAGGCGTTCCATTCCGAGGCCGACCTCCTCCGAATGGAAAGTACAGCAGTCCTGGAAATAATTGATCAGCGCCGGAAGCGTCATCGTCCCCCGGTGATCGATCTCACTGTATCTTACTCTGCTGTCAAACTCGTACATATTTCGCACCTCTTTTTCTTTCTGCACATGCCATACTGTTTTTTCCTGCAGACTCGCTTACTCTTCACTTTTTCGCGCGACATAGTCAAAATCTACTGTGATCACACAGTTATACCGGGGATCCACTTTCTTCAGCTGGGCTTCCAGTTCTTTTGGGAGCTTTCTGCGCTTTTCTTCATCATATTCGATCGGAACCACCATATCGAATATGACATTAATCTGTTCCTTTCCCCTGACTATGCGGAAATCATGAATGCTGCACGCAGGATCCAGCTCATGGAGCAGCTCCACTGTCTTGTCCCGTATTTTCAGGACTCTCTCATCCTTCATTTCCACCGGATCCATATGGATCACAAGAAAGAGTCCAAGCTTCTTGCCTGCGTCTCTCTCAATCCGGTCAATGACTTCATGAGACTTTTCGATGTCTACATCGTTAGGGACCTCTGCATGGATAGAAGCCATACTCCTTCCCGGCCCATAATTATGTACGATCAGATCATGAGTTCCCTCGATCCCGTCATAACTCTCCACAAATGCTTTGATCTGTCTGGACAATTCCGGATCGATGGCCTCGCCGATCAGCGGTTCCAGCGTATCTCTGGCAATACCGACACCGGCCCACATAACAACCAGTGCTACTCCAACACCTACGATCCCGTCAATATTAATCCCCGTGATCCGGAAGAAAACCAGTGAAAGAATGGTCGCTCCTGTTGTAATCACATCTCCCATCGAATCTGTGAACACCGCCTGCATCACCTTAGAATCAATCTTCACGCCCAGTTTTCTGTTGAACATTCCCAGCCAAAGCTTCACTGCAATAGACAAAAGAAGGATGATTACTGAAACCAGCTGAAAATTCATCGCTTCCGGCTCCCATATCTTTCCGAAAGAGTCTTTCAGAAATGTAAAGCCTACCTCAAGTACAAGGAAGGATACTACAAGCGCCGCTATATATTCGATCCTGCCATGGCCGAAAGGATGGTCTGCATCCGCAGGTTTCTCTGCCATCTTCACCCCCACAAAGCTTATGATAGAGGAGCCTGCATCCGAAAGATTGTTAAAAGCGTCTGCTGTAACAGACACACTATGCAGCACCAGTCCCACGATAAATTTCACTGTAAACAAAAACACATTGCAGAAGATGCCCACAATGCTGGCCAGCACACCATATGCCGTCCGCACGGACACCTTCTCCACATCTTCATAGTCTTTTATAAAATGTCTCACTAAAAATTCTGTCATCTCATGTCTTCCTTTTTTCCTTTTCCACAGCCAGTTTCCTGATCCGGTAATCTATTTCCAGAAGAACCAGCTGATTCTGAATTCATCTTCTGCTGTCACTCTGGAGTATTCTTCTTCTGTCAGAACATCTTTCAGTTTCTCTTTTCCCTCCGCAGGCACCACAGCATTCACTGTATTCATAAAACAAAGGCCCGGGTAGAGCACGCACCACCAATTATGCCCCTTTGCCGCTCCGATTTCAATACGAAGAGCCTCATAATTTCCCGCCGGGAATGTCACATCCCCGTATGTCTTTTCCGGGAACCAGCAGGTTGTCACTGCAGCGCTGACTGTATCATCACAGTCCTGTTCCTCAAGTATGTCCCGCGCCTCTTTCTCCAGTTCATCCGTGTGTTTTCTCACCCATTCCGCAGTGGCATCTGCACTCTCACAGTCCGGCATTTCCTGTTCCAGATATTCAAGTACTCCGTCCCGCACCTTCAATTTCAGCAGCTGGTCCTCCCGGCTGTCACTGTTGGCCAGAATATGAAATCGCAGCACCTCCTCAGAGAGATGCTGCTGCAGAGCCGCCTCCGCTGAAATGCCTGATTTCCACACAACAAGAGCCGTTATCATCCCGGCGATGACCATAATAAGAAGAAAAATAATTTTTTCCGCGTTTCTTTGGATAAATGTCCTGTATTTCATATGTAGTCCCTCCATAGACCGTTCTGATATATGGAGTATAGACTGTTTTTCCCAGTTTATTCACCCTTTTCTCCGCCAATTGGGCGGCTATACATTATTCTTCCCGGTCCCGCAGCGTTCCGACTACTGTATCAACCTGATTCTTGATATGGATTCCGGTTACATTTGTAGCCCGTTCTTTATCGCGCCCGGCAATAGACTCTATAATTTCCTGATGCTCATGAAGGATCTGAGGATAGCACTCCTTTTTCTTCAGATATTCAATCCGGTAGCGGTACATCTGCTCCCGAAGATTGTTCAGCAGCTGAATCAGCCTCTTATTATCCGTAGCCTTGAAGATCACATCATGGAAAGCCACATCTGCCTGGGCGATCTGCGTGATATCATCACGGTCCAGCACCTTGCGGAATGTATCCGCAGCTGCCCTGAGCTCTTTCACTCCTTCCTCGTCTATGCGGTCGCAGGCCAGCTGAACAGCCAGCTCTTCCAGAGCACATCGAACCTCCAGCACATCTCTGAGATTCTTCTCTGTGATCTCAGCCACCTCGGCGCCTTTCCTCGGGATCATAAGAACCAGACCTTCCAGTTCCAGCTTCCGGATCGCTTCCCGGATAGGAGTCCTGCTCACCCCAAGTTTATTCGCCAGCTGTATTTCCATCAGACGCTCTCCCGGTTTCAGTTCTCCTCTCAGGATAGCTCTCCGGAGTGTATTGAACACCACATCACGAAGAGGGAGATACTCGTCCATGGTAACTTCAAAATCCGTACTCATATTATTTCCTCCTAACACTGTGTATACTTGTCACATACACCTGTCTGGTCAGTGCCTTTTCTCTGATCCTCCTCTGTGCATCCCTGGCCGCCGCACGGTTTTCAAACAGTCCGAACACCGTAGGTCCGCTGCCGCTCATCATGGCATTTAGCGCTCCTGCGGCTTTCATCTCTTCCTTGATCTGCTCGATCACCGGATGCATGGGGATTGTTACACCTTCCAGCACATTTCCCATAGATGAAGCAATCTTTTTCAGATTTCCCGCCTTCAGCCCCTCGATTATGCCGTCTATATCCGGATGGTCCGCAATCTCTCCGGCATCCAGGGCTTCGTAGACAACCCTGGTAGATACACTGACCGGAGGTTTTGCGATCAACACAGTACATTTCGGCATATCTGGAAGTACGGTAAGCTCCTCACCGATTCCTTCCGCCAGAACCGTTCCTCTCATAATACAATAAGGCACGTCGGCCCCCAGCTTTACTCCCCGTTCCATCAGCTGCTCGCGGGTCAGTTTCAGTCCGAACATCCTGTTAAGTCCGAACAGGACAGCTGCAGCATCCGTACTGCCTCCGGCAAGTCCTGCCGCAACAGGAATGTGCTTGTTCAGAGTAATATCGATCCCCGGGCCAATACCAAATTCATCCTTGAGCATCTGCGCCGCCTTATATGCAATATTCCCTTCCCCTGTAGGAAGAAATCCCAGGTTTGTCTTCACCCGGATCCCCGGTTCTTCTGACCGGTCCAGCCTCACCTCGTCATACAGATAAATTGACTGCATGATCATTCGGACGTCATGGTATCCGTTTTCTCTTTTACCAAGCACATCAAGTCCCAGATTGATCTTCGCCAGTGCCTTCAGCTCCATGTGCCTCATCCTTGTGTCCTCCATCTCTATATCTTCTGCTGTACCCCATTGTCCTGCCGTAAGGGAGCTGTGCCGCCTCGAAGACCCGCAGCTGAGCGCCGGGGCGGCACAGCTCCCTTATTGCAGACGCCTGGGAACATTAATATCCAAGCTGTCCATTGTTGTATCTTGTATACATTGTACCTACAGTATACTCATATTCTCTTTAAAAATCAACAGCTTATCACCTGTTTTCACGTTTTCACTCTCCAGGCCGTTTACTTCCATGATTCCTTCCATAGTTGTCAGATATTTTTTGGCCAGACTCCACAGATCCTCTCCAGGCTGGACAATATGCCCTACGATACCGGGACGGTTTTCCATCTGTTCCATATCCAGGGGCCGGGTCTGTACTTCCGTGATCACTTCCATAGGAACCGGCTTCCTCAGAAACACATCAAAGGCCAGAACCGCTTTCACCTCTACCGCTTCATTCCCGGCAAGTGCAACAGCCAGCTGCTCCACATGATAGGACATACTGCTTCTGACGTTCTCCGGCATATCCGGGCATTCTATAAGATATGAGAAAGGGACCATACCCTGCCAGCTGCCCAGAGGCTCTTCGTCATCCGCTTTGAGATACAGGAAGGAGACATGCAGGATACCCTCCACTCGAATCCCTTCTGATGTGTTCTGCACCTGTTCCGTCTGTATGCTGCCGCTGCTGTGTATGATCTGCAGAACATTATCCTTCAGTTCCGGGAGAGAAAGCCGTTCCGTCAGTCTGCACCTGGACTGGTTCTGCATCAGCAGTTCTTCATATACTGCCTCACGGGTCACCGGCAGACATTCTTGTTCCAGGGAATACAGATCTTCCAGCAGCTCCATTTCTTCCTCTTCATACAGATTCATACGCAGGGCAAGCGTAGCCTCTACGCCCAGAATGCGCATCTCCCCGTCTTCGTCCAGCCTGGTATCCACAAGAGTATCCTCCAGACTGTGTTGAACATGAAAATACATCCCCTCTGCGGCGCCTTCGCAGGGCACTCTGCCTTCGAAAGGCACTCCCTGCTCAATCCAGTCGGTCTTTCCTTCTCCGGACAGATACATACAGAACAGAAGCAGTTCGCCTCTGATATAGACTTCATCCTGTCCGATACGGATATCCAGTTTTCTGCAATCCAGATCCGACAGCAGCATCCTTCCGATGCTCTCCTTTGTACCAGGCAGTGAAACAGATTCTTTGACCCGGTATGTATCCTGTTTTGACACATCCAGTTTCAGGAAATTCACATTTTTCATTTTACGGCAGATCTGGATATCCGCCTCCACACCAACCGCAGTCTCTTCATCCTCCATTTTCTCCCGTCCCACTTCCAGCTCCACCATAATACGCAGAGACAACTTTCTGGGATTTACAACCGTCACCCCGGTCTCTGTACGCATATTGCGGATAAAGTACGACCCTTCTCCTCCTTCCTCCGCGTACACCATTTCCTCGAAGGGAAGTTTTCCCTCCAGCACAGCAGGCTGCGGATCCGCAGAGTCTGTGATATAAAGGATCTGAAAATATACTTTCCCCGTAATCCTTACATAGTTTTCTGCAAGCCGTATATCCTCTGTGCGCACCTCTGCTCTCCCCTGTACGATCCTGCCTACATCATCTGCCGCCTCCGGCACATTGTAGTCTTCATCCAGATAGAACTGGTCGAAAATTCTCTTTCCTTCCTGTGTATAGTGAATCGGCCGTGTGATCAACTCCATAGCTCTCCTCCTAATCAAAAATCACATTTTTATCAATATATTCCAGTTTTACAACAACATACGGAAATGTGCTGATCTCTTTGATCTCTTCCCCGGCTTCCGGGCCCAGGAGCGTTGTATGTATGAAAACAGCATCCTCCGTCTCATAAAGCTCATTAACTTCCACACTGTATCCCGTAGTCAGCTGTGCGCCATATCCCTCTGCAATATACATACTTGCCTGATCCGTATAGGTCAGCTGAAAAGGCGAGCTCTTCTTTTCTTCGATCAGCGTATTCAATTCATCCGGAACCGCATCATGATCTACGACCGCAAAGGAAAGATCTCTGAGCTTTTCTTTCTGCGCAGGTCCTTTTACGCAGCCCGAAGTCAGAATTGCAGCCACACAGATCAAGAGCAGCGCCGCTCCTCCTGCCTGCTGCTTTTTTCTCCGTCTCTGCGCCTCCGCTCTCCTCCACCTTATCTCCCATTCTCTGTCCCGCCTTTCTTTTTCTCTTCTTACTTTCATCCGTTTCCCGCTTTCCCTCTGTCCCCGGAATATTTCCATACTATCTTATGTAGCGTTCCCGATAAAAATGCAGGCAACCGTTCAGGCGGGTCTCAGGATGCAGCTCCGTTATAGCGGATTCCCCGGAACAACCAAACAGTAAACTCCCTGTTAACCTGCCGTTAAATCTTATTTCATCCTCCTTGTTTTTTCCAAAACAGTGCTATATAATACTTGGAGATATATTTTAGGTCGAAAAAAAGTCGCTTTTACACCTTGATACAGCAGTCCAGCCTCGGGACCTGTTCGCAGAAAAATATTTTCCATGCTTTTCCAGCAGGCTGAACTGACAGAATTTGATGAAAGAGAGGATCTGTGCAGTGTTCCGCTTTATTTGTATTGTTATTTTTCTTATCGTATACCTGATCCTGTCCATTCCGGTATTTTTCGTAGAATGGCTGATCGGGAAATTCAATCCATACGCACGAGACATCAGTTCCCTGCGGATTGTTCAGTGGGGATTTAAAGTAATCCTGAAAATCACCGGCGTTCGGGCAACTGTCATTGGAGAGGAAAATGTACCCGATGAAGCCGTCCTTTTTATAGGAAATCACCGCAGTTATTTTGACATTCTCCTTACTTACAGCCGATGCCGAAGACTTACCGGCTATATTGCAAAGAAGGAAATGGAACATTATCCATCCCTTTCCACCTGGATGCGCCGTCTCTACTGTCTGTTCCTTGACCGCAAGGATCCGAAGCAGGGACTGAAAACCATCCTGCAGGCTATCGATTATATTAAAAAAGGAATATCCATCTGTGTATTTCCTGAGGGGACCCGCAATACCGGCGAAGAGCTGACCATGCTCCCCTTCAAAGACGGAGCTTTTAAGATCGCCACCAAGACCGGATGCGCGATCGTCCCGATTTCCATGAACAACACAGCAGAAATCTTTGAAAGTCATTTCCCGAAGATCAAGAAGACCCATGTAGTCATCGAATACGGGAAACCGATCTACCCGGATCAGCTTGATAAAGATACGAAGCGTCATATCGGAGAATATGTGGAAAAGATTATCCAGGAGACGATCCGGAAGAACGCAGATCTGGTTTAAAAGCAGTAAAATCGGGGAAAATAAGGATTTTAAAAAAAATTAAAATTAGGGGTTTACAAACCGGCAATGTTATGATAGGATATTACTTGTCGAGCGGAAGTGGCGGAATGGCAGACGCGCTAGATTCAGGTTCTAGTGGGAGTTAATCCTGTGAGAGTTCAAGTCTCTTCTTCCGCATTTATGCAAACGAGAGAATCCTTTGTAAAAAGGGTTCTCTTTTTTTGCTCTGACAAAAAAACAACGGATTCATAGCGCAAGATGCTCATAGACCGGTCATTCCGGAAAAGGTAGTTAAAAAGGGGGTTCCTGTAATGGAAGAGAATGAAAAAATCCTGTTATTTGAAAAAGCGCCGATCCCGGCGGCCGTAGCGAAACTTTCCGTCCCCATGATCTTTAGTTCTCTTGTCATGGTGCTTTACAATATGGCGGACACTTATTTCGTGGGAATGCTGAATAATCCCGTGGAAAATGCTGCGGTGTCACTGGCAGCTCCCGTTCTTCTCGCATTCAACGCAGTAAACAACCTGTTCGGCGTAGGCACGTCAAGCATGATGAGCCGGGCACTGGGAAGAAAAGATTATGACGTTGTATCACAGAGTTCTGCCTTCGGATTCTACTGTTCCCTGATCTGCGGCATTCTCTTTGGAGCGCTGTGCGGACTGTTTCACAGCCCTTTGCTCACACTGATCGGAGCTGATGAGACTACCCGTACCGCCACACAAGGCTATATGTTCTGGACAGTCTACCTCGGCGCAGCTCCCGCCATTTTGAATGTGGTCATGGCCTATCTTGTCCGCTCGGAAGGAGCTGCCCTCCACGCCAGTATCGGCACTATGAGCGGATGTCTGCTGAACATCATTCTTGATCCTATATTTATCCTTCCCTGGGGACTTCATATGGGAGCGGCCGGAGCCGGACTTGCCACTTTTCTCTCCAACTGTGCTGCCTGTCTGTATTTCTTCGTACTCCTGTACATAAAACGAGGAAATACCTTCGTCTGCATTAACCCGCTTATGTTTCGGATCAGAAAAAAGATCATACTGGAAGTATGCGGGGTGGGTATTCCTGCCTCTATCCAGAATCTCTTAAATGTAACCGGAATGACAATTCTCAACAACTTTACCTCCGTATACGGCGCCGATGCAGTAGCCGCCATGGGGATCTCCTATAAGATCTATATGGTCCCCATGCAGGTATCTCTTGGTTTTTCCCAGGGGATCATGCCTCTGGTCAGCTACAACTTTGCTTCCGGGAACCGCAGACGTATGAAGGATTCTATTCTCTTTGCCATGAAACTGATCGTCCCGGCTCTGGCTGTCATAACAGTCATCTATTATTTTGCCGCCGGAGGTCTGATCAGTCTGTTCATGGAGAACGGATCCATTATCGCCTATGGCACACGTTTTCTCCGGGGCTTTTGCCTGGGCCTCACATTCCTCAGCGTAGATTTTCTGGCTGTAGGTGTATTCCAGGCTTTGGGCTTTGGCAGATACGCCCTGCTCTTTGCCATCATGAGAAAACTGGTTCTGGAGATTCCCGCGCTGCTCATACTGAATTACCTTTTCCCGCTCTACGGCCTGTCCTACGCACAGTTCACTGCAGAACTCATCCTGAGTTTCTGCGCCGTGCTGATGCTGCGGCATATCTTCCGGAAATACGGGAATACCCTTCCGCCCAGGGAAGACAAATAAGCGGTAACCGTCCTTGCATTTTCTTTTCGAAGTGCTATAATAGAATACATGGAAGCATAGCTCAGCTGGGATGAGCGTTCGCCTCACACGCGAGAGGTCATGGGTTCGAGCCCCATTGCTTCCATTTTCTAGCGCTTTTTCTTTCCCGTCTAACTATCTTACATTTCCTGTATTTTGTTCATTGTTAATCCAGTTCCGTTTTGCTATAATCTAAACACGTATACAAATAACGGCCAACAGAGGTTCAGGAGGTCACTATGCCAAAGATTGCAGTCATGACAGACAGCAACAGCGGAATCATGCCCGGAGCCGTGGACGATCCGGATATCCATGTCCTGCCCATGCCTGTTATCATTGATGAAAAGACATATTACGAGGGGATTGATATCTCCCATGAAGATTTTTACCGGATGCAGACATCCGGAGCAAATATTACAACATCACAGCCTTCGCCCGGAGATGTGACAGCCATGTGGGGAAAGCTTCTCAGGGAATACGACCAGGTTGTCTTCATCCCCATGTCCAGCGGTCTCAGCAACACCTGCCAGACCGCGTCCATGCTGGCCGGCGATGAGGAGTTTGCCGGCAGGGTTTTCGTCGTGAACAACCGGCGTATCTCCGTTCCCCAGCTGCAGTCCGTACTGGATGCAGAGATCCTCGCCCGGGGAGGGAAGTCCGGAAACGAGATCCGGGATATCCTGGAAAAGGAGTCTCTGGACGCCAGCATTTACATTGCCGTGGACACATTGGAATATCTGAAACGAGGCGGACGTATCACGCCGGCCGCCGCTGCTATCGGTACAGTGCTCCGCCTCAAGCCTGTGCTGACAATACAGGGAGACAAGCTGGATTCCTTCGCGAAAACAAGAGGGATGAAGTCCGCCTTCCATACCATGCTGGAGGCCGTCAAAAAGGATATCGCATCCCGTTTCTCACATCTGAAGGAGGACGGTCTTTTAAAAGTGGGTATCGCCAATACCGAAATGGACTCTGACAAACTGGAAATGTTCAAAAAAGAGATGAAAGAAAATTTCCCTGATATGGAACTGGTGTACTCCCCTCTGACCATGAGTATCGGGACGCACACCGGCCCCGGAGCGCTGGGGATCGGAGTCTTCCGCTGTCACAGATCTCAAGAAACCACTCTTTAACCATTAGAAAAACTTCCGGTGCAGCTGCATTTTCAATTTCGAAAATCTCCAGCCGTACCGGAAGTTTTATTATGCCAAAGCCCGTTTTCCCAACGTTCTAAATGTAGGTTCCGCCGCCGTATCCGCCGTAACCTCCTCCATATCCGCCGCAGCACAGGCCGCCGCCTCCACAGCAGAGATTGCACAAAAGGTTGGCTATGCAGAGCTTCACACAGCAGCTGCTGTCAAAGGTACCCGGATAACCATAGGAACTCTGTCGCTGCTGATACCAGCTGCCGCCGTTCTGAAGACGCTGAAGAAGCATCTGGTACTGCGTGTTCTGAGGATCCAGACGCACCGCTTCTTTCGCATGCTCCAGAGCAGTCACATTATTTCCCAGACCGGAATTTGCCGATGCACTGTAGAAATACCAGAGCGCCCCCCGGTCTTTTATCCCGTTCAGCACATTAAGTGCTTCATTATAGTGGCCGCTCCGGATATAGTTGGCGGCAGCCTGAAGATGTATATCATCCTCGCTCTGGCTGCTGCCCTGAGAAGCGCCGCCGGCTCCATATCCGCCATAACCGCCGAACCCTCCAAAGCCGCCAAACGGGCCGTAATCATCGTACCCGCCCTGGCTGCCATATCCGCCGGCATTTCCATAGCCGCCGTAAGATGATGAATAACCCTTCTCCCGTTCATCCATGATCTGCCGATAAGCCTGCTGCACCTCTTTGAACTTCGCCTCAGCCTCATCTTTATGCGGATTATTGATATTAGCGTCAGGATGATACTTTCTGCTCAGCTTTCTGTAAGCTTTCTTGATCTCATCTTCAGACGCGTTTCTGTCTACACCTAATATACTGTATGGATCTGACATATCTGTAATATACCCCTCCGGATCTTCTGATCGTTTTTATGTAATCGGAACTCTGCTTTTCCCGCCGGGACCCACTGTCTTCCCGGCCGTTTTGGCAGCGCCCCATCTGGCCGAATCAACTCTTCTTGATAAATGTAGTACCACATTTCGGACAGCGGATCTCAATCTTTCCTTTTCCTCTCGGAATACGAATCTTCTGTCTGCACCCCGGGCATGTATATATATGATATACCCGGCGCTGCTTCCATATATTGATCTGCTTCTGGAAGAAACTTCGGATCTTGTATGTTTTATTGAGGAACGCCTGATTTTCCGCATACCGTTTTGTCACATTACGGGAAAACATGCGGAAATAGCAATAGATGATCAGCACCCAGCCCAGAAAATAGAAAAACATTCCCGCCGGATGACTGCCGAACATTGCCGACAGAAGCACCACAACAACGCCCGCGATCAGAAGAAACTTGGACAGAGAATCCACTCCGTTCCGCCCCTGCATAAAACGAATTAACTTTTCTTTCATTTTCATCCTTCCTTTTTTTCAAACACTTTTGCATTATGGGTTATATTTTCCTCCGATTCTGCCGCAAAGTCAATGAAATTCTTATTAAAAATCCCTATACTTTTTGTAAGCTGCTGTTATTCATCTCCATCCGGCACATTCAGGATGTTATCACATATCTCATCCGAGATCAGATAAACGATCCTGGAATCATTGAGCATGACATAACGGTCGCCTTCCCCGTTTTCATTACCGATATACAGAGTAAGCGTCTGTTCCTCGCCATCCGTTGTATAGACCGCCTCCACAGTAATTTTTGTATCTTCATCCAGTCCATATTGCGGCAGATCCCCATCATCCGCCGAATAGTCTGCCACGTTGGTCAGAGATACAGCCCCGAGCCCTCCGGCAACTGCAGCTACATCCTCCGCCTGTTCATCATTTTCCGAATCATATGTGACAGTCTCCCCATTCCGGGTAATCGTTTCTCTTACCAGGTTCCCGCTGCCAATGCTGGGATAATCATCCAGCTGAGCCATATCATCCAGAGAATGGTTCAGATCGTCAATAACTGTCGTTGAAACCGTGTAGACTTCTCCCGTATCCCCCACAGTCATATAGTAGTAATCTCCCGTCACATTTCCAAAGTAAAGCGTTGTAGACACTCCATTGCCGTCCTCAAACTCAACCGTATAGTCCGGGTCATCCAGGCCGTAATCTGCAAGACTGTCTCCGTCCTCAAGCTCTCTGTCCGCTGTCAGCTCTCCAAGCGTCTTTGCCATGTCATCCGGATAGTCCTGAAGAAGCGGAAAATCCCGATCCGGTGTATAATACCAGGTACCGTCTTCTTTTTCAAAAGACATGTCACCGCTGCCCACATTAAACTTCATGGATACAATATCCTCCGGATCCGTATCTGTGACATGAATCCGGGCAGCCTCCTCTTCCGCCGCCTGTCTGTCCTCCTTGTGCCGGTTCCACGCCTGAAGGCCAAGATATACTCCGAGGAGAACAACAAGCGCCACAGCCAGTATGATCAGACTTTTCTTTTTCCTCATTTTCGACTCCTTTCCGGCGGGGCCGCCAAAATGCCGGCGGCTCCCATCCGATTTCATGCTGTTCTTATGCCTTTCTTCGCCTGAACCAGACAACAAATCCTCCTATGAGTACAACAGCCGGTATGCCGAATATTACCGCAAAGCTGAGCAGACCGGTATGCTGCATCGTATTATACTCTACTCCAAGGCTCTTCGCTTCAATAGAAAGACTCTGTACACCTTCAAAATTCGCTGTCACTGCGTTCATGAAAACCGTGGTATTCTCAAGCTGGGGAAAACTGTCTGTAATATTGGGATCGATCAGGCTTGCCGCCGTAATCACTGTCAGGCGGCTCTCAATCTCCCCGTTTTCATCCGAAGCACTGTCAGAATCCGCTGCATCTCCACTGTCTCCCGAAGTGTCTGCATCCGATGCATCCGTACTGTCTTCCTCTGCCGACAGCGGTTCCGTAGCCACCGCGCCAAGGACATAGGATCCCTGTTCCTGTGACTGCTCTGTCACAGCGTAAGCCTCATCTGATGTAGACATAAATGCAGATGTGACAATATTCTCCCTCTCCGGATCCGTCAGAGTCATACCGTGTGCGTTTGTCAGAAGTACCATTCTTGACGAAATACCGGAAGCCATATCCGTAGAAAGAGAAAGTTCCGGGAAGATATAATAATAGTTTCCCTGATAACACCTTGTGGTATCTGCAATATAACCGTCTGCGCCGGTCATGCCGTACTCCTCCAGAATTTCCTCCAGATTGGGAAGCTCTGTCGGTCCTGCGTCGCCGAAGATAACCATTACCTTTCCGCCCTGTCCCAGATAGTCTCTGAGCATCTGCGCCTCTGTATCAGACAGATCCGTAGTCGGAGCGTACATCAGAATCAGATCACAATCTTCCGGTATGGATGTGGTCATCAGCAGATTCAGCTCTGACAGGTTGTAACTGTTCTGTTCCATCAGCCCCGTGATTGTTGTAGAAAGAGACGCCTCCCCGTGTCCGGAAGTCTGATAGATATTTTTCTCCACATCGTTTGTCACATAATTGACCGCACCGGTGAGCTGCCCTTCTCCGTCAAACTCCGTATACGAGGTCGTTCCGTAGTAATAATAGGAGTACTCATCCAGTACAAGGATATCGTCAAAAGATACGATCGTGCTTTTCCCGGTAGCTTCACAGGATACAACAATTGTATTCTCCGTTGTATTGTATTCTGTCAGAGCGGAAGGATGGAGCACCGGATCGATCCACTCCATACTGATCCGATCAGAAAGTGCGTCATATTTGCTCAGAAATGTAGTAATCCTGTCATCCGTCTCATCCTTTACCGCAAGGACCGTCATATCCACATCTTTGTCCAGACTGTTCAGCAGATCCACGGTCGTATCCGAGATATCATATATTTTTGTACTGCTGACATCAATATTCCGCCATGCTTCCGGTATCTGCCCTACGATCAGATTGAACACGATCACAATAGCGATAACAAGCACTGCTGTTCCTATGCTCCAGGCTCCGTTTCTGGTACCTGTCGAGCAAAACATACGTCTGATGTTGTCCGCCGTCTTGCTGATTCCATGATTTCCGGTCTTTCCGGCTGTTTGTTTTATTTTCTTCATTTTCATCCCCTCCTAACTCCAGCGTCTCTTCTGAATCGCCTGAACCGTAAGGAATACGAATACAGCTATGATCGACAGGTATAATGCTACTCCGGACAGATCCACGATACTGTTGGATGTCACATCCGTGAATACATCAGCAAGTGCAAGCCGGCCAAGCAGGTTTGTGAGAAGATTTTCATAAAGTGAAGACTTCACAAAATATACGATAAGAGCTGCGATAACACCTGCAGCCTCCACCACTCCCGACAGGACAGCATTATCTGTCATACGCCAAATATAAAAGGCGATCACCGTCACCACAATAAGCACTCCCATAAGCCCGCTGACATCAGAACTGGGCAGCATGGACAGGATGCCGTCCCACAGATAAAGCACAAGCAGGATGCCGAAGGTTCCGATATACGCAATGATCTGGCTCTCTGTCAAAGCAGATATAAACATTCCTACAGCTGCGTACACGCATCCCAGCAGAAAGAAAAGACCGATGGAAATATAGTCAACAAGAGGATATGCTGTCCCCTGAGCTTTGATGATCAGAGGAAACACACAGAAGATCACGTTAGGTATAGCGATCACAGTTACCATAGCCAGATATTTGCCCATAACGATCTTTTCCAGTCCTACCGGAGCCGTCAAAAGCAGCTGGTCCGTCCGGTTCCTCCGCTCTTCCGAAAAGCTCCTCATGGTAAGAAGCGGGATTCCCACAAGAAATACAATGATAGACCCAGATAATGTGTAAGAAAAATAGGGATATCCTGAAAGCAGATTATACGCCATAAAATATATCCCTGTAAATGCAATAAGGAACGCCACAAAAACGCATCCTACCATAGACTGAAAATAGGATCTCAGCTCTCTTTTATAAACTGCCAGCATCCTGCTCATCCCCCTCTCCGTTTCTGTCATCCCCGACGGCCCGGTCTATATTTTCCATATCAACTGCAGCAGCCTGGTCCTCCCGTTTTTTTCTGTCTGCCTCCGTTCCGGCGGCCTGCTCCATATGTCTTGTAAATGCGTCCGGTAGCTGTTCGCTCTGAGTCAGTTCCATAAACACATCCTCCAGAGTCGCTCCAGCGGTTCTGAGGGTCAGCAGAGGCTTTCTCCGATCTGCAAACGCCAGGGATACTCTCTCCCGGACGTCCTCCCCCTTCTTCTCCATGATCTGTGCCCGTGTTATGCCATTTTCTTCGGCCTTCGCCGTAATCTCTTCAATCCCGGGCACATTTTTCAGAATTTCTCTGACTTCCGCAGGGCTTGCCTTTGTTTCCAGCTCAACTGTTCCGGATTCCCCCAACATCCGCTCCAGATTCTCCGGCGTATCGCTTGCCACCAGTTTTCCTTTCGAAATGATCAGTATGTAATCGCACACTTCTCTTACCTCTGCAAGGATATGCGAACTGAGAATAACGGTATGCTTTTTCGCAAGGCTGCGGATCAGCTGTCGAATCTCTATAATCTGCTTTGGATCCAGTCCTACACTTGGCTCATCTAAAATGATGATCTCCGGATAGCCGAGGATGGCCTGGGCCAGCCCCACTCTCTGCCTGTACCCTTTTGACAGATTTCGGATCAGACGTTTCTCCACATCTCTGATCCGTACCATCTTCTCCACTTCCGTCACCTGGTCCGCTCTTTTCCTTCTGGGAATTTCCTTCAGTTCAGCGGCAAACTCCAGGTATTCACGAACCGTCATATCCATATAAAGGGGAGGCTGCTCCGGCAGATAACCGATACACCTTTTCGCCTTCTCCGGCTCTTTCAGGATATCGTGTCCACCTATGACAACCTCCCCTTCCGTAGCGCCCAGATATCCCGTCATAATGTTCATAGTCGTGGATTTCCCGGCTCCGTTGGGTCCCAAAAAGCCATAGATCCTTCCGGGCTCAATGGTGAAGTCCAGATGGTCTACGGCAAGATGGTTTCCGTATTTCTTTACCAGATTCTTTACTTCTATCAAATTCCTTCCCTCCTGACGTGTCTGAATCACAGTTAAACACGTTAAAAAGGTATCAGAATTATGTGAAGGTTATGTGTTTCAATTGTGACGGAGTTTTGTCGTCACTCTTCCTTTCCCGCTTCCTGTTGCACTTGTTCATATTCCTTCGTCACAAGCTCCGCAATGATCCGCTGTCCGGTCTGGTCCGGATGAAGCCCGTCAGACTGAACATGTTCACATACATCCGACTCAGACAGGGGCGCAACACTGTAGTCATATTCCCCGGCATGATCTTCCATGATCTGATTCATATTTCCAATGATGCCCTCCACCACCTGATTCATAGTAGACGGGAGCTCTATATTCGCCACTGGATTATAAATATCTGTAACGATAATCTGCGCATCTTCTTTCCGCAGGGACAGAACGGTATCCATAATCTGCCTCCACTGAACTTCGAAGGAATGATAATCCCAGTTAGCAAGAGCATTAATGATTCGCAGAACAAGAAACGGATTCTCTCCCACTGCATCCTGCAGCACTTTCAAAGCCTCATCCGCGCTTTTGAACTTTGTATCCGTGTTCAGAATCTCCTGGACCACTCTCTTACATTCATTAAGAAGATCATTCGATCCCACCGTAATAAAGATAACGTCCGCATCTTGCAGGCTTTCGGCCACCTCTTCCTTTGTCAGGATCTTCTCGTTCATTCCGGTCGAATCAAGACCATTCTTCGCATAGTTTTCCACAACATAGGAGCATCTGTTCTGTGAAGCGATCTGCTCCGCCGCCAGATTGCCGTAACACTCAATATGAACAGACTTATCCCCGGAATATCCTTTGGCAATACTGTCCCCCAGCACCGTAACACGAAGGGACTGATTGGTATTCTCCGCTCCGTCTCCGACACCATAGGTACTGTCCTCCGGAGCGTTCTCTGCCGGCGCTGTTTCTGATTTCCCGGCAGTATCTGCCTGTTCTCCTGGTTTTGCATTTTCTTCTGCTGTTTTATCTGCCATATCAGCCATGCCGCCGGTTTCCAGATTTTCCGTCTGCGTTTTCGTCTGGACTCCGGCTGTCGTGCCTGTTCCTCCCGCCGTCCTGTTCACTGAACCAAGCAAGGGAGAAAGGAACGCCGATACCGCCAGAAGAACCGAAAATAATAACACTGCCGCCGTACGCAGAATCCTTTTTTTCATTATCAACACTTCCTTTGTAGTCCCGCATTATTTCTATCATCTGACAGAAAGAGTTTCACTTTTCCTATCCATCGGTCTTATCGCGCAAGAAAGGACAGCCCTGTCAAGCTGTCCCCGATTACATTATAGCATTTATTCTGTCCTTCTGCTAAGGATATCATACAAAAATTTTTTTCCAACTATACCATTTCCGTCAGCGTTCAGCTGCATCTCAATATCCAGACAGGGACAATGGATCAGCACCCGCACAACAGCAATTATTTATTCTTCGGATTTTTCCAAATCCAGAGTGCGCTTACAATCCCGATGATATAAAGAATATTCACCAGGACAGTCGGATTGTCTCTCAGCAGGGACGTCACTCCCACAATTGCCGCCAGTGAAACCGCCAGCTGAAATGCGCTGAGGAGCCTCTTCTGACGGGCATCCTTTGCCTTCTGACGCGTCTCCTCCCGTCTCTGCTCCAGCGCCAGATACTCCATCAGATTCTCATCTCCGATGTGAGTAAGGATCCACTGCTCCCGCGAAAATTCCCGTTCCTCTTTATTGATATGAAAGAAACGCCTCTCTTTTTTTCTGCTTTCTTCCGAAGCGGCCTCTACCTTTTCTTCATGTTGGTCTGTTTCATCCATCGCAGTCATTTTCTGACCGCCGGCAGCCTCTCTGCCAGACCGGACTTCCGCAGAGGTTAACGGATCATCATACCCCGGCATCCCACTATAGTCTTCCAGAGTCACTGGCTGTTCCTGGGAAGTCGCCCCTGTTTCCACATTTTTATCATTCATAGCATTTTCTTCAGACACTTTTTTCTCCTTTAATAAATCCACAGCATCAACAGGTCAATGTATAATACTTCTTATGAATCCATTATATCGACAAACAAAATGTCATGCAACCGAAAAATCATTTTCTGCCTCTTTCAGCGGGACCGAAATATTAATATTAAATACATCTCGCTCTGGAACGATTGTCATAAAACCACCATACTTTTCTACCACGAATTTGATGCTGCGGATTCCAAAACCGTGATAATCCTTATCCGGTTTCGTAGTCACAGGAATTTCATCCTGAAATTCCAACTCCCCCTGAAAATAATTTTCGCAATGGATAAACACTGCGCCTTTCATCTCTCTGATTCCGAGATTAATGACCGCCATCTCCTCGTTCTCAAGTTTCTTTACTGCTTCCACTGCATTATCCAGAATGTTCCCAAACAGAGAATACAGATCCATAGGATTCATAAAGGACAAATCCACCCTGTCAATCATACATCCGAACTGTATATGATTTTGATCGCAGTAAAGACTCTTATCTGTCAGAATTACATCCAGAACAGGATTCCCCGTATTGATTGTAGAATCATAAATTCTTACTGCGTTTGTGATCTCATGAAGAGAATCCGGACTTATCTGTTCTCTTTCTCCCAAAATACGGATTTGTTTCTTTATATCATGACATTTTATATTAATAATATTAATATTTTCTTTTGTCATCTCATACTGTTTCTTCATCTCCTGGAGTGTCACACACATATTCTCATATTCTATCTGTTTATATGTATTGTCCAGGAAGCTAAACTGATAGCACAGGATAAAAAAACAGACGAGTATCATGGCCAGATCAAAGATTACATAATTCAGAACTGTATCAAAATATCCGTAAACGCCGATAAAAAGACAGAGGACTACACACGCGGTTACTGTAAATATCAGATTTTTATTATTGATGTTGGGGAACTTCTTGTCACGCAGCTTCCTAAAAAAGATAAAATAAAGCAGTACATAAATAGGGACAAAAACCACCAGAGCCATCAAAACATAATTTTGTTCTGTCTGATCTATATGCAAAAGTATCATGATAATATTCCTGACTCTATGTGCCAGATGCTGCATCGCCTGTGCGGCTGAACAGCAGAAAAGAATACTCCACATCGATTCCCTGAAACAGAATCGGATCATAACAATTGTCACCAGAAACGGAATAAAGTACTTCCATCCCGCAAGCAGCTGGTTGAGGATCTCTCCAGGGAACGGATCCTTGATATCCGCCAGGAAAATATATACGCCAAGACAGAGTACCGCAGCCCCAGCGGCACGCAGCGCAAAAAGTCTTCTCCTCTCAAGATACAGTACAGCTATAGCCTCTGCCGCAAGTAGCTGGCACATATATTCTTCCGAAAACAAAATCATAATAATATTTTCCTTCATTCCGCTCCTCCCCAGTAGTTTGTCAGTTCCTGACAAAATATTTTCTTTCGCGGCCGGCTTATGGTCAGCTCCTCTTTGCCCACATACACACTGTCTTTACAAATTCCTGTAACATATTTCAGATTGACAAGAAAACAATTGTTGCATCTTCTAAACCCATATCCATGCAACTCCTGTTCAAAATTTTTAAGCGTCCCCGCTGATTCTATAACCGTATCCCCCATATGAAAGAACAATTTTCTCGATACGGTTTCCACATATCTCACCTCATTTACATCAATACGGCACTCCCCAAATTTGATGGGAATGGTCATCAAATGCTCGGAATGCTTTTCTATATGACGGAGAGCCTTGTTAAGAGTCAGTCTAAAGCTATAATAATTGACCGGCTTTACAATAAAATCAAAAGCATTTACCTCATATCCTCTAATCGCAAGTTTCTTCATATTTGTCACAAATATAATAAGGACTGAATCGTCCTTTTCCCTGATTTTCCGAGAAACCTCCAATCCGTCCATACCAGGCATTTCAATATCCATAAATACCATATCCAGATCCGCGCGAAATGCGCTAAGGAACGCACGTGGATCTGTGAAGGCCTCTATATCCAGCGTAACCGACGCTTCCTCGGAATATTTTTCCAGACAGTTCTTCAGACATTTCACAGCCTGCTGTTCATCTTCAACTATAGCTGCTTTTATCATTGCCGTCCCCCCTTTATGCCGCTCTGCCTTCCGCTTATCCGTCAGTCATATTTTAGCACTGGCTCATGCCCCTGACAACTTCTGAACAGACCTTCCATATCCCCCAGACGCCCCCGGCGTATTCAGCCGGAGGCGTCCTTTTTCCTTTCAGGATCCTTTTTATTTCTTTGTTCTCTTTTTAAAGCTTCCGATCACACTCAGTATAATGGAAATCAGCATGCCGACTGCCACAACAACACGGACCGGAACATTTGCCGCATTTCCAAACAGATTCCCCATTCCCACAAACATTGCGGTAATATCATTAATAGAGTCTTCTATCATAAACGCAAGTGACATCGAATAGAGCAGCACCATTCCCAGAGGAATATAATCGCCAACGAATCCGTCATAGAACAGAAGTATAATTCCCAGGACAGTTCCGCCCAGAAGACTTGCAAATACGGACACCGCAAATGTTCCTGATACAATTCCGAAAATCAAATAGATCACTAAGGCTGCCAGCGATACAACCGAAGCCGCAAGATTCAGATAATATCCTCCCGCTTTTCCGCTTAACTTACCGGTGGTCATCTTCATGTTTCTGCTCCTCCTTTCTCTCCTTCACCTTGCTTGCAGTCAGCAGAACAATACCAGCCGCTGAAAGTACCGCAAACCCGATCAGCATCGTGCGCACCGCCGTCTCCCACCATGGGACAATCGTCTCTACGATTGCGTCTCCGCTGAGTCCGTTGATCATATTGCTCCTGCTGAACTCATAGCAGTAGTTCTTGGCAGCCCTCTTAATATACTGCACAAAATCACCATCATCCGTCTCGTCAAGATACTTTTTAACAGCGTCCATGGCTACCGTACCGTTTGTCATGCAAAAACGGTCAGTCCCCGCTGCCAGCTGATCAATATAGTCGCCCTGGTATCCATCTAGTTTACCGTTGGTACAGTCTGTAATAATATTTCCACGGAATCCCCACTCATCCTGTACTACAGTCTGATTGAACGCTGATGAATTCATCGTACTACGCAGCCCGAGACGCTCGTAGCTCTGCATAAACGCATGAATCCCCGCTTCCCTGAGTGCGCCCTCGCTGGCACGTAGGGAACCCTCTCTCCATGCCTGTTCATTAAAGAATACCGATACTCCGATTCTTGCCGTCTCCTGGTCATTGCCGGCAGGATGCTTCGCGCAGACAATAACTCCTCTTTTCTCTATCTCTTTTGCCTCCGGAATCAGTACCATATAACACATGTTCGCATCCTCCGAACAATACTCAAAGTTACGTCCTCCAAATGGTGTGCGGTGCAGATTGGTCCCAAGTGTCCAGAACTCCTGCTTATCTGCCCAGAGTCCCATCTCTCCGATCAAACGTCCTCTTTCTTTATACAGATCTCTGTTAAATGTTCCCGTCAGGATCGGTTTACCGGCAAAGCAGGCCATCCTCGCGTTCTCAACAGTTCCGGATCCGTAAATACTGCCCTCGTCAGCTGTATATGGGAAAGGCAGCGTACAGCCGTTAGGTCCGTTCACGCCGTCTCCCAGACTCATTGCCGGGATTCCCAGTCTTTCAATAACTGCTGCACTGTTCCCCTGGGAATCATCCAGCATCAGCAGCATCTCATCCAAAGTCATCTGACCGATGAACGCATCCCAAGTCTCATCAGCATAGGGAACATCCTTCATATCCACTAGCTTCAGGCCTGCATCCGTTCCAAGCTCTTCTGTTGCCTCTGCGACAGTCGATGCCTCATCCGGCTTCGTATGCATATGACCGGCCAGAATTTCTATCATCTCCGGGGTAGCCTCCACGCGGGTAGGCTCAACAGGATATGTCCCGCTCCAGTCGCTTCTGGAAAGATATGTTCCCGCCCCTTCAATCCAGTAATTCAGGTCACAGTCCTCAAACTGATTCGTAACCTCTGTTCCTGTTTCCGATACCCGGTAAGTTTCTGTATCAAGCTCATTTTGAAAACGATATACCTTGTCCGCATTCCCGGGCCCGGTCATACGCGCCTCTTCTTCCGGCGATACTCCTTTTGCCATGATCACATTATTCAAAGCGTCATGAGCGTTGTCTCCAATCGCAAGGTAATAGTCTCCCTCACTGAGGATATAACCCTTGGCATTTACATAATCGTAAGATGCAAGGAAATACCGGTCCACATCTATTGTCAGAGTCTGGCTCTCGCCAGGATCAAGCAGATCTGTCTTATCAAATCCAACAATCTGAATCGCCGATTTCTCTACTTTATTTTCCTTCTCATAATCTCCGTAAGGCGTCTGAGCGTAAACCTGTACCACACTCTTACCCGCCACGTCCCCTGTATTCGTCACCGTTACTGTGACTTCATATTTATCCTCATCTGCATTCCACTCTACTTTGTCAAGCGACTGGTCAAACGTAGTATAGGAAAGTCCGTATCCGAAGGGATATGACACCTCATCTGCATAATTCCACTGCGAAGCACCGCCGGAAGCTCCCACGGGATCGGACGCACCGCCCTGTTCATATACAGTGTCTTCATATCTGGTCTCATAGTATTTATAACCCACATATATACCTTCAGCCTGGAAGGACATATATTTTCCCGTTCCTTCTCTGGGATCTGTTTTTCCCATAACCGCCGCTTCCACTTCATCGCCATTCAGATACTCCGGCGTATTTCCGTTTGCATTTACAACAGCCGGCGATGACAAAGAGTCAACGGCAAAGGTATCAACCAGATGACCGGAGGGATTCGCCTCGCCTGAGAGCAACTGAACTACACCGTGAGCTCCCTGAGCGCCGATGGGGCCCACATACATGCAGGCATCCACATCATACTCATCCAGCCACCCCACCTCCAGGGGACTGCCTGTATTGACAAGCACAATAATCTTATCAAAATATCCTGCAGCCTTCTCTTCTTTGAGCATATTGAGAAGATCAATTTCTTCATCGATCAAAGCCATTGCACTTCGTCCAGTACCCAGATTGTCAACCTGCATATCATACTCTTCTTGACCGCATCTCGCTATGGTCATGATAGCTGTTCCGCCCTGATAATCTCTCCAGCTCTTTTTCAGATCGTCTGTATAAAAACTGATATCCTCTTCCCCGTCTGCAATTCCATGTGTAGTGATGGAAGAATCCATCCACCAGAAATCATCTTTTCCTCTGGTGATCGGGGAATCCTCCAGAGCAGCTGTCAATTCCTCGTTGACCTCAAATCCTGCCGCTTTCATTGCCGTCGGGAAATTGATCCGGTAGCCTTCCATAGGATCTTGCCCCGCGGAGCTTCCTCGCACAACGGGATCTACACTTGCATGCCCGAAAAAGGAAATTCTTTCATCCTTGCTGAGCGGAAGGGCATTATCTTTGTTATAGAGGAGCGCTGCTCCCTCCCTTTCTTCCGCTATGATCTGTTCAAAACTATCTTCCACCAGTTTTTTCTGATTTTCTTCAGTCCTTTCGCCGTAATCGCTTTTAAAATATTCCGTATCTGTTACTTCCACACTGTCATCGGGATAATCCGGATCTCCGGGATTCAATACTCTGCTGGTAGCAATACCCAGAAAATTATTGATTGCGCCTTCATACTGTCTTCCCAGAGCATCTCCTACAAAGGATAAAACGAGAAGAAAGATACAGATTGAACTCAGTCCCATCCAAAGTCTCTTTTTCTTGTACATTTTGCACCCCTGTCATTTTATTTTCTGATCCTTTTATCGTGCCGGCTGATAATCCGTTCAGATTGTCTGAAATATACCATTCCTCCGAATTCAGCGCAATATACTTTGTATATTCTGTCGAAATAATTGAGTAAACTGTCAAAAAAACAGCAGTTGTTCCTTTGCAGATAAAAATCTGTCTGAAACAGCTGCTGTTTTTTCAGCATTTTTCACAATTCTTTAATTAAATCTACAATTTCAGTCCCCGGTATCGGTTGAAACATGCAAATATTTCCTGTTTTCTAGGCATAGCCATACACGAAATACTGGAACTGCTCTCGCAGAGTCCGGCCAGAGACTCTTTCCCGATCACCTTCTCCAACTCGTCCACGATCTGCCGGATACTCTTCCTGCCGTCCAACAGTCTCTTCTGTGCATAACGCATACAGTACCCAAGGGCAGTAAGCTGTTCGCTGTCAGTCAGCTGCTCTACGTATCTGAGATCAATGGTCTCTTTGTTGATCATTATGCCGTCCCTTCCCATAGTCTTCATCTTAATTCGGTCACTGCCCTTAAAAGCTGGATTTGGCCTGGGGCAGCGCCGGAAGTCCGGCTCCCGGGCAGGCTGCTCCGGCACGCTGATCGCCGGGTAGGCTTCCGCCTCTTTCTTCGCATATGTGGTAATATCCTTCGGCATATACCGATCCATCTGAATTATGGCATCCGCAATATGAAAGTACGCCCCCGAACTGCCCGCTACGATAACAGTAGAAATCCCATACTCTTCATACAGTTCCCGGATCCGCTCAATGAACGGAGTAATGGGCTCCATATCTCTGTGGATGACTCGCTGCATCAGTTCATCGCGGATCATGAAGTTGGTGGCGCTGGTATCCTCATCGATCAACAGCAGCGAAGATCCCGCCTCAACGGCCTCGATCACATTTGCCGCCTGAGAAGTACTGCCGCTGGCGTCCTCCGTACTGAAATGAATCGTATCCTTTCCATTTGGCAGGTCATTGATGAACATGGAAATATCTGTATTCTTAATGCTTCTTCCGTCCTCAGCGCGTATCTTCATGGCAGTGTCATCTGTGATCACATACTCTCTGCCGTCCCCGGCAATGTGATTATAAACTCCCAGCTCAAGAGCCTTCAGGAGAGTAGACTTACCATGATATCCGCCGCCTACGATGAGGGTGATCCCTTTCCGGATCCCCATGCCTGTGATTCTTCCTTTATGAGGCAGATCCAGTGTAACCCTCTGCTCCTCCGGAGAAACAAACTTTACGCCGCCTTTCATAGGACGGGAAGATACACCCGACTCTCTTGGGAGCACGCTTCCATCCGCCACAAAAGCACAAAGCCCCAGCTGGGGAAGCATTTCCCGGATATACTGCTGATCCTCCGCCAGATCAACGATGCTCCGCAGACGGCCGGCATCCATATTTTTATACATGAGAGCGTGCTTCACGCACTCCGGCACGAAGTCAAAGAGGATCTTCTCCAGCTCCCGGGCATTGATGGTCCTGCCGTTCGCCGGGAACCCGACCTCCATCCGCAGGATAAGATCACCGGAAGCAGGATCAAGTGTACAGGCGGTGCGCTCCAGAACCTCCTGCCCGCAGCGGCTTACCGAGATCAGACCGCTTTTTCCAGATCCCTTCGCCTTGAAGGCAAACTGCTCCGCTCTCCTTCCAAACTGCCTCGTCAGTTCATCCTGAAGGGCGATACGCTGATGAGTATCTTTATACAGCTCCCGGGGAAATCCTGCCGTTTTCCCCTTCACATGAACGCTCACTTTCGAAGGGGATGCAAATGGGTCTCCTTGAACATGATCAATGGAAAGTACGTATCCCGGAAACTGATACATTCCCCTCGTATCTTTATAAGCCGGATAACTGCGGTGGTCAATCCTGCTCAGCAGATTTCTCAATTCTGTTGATGTCTGCATGATCTAATCTTCCTTTCGTTCATACTAATGTCTTATTTTACAGCAGATTCTGTTTTATTTTACATCAATCCCTTTTCACATTCCAGATAAAAAAAGGCAGAATCTTTTTTAAAAGATTTCCGCCTTTTTTATTCATCCCGCATAAAACATCACACTCTGTCTTCCTGCCGGATAAACGTTTTTTCTCTCCATTTTCCGCTGCGCCAGCGCAGGTACATGAACACCGCCCGGACACATTCATCAGACGCCAGGCCGATATAGGCGCCGACGACAAGCAGACCCAGATGGATACCGAAAAACCAGGTGCCGCCCACCGTACACAGATACATGAACACAGCGCCGATTATCGTGGGGAATATGGCGTCGCCGCTTGTTTTCAGCGCATTTCCGTAAACAAGGTTCGTCACACGTCCAATTTCAAGCACAATGTCAATCGCCAGCAGCTTGCCCACCAGCGAGATCATCTGCGGATCATCCGTAAATAGCCTCATCAAAAAGCCCGATGACAGCGCAAAGACGGACTCAACAACAGTGGCAATAATGATTCCTGTGACAGCCGCCTTCCTCGTTCCTCTGTCACACGCGTCATATTCTCCTGCACCGATCCGCCAGCCGGTCATGATAGCATTTGCCTGGGCCAGCGCCGCTCCTGCACAATAGGCCAGGTTGGTAAACTGGGTTGTATAGGAACGGGCCGTTACATTTATCCCCTCCGCATCCATCTGATTCAGGAAACGGATCATCAGTGTCATCGCCAGATTGTACAGGCCCGTCTCCATAGCCGAGGGCAGGCCGACTCTGATGATATTGCGGAACACTTCCCGGTTAGGAATTCTCTCCGGAGCGTCTTTCGCCTTAATAAGCCGGGCAGATGCACCTGCCACCATCAGCAGGTTTACGATTCTTGATATTACGGTTGCAATGGCAACACCCGCCACCCCCATGTTAAAGCCGAACAGGAATACCGAATTCAGGATCAGGTTCACAATATTCCCTGTGATCGTTCCAACCAGCGGATTTTTCGTATATCCGAATGCGCGGAGATAACTTGAAAAAATAGGAATCATCGCATTCAGGATACAGCCGCCTCCCACAATCCTGAAATAAGTTGACGCATATTCCTTCAGCTGAGGAGCGATACCTACGGCTGTTACCACCTGCCCCGAGAAGCAAAACAGAAGGACAGAGAGTACAACGCCGATTGCTCCGTTAAAGGCCAGCCCCACCTGTCTTGCCTGATAGGCAACGCCTACTTTGTCCGCCCCGATATACTGTGTCATTACCGCCACCATACCGGATGATATGATCGAGAAAGTAATAATAAAAATACTGATGTATGTATTAGCAGTTCCCACGGCGCCGACAGCGTCGTCTCCTACAGAAGACAGCATCAGCGTGTCCACCATTCCTGAAAGCATCTGAAATAATGTTTCCAGACAGATAGGAACAAATAGCTGTCTCAGAGTTTTTCTTCCGTTTTCCATGTTGCATTTCTCCTGTCAAATTATACTTTTCTGTCAAAATACATTTTTTAACCATATCACCACATCATCATTTCTTCAAATGTAAAAAAACAATATTTATATTAAAATACACAGCCGATATATAAAACGGCAGTTAACATAAACCCGGGACAGAAGTCCGTTTTCTGTCCCGGTATCACAATATCACACTATCGAATCTGCCGTCTGAGCAGCACACAGCCAAAAGAGCCCATCTCCAGACTGTCTGTATATATCGTTCCGTTCTCAACGTCAGTCCATGTTCCGATGCCGTCTACCCTTACCGGTTCGTTCCGGAAGTTCATGACAAATACGATCTGTTTTCCGTCCTCCCCATTCCGCGCTGTAACTGTTACTCCATAAGGAAGCTCAACTCCCAGCGGATTCACCAGGTCCGCCTCTCGGAACCGATCGGCATAAAACGCGCTCAGAAACCTCTGTTCCGGTTCCGCCGCAATATAATACGCCTTTCCTTTTCCATAAGCCGCAGCTGTTACCACAGGCATTCCTTTCACATAGTCCTCTTCATAAACAGACAGGACCTCTGTTCCGTCAACAGCATGGATCATCTCCCGCATTCCTCCTGCCGGATACTCATTTCCGTCATAGCAGAATGAATTGGTAAATTCCGGTGACGGTGCATCAATCTCTTCCTGAACGATCCCCAGCACATCCTCCAATGGGTGATGTCCGATAAAGCACAGATCCGTCTCATCCACCATTCCACTGAAATATGTAGTCACATAAATGCCGCCGTTCTCTACAAACTTTCTCACTTTTTCCGCGTATCCGTTCTTATACATATAGTTCAGCGGCGCAGCAACGATCCGGTATCCGTCCAGATCCGCATCCATTCCTACCAGATCTGCCTCAATTCCAGCCTCCCAGAACGCCTGATAATGAGAGAGGACACAGGATACATAATCCAGATCCAGTCTTGGTCCGGTGGTATCCTCCACAGCCCACCAGTTCTCCCAGTCAAAGATTATCGCAGATTTCGGCTGATTCACGGTTCCGTTCAGTTTTTCTGTAAGTCCCGCCAGTCTTTCGCCTACTTCCGCCACCTGACGGAACGTTCTTGTATTGCTTCCGTTTTTATGATCCAGCACTGCTCCATGGAATTTTTCATAGGAACCTCTGCCCTTTCTCCACTGGAAATACTGGACAGAATCGGAACCGTGAGCAATGGCCTGCATGGAAGAAAGCATATGCATGCCCGGCCTCTTCACCGGATTAAAGGGCCGCCAGTTGACACTGGAGGGTACGCTTTCCATCAGAAGGAAGGGCTGCTTTTTCATACTGCGCATCATATTGTGACATGCGGCAGCCCGCACAGCCGCAGGTACTTCATCCTTCTTCTCGTGCCAGTACGGATAGCTGTCCCATGATATGATATCCAGTTCTTTCCCCAGTCTGTGATAATCCAGTCCTTTGAAAAAATCCATAAAGTTCGTTGTAGCGGGAAGGTCGGAAAATTCTCTTACCGCGCGGATCTCCTCTGCGCAGAAATCGCTGATCTGCTCAGTGGAGAATCGTTGCCAGTCCAGCTTCAGCGCCGTCACTGTATATTCTCCATTAGGCGCCGGACTGTGAATCTGGCTCCAGTCAGAATAAACATGGCTCCAGAATCTGCCCCAGTATGCATGATTCAGCGCCTCCAGAGTTCCATACCGTTTCTTCAGCCACTGACGGAACGCCTCCTGACACTGTTCGCAGTGGCAGGTGGAATCGCCAAAATTTCCGCCAAATTCATTGGAAATATGCCATAAGATCACATTTTCTTTTCTGCCGAACACTCTGGAAAGTTCCCGGTCAAGGGCATGTATCTTCTGTCTCATTACCGGTGAAGTATAACAGAAATTATGCCTCTTGCCCGGCAGATTTCTCTTGCCGTCCGCCTGCACCTGCATAACCTCCGGATACTTCTGGGTCAGCCAGTGGGGCATAGCACCGGATGGAGTCGCAAGGATCACCTGGACGCCTTCCTTCCCCAGCCTGTCCACAATATCTTCCAGCCAGCCAAACTCATATTTTCCTTCCTCCGGCTCCAGCACAGCCCAGGAAAAAACCCCCAGGGTCACGCAGTTTACTCCAGCCTCCTTCATAAGCCTTATATCTTCCTCCAGGATCTCAGGGCATTCCAGCCACTGCTCCGGATTGTAGTCTCCTCCGTGAAGTATACGTCCTCCGATCATTTTTTTCCTCCTGTTCAAAAATCTTCTGTTCTCATACTAGATTTCAATATTGTTTATGTTTCATTTATTTCCGTTCTATTGTAACCTGTCACGGATCAAATTTGTATGAAATGTCTGACTAAAGAATATAACATTTCGAAACAAAAAACGTCTTGCCGATCTCGCCCGAAAAACTTTTATTTTACCAGGAACATTTGCCAAACTTTCCCATAAAATAAAACAGGTACAGCCCGGACACCGGGATTCTGTCCCCGGCATCCGTGCCGCACCTGTCTGCAGTTTCCATCCTCCAAGCGGGCTCACTGGTTGCTTAGAAGTCGTCCACTGTAAAACGCTTCATCATTGCGCCGTATTTCATTCGGACAACCTCATTTCTCTTGAGCACGTCCTCCTCATTTCCTACATACTGGCAGCGGATGCAGTAATACTCATCCTTTTCTTTATCATAAAACATATCAATGTCCAGATCGCGCATAAAGCACATCGGGCAGCGGTAATTTAATTTGCCTTTTCCAGCCTGAGCCATGTGGATACTACCTCCTTATCAGAAACTTCTGTTGTATAACCAAGTGTAAACATCGGTGAGAACGCATATCCCTCGCGTACATATCCCTTGGAGTCTTTTGTGCTCATGCTCATGGATACTTTCGTCTCAATAGCAGGGATCACAGCGCTGACACTGTCCGCGCCCTCCATATCTTCCTCTCTGCACTTGTATTCGTAGCTGATGGTCTTCTCCTCATCTCCCTTTGTGCATGCAAGCGTGATTCCTGTCATGTCCTCGGGATACTCGGTTGTACCATAGCAAGCCACCATGTACTCGTTCAGTTCCACCTTAGCAGAAGGATCGCTCATCTCAAGAATATTTCTCTCGATCTGAATATCCGAGCTGCCCTCTGCAAATATCACTCTTGTCTGCAGTTTTACGGTCAGGTCGTGGAACTCGATCTCAACCGGATCCAGCGTCAGGATACGTTTCTTCTTTCCTTCTCCCATATCCTCTTCGGAGAATGAAGCCTTTGTCCTGCACAGACACAGATCGACTTCCTCTCCCTTATAGCTGAGCTTAGCGCTGCGGACAGTTCCTTCTCCTGCATAATGGGTAAAGTATCCTGCGCGGTATTTTTCCTGGATCAGGAACGGATAAGACGCATCCTGTACATGCTTCGTTCCGATGCCTACTTCCCATTTCAGCTTAGCTGCATAGGGGCGGAGATCTACGATCGCGCCGCCCTGGTCCATGTTGACGCATGCTCTCATATAGGGATCGCAGTACCAGAAGATCTGTTTGTCTGATCCGTAAAGAATGTCGCGCCACAGGGCACATTCCGGCTCAGTATACGTCTTCTTCTGACGGTAGTAGTCCGCGAACTCGGACATGGTCATATCCGTCAGCTTTCCTTCTTTTTTCAGCTTTCCATAGTAGGCCATGCCGTCCTCATAAGATTTCTTCAGCAGCTCATAAGGAGCTTCCCAACGTCCCATCTTGTTGAGCCAGCCCGGTCCGACGAACATCATGTTATATGCATATCCGTTATTGTACTTTTCCAGAGCACGGTACTGATCGATCAGATTGTAAAGATACGGATACTCCCATGTCTTTGTATCATAGATCATGCCGCGGAGCACATTCTGCGGATGCGTTCCAAAATTAGAACCGTTTCCGTCATAACATGCCAGCAGATCACGGGACAGATGAGGGATCGCAACGATACCGCTGTCTTCCGCCTCATTTGCCGCCGGAGCGTGGGTGTTCTGTTTGGAAGGAATCCAGGGATTCCACGGGCCGCCGTCAAACAGCGTGTACCATGAATTGTTGCATGTATGGTAAGCCTTTGGTCCTTCCTCCCAGCATGTGGCAATCGCACATTTTACAGACGGATATTTTTCTTTGATATAATTAATCAGGTCCGCATCCATGTAATAGGATCCGGTTGATTCCGGATAAAATCCGAATGCATCATAAAACTTTCCGAACACATCGTCTACGATAGATTTCTTCTCCTCCATGGAAAACATCCAGATACAAAAATCCTTCGTCTTGTACTTCTCACGGAACTGCTCACATGGAAGTCCCAGCAGAGAGAGTGCGATCTCATCTCCGTATTTATCATGATGCTCTTTTGTGATCCGCACAGCCTCTTCATTGAAAAGCGCCGCATAAGTAATCTGGATCGTTGTCTTCAGCCCATTCTTGTGCGCAGTTTCCTGCTGGAATTTAAAAATGTCAAGAGACTCTGTCAGAAGAGATTCCCTTCCCAGGTCCTCCTCTTTTCCATGTCCTGTCACTTTTTCCGCATATTCCGGAACCATCTCCGGACGGTGAATGATATTAACAATAAATTTGTCCATATTCTGTTGCCCAAACCTTTCTTTTCCGTTGCCTTTCCAGTCCGCATATCCTGCGGTCCCGTCGGCCTTCTCCTTCTCTTCACCCCAATCTCGGACTAGGGCTGAAAATCTCTTATTGTCTCCAGGGCAGGCAGTGCGTTGCCGTCATAGTCAAACAGCGCCTGGTTCGCCCATTCATTTCCGCCGGGGCCTTTTTCCTCGATATAAGCAAGCGCCTCTTCATTGGCCCAGCCGCTTCCCGGTACCGGCAGCCAGCCCGGCTCCCAGTAGTAGAATCCCCGGCACCCTTTGATCCCGGCAATCCTGGTAAGAAAATCCTGCATAAAATCACACTGTCCCTGATGGGTCATGGGATACTCGATCTTAGCGGCCAGTTCCGGTTTTGCAGCCATCCCCTTGCGCTGTTCATCGCTGAGTTTCTCATAATCCTTATAATCCTCCAGGGTATGTCCCATGGACACCTCCGCTACGATCAGTTCTTTCCCGTAGCGCCCGGAAATATCCCGCATGTTGTCCTCCAGCTGCTGCAGAGTTCCATGCCAGAACGGATAATAGGACAGCCCGATGATCTGGAAATCCTCTCCCCGCTTCATGAATTCATCAAACCACTCCCTGTAGAGAGCATTGTTTCCTCCATTGTCCAGATGAAGCATAATAGGGATCTCCTGATCCACGCTTCTCACCGCCCGGATACCAGCATTGATAAACCGGGCAATATTATCGTAATTCGGAACTTTTCCATAAGGCCAGAGAAGTCCGTTGCTCAGCTCATTTCCCACCTGAATCATCGTAGGGAACACATGCTCGCTGCGCATGGTCAGCAGCGTACTGCGGGTAAAGTCATAGACCGCCGCTTCCAGTTCTTCCACGCTCATTCCCCTCCAGGCTTTTGGGATCCGCTGTTTCCCCGGATCTGCCCAGAAATCACTGTAATGAATATCCAGCAGGAAACCGAATCCCATATCCAGCACTCTCCTGGCCAGCTCCACTGTAGTATTCAGATCACTGGTCCCCGCGCCGTAGGGTACTCCGGACTCACTGTATGGATCGTTCCAGAGCCTGAGACGTATGGAGTTCACCCCATACGCCTTCAGGATCTCCAGGAGGCCTTTTTCCTGTCCGTCCATGTAGTATTTTGCCCCCAGCTCTTCCAGTTCCTTCAGAGAGGAGACGTCCATTCCTTTAATAAATGGTGCCATATAATAATTCCTTTCGTAATATCAGCCTTTCACTGCTCCGCCTGTCACACCTTCCACATAGAACTTCTGCATGATGATAAACAGGATCGAGATCGGGATCGATACGATCACGCCGCCGGCGCAGAACTGTGTAAAGTATGTATTGATCAGGCTCTTCTCAAGCATATTATAAAGTCCGATGGCAACCGTCCACTGAGAAGCCACACCAGAGTTCAGCATCATCTTCGCGTATACGAAGTCCATCCACGGTACGAGGAAAGAACTGATAACCGTATACACGATGATCGGTTTACTCATCGGCATAACAACTTTGAAAAACACTTTCGCCTCACTTGCACCGTCCAGATAGGCAGCCTCACGCAGGGATGCCGGAACGGTATCCAGAAAGCCCTTTGCGATCAGATAGCCCAGTCCGGATGACGCTGAATATACAAAGATCAGACCGAGATGACTGTTTGTCAGGCCGATGCTCTTTAAGATAAAGTACACAGCGATCATCGCCAGAACTCCTGGGAAAAGGTTGATGATAACAGCAATATTCATCAGCGTCTTTCTTCCCTTGAACCTCATACAGGAAGTGGCATATGCCACCATCAGTACGAAGGCAGTTGAAATAATACAGGTAAAGCAGGCGATAATAAATGTATTCCAGAACCACTGCGGGAACTGCGCTACTGTATCTGACCCGAACAGCAGATTCTTGTAACTGTCAAGCGCCCACTCTTTCGGGAAAAACGTAGAGGTGTTCATACCGGTGTATTTGCTGAATGATGTAGCGAGCAGCCATACGATCGGTACCAGCCATACCACAGCAAGAAACGCCAGAAGTGCATGCCTTAGGATATCCGAAACTTTGATCTTCATTATTGATATACCTCCTCTCGGTCTCCTCTGGTCATACGGCCAAACGCAACCAGTGTAAACGCTGCACAGAGTACAAAGACTACAATACCGATAACAGCAGCCATCTTATAGTTATAGTACTCCTGCGTCAGACGGAACAGCCACGTAACAAGCAGATCCACTTCTTTTGCCTGGGAGTTTGCCAGAGCCTGGTTCGTCGTCGTATACACATCCTGCGTCAACAGGTAAATTACGTTAAAGTTGTTGATATTCTTTACAAAATCCGTCACCAGCGCAGGGCCTGTAATAAAGAGCACATACGGCATGGTAATATGACGGAATATCTGGAATGATGACGCACCGTCGATACGCGCACTCTCCACCTGATCCGTCGGAAGATTCATCAGGACACCTGTGGCGATCAGCATCTGATATGGCACACCTACCCAGATATTAATCAGGATAATCATTACATGCGCCCATCCCGGAGATGAAAGAAACGGGATATAAGATGTACTGATCAGCCCCACGTCTCTCAGGAAACCGGTAAGCCCGATATTTGCACAGATCGTATTAACGATACCGCCGTCAGCAAAGAAGTTCCTTACCAGCAGCAGGGATACAAACTGCGGAACTGCGATCGTGACCATGAACAGAGTACGCCACATCTTTTTCAGCTTTACCCGTTTATGATTGATCAGCAGTGATAAGAGAATACCGCCGATGTAGTTCGTAAATGTAGCGAATACAGCCCAGATCAGCGTCCATGCAAGAACCCGGACAAAGGAATAACCAAATGTAATGGTCAGTCCGCCGCCTCCGAACAGGCTGATAAAGTTGTCAAGTCCTACCCATGTAAAAAGCGCTGAGGGAGGCATATGCTGCTGATCATAATTGGTAAACGCTACCAGTATCAGGATCAGCAGAGGCACAACTGTAAAAACTACAACTCCTGTTACAGGAAGAGCCAGCAGTGTTTTATAAAAATTCTCATTGCGGTAAGTATTAAGATCCTCACGGAACGTATTGATATGTTCACCATTTTCTGCCATTTTCTGAAGTTTATAAGCATGTTTTACATTTGAGATCCAGACCACGAGAAATACAGCCCAGATCACGATGCTCACAACAGAAAACAAAAGAATCATAAAGGAATTATCATAATCATTGATCTCATTTTTCATGGTCACCGGATTAAATACCGCTTCCCTCTGCACGGTCCCCAGCGTACCAAACTTCGGTATGTACTGTGATGAACACAGGACACTGAAAACGATGACCAACGCTTCAAAGCTGGTGATCAAGACAGATTTCACATACTGTTTTCTGCGGAAATATCCTGCCCCCATCCAAATCAGAGAGAGCTTTACGAACAGATCGCCCTTTGCTACAGCTTCTCCGAAATCCCGAAAAAATCTTCCGATTGCGCTGAAAAATCCAACGACTTTGGCTTTCGATTTTTCCATATTTCTCTCCTTCCCAAACCAGACAAAAAGCACTTTATCCGGTCTTCTTCCAAAAACCGGCCGGCTCACTGCTGTATTTCATGTGGCCGGCCGACTGATCGAACGTCACTGTTGTCGATCATTATCTCTATTGCTTCTTGTTCCTTTAGTTGATCGGAGCAGTTGCACCATCTACAAGTGTATCAAGCGCTGCCTGGATTCCTGCTGTATCATTTACATCAAGTTCGCCTTTTGCAACCATCTCACCAAATGTAGCTGCCGGATCCCAGAAGTTCTGTCCTGCGAACTGTACAACGCCATATTCATTCTGTGCTGCCAGTGCGGAAAGAGCTACGTTTGACTGAACCTCGTCAGACTCAAGAACAACTTTGTTGGAAGGTCCGATCTGACGTTCCTCAAACTGTGTTCTCTGCGCATCTTCATTTGTGATCCAGTCTGCAAGAAGAGCTGCCCATCCTGCATTCTCAGAGTGAGCGTTTACGCCGACCATCTTATAACCGGATACAGAAGCCTGCTGTAACTGATCTCCTGCGATCGTAAATGTAGGAAGCTTTGTTGCTGCATATCCGTCGCCGAATACCTGCTGTGCCACGCTTGCGTCCCATGTTCCGGATACTGCCGCACAAAGCTGACCGGATGCAAGCTGATTGGAGATATCACCATCAGCAACTGCCATAAACGCCGGGTTGCCTGCAATATTCAGCATAGCCTGTGTAACTTCCACACCTGTGTAATCAGCCTTGCCATTCCAGTCCATAGATGTAGATCCGTCGTCATTCAGGCCGGTTGAAAATCCTGCGCTGTAGAAGAAAGAAGCATTGTACCAGCCGGATGCCAGCGTCATACCAACTTTCTTGCCTGCATCATTTGCCGCTGCCAGAAGAGAATCCCAGGTTGCTACGTCATCCTCTGACAGTACAGATGAATCGTAGAACAGGAAGTATCCATTATCCGCTGTTCTGGGGAACGCATACAGTGTGTCATTGTATGTACATGCTTCTACAGAATCAGCCGTATTTGCTTCTTTTATATCATCTACGCTCTTATCTGCATATGCCTGAAGTGCCTCGTCCATATCATCGATAGACTGCAGAGCGCCGGCATTTACCAGATCCGGAAGCTGATCAGAAGCAAATGAATAAACATCTGCCGCTGCCTCAACATCTGTAAGCACAGTATCCTTTGCTGTAGACTCACTCTCTACGCCTACTTCAACAGAAATATCTGCCACATCCGCATATTCTTCAGAGAATGATTCTGCCATTTGTTTCAGGAAATTCTGATCTTCCTCAGCTCCCCACATTCTTAATGCTACCGTCTGCTTTTCTCCGGAACCTGCTCCTTCATTCGATCCCCCTTCATCAGAGCCCTTGCTTCCGCAGCCTGCGACCAGAGTTGCAACCATTGCTGCTGACAGCAATACACAT
The DNA here is from genome assembly GCA_944381495.1 of uncultured Mediterraneibacter sp. GTDB lineage: Bacteria > Bacillota > Clostridia > Lachnospirales > Lachnospiraceae > Mediterraneibacter. The sequence goes on along the minus strand of CALWLJ010000007.1, from coordinate 53,768 downwards.
ACTAACTTTTTCTTCATCGTTATCCTCCTTCTCCGGTATTTAGTGCCGGTCTTTCTTTGCGCAATTTGTTTTATTTTTGCGCAATCTTTTGTTCTGTTTGAATTATAGCACTCCGTTGTTTCTTTTGCAATTGTTATATTTTACATTATTTTTGTTAGGATTTTGTGCATTTTAACAACAAAATAGAGCTTTTCCTTTGCGCAATTTGCGCATCAAAAAAGCTCTATTAATGAAATAATGTCTTTTTTCCCTTTTAGGTCCGGTATTGCGCGCTCCAATGGGCTACTTGGTCGATTCCTTCAACACCACCTCGTAATCCAGCAATGTGCGGTGGGGGACTTCCTTCCCCGCCAGCATATCCAGCAGGATACCGCAGGACTCCCGGCCAATCTCCAGCACTCCAAACTTCAGAGAAGTGATGGACACCGGATAACTGTCAAGCACTTCACTGTTATGGCAGGAGGCCACCCTTATATCCTCCGGGATACGTGCGTGCTCGCTCCTCAGCTCATGGAGCACAATCTTGCACACCGAATCATCCTGGCAAAGGATACAGTCTACTTTTCGCTCCAGCAGCTCATCCACCTTCCTGCGGAGCATTGACTCTGTACTGATCTCCGTGCTGATCAGACTCCAGTCCACCTCGATTCCCGCATCCTGATAAGCCTGAAGAAATCCTGCCAGCCGGTTGTCATTGACAACCTGGCCTTTGCTGTTTCCGAGATAGGCGATATTTTTCCATTTTTTTGAAAGGAGGATTGCAGTCAGATCCCGGCAGGCACTCTTGTTATCATGGTCCACCTGAACTACATCATCGTCATCAGTCAGGCCGATCGTAACAAAAGGTACTTTTTTCTTTTTCAAAAACTCTACAAACACGTCATTCCTGTATGTTCGTCCCAGAATCATGCCATCCACCTTATTATTATCAATCAGGCTTTTCAGATGAGTGGTATCCTTTCCGTTCGTAGCCACCACGAACATATCATATCCGTTGGCCAGCGCCACCTCATTCACACCATACATGCAGGTATAAAAAAAGGGCAGGTCCACCAGCTCCTTTACCTCCGGAATAATCATAGCGATATTATTCGTTTTTGCCCGAATCAGGCTTGTACTGATACCTCCGGGATGATAATCATGCTCCTTGATATAATCCAGTACTCTTTTTCTGGTGGCCAGCCCGATACGCCCTTTTCCGGAAATTGCCCTGGACACTGTACTGGCAGATACCCCGAGCGCCTTTGCCACATCATTGACCGTTATCTTTTCAGATTCCGCACTTTTTTCCCCTGTGTCAGACATAACTGCCGTTCTCCTTCCATCTTTTTTACCAGTATGAATGATTTTTCTTATTCTGTCAATGATTTTGCGCAACTGGCGCAAAAATGGCAGACGCCTCCGGATTGCTCCAGGCATCTGCCACTTTTTAGTCTTTATTTTTTACTTACACTTCGAAGATCAGATCTCCGTAGGACGGCATCGGCCACGCCTCTTTATCCACAATCATCTCCAGCTTATCAACCGGAGCGCGGAGCGCCTCCATAGCCGGTACTACATCCGAATGATAGAAGTTCGCCTGTACAGCTCCTTCTTCTTTTCCTGCTGCTTCATCTGTCACCTTGATCAGCTCATCCAGCGCGTCCTTTGTCTCTCTCATGAGTACTGTCACTTTATCCAGACACTCACGCTGTACGCTTGCGTCCGCGCCTGCCGCTGTAACTGCGTTGATCGTATCTGCAAGAGTCTTTGTATATTTGATAAATGCCGGCATAAACTGTTTGCTGGCCATGTCGATCATCGTACGCGCTTCAATATTGATCGCTTTCGCATATGTCTCATACTGAATCTCCGCACGGGATCTCAGCTCAGCCTCTGTAAACACGCCGAAACGCTCAAACAGTTTGATTGCCGTATCTGTGACCATAGCCGGAATAGCCTCTACCATAGAGCGGATATTCGGAAGTCCTCTTCTCTCAGCTTCCTCTACCCATGCCTCAGAGTATCCGTCACCGTTGAAGACGATTCTCTGGTTCTCTGTTGCATATTCTTTGATCAGATCATGCACGGCCTTATCGAAATCATCTGCTTTCTCCAGCACATCGCATGTATCTGCAAAAGCTTCTGCCACAATGGTATTCAGTACAATGTTCGGAGACGCGATAGAATCACGGGATCCTACCATACGGAACTCGAACTTGTTTCCGGTAAACGCAAACGGCGATGTACGGTTTCTGTCTGTTGCATCCTTTTCCAGATCCGGCAGCGTACTCACTCCGGTCTCCAGCTTTCCGCCTTTCAGGCTGTGGGTTGCTTCTCCTGTGCTGATCAGCTGCTCCAGCACATCCTCCAACTGTTCTCCAAGGAAGATCGAGATAATAGCCGGCGGTGCCTCATTTGCCCCGAGTCTGTGATCATTTCCGGGATCGGCAGCTGACTCTCTCAGCAGATCCGCATGCATGTTCACAGCCCTTAAGATACAGGTAAGTACAAGAAGGAACTGAGTGTTCTCATGAGGTGTCTTACCCGGATCGAGCATGTTGATGCCGTCATCCGTAGTAATAGACCAGTTGTTGTGCTTTCCGGAACCATTCACTCCTGCAAAAGGTTTCTCATGAAGAAGGCATTTCAGCCCATGCTGGCATGCTACTCTCTTCAGTGTCTGCATAACAAGCTGATTGTGATCCACTGCTATATTAGCCTCCTCATATATAGGCGCCAGCTCATGCTGTGCAGGAGCCACTTCGTTGTGCTGTGTCTTCGCAGTAACACCAACCTTCCACAGTTCTTCGTTCACGTCTTTCATAAAGGAAGCAATCCTCTGACGGATCGTTCCGAAATAGTGGTCATCCAGTTCCTGCCCCTTCGGCGGCATAGCTCCGAAAAGCGTGCGGCCTGTGTAGATCAGATCCTTCCTCTGCTCAAACTTCTCAGCATCAACGAGGAAGTATTCCTGCTCCGGTCCAACGGACGGAGTCACCTTCCTGGATGTTGTATTTCCAAACAGTCTGAGAAGTCTCAGCGCCTGCTTATTGATAGCTTCCATGGATCTCAGAAGCGGTGTCTTCTGGTCCAGAGCTTCTCCTGTATAGGAGCAGAAAGCTGTGGGGATGCACAGTGTAGCTCCGCCTGCGTCCTGTCTGACAAATGCGGGAGATGTGCAGTCCCATGCTGTATATCCTCTGGCTTCGAATGTAGCCCTCAGTCCTCCTGATGGGAATGAAGATGCGTCCGGCTCACCTTTGATCAGCTCTTTTCCTGAGAAGCTCATCAGGACCTTTCCGCTTGGAAGCGGAGCCGAGATAAAGGAGTCCTGCTTCTCTGCCGTAACACCTGTCAGCGGCAGGAACCAGTGTGTATAGTGAGTTGCGCCCTTCTCGATTGCCCACTCTTTCATCTCATGGGCGATCACATCAGCCGTCTCAAGATCCAGCTCTTTACCTTCTTCGATCGTCTTTTTCAGGTTTTTATAAACCTTTTTCGGGAGACGTTCCTGCATCACTGTATCATTGAACACGTTCTCCCCAAAGATTTCAGCTACGTTGATCAATTCTTTGCTCATATTAGATCCCTTCCTTTTCTTGTTTCCATTCCGGCAGGCCTCTGGCTCACCGGCAGACCTTTTCACGATACAGGAAACTCCCAGAACCTCCTGATAATGAAAAAAGGGCACTCCAAGCTATGTTGGAACGCCCTTGTTCTTGTCTACGTGTGACAGTATACCTCAATCAAATGAAAAAGGCAAGTAAAATTTTGCAAAAAGTTATTTTGGTCCACCTGAATTATTTTCAGGCATGTCCTTCTCAGGCTTTTCCTACAGAACCGAACAGTTCCATTTTCTCTTTAACTGTTGCCATGATAGCCTCTGCACCCGGTTTCAGAAGTTTACGCGGGTCATATCCTTTGCCTTCAAGGTCTTTTCCTGCCTCGATATATTTACGTGTAGCATCAGCAAATGAAAGCTGGCACTCTGTATTAACATTAATCTTTGCAACGCCAAGGCTGATTGCCTTCTTGATCATATCTTCCGGGATACCTGTACCTCCATGAAGTACCAGCGGCATATCGCCTGTCAGCTGCTGGATAGCGTCCAGAGTCTCGAAGCTCAGTCCTTCCCAGTTAGCCGGATATTTTCCGTGAATATTACCAATACCAGCTGCAAGGAAGTCGATTCCAAGATCAGCGATCATCTTGCACTCCTGAGGATCTGCACACTCACCTTTTCCGATCACTCCGTCTTCCTCTCCGCCGATGGATCCAACCTCAGCCTCGATGGACATACCGTGCTCGTGAGCAATCCTTACCAGTTCTTTTGTCTTCTCAACATTCTCGTCGATCGGATAGTGTGACCCATCGAACATAATGGATGAAAATCCTGCCTCAACACACTTCAGGCATCCTTCGTATGTGCCGTGATCCAGGTGAAGAGCAACCGGAACTGTGATTCCCAGCTCCTCGATCATAGCCTTGACCATAGCTGCTACTGTCTTGAATCCTGTCATATATTTTCCAGCGCCTTCGGAAACTCCGAGGATAACCGGAGAGTTGCACTCCTGAGCTGTTAAAAGAATTGACTTCGTCCACTCAAGATTGTTGATGTTGAACTGTCCTACTGCATAATGGCCTGCCTTTGCTTTCTGAAGCATTTCTGTTGCTGATACTAACATATCTTTTTTCCTCCACTTCTGACTCCCTGCCCCGCCTGCAGTGCAGGCATACGCCGGGATTATTTGATTTGTATAAACCCTTATTCATTATAGCCTATAGAAGACAAAAAGACAATCTTAATTTCTTTCCGATCTGTTGTTCTGACAACGGATTTTTCCCGGCTGATGATTTATACTCGCCCTGTTGACCGAAAAAAATACTTACAGGGAGGAATATTTCATATGGAAAATAAAATGTTCTGTTATCAGTGCCAGGAGACAGCGGGGTGCAGGGGATGCACTGTTTCCGGAGTCTGTGGGAAGAAGCCGGACCTGGCGGCAATGCAGGATCTGCTCGTATATACGACAAAAGGGCTGGCGGCAGTGACAACACAGCTCCGCAGCAGAGGAGTTAAGATTGCTCCGGAAGTCAACCACCTGATATCACAGAATCTGTTTGCCACAATCACAAACGCAAACTTTGATATAGACGCCATCCTCACAGGCATCCGTGAAACACTGGAAGTCAAAGAACGTCTGCTGACGGACCTGGCGGATACTTCCGGCCTTCCGGAAGCCGCTCTGTGGAACGGACCAGCCTCCGATTTCCAGGCAAAAGCGGCTTCCGTCGGCGTTCTCTCAACAGAGAATGAAGACATCCGAAGCCTGCGTGAGCTGATCACTTATGGCCTGAAAGGACTTTCGGCATATACAAAACACGCGAACGCCCTGCTTCATGACAATGAAGAACTGGACGCTTTTCTCCAACAGACTCTGGCAGCCACACTAGATGACACACTCACCACGGCTGATCTCACCGCTCTCGCTCTGGAAACAGGAAAATATGGCGTGGAAGGTATGGCGCTGCTCGACCGTGCCAACACAGAGACCTACGGACACCCGGAGATCACAAAAGTCAGGCTGGGCGCGGGCCCCCGTCCCGGCATCCTTGTGTCCGGGCATGATCTCCGGGATCTGGAAATGCTGCTGGAGCAGACTCAGGGTACCGGTGTAGATGTATACACTCATTCTGAAATGCTGCCGGCACACTACTATCCAGCTTTCAAGAAATACAAAAATTTTGCCGGAAACTATGGGAATGCCTGGTGGAGACAGAAAGACGAATTTGAAAAATTCCATGGCCCCGTCCTCATGACCACAAACTGTATCGTTCCTCCTGCAGAGAGCTACAGTGACAGACTGTACACTACCGGCGCCGCCGGTTATCCGGGCTGCCGACATATTTCCGGCGGGATCGGGGAAACCAAAGATTTCTCAGAGATCATCGAACATGCCAAGCGCTGCACTCCTCCGGAGGAACTGGAACAGGGCGAGATCATCGGCGGCTTCGCCCATGAGCAGGTGCTGGCTCTTGCCGACAAGATCATTGATGCCGTCCAGTCAGGCGCAATCCGGAAGTTCGTAGTAATGGCAGGCTGCGACGGCCGCGCAAAATCCAGAAACTATTACACCGAGTTTGCCGAAAGACTGCCGAAAGACACGGTTATCCTCACGGCAGGATGTGCCAAATACAAATATAACAAACTAGATCTGGGAGACATCAACGGAATTCCCCGTGTACTGGACGCCGGTCAGTGTAACGACTCCTATTCCCTGGCAGTCATCGCACTGAAGCTGAAAGAAGTGCTGGGGCTGGATGACATCAATGATCTGCCTATTATCTACAACATCGCATGGTATGAGCAGAAAGCGGTCATCGTGCTGCTGGCGCTGCTTCATCTTGGTGTGAAAAATATCCATCTCGGTCCCACACTTCCGGCGTTCCTCTCTCCGAACGTAGCGAAAGTTCTGACAGACAACTTCGGAATTGCCGGTATTGGCACAGTTGAGGAGGATCTGAAACTGTTCTTCGGAGAGTAAACTTCCTGGCTGCTTAATTTGTTCAATTGGAATGCTTCACATCCAGAGGTTTTTGCAGCAGATTTTCTTCATTAAAAATGACCCGGACTCCCTCTGTGATATTATTATCATACAGACGGGCGTCCGGCATCCTGCAGATATGCTCCTCTCCCTCTTCTGATCGGAGTGTAACCACAGCCATAACCGGCTGGTTCTCACTTTTCTCTTCGCATCCATAGTCAAGATCTTCTTCTATTTTCATCACAGTATAGATCATAGCATTAATCTCCTTTCATCATCAACTGTATCTCGTTTGGATCCACCTCCAGCAGCTCCGCTATCTCTTTCCTGCTCATACCCCTGGCCGACAGTTTTCCCACGATTTCCGCCTGCGCCTGGCGTCTTCCATGCTGTTCGCCTTCCATCCTGGCACTCTTCATCTGGGTATTATAATCCAGCACTGCCCGCTCCCTGGCCTCATACTCCAGACGTTTCTTCTCATCCGCGCTCAGCTTCTTCAGCTCATCATATGCCTCTTCGATATATTCGTCTCTCTTTGCCATATCTTCAAACTCCTTCCGGCTCTTCCCTCCGAAGAAACGCATCCAGCGGATGATTCCTTCTTCACTCTGATCTTCCGTCGGCAGCTTCTGCAGCTCCAGGATATGAATCTCCAGCAAATCCGTATACTGCTCGCCGGTGTCTGCGTCGCATAGGGTGATCTTGCGGTAACATCTCTTATCCCGCGGAAAATGGATGAAGTCCAAAATGCTGACATGGATGCATTTCTTTAATGCGTCGTAGTCCTCACCTGTCTTAATCTGCCCCGTATAGGTCTTACTCAGATAAAACAGAATCCGGTTGGGCCAGAACTGGAAATAAGTTACCTGCATCTCCATGTTGATCTTAGTCTTATCTTCCATCTCCACCTTTACATCCAGAATGCCCTGCTTGGCGTCTTCAGATCCTTTGTCCAGCTCAGTTGAGACCAGAGTGGTCTTTCGGATCTCTGGTGGATTCTTTCCCAGGACTGCCGCGATAAATCCTCTTCGTACCTTCGGATTCCTCATCAGCTCCTTGAAGCAGAAATCCACGGTGGGAAGCATGATAAAGTTATCTTTGTTTCGTTTCTCCATATGTTCTCCTCCTTATCTTACCACGTTCCCTTTGCACAGGAAAGCGGCCTCTGTGTTCATTTCCTGCTTTTTGAGATTTCCGGACAGATCTGTCCCATGATTTTTCGATATCTCAGACGGTTTCAGATTATTGCAGAGCGAACAGTCCGTTTCGAACCGGCTCAGGACCTCAGACATGTTTTCACGACGAAGAACCCGATGCAAATATATCCGCCCAGCTCATCACTCAGACAAATAATTAGAATTGCCCCTATCTTACAGGAAAGGCATCCAAAGCAATATTTCCCGGCGTTACTTTCCAGGGAGACTCCGCTTCAGATGCCCTCACCATATCATATTCATTTTTCAAAAGCAATGACTTGTGTGTAAAAATACAACTTATCAGCAAACTTACATGAGTTATGATTTTTTATCCACAATTAGTTGATTTTCCTGTCGTATCTAAACAGCCCTGAAATTTACTTTCACGCTCCCGCTGCCCAGGACCTGAGCAAGGCCATCCGGATCTTCCACATATCCAATCCTGGTATAGCTGTAAGGTGTGGAAAATGTATCATAAAAGAGCACAAGGCAGTCTGATCCAAACAGCATCAGATCGCCGGTTTTGATCCTTCCCGGGCGTTCTGCGTCCGCAGGAAGTTCCTCCGGCATATAATAATACTTTTCATTGCCGTTAAGCTCGCTCATATCAATGGTCAACGGAAGCTGCTCTGCAAATGCCCGCGCCGTCTCATTATCATAAAGTTTTGCCATGAACTGTCTTTCCCCAATCGTAATCACAATATCTGTCATCGTGTCTTCCTCCTGTTCTGCCGTCTGCTGTCCGCTGCATCCCGCCAGAGAAAATACCAGCAGGAGCACAGGCAGGTATTTTATCATTCTTTTCATAGCGTCCAATGATCCTGTTTCTCTTTCCAATCAGACTTTTTCCATTACAGGAAAGCGCCGTTACATACCTGCAGCACCTGTCCGCGGACTGCTTTTCCCATCTTGCTGGCCAGATAGAGACATGCATACGCCTGATCCATGGGATCACATTCCGGGCCGGGGAAATAAACGTAATGTCCGCTGTACTGAAGCATCTTGGCGCCACCCGGCTGTTCTCCGATCCCTGCGTTGTTGATCAGGATATCCAGATCACCGAATGCTTTCAACGTCTCTTCCATAACACGTTTTGTGTCTTCTGTTGAACATACGTCCGCCACAACTCCGATGGCTTTGCCGCCTTTTCCGCGTATCTCATCGACTACTTCGTCCAGTTTCTCTTTTCCCCTTGCAGTCAGCACCACATTGGCGCCTTCCTCTGCAAAGAGCTCCGCCATGGACCTGCCCATGCCATAACTGGAGCCTGTTATTATCGCTGTTTTTCCGTCTAACATTTTCGCATCCATAATATTTCTCCTTTCCGCAGGCCGGATCTGCCATATCCGGTCCCCCATAAACTGTTTTTGATACAGGCCATTCTCCCGGCTAAGCTTTTGCCTTTTCCGGCAGATTCTGCCGATCTTTTATTTTGATGATCATATAGGCTGTCTGCAGGATCACCGCGCTGAACAGGATGAACAGGAACATGATCACATACTCCAGCCCGGCTTCCTTCAGCGTCTCCAAGATCGGATCTACAAGCCCCGTCTTGATCACTCCCTGGTCCGTTACCACCATACACTTTGTTCCGCCCATCGCCTTCAGTTTTTCCCCTGCCTGGGCTGATACACCTTCTCCGGGGAACCGTCTGTCACTCTTTCCTGCCGGATCCACATGATTTTACTTTTCCGCCATCCGCATTCTATAGATCAGATAATCCAAACAGGATATTTTCTTTTCTTCATTGTGGACCTCATCCAGCAGCGCCTCCCTGTGTCTTTCCAGAAGCGTGATCCGCTTATCCTCTTCATCATTGCCGGAATAAGAAAAGAACTCCTGTATGGTCCTTCCGCTGCAGCCGGCGTCTTTTAGATTCTGTTCTATCTCTGCCCTTGTTCCGAACTTCATTCCCTCACTGCTCATAGTCTCAGCCTCCTTTTCTTCTTTTTGCTTTGATACCTGAGCTCAGGCTGCTGTTAAACTCTTATCTGCACTATGAGCCTTATTTTCGCCATATACTCTCATCGCGATCAGCACAAACGCACAGGCAATGAAGAGGATACCTCCCAGGACAATATGCTGTACTCCCATTTTGTCAAGGATAAATCCGCAGGCAGAAGTTCCTGCTGTTGTTCCCAGATTGGTGGATGCCAGGAACAGGCCATTGGCAAAGTCAGGCGCCTCAGGCGCTGCCGTTGCAAGCCAGTACTGATTGATATTCGCAGCAGCTCCGGCGAGTACGCCCCAGATAAATGTAAGTACAGCCATAGTGACAGTAAAGTAACCCAGGAAAAACAAGACCACGTACAGCGCTGCGAGCAGAAACGGAAATGTCACCACAAATCCAAGGGGACGGCTGCTGAGCATCCTTCCCGCTATCAGATTGCCGATCATATTTGACAGTCCATATACAAGGAGTAGGATGCTGATCAGTCCGGCCGACAGTTTTGTTACCGTCTCCATATATTCCGAAAGATAACTGTATACGCCGAATACAGACCCATTCAGAAACATCACTCCCAAAATAGAAAGCCAGGTTTTTCTCTCTTTCAGTACTTTCAACTGGGCACCATAGGACAGTTTCTCTCTGACCGGAAGGTCCGGCACCGCAAAAACCGTTGCGATCAGCGCCGCCCCATTAACTGCTGCAAAGAATAGCATGCCGACCCTCAGTGACGTCATATTTGCGATATAACTGACAATCGGCACGCCAAGTACCATACCGGCGGAAACTCCCATCATAACTTTAGACACTGCCTTCGGCGAATCTTTCGGCGGTACAGATGATCCCGCTACAGACATTGCCATAGATACATACACCGGCTGGAAAAACGCCGGGATCACCCGGGTGATCAGAACAATCGGAAAGCTCTCCGCAAATGCCGATATTACATTACATGCAGTAAACACGCTCAGCACCAGAATCATCGCTTTCTTTCTGTTGATTCCGGAAAAAAACAGCGGCATGGTGGGACCGGATACGGCTACTACCAGCGCAAACATACTGACCAGCAGTCCCGCTGCAGCTACCCCCACGCCATACTCTTCTGAGACCAGCGGAAGGATTCCCACTACTCCCATCTCTGTATTGATTATGCTGAAAACGCCGATTGTCAGGATCAGGATTAAGCCTTTATTCATTACTAATGCAACCTCCTTCTGTATTTTTACGATATCAGTCTAGCATCGCCGTAATATGATAGCAAATATTTATACTGAATACTTTTCCATAGCCAATTCCTATGCTTTTATTTTCCGCTGCCCGATCCCCAGGCCTTTTCTCAGCCTTTCATGATCCATCTAAAAGATTGTCGTACAAAACAGCCCGCTGCTGACCGGGCTTGATTGCCGTCAGCAGCATGGTCTGTGAAGTATACGTACTGGATAAACTGGAGCAGATACTGGGTGATCCGAAGATGCGGGAAAAGGGAAAATATATTATCACGCCCAAAAAATGACTTTCAAAAAACAAAATCAGTCAATTTTTTTGAGAATCAGATTAATTTTTTCCTCTTGACACCGGTGCTATACTATAGTTGTAACAAATAAAGAACACTTAACAAAACCTCTTTGTTATGCAAAGTTGAAGGCTGCTAAGCGTGATTCAGTGATTGGAGGAAAAGATAAATGAATACTTTAAAAGCTGAAAGAAGAGACATGAAAACCAAAGCCAAGAAACTTAGACGTGAAGGATTTGTTACGGGCAGTATTTTCGGCCGTGAGATGAAAGAGACGATTCCGCTTCAGTTTGAGAAAGGCGCGATCGAGCGTCTGCTGAAAGAAGAAGGAAAAGGCGGACAGGTCATGCTGGAAGTCGAAGGTCAGACATACGACGCACTGATCAAGGAAGTTGATTATAATCCGCTGAAGGGCTGGGTTGACGAAATTGATTTTCAGGCGCTGGTAAGCGGCGAGCAGGTTCACTCAACTGCTGAAGTTCATCTGCTGAATGAGGATAAACTTGTTGCAGGCGTTCCGCAGCAGATGCTGCATGAGATCGCATTCAAGGCTCTTCCGTCTGCTCTTGTTGACAAAGTTGAGATTGATATAGGTGAGATGAAAGTCGGCGATACATTAAGAGTAGCTGATCTGCCGATTGCTCATACAGAAGGGCTGAATCTTACAACAGACCCAGAGGCAACTGTTGTTACTATCACAGAGGTTCATACTGCTCCTGCTGATGAAGAAGCAGAGGATGCTGAAGAGACAGCAGAGTAAAACAGAGTCATCTGTTCTCTGGTATAATCTGTAAAGTCAAAGCTGCCGGATACTGGATTCTGTATCATATGGATCAGAATCCGTATCCGGCAGCTTTTTTGTTTTCTTTATATTGTTCGTCCAATAACCGGACCAGTCGCTTATTTACTAACATCCGAGAGCTGTTTTGCCCCATATTTCTTCTCCCACTTATGCATGGTATAGAAATAGTACGGAACCAGCGGGATCAGCGCTGCGATCCACGCCGCCGGATCCGACAGGCACACCCCGGCAAAACTGGTTTTTCCCGCAACGATAGTCACGATGACCGTCCTGGCCACAAGCTCAAAGACACCGCCCAGCATGGGGACCAGTCCGTATCCCATCCCCTGAAGTGTATTCCGATACAGGAAGATGCTTCCCAGGAACGGGTAGCACCAGAACACAGTATGGAAATAAGTTACCGCCGCATCCACCACTTCTGTCTCAGAGGGGCTGACAAAGAGCCATGTCATATATTTTCCTCCAAAATACATGGCGATCATGACTACTACGCTCCATGCAAGGATCATAATCTGAGTATACTTCACTCCGACCTTGACTCTGTCCATACGGCCTGCGCCTCTGTTCTGACCTACATAGGTGGCAATGGTCGCGCCGAACGCGGTAAACACTGCGGAAAGGATGTTCTGCAGCTTGCCTGCCGCAGAGAACCCCGCCATATAGACTTCTCCGTACACGTTGACCGCCCCCTGGACGATGATCGTTCCGATCGCGGTGATAGAGAACTGCAGTCCCATTGGTATGCCCAGCGCCAGCAGCCGTCCGAAACTGCCAAAGGAGATAACAAAATCCTCTTTCTTAAGATGCAGGATGGGGAACTTCTTCAATATGTATATAAAGCAGAGTACAGCTGAAATTCCCTGAGCGATGACGGTTGCATATGCGCAGCCTTCCACTCCCATTCCGAAATTTACGATAAATACAATATCAAGCACCACGTTGATCGCCGCCGATATGATCAGAAAATAGAGCGGCGATCTGGAATCGCCCAACGCTCTCAGAAAGGATGCAAGCGCATTGTAAGCCGCTGTAACGATCAGTCCGGCGTAAATAATCTCCATATACGCCTTTACATCCGGCATGATCTCATCGGAAAAGTTCATCATCCTGAGAATGGGTACATTGGCGATCATCAGGACCGCTGTCATAAGGATGGCGAATCCCGCCGCCAGATAAACAGACATAGCCACATAATGCCTCATCCGGTCATACTGACGGGCTCCGAACCACTGAGATACCAGGATAGCGAATCCGCTGCTCAGTCCGTTGAGCCATCCCGTTACGAAGAACATAAGCGATCCGGTACTCCCGATGGCTGCCAGTGCTTTCACTCCGATAAACTGGCCGGCCACGATGGAGTCAGCCACATTATAAAACTGCTGAAATATATTTCCCAGAAACACCGGGATCATAAAACGTATGATCATGCCTGCCGGGCTGCCGGTGGTCATGTCACGTGTTGAATCTGATGCCATAATATCCCCTCGCTTTCATTTTTTGTCAAGGGTTTATTATAGGTCTGAGAATATACAATAGCAAGCTGTTTTACTGAATTTTTTATTTTCTCTGTTTTGTATATTTTTCTCTTTTCTGCCTTTTCGTTTTTTACTATATTGCCGTCTCTTTTCCCCTCTCTGTTTTTGCCTCATCCAGTCTCCTGCTTCTCCGGATCCTTTTGCACCGGCCTCTGTGCTTCCGGGACAGGCACAAGTATCTGAAGCGTAAAGATCTGGTTTTCCCCGCTGACTGTGATGGTCCCGTTATATTTTTCAGCAGTAAAGCGGATGCTCTTCATCCCGTAGCCGTGGTCTCTTTTATCTTTCTTTGTAGTAACGGGAAGTCCTCTGTCAAAACTCAGACTTCCTTCATAATAATTCTGGATCTGGATCACAAGAATACTGTCCTGCGCCAGTACCTTAACGCTGATCACCCGCTTCGCCTTATCCTCCAGATCCATAACTGCGCGGACCGCATTGTCCAGCGCATTGCCGAATATTGCGTAAATATCTTCCACCCGCATAAATCCCAGTCTGCTGCCGTCAGCCATACAAGTCCAGTCAATGCCGTGGTTCTTGCAGAACAGCGCCTTTTCCATGAGCACTACGTCCAGCGCGCGGTTTCCTGTCTGAAGCGCAGTGTCATAGATCATAATATCGTTTTCCAGGTCTTTCAGATAGGCTTCCCTTTCTTCGCCGTCATCCATTTTCCTGAGTTCCCGGATCTGGTGTTTCAGGTCGTGGCATTTGCGGTTGATATTCTCAATGGTATCTCCGGTCATCTCATACTGCTGCCTCTGAGTCCGCAGAGCCGAATCAATCCCAGCCAGCTCCCTCTGGAGCCGGAGCAGTTCCTTCTGGCTGATCTGGACCCAGAGCACATAGATGCAGCACAGAGCGTCAATGATACGGTAGATCACCCGGTGCCAGGCTCCGGACTCGAACCCCGCGATAAAGGAATCATCCATAATGCTGAGTACCCAGACAAGGACGATCAGGGTGGCGATGGGAAAGAGAGATCTCCTGCTCACCGCAACCCTTCCGTTGTCCGGGATCTTTCTGGCGATAAAGCAGTACGAGACACTGTAAACAGCCGCAAAGATCAGCACGAATATAATGTAATTTTCTCCGCCAAGTATGGTATAGATCAGATAGACGTCATAGGCAATATGCTGCACCGCGCAGGCAAACACCGCGCAGTAGACTGCCTGGAGCAGCCTGCCGCCCAGGCAGATCCATACATAGCCCACACTGAGCAGGAGATATGCGGCCCAGTAGACAAGATACAGAGCCCCTGACGGAGGGATGCGAAGATGCGCATTGACCGTCCAGGATCCCAACAGAAAAATGCAGCTTGCCGCCCCCGTCCTCAGCGCAAAGTCTTTTCTCTTTCTAAGAGGGATCATAAAAATAAGACATGCAGCGATCAGTTCCGCCATATATGAAATGCTGTCCCATACCCTCATCATATCTGTCATAGACGGATCCCTCCCATATAGTTTGCCAGAGACTGAAGGAACTCCTTCCTCCTGGGTCTGCTGATCTTCAGCCGGTCGCCGCCCACACGGATCTCATCCCTGTCCACGCTGCTCACATGCTTCAGGTTGACCAGATAGCAGTTATTGCAGCGCTTGAAAGACAGCCCTCCCAGCCTGTCCTCTATTTCTTTCATGGATGCCTTCTGCCGGAACACGCCGTCTTTTGTATGATAAGACAGATAATGTCCCGACACTTCTACATAATAAAGTTCATCAGAAGAAAACTTCTGCATTCCGCCCGGTGTAGGGAGGACGATCTCCATGGTCTTCCTGTTCTCGATCATGCTGAGAGCGTTTTTCATCTTCAGGGCAAAGGAATAGTAATTGACCGGCTTCACCACGAAGTCCAGCGCTCTTACTTCGTACCCTTTTATGGCCATCTGGGCCATATTTGTGACGAAAATAATGATCACCTGGCTGTCTGTCTTCCGGATCTCCTTTGCCGTACTGATCCCGTCCCTGCCCTCCATGTCAATATCCAGGCAGATAAGATCATAAGACTCTCCCTGCCTGCTCAGGAACTCATCTCCGGACGCGAAAGTCCGCACATCCAGTTCATCCATGACTTCTTTGCGGAGATCCCGGCAGTATCCCAGCAGACATTCTCTCTCTTCTCTCTCATCATCTACAAGCGCTATCTTTATCATTACTTCTGTAACTCCGAATCTTGTTATCGTATTTCTTTCTGATTATAACACGGACACCTGGCCGGTTAAAGCCCTGCCAGGTGTCCGTTCAAGCTTTCTCTGTAAGCTTCTATGCTTTTTTCGCTTCCCCTTCCGGGAAGATGATCTTGTATACGAAAAAGTATATCACCATGGATACGCCGCCTGTGATAAATGTCACAAGGATATTATACACTGCCGGACTGAAGAAATTTTGGGCGACCGGCATCCACAGACCGTTCACGCCGTTGCATACAAGGGAGATCAGGACCCATGCGATCAGATACCAGAGGATCTGCCATGCGATATTGCCGTGGCTCTTGAAAGTGATATTTCTCTGCAGCGGGAAGTTTACACACTGGGCCAGGAAAGTTCCCAGCTCATAACTGATAAAGTATCCCAGTCCTCCTCCGATCACCACTTCCCCGGCGGCATTTCTCGCCACTTCATATCCCAGGATATTCCATTTATAATCAAATCCGGCAAAATGTATGGGGATCTGCGGCCACATAAATTCTGTTCCTGCAAGCTTAAGGCCGAACAAGTATGGGAAAAATGTAAACATCAGATACTGAAGGATCGTCACTCCCATACTGAACACCCAGAAATAAAAGATCTGGTAGAGCAGTTTTGCCGCCTTCGGATGTTTTTCCTGAAACTTTGTCCACTTCTCTTTCATTCCGCCGGCACCTCAACTCTTGCATTCCCATATCCGCTTTCCGCTGTTACGGTAATCTTTCCGGCCTTTTCCGGCTGTATGATGACCATGGCCTCGCCGTAATAAGTATCCGCCGTATCTCCCAGATAGCTCTTCACATAATAGGGGCAGGCGCTTCCGATTCCCAGGATCTTTCCGCCCTCTGCTTTTACCTTGATCTCGCCTCTTGCAAGAGGTTTCACGGTACCTTTGTCATCTGTATATTTCATCCGGACATAGAGCAGGTCATTTCCGGATACTTTGTTCAGCTCCGGCTCCAGTGTCAGACGAGTCTCCTCTCCTGCTGTCTGAAGTACGCATTCCGCGGTTTTCTGATCCTGTGCGTCAAAAGCCAGCGCCTTCAGCTCTCCCGGCTGATAGATTGTTTTAAATACTGCGCGGCAGTCCTTTTTCAACTCTTTTGTTCCCACACAGTTTCCATTTACGTAAAGGGATACATGATGTGCGCGGGCATATACTTCTACTTTTGCGTCTTTTCCGTCGCATCCGTTCCAGGACCAGCTCTCCACTGCGTTTGTCATCTTCCACGCCGACGGAGAATGAGGGCTGGATGTATTGTCCACCGGGATCACACCTATGCCGATCTTCTGAAGCCCGAAGGCCACTTTTGTGTAAGTCATTTCAGCCAGCGGCTTTCCGGTCAGGTCGATCCTTCCGGAACCGGCGCTGACCCATCCCATCCCGTTGTCAAACCGGGGCGCATAATCCTTGTATTCCCAGGAGCCGATCCCCACTTCTCCGAGATAATCCATGCCGGCCCATACAAAGTCACCGATGATCCTCTTATGCTTCTTCGCCAGCATCCAGAAATGATATGCATCCGAACAGAACGTCTCGCTTCCCAGGATGAGACGGTCCGGATATTTTTTCAGGTCGTGGAGATAACGGTTGATCCCGTAGTTGTATCCTGCCACATCCATATTTGCGAAGGCGTCTCTTGTCTTCACATCACAAGGATACAGAGTCGCGCCGAATTTCATGAAGTCCGCCCCCAACAGGCCGGCCAGCTTATTGAAAAATTCGCTGCCCACCGCTTTTTTCTTCTTCGCGTTTTCCACTGCCTGATCTGCTTTCTTATCACTGTATACTCCAAATCCCATAGAGCTGAGGAAATTAAAGAATATGTTGATGCCGCAGGTAACCGGCCGTGTATGATCCAGCTCATGAAACCGCTTTGTCAGATCGCCGCACAGACCGATCCCTTTTGGCTGAGCTGTCTCGGAAACCTCATTTCCTGTAGAGTAAAGGACCACAGAAGGATGGTTGTAATCTTTCGCCACAATATCAGCCAGATCCTTCTTGTAGTTTTTCTCCATCTCATCCGCATAGTCATATTTTGTCTTATGGATATACCAGGCGTCGATATATTCGTCCATGATCAGCATACCTGTCTCATCGCATACGTCAAGCATAGCTTTAGAACAGGGGTTATGGGCGCTCCTCACTGCATTATATCCATTGTCCTGAAGAATATGGATCTTTCTTCTCTCCGCAAAGTCATAGGCACATGCCCCCAGCAGGCCATTGTCATGGTGGATACATGCCCCTCTCAGAATGACCCGGCGTCCATTGATGCAGAAGCCTTCTTCCGGCGTACACGTTACAACACGGATCCCGAATCTGACTTCCTGGATATCTTCTCCAAATGTGACTCTGCAGATATAAAGCTTCGGAGACTCAGGAGACCAGAGCTTCGCCTCCGGTATGGAAACCTCCCAGACAAACCGGCCGCTGTCACTGTTTCCTTCCTGCTCTGCTGCAATTCCCATGGTTTCCGGATCCAGGATCTGTGCCCGGATCTCGCCGTCTCCAGATGTCTCAACTGTAACATTCAGCTTTCTCGTCTTCCAGTCCAGCGTTGTAACCCGGATTTCGTCCAGCACGATGTGGCGCTCCGGCAGAACATAAAGCCATACCGGACGATAGATCCCGGTTCCGGAATACCAGCGGCTGTTGGGCTGGTCATGGTTGATCACATCCACCTGCACTGTATTCTCCGCTCCATAGGCAGCAAGTTCCGTGATATCTACATAAAACCCGGTATAACCGTAATCATGAAAGGCTGCCTTCTGCCCGTTGACTGTCACGGTAGCTTTCCGGTATACGCCTTCAAATTCCAGGATCAGCTTTTTCCCTTTCCATTCTTCCGGAATCATCAGCTTTCTCTCGTAACTGTAATCCTGCGCGTCATACCAGCCTGTATTCACCCCTCCGGGGCTGTTCTCGCTCTTGCTGTCCAACAGCATGGCGTCATGGGGCACATCGGTCTGAAAAGCCTCCTCCCGGTGTCCGCTCCTGTAACAGATCCAATCTTTGTTCAAAGATAATTTCTCCATATTCGTCCTCTTTCCTGCATCTGCTCTGCAATTCTTTTGAATCTATTGTAATGTTTTCATCAGGAATTACAACCGGCTGTGCATATTCTGTCATTTCCGGGGACATGTTCTGTCGCCTCCCCCTGCACTGCCCGGCCCCATGGTTTCAACAGCTCTGCCCTGGCATTGCATCAAAACGGTATGGATTCCGGAACGAAGATGCCCCCGCCGCAATATGCAGCGGGGGCGTAGCCCGATCCTGATCTTTATTTATCTTCTTCCCGCAGAGACAGGATAAACTCCTTAAACTCCTGCCTGCTCCAGATCACAGGCACCGGATAGAGGGGATTGCCTTCCTTTTCCGCCCACTCAACAATCTGATCAATGTCTTCCTCCCGGATCATATCCAGCCGGTCCGGAATGTTCATCTGCTCCTTCAGATCCTCAATCCAGCGGATAAATGCCTCTGCCTTTGCAGCCGCGCTGTCATCTGCCGCTTCCAGGCCGCATACATCGCACAGCTCCGCCAGCCTGTTATGAGCCGCTTTTCCATATGCCCGCATGACATGGGGCAGAAGGATGGACATGGCCAGCCCGTGCGGGGTGCCGTACAGTCCGCCCAGGGTATGCCCAATGGCGTGGACATATCCCACCGATCCCCGGGTAAACGCCCGGCCCGCCAGGAAGGCCGCCTCCTGCATATTCTGCCGCGCCTCCATATCAGCGCCGTCTGTGTACGCCCGGTACAGATTATCATAGATCAGACGGACTGCCTTCCGGCACATTTTCTTCTCAAGCGCACTGTTATAAGTATTGTTTGTATAGGCTTCCACTGCATGGCAGAGCGCATCCATTCCGGTAGTGGCAGTCACCTGGGGCGGCAGTCCCTTTGTCAGCTCCGGATCCAGCACCGCATATCTGGGCATGAGACAAAGATCGTTCATAGACGCCTTATGGTGCGTCTCCGCCTCTGTGATCACAGCGGCGATGGTAGTCTCCGAACCGGTTCCCGCCGTCGTAGGCACGGCGAAGATCACCGGTATGGGCCTCAGCACACGGAACAGCCCCTGCAGATTCCGCACTTTTTTCCGCGGCCGGGCAATCCGCGCCCCGATTCCCTTTGCACAGTCCATCGGGGATCCTCCGCCAAAAGCGATCATACAGTCACAGCCATTATATTTAAAGATCGCAGTACCCGACTCTACATTTTCATCGGTAGGATTGGGGGCTACACCGTCATAGATCACATAGGGAAGATCCGCCTCTTTCATAGACTCCAGCAGACCGTCAAGAAGCCCCAGATCCATCAGGGTACTGTCTGTCACGATCAGCACCTTCCGAAATCCCCTGTGCTTTACAGACACAGGAAGTTTCTTCACACATCCGGGACCTCTCAGCACCTTCGGCACACTCCAGGGCAGCACATACATTCCATATTTCATCACATACTGGAAAGCCCTGCAGAATACTTTCTTTGCAGTCCATTTTGTCTTCATGGCATCCTCCACGCTCCCTTCTCTTCGCATCTCTATGGCCCGGATGGGACATACCTTCGCGCAGATGCCGCACCCGATACATTTCGCCGTATTTACCCGGGCGATCGTCCGGATATCTCCGTGGAACTTCGGAGGCTCAATAGCAATGCAGTCCATAGGACAGTTCTCCACACAGACGGAACAGCCCGCGCATGCCTCCGGATCGATCCGGGGTATTTCCTTTTTCTTCTTCATCTTCAACCGCCTCCCGCCGGCGCCAGCAGAACCACCTCATCCCCGTCTTCCAGACGGTGTCTTCTGCCGGCAGGTTTCCCGTTGACAAGGAGGACCAGATCCCTGGCCTCTTTCCTTGTCGTATTGGGGATCCTGTTCAACAGTTCGTCTACATTTTTCACATCATTTTCATCGCACTCAAAGGTGCCGGTGCCTGCCCTAAGCCGGGCCACGCCGAATATCTTTACCGTGATCATATATCCGCCCCCTCGCTGATCTTCAGTTTCTTCAGAAGTCTCTTGGCAGGAAGCCCGTCCTTGTCCCAGCCTCTGGCGTGATAGTACACCTTCTTCAGCTTCTCCAGCGGAACTTTAGAGTCCGGATCTTTCGGATCCTGCAGGGTCTGCGTCAGCCGCTTCGGCAGTGCGTCCTTGTTGGCGTTGACGCCGAACCTGCGGTTCACCTCCCGCTCCAGATTAAATCCCCGCTCTCCGCACCGGATATAATCTCCAAATGTCATCTTCATCCCGGTGGTGTACTCGAACCCCTTCGTGTGGTGGAACACCGGCAGATGGAAACAGGCAATCTCCGGAAACTTGTTGATGATCCGGACTACCGGTCCCGTATAGGGCAGGATCCGGTTTACCATCTTCGTGTACCATGCGTTGGGGTGATTCATCAGCGGCGTGGGGAAGAATGCGTAGCTGGTGAACAGGCACTGTCCCGATGCGGAGATCATCTCCATCAGATCCTGGAACAGCATAGTCAGATCTCCTTTCGCATGGTAAGTGGTCTGATCCATGGATAGCCCCAGACCCTCCAGGATGACCAGATAGCCGCCGTTCAGATGGCAGCCGCCCCGGTTGCTGGTGGCGTACCCAAGCCCCAGTCCCACAGCCTTTCTCGGCTCATAGGCTGCCAGCTCCATTCCTTTTGCATGTATGGCGAAATCCTTTCCGCCGTATTTCTCCGACAGGCGCCTGCTCCCCTGGGCAAGTTCATCACCGATTCCCCTGCGGTATGCAATGTCTTCAAATATCTTTGAAAGGTCTTCTGTCTCCGAAAACTTCAATCCGTTATCCCACAGCCCTTTCTCATTGGCTTCCATGGCATAGGAAATGGTATTGGCGCAGGAAATGGTATCCAGTCCCAGTTCGTCCAGTTCATAGTTCCACTTGAAAATGGACTCCAGATCATTGTTCAGGATCCCTCCGCCCAGCAGGACCAGGGTCTCCAGCTCCGGTCCCTTGACCTGCTGCCCGTTGACTTCCACCGTGCGGGCGCATCGGATGGGACAGGTCAGGCATCCTTTGTTTACGATATTATACTTCTCCGCCAGTTCCTCCCCGCTCACCTTCTCGAAATCATCATACTGGCCGTATGTGTAATTCTTCGTGGAGAGGATATGCTTCATCTGCATGGCGCTGACAAGCCCTGCGGTTCCCAGCTTCGGCAGCTGGCTTCCGGTCAGGGGGTGCTTTCTCAGATAGCGGAACCATTTCTGGGTATGCCGCACCATCTTCTCCTTATCATGGACCTGTACTTCCTTATTTCCAGAAGCGCATACCGCCTTCAGCCGCATCCAGCCCATGACCGCTCCCGTGCCCCCTCTTCCGGAGACACGCTCATTGGAGACAATACAGGAATAGAGCACCAGATTCTCCCCCGCCGGGCCGATGCATATCTTCCCGTTCTTGCGCACCCGGCCGTTCTTCAGGCGCAGTTTGTCGTCCAGCGCCGCCTGAGTCTCTCCTGTCTTCATGCCCCAGATACCATCTGCATCATGGAAGATCACCTTCTCATTATTGATCTCGATCCATGTGGGCCGGTCGCACCTTCCCGTCAGGATCAGAGCGTCCAGCCCCGCTTTCTTCAGATAGTATCCGAAATGCCCGCCGCAGTTGGATGATGTGATATATCCGGTCTGGGGCGACAGGGTAGAAATATTAAATCTGCTTGAACTGGGCGCCCCGGATCCGGTCATGGGGCCGGTGGTGATCACCAGCAGGTTCTCCTCGGAAAATGCCTTCTCCTTTCCCGTCAGATGATCCCCAAGTATCTTCGCTGCCATAGTCTTCCCGCCGATGAAAAGTCTTCGCTCCTCATCGGTAAACGGATACTCGGACACTTCCTGTTTCGTCAGATTAATCTGCAGGACTTTCCCCATATAACCTCCGTATTCTGTTGCCATGGTCTTCACCTCCTTTACTGATTTGTCACTCACCGCCTGTAGAGGCGGGAGTCATCCCCCATCTGATATACTGGATTTCTCCAATCTCCTCTGCCGTATATCCGCCAAGTTCCTCCAGCTTTCTCCGGAACTCACTGCTCCTGAGTACCCGGAGGAACTCCTGTACCAGAGGCAGATCCAGATATTCCTCTCTGGTCACAAAATCATACTCCTCAAAGGCAACATCCACAAAATCCAGATCCAGCGCCTTCGCGCAGGAATAGATTCCCATACCCACATCCGCATTGTCCTTCTGGACCGCCACCGCCACTGCCATATGGGTGGCTGCCTCGTGTTTATATCCCTGAATCTCTTCCGGGGAAACACTTTCCTTCTTCAGCAGATAATCAAAGAGGACCCGTGTCCCGGCACCCTTCTGCCGGTTGATGTACCGGATCTCCGGCGTAATGTCAGCGATCTTCCGGATGTGGAGAGGATTGCCCTTCTTCACGATAAATCCCTGTCTCCGGCGGACACCCTTGATAATGACCATCTTTTCCCCGGGGAATATCTCTCTTACCACAGCTTCATTGTAGCTTCCGTCCTCCTCACAGAGCAGATGGGACGGCGCAAGATGGGTCTCATGCTTCTTCAGAGCGATCAGACCGGACATGGATCCCACATGGGTAGAGGACAGCCGCATACCGGTGTGCTCCTCAGTTATCAGGTCGTTCAGCACATCCAGGATGATATCATGGCTCCCGATCACCACAAGCGTCTTCCCGATCTGTTCCGGCTTTTCCAGCAGCCGGACTTCCACCTCTTCGTGGGCCATGACGCCTTCGCTGTTTTTCGGGATCAGGCAGAACCCGTCGGCTTTCACCAGCGACATGGACGCTCCCGCGCCTCTGCTCAGCGGCGCAGCGATCAGTTCTCCATCCACTATTCCCAGTTTCACACGCAGGTACTCCTCGTATTTCAGTCCGGACATGACTGTCTTCGTCAGCTTTGCCCGTACCTTCTCGGCAGGCTGACTCTCTCCTGTCAGGAACCGGTTGATCACCGGAACAACGAATTCCATAAATGTCAGATACGCTGACACCGGATAACCGGGGAGTCCGATCACCGGCTTTCCCTGCACCTTTCCGAGGATCACCGGTTTGCCCGGCTTGATGCTGACGCCGTGGGTCAGCACGTCCCCCTGCTTCCGGATCACATGGACCGCATAGTCGTCCCGTCCTGCGCTGGACCCGGCGTTAACTATGATGATATCGCACTCTTCCACTGCCCGCATCACAGCCTCTTCCAGAAGCTCCGGCCTGTCCGGCACAATATCGTATCTCCGTCCGACAGCTCCATTCTCTCTGGCCAGTCCTTCGAACAGCCAGGAGTTGGTCTCTACGATATGACCGTCCTCGGGACCGGTTACCTCCCCCTGCTCTGTAATATCCTTATAACTGATCATCTCGTCACCGGTAGGGATGATTCCCACCACCGGTCTCCGTATCACCAGCACTGTCCCCACGCCTGCTGCCAGAAGTGCGGAGATATCCACAGCCCGGATCTTATGTCCGGAGGGCAGCACCATCTCGCTGGCTACGATATCCTCCCCCACCGCCCGCACATGGGCAAAGGGATGTGTCGGTGCGATGATCTGATACCCCTCTTCTGTCTCTATCAGTTCCTCCGCCATGATGACCGCGTCATAGGGCGGCAGGATCATGTCCCCGGTATCCGCTTCCAGATAGTCCTCCCCTTCCTTCAGCAGCAGAGGGCTGTTCTCCGATGCCCCCTTTGTATGAGAGCTGATCACCGCGATCCCGTCCATGGCACATGAATTATAAGAAGGACTGGACCACTTTGCAAAGACCGCTTCCGCCGTCACCCGTCCCAGACTCTCCGTGACCGGGATGGTTTCGCTGTCCGGCACGGCTCCTTCCAGCGCATTCAGAAAATTTTCCAGTGCAGTCTCTTTGTCCTGCACATCCAGATACAGATTTCGTTTCATAACAGTTCCGCCCAGATCCTTTCTCCTTTTTTCAATCCTTCTCTGTCTCTAGGGATCATCACATACGCGTCCGCCCCGGCAAGCGCCGAGATACTGCCCGACTTGGCATAGACCGGCAGAGCGGTATATCCATCCTGACCTTTCTGACTGTCCTGACCTTCTGCTGCCGTTTCCGCCGGATTACTTTCCGCTTCGCATGACCGGATCAGACGGACCGGCAGACACGTCTCCCTTCCCTGATTGCTGGATACATTCTGTCCCATCACAGCAGGAACAGACAGCGGCTCGTCCATCCCTGTCTTCCGCCTGTACCAGTGGGCGATCACCAGCCGGAATACCAGTACGGCAGCCATGGGATGCCCGGGAAGTCCTGTGATCACAGTCTTCCGTTCTCTGTCATACGCAAGGATCGTAGGCTTGCCGGGCCGCAGCGCGATCCCATGAGTAAATACATTACCAGTCACTTTCTCCAGCACCTGTTCTGTAAAGTCCCGGCTGCCCTTGGAACTTCCCCCGGAGATCAGAACGATATCGCTGTTTCCCGAAGCCTCCTGTACTGCATGGCATATCTTCTCCCTCTCATCTCCGATCCGTATCTGCGCTCTGACATCCATTCCACATGATTCCGCAGCTGCTGTCAGCGCATCCGTATTGATATCCCGGATCATTCCGGCTGTAAGAGGCTCACCTGCACCTGCCAGCTCATCCCCGGTAGAAATCACGGTCACCACTGGCTTCCGGTACACCTGGATCCGACGGATACCAATGCCTGCCAGCATACCAGTCTCTCCCACGCCAATCTGCTGCCCCCGGCAGATGATACGCTCACCAGTATATACGTCCTCTCCTGCACGGATCACATTTTCCCCGGGGCTGACCGGACGGTAGCAGACGATCCGGCCAGGAGCATATTCCTCTGTATACTCTGCCATGACCACCGCATCTGCTCCCTTCGGGATCATAGAGCCAGTCTGCACCTGCACCGCCTCTCCCGGACCGGGGCTCGCACCGGCCTGTTCCTCGATCCTGACCTTCCCGCATACATGCAGAAAGACCGGGGACGACTCCCCGGCTCCATAGGTCTCTTCTGCCGCCAGGGCATATCCATCCATGGTGGACCTGTCAAATGGCGGGATATTCTCCTCTGAGAAGATATCCCGGCTGCTGATACGCCCCCGTGCTTCCCTGAGTTCCGCCTCACATGTCTCAAGCTCCATATCTGCGGTTTCCTTCCAGAGCTTCTCCCTTGCTTCTTCCAATGTGTCTGTATTCAGCAGTTTCATATCAGATCAGCAGGCCTCCTTCCGTAAACTTCCTCGTCTCTTCTCTGTCGGGACTGGAGAAAAATTTCTCCGCCTCCCCACTTTCCAGCACCTTCCCCCGATGGAGCAGCACAACCTGATCCGCCAGTCTCCGGGCCTGTGCCAGGTCATGGGTCACAATGACTATCGTAGTGCCTGACTCCTCTTTTCGTTTCGCCAGCAGTCTCTCGATCTCAAGAGTGGCGCTGGGATCAATGCTGGCACATGGCTCGTCCAAAAACAGCATCTCCGGATCAAAGGAAAGGGCTCTGGCAAGGGCGGTCTTCTGTACTTCTCCCAGGGACAGTCCCCTGACTCTCCTCTTCAGGAGCGGAACAAGTCCCAGTTCCCCTGCCAGTCCTTTCACCCGCCGGCTGATCTCCTGTCCGGGAATCTTTCTGATCTTCAGGGGCCAGGCGATATTTTTCTCTACAGTAGAAGAGATCAGATATGGCTCCTGGAACACCATTGTCATTCTTTCCCGCGGGATCTCCTCCTGCCCGTCGTAGAAGACCTGCCCGTTATCTGCCTCCAGCAGACCTGCCAGGATACTGAGCAATGTAGACTTGCCCGCGCCATTTGGCCCCACTATGGCAGTGATCCTGCCGGAAGGCAGCATAAGTTTCCCGATATCAAGCACAGTATGCGTGCCATAGATCTTCTTCAGGTTCTGTACTGCCAGCTCCATTATCTCCGCCCCGTTTCCTTCTGAAAATTATAGAGCAGTGTGTTTACCAAGAAAGAAATGACCAGAAGGATCAGGCCCACTGCCACCGCCCGCTCAAACTCTCCCATGCCTTTCAGCTGAGAGATATATGTGGTCATAGTCCGTGTCTTCCCGTCAATATTTCCGCCAACGATCATCACAGCCCCCACCTCTGAAATTCCTCTGGAAAAGCCAGAAACAATTGCCGTGGTCAGCCCAAACCGCAGTTCATAAAGATAAAGCCCCATAGTCTGCATATGATCCGCCCCCAGGGTCACGGCCAGACACCGGATCTTCTCCTGCCGCTCCCCTGCGGCGCTGAAGGTAAGCCCCGTGATGATCGGCAGAATGAGCAGCGTCTGGACAATGATCATAGCCGTAACTGTATAGTTCAGACGCAGACTGCCCAGCGGCCCCCGACGCATCAGGATGATATAGACCAGAAGCCCGCAGAGCACAGGCGGCATCCCCATCAGGGTATAGATCAGTCTCATCACCACATGCTTTCCGCGGAACTCATGTCCCGCCAATGCCAGTCCTGCCGGGATTCCCAAAACAACTGCAATCAGAAGGGACAGAAGAGAGACCCTCAAGGACAGCAGCACCACCTCAAACACTTCTCCGTCCAGGGACAGGATCAGCCGGACCGCCTCCCTGATACCGTCAACGATAATCTCCATCTGTACCACTCTCCATCCGATTTCCGTTCCGTCTCAGCTCTGAACCGCATTGGGTGTGAACAAAGGTTTCCCGTACTCCTCCACACCGTACTCTCCGATCAGTTCCTGAGTTTCTTCGGATACGATCCATTTCTGAAATGCTTTTGCGCCTTCGTGGTTTATATTTTCATTTTTGTCCGGGTTCACACAGATCACTCCGTACTGATTATAGAGGATCCCGCTGGGATCTTTCTCGCAGACGATCATCAGATCCTCGTCCAGCCCCAGGTTCAGCCAGGTGGCACGGTCGGACAGAGTGTACCCCAGCATCTCGTTGGTCATCTCAAGGACTGCTCCCATCCCGGCTCCTGCCTCCACATACCAGTCTCCTTCCGGCTGGATGCCGCAGGCTTCCCAGACAGCCAGTTCCTTTTGATGCGTTCCTGACTTGTCGCTTCGGGAAATAAAAGTAGACTGCGTGTCAGCGATCATCCGAAATGCTTCTTCTGCGTCATCCGGTGCAGCTGAGGAGATTCCTGCCGGATCATCCTTCGGCCCGATCAGGACAAAATCATTGTACATTACGTCCATCCTGCCGTCTTCATCCGCATGGCCCCCGGCCACGAACTCTGCCTCTGCCTCGGGAGAATGCACCAGAAGCACATCCGCCTCTCCGTTCTCCCCCATAGTCATGGCCTCTCCAGATCCCACAGACACCACACTCACACTGTAGCCGCTCTCCTCCTCAAATACAGGCAGGATATAGTCCAGAAGACCGCTGTCCTGAGTGCTGGTAGTAGTGGCAAGGATGATCTCGCCGCCTCCCTGAGCCTCTTCGCTGTTCTGAGCGCTGTTCTCCTCCCCGGCCGCAGTTTCATCTTCCGCTCCTGTGCCGGCGCCTCCTCCCGCAGAGCACGCGCAGAGCAGAATAGCCGATACGCAGAGCGCTGATACCAGTAACTTTTTCATAATGATCCTCCTCTCCCCTGGCAGCTGTGCTGTTTTGTTTTTCCTCTTTCCATAAAAAATGTGATACACTGTCTATTTCTATCAGTGTACCACATTTCCATCATGTTTTCATTATTCAATATCTATTGTTCTGCCTGTTTCCCATCTTTCAGCATCTTCACATTATGAACCCCATACAGGATAAATGAGATCAACATCATCGTCGTACAGACAACTGTCAGCGCCACTGACCAGGTCTTCGGGATATCATACCAGACGATATGGATAAAAATCGTCAGATAAAGGAGCACTGTAGTCAACTTTCCGTGCCACTCAGCGCCTTCTACAACGCCCGTCTTTCGGATGACCACCATCTTCAGAATGCCGGTCGTGAGTTCCTTCAGAAAGATCAGCACAACCGGGACCATGATCCACCGGAACCGGATCGCCAGGCAGATGAGCATGGAAAACTGGGTCAGCTTGTCCGCCACCGGATCCAGCGCCTTCCCGAAGTCGCTCACCATATTAAAGTGCCGGGCAACATAGCCGTCTGCTACGTCCGTGATCCCTGAAATGATCAGCGCCACTGCTGCCAGACCATACATATGCTTTCCGTGATAGAGCCATATGATCAGCGGGATCAGACACAGCCGGAACAGAGACATCAGGTTGGGTATCGTCAGTATTTGGTTCTGTTTTTTCATTTGCTTTTTCTCCTTTGAGTCATCTTATGCTTTACAGCATTTCCCCTTCTCTATAACATTCAAAAATATAGGACGGATTTTCATAATAAACGCTGCTGTTATAGTCATCTATCTTATCGCTTATAAAAGAATTGTACACTTCGATCAGGGCATCCACAACACTGATCTGTTCATCTTCGGCAACCATTTTGATAAGTCTCTTATATACCTTTCCGATATCCCAGTGCGTCGGGATCGAATAGCCGCAGTCTCCCACATTATCAAAGTTTCCCTGCCGTATATCAGCCTCTTCGATAAAATCCTGACTCACCCGGTCAATATTATCGCTGTGGTAAATATCGGCCAGATCATAGATCTTCTCAATTCTTTTTTTCCCAAGGGCATTTACTACGTCCGCTCTTTTATTTTTCGTTTTTCTTGCAATATAATCGATCAGACTGCAGGTAAAAAACAGATCATTATCTTTTGGATCTTCTCTTCCATTCTGCCTGTTCATCATTCAACCACCTCGTATCCCCGATATTTCAGACATTTTAACGCTTCTTCTGTACAGAAATTAATCTGATGGGTCGGGTACTTAAATTTCGCCAGAACCCAAAACTGTTCCCTGGTAATCACTCCGTCAATGTAGTCAGAAATAAAATTATATATCTGATCATTTGCCATCGCACCGATCACAATGTCGTACTGATGCGGCTTCCCGCTGCGGCAGGCAATAATAAAATCCAGCCATTCTTCCGACATTTCCCTGAATTCTTTTACGTTCAGGTTGCTGTTCATCCGCACATCATAGATGGAGACAATCTTTGTATTATACCTTTTTGCCCAGCGCTGTGCCTGTTCTTTTATGATCGTACAATAAAACCCATTTCCAAAATCCTTCGTATTACGTCCAATACGGATTTCCGGATTCTGTATCGGAGTATATCCTCCGTGATATACTGTCATAATTGCCATTTTCATGCCCCATTCTGAGTATTTTACACTATGCAACTACTGAATTTGTTGAATACACAAATACTGCTAATTTCGCATATACAAATTTTATTCTAGCATTGTCACAGAGAAATAACAAGCCGGAGAAAATCCTGCATACTGCGCCAAAGAGGGATCTCCGCCCAACGGCCAGAGATCCCTCTTCAAAATCAGAACCTGTTTTTCAGTTCTCTTTTATTCTGTTTTCGTCTTCCCGACTGAAACTGCGACATTCAGGACACACAGTATCAATCCCACAACTCCCAGCGGGATTCCCATATTGTAGTAATCGCTTCCTGCCAGGATACATATTGACAGTCCGCCTCCAAAAAGAAGCACGCAGCAGATCCCGGACAGTACAGCGCTAAGTACTCTTTTCCGGTCATTTCCTTTTACTGCGTCCAGTGTAGCGAATACTGCTCCAAGAAGTGCAATAACTGCAAATACCGCATCCGCCACATAAAGAGCCATCTGCCACAGCGGAGTGATCTGTACGATCTTGCTGCTGCTTGACAGGCCGTTCATGGCATTGCTCCGTGAGACTGCGAATACAATATTCTTTGCCGCTCTCTGCATAGAGGTAACGATCGTATCATTCATATCCGCATCGCTCAGTTTCCAGAGTTCTGTATCTGTATTCAGCCAGAGGTCTGTTCCTGCCTCCAATCCGGCCCTCATATCCTCATATGCGAATACTTCAAAGGACGCCTGGTCTGTAATAGCAAGGCCTTCAAATCCCCACTCATTTCGAAGGGCTTCTGTCATCAGGCCATAATGCGCTCCTGTCCATCGGGAACCAATCCGGTTCATACTGACCATTGCTCCGTGAGCGTCGCCGTCGCGGACTGTGATCTCAAACGGTTTCAGATACAGATCACGCACACTCTGCTCATTTGCAAATACAGATACGCCCATACGATTAGTTTCCTGGTCATTCAGCGCGAAATGCTTGATATATACGAGAACCCCCTTTTCCTGTGCGCCCCGTACAGTCGCTGCGCCCATCATTCCGGAAAGATAACTGTCTTCTGAATAATACTCAAAGTTACGTCCGCTGTAAGGTGTACGATGGATGTTCATTGCCGGAGCGTACCATCCTGTAACGCCAAGTGCAAGGCTGTCTTCTCCGATGCAGCGTCCGAATTCTTCTGCCAGTTCATCGTTCCAAGTAGCCGCCAGCACGATCTCCGGCGGATAAGATGTACCGTTCTCACCTCCAACCAGGGTGCTGGAGATGCCTGCCGGGCCATCCTTGTCCTGAGTAGACGGCAGCTGAATGGAATCAATGCCCATTGTGGCATATCCGCCCACACGTACCAGAGTATCCAGCTCATCAACGCTCATCTGCTGGATCAGAGTATCCCACATTGGATCATCATAATCCAGATCCATCATCATAGCTGTTGTCAGAGAACCGACTTCTTCATCTGTTGTTCCTGTCACCGGAGCCGTTTCCACGGTATCTTCTACAGCCGGGATTTCCAGCGCCGCCACAAAATCTTCCGGAGCCGTCCAGGAACCATCTGCATAGGTTGCAGGCCATGTTCCTGTCCAGTCGCTTCTGCTCAGATAAACATGTTCCGTATCATATGTATTGATATCTACATCTTCGAACTGATTCTGGATCTCATATCCGGTCGCCTGGGATAGCGCATAAGTCGTATTATCCTGTTCCTCCTGAGTTACTTTTGCCGCCAGATCTGCATTTCCATCTGCGTCCATGCCGTCAGCTGTTGTGCAGCCTTTTGCTGCAAGGATATTATTTACAGCATCATGAGCGTCTGCGCCCACTGTAAAGTAATAATCTCCTGCGTCAACAATATAGGTTCCTTCCCCATACCGATCATAGACCTTCATCATTTCCTTCGGGATCTCGATGGAAACGGTCTCGGATTCTCCTGCTTCAAGAGTATCTGTCTTGCCGTATCCTACAAGCTCCACTGAAGATTTTTCAATGTTGTTCTCACGGTCGTAATCCGTATACGGAGACTGCATGTAGATCTCAACCGCATGCTTGCCTGCCGCATCTCCGGCATTGGTCACTGTGACTTCTGCAATATACTGATCCCCGTCTTCTGTCAGAGTGAAATCAGAATATGCAAACTCTGTATAGGACAGTCCATATCCGAAAGGATACTGCACCGTTTCTGCATAATTATAATTAGCCGGGTCTTCATTGCCAAGGACAACGTCTTCATATCTGGTTTCATAGTACCGATATCCGACATAGATGCCTTCACTATATACCATGTAGGAATTGCCAAACATAACCTGGCTGTTGGCGATCATATAGCTTCCGAAATTCGCCATTGCAGGAGCGCTGAAGCTGTCATATGCGTATGTGTCTGTCAGTCTTCCCGACGGAGATATGTTGCCGCACAGGAGATCGCCTACAGCTTCCGCACCGGTCTCGCCGAGAGCTCCGATCCAGAGGACAGCATCAACATCTGTATTCTCAAGTTCGCCAAGTTCCACAGGATTTTGAGTATTCAGGAGCACTACCACATTGTCAAAATTGCGGCACGCCAGATTTATCAGATCCATTTCATTATTATCCAGTTCCAGATAATAACAGCCATTGTCCAGAGGTGTGCTCTGAAGATCCGAGCTCTCACCGCCGCTGCGTCCGATCACTACGATTGCTGCGTCGTTATACTCCTCAAAACTGTTTAGTACATCGTCCGTAAACTCGGAAACCGGGACCTCATTTACTCCAAAAACACCTTCTCCGTATGCGTCAGGTACTGTTTTTCGATAGGAGCTTCCCGCTCCCTCTGTGTAAAATTCACGCACGGTATCATTCGTCTGATATCCTGCTTCCTGGATCCCCGTGTACAGATCTACCGCTGCAGAAGTATCTACCGATCCGGCTCCGCCGCCTCCATAGACAGGATCAACACTATCCTGTCCCAGGATCGTGATCTTCGCCGCATCGGAAAGCGGCAGAGTACCATTATTCTCCAACAGTACCGCTCCCTCGGCTTCAATCTGTTTTCCAATCTCCTTCAGATGCGCTGTCATCTCCTCCTGGCTGCCGTAATCTGAAGTAAAATGCTCCGTTTCCTCATCTTCAGCCTCCACGATCTTCTGATTCGGCATGTTCAGATATACCGAGATCAGATTTGCATAGCGGGATGCCATAAAATTCGCCAGAATCAGCGCCGCAGCTGTAGCGATCACAACGATCCAGGCCAGCACAGCCCGCAGGATACGTTTCTTCTTTGCATCCATAATCCATTCCTCCTTTTTGTTCCTCAAGGTTTCCCTTTCGCGTTAACAAAACCTTAACAAAAAGGTGGCAAAAAATAAACATCCCCGGCAGAATCTGCACGTTATGCGGCAGGATGTGCACCAGTTCACATATGCAGAGAAAAGAGAGAGGACCTGACGTGCAAGCTTGCTTGCAAAGACAGATTCTCTCTCTTTTCGATATATGGCGAACGCCATCAGCGAGAAGGAGCTGCAACGCAGCGGATTCGAGCTGGCATGTGTGAACGGACGTTTTTATTTCTTTCCCACCGGTATCATTACCTGAAGCGTAAAGATCCCCTCCTCCGCCTGCACGCTCATATCTCCTCCATACTTTCCGGCGATCAGCCTTATACTTTTCAATCCGAATCCATGATCGTATTTTTCACTTTTTGAAGTGACCGGCAGTCCTTCCTGCATCTTAAGTTCTCCCTCATAATAATTATTAACCTGGAGACTGATAATGGCCCCTCTTCGATCCACATCGACAGTGATCACTCTCTTTTTCTCATCCCTGAGCTTCATCGCACTCTCCATTGCATTATCCAGCGCATTGCCCAGCATTACATAGAGATCCTGCGGCCGTACAAAGCCTTCCGGTATATCTCCTGCCGTACACTCCAGCCGGATTCCTCTGCTCCTGCAGGATACCGCCTTTTCCGCCAGTATCGTGTTCAGATCTTCATTCTCTGTCTGTACGATCTGACGATATTCCTCGATCTCCCTGCGCGTTTCTTCGATAAACTGTTTCTTTTCCGCCCCGTCCGCTCTCTCCAGAGCATTAAGGATATGTTTCATATCATGACTTTTCCTGTTGACCGTCTCGATCAGTTCCCTGGATATCGTATAGAAGCGGGCACTGTCGTGCTGCATCTGGGAAAGTATTGCCTTTTCTTTTGCATCAAGAGTCACCTTGCACATACTGTACTGGTTCGCCAGGATGAGCACACAGAGCAGGCAGTCCACAAGCGCCCCATAATACCTGAGCTCTTCAGAGCTTTCAAAAATATGCTGACAGGTAAAGGTACTGACCATGAGCACCGCCAGAACAAAAATCTGGCTGAATGTTACTTTTCCGCTGTAGGCCGCAATGGTTCCGCCACACAGGCTCAGCGATCTGTTAAAAAGCAGATAGATCATAAGATAAAGGATACTGCAGAAAAGGACAGAAATGATTACATATATCGACAGCCATTCCGTCATCCCCATCCAGATTCCCCGGGCCAGCACCTCATGTACTGTCACATAGACCATATGCTGGGCTGTATATCCGGATATTACGATATATAATCCATCTGTAAATGTCAGTGAAAAACAGTATCTGGAGGCAAACAGGGACATAAGGACAAGGATCATATACCAGGCGACCACCACCCATTCGTGAAGGAAATCCGGCACCATTCCTGACAAAAACAGTACTGCGAAATAAAACTGGGAGCTCACTCCCATCACAGCCCCGCAGATCAGGATGCGCTTTACGATTCCGGATTTCGCCTTCGCAAAAGGGAACAGCAGGATCAGCTCCGCCGCAAACAGTTCCCACACAAAACGCAGTTCTTCAAAGACTGATACCGCAGTTACTGTATCCGTCATAATCGCATTCCTCCCAGATATCTCGTATACCGGTTGATAAACTCCGCCTTCTTCCCCCGGCTGATCTTCAGCGGGGTACCGGCAACCGTCACCTCATCCTTATTGATCGACTCCACATACCTGAGATTTACAAGAAAGCTTTTATTACAGGACGCAAAAGAATACATACGGAAAATTTCCTCTGCCTTCGACATAGAGTCCCGTACTTTATAGTCTCCATTTTTCGTATGATATATCAGGTTATGCAGCATGGATTCCACATAATAAATATCAGAAACCTTGAGAGTGACGATGCTTCCCCCGATACGAAGCACCACATTCTCATCCCGGTTGCGCAGGATATATCGCCTCGCCTTCTGAAGACGCAGAGCCAGGTCTTCATAGGTGACCGGCTTAATCAGATAGTCCAGTGCGTCCACAGAATATCCTTCCAGAGCATAATGCTTCATGTTTGTGACAAAAAAGAGGGCTACATTTTCATCCTTTTCCCGCAGCTTATGGGCCGCTTCCATCCCGTTGATCCCGGGCATATCGATATCCAGGATCACCAGCTCCGGTCTTGCTTCCTCATATGAGCGCAGAAAAGACGCCCCGCTGTCATATAGCGTGACGTCCATCTCTTCATTCTGTTCTCTGCCGAACCGTTCCAGGGCATTTACAAGCAATTCCGCATCTTCCCTCGTGTCGTCTACCACGGCGACTCTCATGATCACTCTCTCCATTTCCTGTCTGATTTATGGTTTATAGAGAATATTATAAACGTTTCGACATTTTTTTACAATCTGCGTTTTATTCCCACGAACGATGCGCCAGACGGATATGCCTGCATCGGGGTATTTGATTTTCGCCGACATCATTCACGATCCGCTTTTCACAGCGTCTTGTTCTCCGGATATCTCCGCCGTCCTCGCGGCAGACGGCTCAGGACTTCCATTCACCTTCAGAGAGCCGATCTCCAGGCACGCCTTGAACTGATCACAGTCCGTCCTTATCTCAAACTCCCCTCCAAGAGCTTTTGTATATGTGCTGACGATGGCAAGTCCCAGACCGTTTCCTTCTGTGGTCCGCGCCTTGTCCCCCCTTGCAAACCGCTCCAGGATATCCTCTGTTTCAAAGTCCATCAGATATCCCGCCGTATTCGTAATCTCGATGTGAACCCTGTTATCGTCTTCTTCAGAAACGGATGTCTTCACAAAGACCCGGGTCCCCTTTGCGGAATATTTCAGAGCGTTTTCAACCAGATTCTGGATGATCCGATAAAAATACATATTATCTGAAATGATCTCCGTACTTTCCTTCGCATACCGGGTAACAAACTCCAGTCCGCTGCCTTTGATCTGGTCATCCATGTCCGCGAAGATCTGCTGGATCAGCCGGTTCACCTCGAACTTCTCCGGCTTCAGCTCCACATTGCCGCTGCTGGCCTTCGCCAGGGAAAAGAGGCTGTTTATCATTTCCTTCAGCTTCTCCGCCCGCTGGGAGATGATCTCAATATAGTCTCTCATCACATCGCTGAGCTCTTCCTTTTTCATCAGTTCGATATACCCGACCATGGAAGTCAGCGGGGTCTTCAGGTCATGAGATACATTGGTGATCAGATCGATCCTGAGCTGGTCGCTCCTGGACACCTTCTCCATACTGCGCCGCTCGTTCTCAAGAGCTTCCTCAATCTTATGTCCGTTCAGTTCTTCTGTATATTTTATATACGCATCCAGATCTTTCTGTCTGTAATATCGGAACAGGATCTCGCATACCACAACCTGCAGGACCGCAGAAAAAACGATCCCCATATACGGCCCGGTAATTGTAAAAAGCAGGCCGAAAATGACCAGGAGAGCGCCCTCAATCCCTCTGAGCCGGCGGCCCTTTCTCTTCCACCACATTTTCCATTCTTCGTAGGCTGCCTCATCTTCTTTCCAAAAACCGACTTTTCTGCTGTAATAGTCATACATAAGGACGGCCATCCCTCCGGCAAATAAGAGATTGCCCAGGAAAAACGCCATAAGCACCGTACTGGAACTGTAATAATAGTAACCATAGACCAGTACCGCAAGCAAAATAAAAGTCCCCCCGCCCATAGCAGCCGCACCGATTATTTTCTTCCAATGTTCATTCAGGATCCTGTCATACTCATCCGCTGTATTTTTCCATTTTGTATCCAATTCCCCACACCACCTTTACATATCTTGGTTTTTTCGGATTGATCTCCACCTTTTCCCGGATGTGCCTGATATGCACCATAACTGTATTCTCCACGGTGAAGCTCGCGGATTCATTCCACACACTCTCATAGATCTGCTCCGCTGAGAACACCTGACCGGGATGTTCCATAAGAAGTTCAAGGATCTTGTACTCCGTAGCTGTCAGCCGGACCTCTTCCCCGTCCACGACCACAAGTCTCTGCTTCTTGTCCAGTATCAGTCCGCCGTTTACGATCCGGTCTTCATCCGGCTCCGGCGCCTGCGGTCCCCAGGCCCGGTATCTCCGCAGGTGAGCCTTCACCCTGGCGATCAGTTCCGCCGGGTTGTAGGGCTTCTCCACGTAATCGTCCGCCCCCAGCATAAGCCCTGATACTTTGTCGCTTTCCTCTGTCTTCGCCGACAGGATGATCACCGGTATCCTGTACTTCTCCCGCAGCTTCATCAGCGCCGACAGGCCGTTTAACCTTGGCATCATCACATCCAGCAGGATCAGATCGATCCTGTTCTTCTCCAGCGCTTCCAGCGCCTGCATCCCGTCATAGGCCTTCACCACCTGATACCCTTCATATTTCAGAAGCTCGCCGATGGAATATACGATCTCCTCGTTGTCATCCACCACAAGAATCGTCTCGCTGTCCATCTTATATCCCCTCTTTCTGCTCTGCTTTTGTTTTCATACTTACCATAATAGAGAGGGGTTAAGAAAACCTCAACATAAATCTTAAAAATTTCTTAGCAAAAATCCTGCCATGTTACCACGACAGGATTCCTTATTTACCGCTCACATTCTTCAAAAGCGTGAATCATATTCTATCTGTATAATTTCTCTTCTTCATTACAAATCGCCTATCTGTTTTTCAAACGCCTCAACACTCTCCGCTTTTGCCGCCAGCCGCAGCCACTTACTGAGAATTTCTGCGTTATCCTCTTTCATGATCCTGTTGCTCAGCTGAAGAGAGACCTCACCCAGATCTGACAAAAGTTCAAGGATGGATTCCGCTTTTCCCTCTGTCCTTCCCTCGGCCGCTCTCTGATCCAGTTCTTCCTTCATCAGTTCTTCCAAAGCATCACACATAGTTTTATGCACCTCCGTAAACTTCTTCCAATTTGCTTTTACTATTGCGTCCATCACTGTTCTATATTTTGTATCCGATTTATGCGGCTCATAGCTTTTCAGTATTTCCTCAATCTCCTGAAAATTATCAAGATCGTCCGACAGACTGGTCAGCCAAAAATAATTTGATCTCAGAAGTGCCTTTGTCAGAACAATCTGTACAGGAATGATCGCCCCGCTCACCAGATAAATTCC
The DNA here is from genome assembly GCA_944381495.1 of uncultured Mediterraneibacter sp. Taxonomy (GTDB): domain Bacteria; phylum Bacillota; class Clostridia; order Lachnospirales; family Lachnospiraceae; genus Mediterraneibacter. The sequence continues at coordinate 15,518 of CALWLJ010000007.1, read as the reverse complement.
CGGCTCCTTTTCCTCCACACAATATTTCCTCACACTCTTCAAGTGGCCGATCAGTTTTCGCGGATATCGGCTGCATACAAATGTAAGTGTCATTTCTGTGATTTGAACTTCATCGACATTTCCTGTAATAGCTTTATAAAGATATAAGTATCCGAAGCTTTTATAAAAATCATCTATTGACAGAGAATCTCCCGGGCTCTTGTATTCAAGTATATTATACTTTCGAAATATTTGCCCGATACTTTTGCTGGTCGGCATATCATCCTCGTTTTTAATCACCAGCATGTCCAACCTCACCGGCTCGTTGCCTAATATCAGCTCCTGGGCAAACTCGAGTCTATCAGCGTCCTCATTCAACTCAATCTGCATCCCTGCATAAAACGCCTGATGCCATCTTACAGTTTTTCTCTTTGAATCTTCCTGCATGAATACCTCCTTCTTGAGTAAATACAGGAAATTCCCGCCCTCCGGAAATTCCTGCTTCTATGAAAAGTGAATAAAAGCATGAATTTTCCGAACTGGCGGTTTTCAAAAAACCGTTTAGATTTGTCTAAAGATTCAGGGACACAATTCCCATATGAACATGTAGAAAATATGCTTTGCATTTATATTAACACACATATATTAATTATTCAAGAATAAAATCTTCTCCGCCCCATCTGACATATGGTACAATATTACTGTCCAGACGTGTCTCGGTATCCAGCCATAACGGATATCTGAGAACAAATGAACAGAAACGATACCATATAACTACGTGGATGTTATCTATTTTCTTTTCCACAAACTATTTCTAACAAAAAGGAGTGCTGAACAGATGGCAAGAATACAATGCAACGTAATATCCTACATTTTACACCGGACCGTGGACATGACGATCGTCCTCCCCACCGTAACGATTCCCGGATGTACAAAAGACGCCCATCATGTATATCCTCACCCCTATCCGGTGCTGTACCTGCTGCATGGCATGGGGAATAATCATCAGCAGTGGTGCGGGTATACCAATCTGGAAAGATACGCCGAAGAGCGGCAGATCGCCGTAGTCATGATCTCAGGGGAAAACAAGTTTTATCTGAACTGGGGAGAAGATCTTTTTTATGATTTTATCGAGACAGAACTTCCGGAATTCATAACCAATACATTTCCCATCTCATCCCGTCCGGAAGATACTTATATCGCCGGCCTTTCCATGGGCGGTTTCGGCGCTCTGTACCACGGCCTGAAGAATCCGGAGAAATACAGAGCGATCGGAGCCTTTTCTGCCGCCGTGGGCGTACCGGAACTGAAGGAATACGATCTGTCGGACATCCCTCTCTCCCCGAAATGCTGTCCCGCACTCTACATTACATGCGGAGAAGATGATTTTCTGTATAAAAATAATCAGACCTTCATTCGGCACCTGGATGAAAACAAGATAGACTATACCTGGGTCAGTGAACCGGGATACGAACATGAATGGAGATTCTGGGATCTTGCCGTGGAACGTTTCCTTGACTGGATTCCAAGGACAGATGCTTATAAAGGCGCAAAAAGACGGATCTGATATCATCACAGATACGATCCGTCCCGCCAAAGCCTGCTTCAACAGGATATATATGTATACACAAACATGAAGACCTGTCTTCCATTTTCATTTATGCTTCCAGATCCAGCCGGCGGAGCTCTTCCTCCGTCAGCCGGATCTCCAGCGCCTGGATATTCTCCTTCATTCTTTCAGCGCTGGAAGAGCTGACCACTGCAAATGTATTAAGCTTCTGTCCATAGATCCATGCCATGGCAATCTGAGGCACGGTACAGTTTTTCTCTTCCGCCAGCTCTTCACATCGCCTGAGCCGCTCAAAATTCTCCGGACAGACATATCCTTTCACCGCTTCCTTTGATAGCAGTTTCCTGGCCTCGTCCGGGCAGCTGCTCTTCAGCCTTCCCGAAAAGAATCCATGCCCCAGACTGGAGTAGGCGATCACCGGCATATCCGTCTTCCGATACCATTCTCTCGCCTCTTTATTCGCCGGGCCTGATATGGTGACGCAGCCTCCGCCCCAGGGATCCCTGACCTGATCCGCCAGCCCGAAATTAGGACTGGATACTGTGAAAGGAATCAGATCGTGTTTATAGGCGTATTCATTTGCCTGCATGATCCGCTCATGCGTCCAGTTGGATCCGCCGAAGGCTCCAATCTTGCCCTCCGCGTGCATGGCGTTAAAGATCTCAACGACTTCCCCCGCATCCACTTCCGGATTATCCCGATGAAGAAGATAGATATCAATATAGTCCGTCCTGAGATATCTGGAAGACGTCTCAAAATCCTTTCGCATAGCCTTCTCATTTACCCGTTTTCTTCCAAGCGGCGTGGGATGCCCGCATTTTGAAAGAATCACCACTTTATCCCGGATTCCCCTTTTTTCAATCCAGCTGCCCAGTGACTTTTCCGCTCCCTGGTAGACCCGCGCCGTATCAAAGGCATTGATCCCCATAGCATAGACAGCGTCAAAAAGCTCTGTTCCGTCCCCGCCGCTCATAAACGGCTCCGATGCGGTCCCGTAGAAGATACGTGATACGGGATTTTTTACATATTTTATCTCTGAATATTCCATAATTTTCTCCTGTTGTATTTCACCGGAACTCCCGGACTGTTGTGTTAGCCTTCTCCCGATAGGCTTCTGCGATCTCCACAGCCTCTGCGACCCGGCATGCCTTGTTGTAATGATAGTCCAGCGCAGTCTCCAACACATTCGGCCGCTTTCCCTTCAGGAGATCCGGACTGAGCTCCACAGCTGTTCGATAGGCAATCATCCTGTCAGCTGTCCTGATATAGTTCTCCTGGGTCTTCAGGTCGACAATCAGCTGAGGTTCCTTTCCTATATAAAGCATTTCCCCTTCCTGTCTCATCTCCGTCATCCCGACACCTCCTTTTGTCCCTACCAGTACTTCACCCGTTTCCAGATCTTTTTCCCGGCAGAGAATTTCCTGAGATACTCTATCTTTTCCTCAATTGTCTCAGCAATCTCTCGCGCCCGCTGCTGCGGCATACCGGTATATTCTGTCAGAGAAATATATGCCTCATCAGAAAAGCCGTCCAGTTTGTCCAGATCCCATTCTGATATCATTTCTTCTTCCACATATCGAAGCATATCCACTTCCCTTTTACAAAATGAGTTCACCCGGATATCCAGAAGACTGTCTCCATGTGGAATCACTTCTCTGTCAAAGAACAGGGAATTTCCCGAATCAAAGACAGGAGCCATTTTGACGATCCTGCGTTCCTCCGAATCATACAGAAAACCCATATTGTTCAGGTGCCTGTCTGTATTTGACAGAATAAAATCCACAAGTATCGTATACTCCAGCTGTCTCCTTACCATATCGGCATCTGCCCCCCAGAACTCTGCCTGCCTTATCAATTCATGAAACAAAGAGCTTTCATTCGGCACCTTATGATCCTTAAGCAGTTGATAGGCAGATACAAATTCCAGCTTTGCAGATGTAAAAAGGGGACTGAGGGAAGCGACAGCCTCTCCGTCAGCTGTCCGCACCTTTTCCACTTTATACGTTACATAGTTTGTCCATCCAAGCCTTTTGTGAAGCATGCCGGCAATAAACTCATTAACCGCCTGCTGCCCGTAACAGCCTGTGCTTACCTTCATCAGGTATCTTGATCCGCCGCGTATCACCCACTTCTTTTTCATATCGCCGTTGACCGAAGAGGCAGGCGAGTAAACAGATATTTTCACAGGCTCATACTTATCTTCTGCCCCCGCCTCAGCAGAATCTGTCAGCAGATTTCCAAGATCATCGGAAAAATCATTGTCATAAAAGTTCAGATCCTTCCAGTACAGTTCCTGCCCCAGCGGCTGCATCCAGTAATGATCTGTCAGACTCAGCCCATAAGAAGCAAGCATCAGTGACTGTCCTGTAGGCTCATCCAGGCAGTCCAGCACCTGACGGAACCCTGCGCGGGAGTCCGGGATGCCGCGGAGTTTCCACCAGTCCCTGAGATTTCTGCCGTCTCTGCGGATACCGGGCGGCATCTCTTCCGGAAGATATACAGCGACCACTGTCTCCAACGCCCCGGTCATGACATCCATCTGGACCATAGCCACATCCAGATCCTTGTGCTTCAGGACAAAAAGGCCGGCATTTTCGCCGCCGTCTATATGATATTCACCATATATATCCTCATTTGGCATTGCTCACCCTCCAATCTGCTGTTCCGTTCAACTCATTCTATCATAATCCCATCCGGAATGCCACAGACAGAGCATCATGATGGCAGTTCATTTGTTCATTTGTTTCAGGAAGGCCGCTGTCAAGGCAGTGTGTTGTCACGGCGGCCGCGCTTGCGCTCGGGAGTGGAGCGCAGCGGACACGTAAGGCCGCAAAGGACGCGGCCTAAGTGCCGGTCGCTCCACTACGGGCCTTCGTGACAACACACTGCCTTGACAGCTGGATACCGGAAACAACCGAACAGGCAGAAACAAATCGGCGCGGCTTGGAAAACTTACCATATGTAAGACTTCCAGGCCGCGCCTCTGGTTTCCAGGCTGTATAGCCACTAACTTCCGTCATGAACAGACCAGAAAAACAGCTGATTTTGAAAACCTTTCTGCGGGAAGGGAGATGGCGGACGGGTGACTTCGAAAGGATATTAGTTGAACTTGAGGTTCCGGGGAGAGACGTTAGGAATGGCGGTGAAATTGTTTGAGCCGCAGGCGAGTTGTTCACCGCCATTCCTTGCATTTAGTCTGTCCCCGGAACCTTGTAGTTCAACTTATATCCCTGGAGCGGAGCCCGGATGCCATCTCCCTCCCCGCAGAATACGTTTTGAAAATCCCGCTGTTTTCGAATGTTTAATCATCGAAATTAGTGCACTAAACAGCCATATCACTAAATCTGATGATCCCGCAGGCTGCCCCCACATTGCCGCCTTCCAGAAGGAGACGCTTCACATTTCTCTGCAGGCTGGTCTTTTCCGGCAGCTGCCGGATCTCCGTACCCGGCGTCGCCTGGAACACCCATTCGATATAATCTCTGTCCTCCCTGTTTTCAGAAATAATCTCGAAACGGTTCTGAAATGCCAGGATCTTTGAGTTCTCTGGCAATAGCTCTTTCAGCACAGGAGACAAAAGCCATGACTCGCATATAAATCTGCCGCGTGCCGGATCAGGATAATATTTTTCCATAAATCCCACCGCCTCTTTCATCGAAAGATCCACTTTCGAAGGCGTCAGATCTGCGTCTGAGGGAATATGGATCCCGATAGCGTTTTTGTCATTAAAGGGCTGCAGTTCATACTCCAGTTCGCCGATACGGAACAGGCTCATACTGATCTGGCGGTAAGTCCACCACCCTCGGTCAAAATACATCTGTCCGTTTTTTCTTTTACACTCATCCAGAAATCTCGAAAAACATTTCATCGTGTCAACAAAAATGCTTTCCGGTATCTCCTTCTCTGCATATCTGTCCGCCGCCCTCCGGGCACATTCCAGCTGACAGTACAGCATGATAAATTTTCCCGGATCCTCAGGCAGGGCAGCGCTTAACTCCTGATAGGATGCCTCCGCTGTTTCCGGATCTGACATACCTTTCAGATAAGTTTCCCACCGGCTAAGTGAAACTTTACCGCTTATCTCCTCCAGCTTTTCCTTCACTTCCGGCTGAAGGTCAATTTTCTCATATAATTCCTGCAGCTGCATACAATCCCACCTTTCTGAAACACGACCTATATTTATCTGATCTTACACAAGAAGATAACACATACGCGGCACGGAGCCTGCCTTACTCCAGCGCCATCCTTTTGACTCTTGCCAGCCCTGCCGCCACTGGCGGAAGAGTGATGATGATGATCGTGATCACTGCCTCTACCAACAGGTAGCTGTAATTATACAGGATCGGGTACAGACTTCTCAGCGCCTGCGGAAAATTATCCGGCATAGAGTCCATCCAGTAGAGATATCCGCCCAGGGCATGGAACGCGCCTCTGGCGATCACAGCCACAATATAGCCTTTCACCAGACCGTGTTTGCTTTTTGCAAAGAATCCGGCCAGTCCCAGCGCGGCGAACGCCAGCACATAATCACAGCACACCTGGAAGAAAGACAGCACAAAAGGCTCCTGAAGGAACTGAAGAATTCCATAGGCAAGTCCTACCATAATCCCTGTCTTAGGGCCGTACCAGTTTGCAACGAGCACGATAAAGAGCATGCTGCAGAGAGTAACGCTTCCGCCCCACGGCATCTCATAGATCTTCAGATATGAAGTGATGAATGCCAGCGCCATGGCAACTGCGCAGAATACAAGCTGCTTGGTTCCCATCTTTTTCTTCTCGGAAACCTTCCCGGCAAAGACAAGAGCCGCCACGAGCAGGATAACCCCTGCGATCACACATACCGCATAGCCTGCTGTCGTAAGGCCTCCTTCACTGTTTACAAGAAAATCAAACATAAAAAAATTCCTCCTGTTCTCAAGACTGAAAACAAGAAGGCAAAAGACTTTCCTATATTAAACGCATCCCTACGTTGGCATTATCCAAATCAGGTTGTGGGTCGAAGTTCTCAACTTCCTCTCAGCCTGTACACAAGCTCCCCTTGTCATCAATCTTATGTAAATTTATGTCCGGATATTATAGTAATCACATTAACTTCTGATGTCAAGTGAATCTTAACTGCAGATCCTGGACGTTGGTTATTGTTCAGCCCCTCTCGGACGTCCGCCATAATGTCTGTCATATGGCTGGAGACAGCAGCTCAGGATAACTTTTTAGCACTCACCTCTTTACTCTGCTAATAATTCGAGCTATATTATCTAATATCAGAAGGGGAGAGTTTTAGAAGCCCTTGCTGTAAGATAAAATGATAAAAGATATTTACAAAGTTTCCAATTTATCAGGGAGGCATTTATATGAGATGGTTTGATTCAGATTTTGATTATGTACAGGAAATGATCGACAGCTGGAACAAAAAACGGAAAAAGGTTCGTATATCCTGCTTTATCCTTGCAGCGCTGCTGATCGCGGCCGGTATCCTGACAGTGGCATTCCCGATCCGTATCTTTGCGGTCATCCAATATGTCGCCGCTGCGGCAATGATCATCATGGGAATATACCATCTGGTTTCTTATGGATCTATGACCTATTATTTCCGGGACAGCATGCTGCTGGTGACAGGAATCCTCAACATCCTGATCGGTATCATGATTCTGTTCATGCCTGTGGCGCTGACCGTAGAAGTGATCACATTTATGCTGGCGTTCCTGCTGCTATTCAGCGGAGCACAGAAACTCTCCTTCGGGTCAAGACTCCGGTATTTCCGGATGCAGCACACAGGATTTCTGACTGTAGGCGGAGTGCTTGACATTATCCTGGCAGTGATCTTTCTTCTGCTGCCCTTCACAACAGCACTGGCCATGAATTACATCATCGCAGCCTATCTGCTGCTGGGCGGCATTGTAGTTCTGATTGAAGCAATTTCTATGAAACGTTAATCAAGCAGCTCTATATTACCGATTACAGACAGGGGGCGCCGCCCCCTGTTTTTTATGACAGATTTTCCAAAATGTAATTACATGTTTCTTTAATTATCAGTTGGTAAACTTCATATATACTGGTAATATAGTAGTGTCTGTTATATGCTCCCGGGAAATGCAGCATATCCTATATATTTCTATTCTGCATCAATTGGCACAGATAAATTCACAAATGCGGGAGCAATCTTTGATCACATGGAGGAAAATAAAATGGATGATAAAATAAATCTGCTGGTAACACTGGACGATAATTATATGCCCCGGCTTCAGGTCCTGCTTACGTCACTTCACATCAATAATCCCGGCGAATCTTTCGATATATGGCTGATCCACAGCGGTATTTCTCAGACATGGCTGGATAAAATACAGGAACAGTGCAGCTTGTTCAGCTTTCAGCTCTCACCCCTGAAGATTGATCCTTCCTATTTCGAAAACGCGCCCGTCACCCGCCAGTATCCCCAGGAAATGTACTACCGTCTCCTGGCGCCCCATCTCCTGCCGGACAGTGTACACAGGATCCTGTATCTGGACCCGGACACCCTGGTCATCAACCCGCTCCGTCCGCTGTGGGAAACAGATCTGCAGGGCAATATCCTCGCCGCAGCAGCTCATACAGGGAAAACTGAACTGGCAAATAATATCAACCAGGTCCGTCTGGGAACCGACCATCCTTATTTCAATTCCGGCGTACTCCTGATGGATCTGGATCGAGGAAGACAGGAGATCATACCAGAGGAAGTTTTCCGATATGCTGAAGAACACGCAAGAGAACTTCTCCTTCCGGATCAGGATATGCTGAACGCCATGTACGGCAGCCGTACTCTCGAGATTGATGATTTTCTCTGGAACTACGATGCACGGAACTACAACAACTATCTGCTCCGCAGCGCAGGGGTCTGCAACATGGACCAGGTAATGGCTCAGACGGCAGTACTCCATTTCTGCGGCAGATCAAAACCCTGGCAGTCCGGATATATTCATCGCTTCGGCATACTGTATAAACATTACATGCACCTGACAGAGCGCATCCTGTCATCCAGACAGGCTCTGTAAAACTTTAAATATATGCTGACATAAAAAGCAGAAGAACTGGCATTCTCTCCGGACTTCCCATAAAAAGACTCCGGATCAACTTCCGTCAGATTCTTCTGCTTTATTTAAAATACAAATATAAAATTAATCTCTCTATCGTTTACCAGCATCGCCTGTACCAGGGCGATCCATATACGTCAGCAATCTTAACGACATCGCCTGTCTGCGGTGCATGGATCATCTGTCCATTTCCGATATAAATTCCAACATGACCACTATAGCATACAATATCTCCAGGCTGAGGATCCGTAACAGCAATTCCTGATCCGCCCTGCGCCGTCGAAGTCCTTGGAAGCGAAATTCCCGCCGCCGCATAACAATACTGAACCAGACCGGAACAGTCCAGTCCTACTCCCGGAGTCGTTCCGCCATACACATATGGAACCCCCAGCTGACTGTAAGCAGCTGCTACAATCTTCTGTGCCGCAGAGGTATTCGTTCCATATGAACCGTTGCCGGAAGAACTGTTCCCTGAAGAACTGCTGCCCGACGAGCTGCTTCCTGATGAACCGCTTCCCGACGAGCCGCTTCCTGATGAACCGCTTCCCGACGAGCTGCTGCTGGATGAGCTGCTGCCGGAAGAACTGGTTCCTGAAGAACTGCTGCCTGAATTTCCGCTTCCTGACGAACTGGTTCCTGAAGAGCCGCCTGTGTTCCCACTGGTCTGACTGCCAGAAGAAGATCCATTTGAGGGAACGTCCGCAGCATCTGTACTCCGTTTTCCGGTCGTGCCTTCCCCGGGATCCCCCGCCTGAGCTTCCTCTTCAGCCCTTGCCTCTGCTTCCGCCGCCGCTGCTTCTGCAGCCGCCTGGATCTGTACATCAAAGTTATCTATTTTTTTGCTTTTTTCTTCCAGCTCTTCATTAACACTGTCTTCCTCTGCCTGATATTCTTTCTGCATCTTTTCAAGATTCGTCTGTTCTGTCTCCAGCGTCTCTTTTAATGCGGCAATCTTTTCCTTGGTTTCTTTCAATTCATTCAGCTTCTGCCTGTCATACGAATTTACATTACTTATGTATTCGGCCTGATTCAGAAAATCAGAAAAATTTTCAGATGACAAAAGCACTCCAAAAAGATCTGTGCCACCGTCTTCATACATGTACTTAATGCGCAGCTTCATTTTCGCATACTGATCTTCTGCTTTCGCCTGAGCCGTCTCAAGATCTGCCTCTGTTTCCGTGATCTTCTCTCCGGTCTCAATAAGCTGTTCCTCCATCTCTCCCACTTTATTTAAAAGCTCTGTAAGCTGCTTCTGGAGGCTTTCCGCTTCCTGCTGCGCCTCGGCTTTCTGTGCTTTCAGCTCATCCGTGGACGGAGCCGCAAAAACTGTGGTCCCCATAACACATGGAACCATCGCAGCCGCCGTAATCATCCCGGCCAGTCGTCTGATCCGATTCATTTTTTCTCCTTCTTTCGTAATTTACAGCTGTTTTCTCTGCAAAAAACATTTGCATCCTGTTACACTGTGGGTAAGTATAACACAAAAAAAGTTTCAGACCGGCAAATTCACGGTATTTTCACAGAGGATTCACATTTGAGGTCCGTGGCTTTCGCCACATAAGAACAGGAAGAAAGAACCAGAAAAATGTAAACATCCCTCTGGTTCTTTCTTCCTGTCCCCCGTTGTTCAATTACTGCACACAAAAAAACCGCCGTCCCCGCGGCTCACAATGTCCGCAAAAACAGCGATTTTCAAGTGCGCGATCAGGGGTTCGAACCCTGGACACCCTGATTAAGAGTCAGGTGCTCTGCCAGCTGAGCTAATCGCGCATTTTCTTTTGTTTCGTAAGGTTTTCTCCCTGACGCAAGGGTTATTATATAACAGTATTCGAAGAAATGCAAGTACTTTTTTTATTTTTTTCTTCGACAATTGTCTTTTTTTCTGTTTTTTTCATGACAAATGTCTGCATTCAGTATTTTGCACACCTCATCGAAGGAGCTGCTGATGCACAGCAGCTTCCTGTTCAGGCGGGGATTACAGTAAAATATCTGCCCCAGACATGACTTCCAGCATCTTCTCATTTTCTATTTTCCTCCGGACATATCCAGGTTCTGCCCCTGGCAGTTTTTACTACTATATGCCCGGTAATGGAAAACGTTCCTCTGAGACACACTATTTTCTAACTGCAATCAATTTATTGATCGGATTTCCTTTTTTCGAAAATTTCTCTTCATACTCTGTCATAATGTTATCCCTGTTCATTTCTTCATTATGATGCAAGTCATAGGTAAAGCTCTCCAGTGCCCAGCCGGCTTCCTTTACCTGCTCCAGTGAAAAGTTAAAAAGCTCCGTATTATCCGTCTTGAATTCCACATGCCCTGACTCCACAAGTATCCTCTCATATCTTGCCAGAAATTCTGTGGATGTCAGACGTCTCCTGGCGTGCCTTGCCTTGGGCCAGGGATCAGAAAAGTTCAGGTATATCCTGTCCACCTCGACGGGCGCAAAGACATCTTCCACATTTCGGGCATCCATACAGACAAATCTTACATTTTTTAGTTCCCTGAACTCCTCCGTATCAAACTTCTCCACTGCTCTCAGCAGCACGCTCGTATACCGCTCTATCCCGACGAAATTAATATCAGGGTACTTCGCCGCCATATTCAGGATAAACTGCCCCTTTCCCATCCCAATCTCGATATAGAGCGGATTCTTATTCCCGAACACCTGTCTCCAGCATCCCCTCTGGTCTTCCGGACGTTTGATCACCGTTTTGTGAGCCTGAACTGTCCCCTCTGCTCTTGGTATATTTCTAAGACGCATATATAGTCCTCCCCGTTTTGCGCAAATATCGTTAATAGGCTGGCCCGAAACCAGCCTTTTCCATCATACCACGCAAAAAGGGACAGGTCAAAACTCAATTTGGGACATAGTGAAATTCGATTTGGGACACACTGAATTGCGATTGGGGACGTAGTAAAATCGCATTTTACTACGTCCCCAATCTTAACGAATCTTAACTTGCATTTTCTTTAAAAGGTGTTATGATATAGTATATTATGATTTTCTCACAAAGAGGAGGCGCTATATGGACTCTATTATAAACAAATTGACGGAAATTGAAGATGCAGCCTCAGCGATTGTAGCGCACGCTGAAGACCAGAAAGCCGTGCTCGACAGCGAATATGACAAAAAGCGCAGAGACTTTGACGCGGCTCTTGAGGCGGATACGCAGGCCCGTATTCAGGCGATTCGGGAACAGCTGGAGAAGGACACCGCCCGGACTCTTGATACGCAGAGCGGGGAGAATACCGCTTCCATAGAAGCTCTGCAGAAGGAATATGAAGAAAAGCATACCGAATACGCCAGGGAAATCTTAAGACGTATCACCGAGGTGTAGCCTATGGGAAATTTACTTGCTTACAGCGGGATCGTGACCAAGATCCGGGCCATGGAGGGCAAGCTGCTCACTCCAGAACAGTTTGAGGCCATCGCCGCTCTGGGCAGCGTCCCTGAGATTGTGGATTATCTCAAGAGGAATTCAGCTTACTCCGAGGTTCTGAATACGCTTGAAGACGACCAGATCCACAGAGGAAATATAGAGAAAGTCCTGATCCAGTCGCTGTATCACGATTATACGAAGATTTACCGCTTCTGCGGGCAGAAACAGCGCCGTTTTATGAAGCTGATCATGAAGTCCTACGAAATCAATCTGATCAACTACTGTCTCAGGATCGTGATCAATCATTACCGGCAGCCTTTTGACCTGAATTACAAAAAGCCTTTTTTCGACCGGTACTCGCAGATATCCATTGAGAAGCTGATCACTTCAAGGACTACAGATGAACTGATTGAAAATTTGAAGGGTACTGAGTATTATGCTCCGCTGAAAAAGCTGAAGGACAATCAGAACGTAACACTGTATGATTATGATCTGACCCTTGACCTGTATTATTTCACATCAGTCTGGCGTCAGCAGAAAAAGGTTCTGAAAAAGGATGATCTCGAACTTTTCAAACGGGACTGCGGCTCTAAGATTGATCTGCTCAACATGCAGTGGATCTACCGGGCCAAAAAATATTACAATATGAAGCCGGCGGATATTTATCTGCTGCTCATTCCCATTCATTACAAGATTTCGACAGATCTCGTCAAGGAGATGGTAGAGGCTCCGGGGCTGGAAGAGTTCCAGGCTGTAGTAGGCAGGACTTCCTACTCCCGCCATTACAATTTCCGGCAGGATCTGACGATAGAACAGATGTATGCGGACTGCCTGCATCACCTGTATACGATAGACCGGCGGCGCAATCCCTATTCGATCGCCGCAGTCAACACATACCTCTTTCTGAAGGAGGAAGAGATCAAAAAGCTGACGACCGCCATGGAATGCATACGTTACAGTCTGACTCCCGGCGAGACGCTGGCGTACGTTGGAGGTAGAACCCAATGATCGTAAAAATGAAATTTATCAATATCTCCGGTCCCAGAAACGACATTGACCGTGTAACAGACCTGTACCTCTCCCGCTATGAGATACAGCTTGAGTCTGCTCTGTCCGAACTGAAGACCGTAGACAACTTAAGACCTTTCGTGGAGATCAACCCATACCGGGACGCACTGAACAAAGCGGCCGAGTTCGTAGGATATCTCCCGAATGCCGATGAAGTGACTCCTGACACCACCCTTGGTCTGGATGATATGTTCGAGGTAGTACGCAAGGCAAATGAAGACTATCAGTCACTTCAGGAGAAAAAAGAAAAATTAAAGAAAAAAACCGAAGAGCTTCGTGCAAAGCAGCTTATCATCGCGCCTTTCCGGCCCCTTGACTGCGATCTCCACAAAGTTCTGCATTACCACTACATCACATATCGTTTTGGCCGCATTGCTGTGGAGTTTTACCAGAAAATGCAGAAATATCTGATGGATGATCTGGGTGCCATCTTTGTGGAAGGCGAACGTGACGAGAGCTTTGTCTACGGAGCTTATTTTGTCTCTCCTGCTGAAACGCAGAAAGTAGATGCCGTCTTCCGTTCTCTCCATTTTGAGCGGATCGAACTGAAGGACGAATTCGAAGGTACGCCTGCCTACGCCTATCAGGCGCTGGAACGCGAGATTGCACGGGTGAATCTGGAAATCAATGATCTGGATAAACAGGCCGGCGAGATGTTGTCCGACCGGGCTTCGCAGCTGGTGGCGGCAAAGAACCGTCTGGAAGAGCTGTGCAATAATTTCGACGTCCGGAAACTTGCCGCACGCATGGAGGACAATAAGGAGGACTACTACATCTTATGCGGCTGGATGGCCGAAGACGACGTGGAGAAATTTCTGGAGGAAGTAAAGGATGACGACAAAGTATTCGTCGTAGTGGAAGACGACCACGACGCCTATTTCGGAGAGCCTCCCACCAAGCTGGAGAACCCAAAGATCTTCAAACCATTTGAAATGTTCGTCCAGATGTACGGTCTTCCTGCACACAATGAAATGGATCCCACTGTATTTGTAGGACTGACTTACTCCTTTATCTTCGGAGCCATGTTCGGCGATGTAGGCCAGGGACTTCTGCTTCTGATCGGCGGCGCGCTGATCTACCACTTTAAGAAGGCTCCACTGGCAGGGATTATAGCCACAGCCGGAATCTTCTCCACCATATTCGGCTTTCTTTTCGGAAGTATCTTTGGATTCGAAGATGTGATCCCGGCTCTGTGGATCCGGCCGATCGACCATATGACCACCCTTCCGTTCCTCGGCAAGCTAAACACCGTGTTTATCGTTGCCGTTGCCTTCGGAATGCTGCTCATCATGGTAGCCATGGTGCTTCATATCATCAATGCCTTTAAGGAAAAGGACGTAGGCGGCGCCTGGTTCGATGCCAACGGTGTGGCAGGACTTATCTTCTACGCCGCCGTTGTGATCACCATTGTTCTGTTCATGACAGGCAACCCGCTTCCTGCAGGGATTGTAATGGCAGTTATGTTCGGAGTTCCGCTGCTGCTGATCCTCTTCAAGGAGCCGCTGACAAAGATGATTCAGAAACGCTCCGACAAGATGGAGGAAAGCAAGGCCATGTTCCTTGTCCAGGGATTTTTCGAGATGTTTGAGACGCTGCTGAGTTATTTCTCCAACACCATCTCCTTCATCCGTATCGGCGCTTTCGCCGTCAGCCATGCAGCCATCATGGAAGTGGTGCTGCAGCTGGCCGGAGCGGAGAGCGGACATCCCAACTGGCTGGGCGTAATATTCGGCAACCTGTTCGTATGCGGATTCGAAGGACTGATCGTAGGCATCCAGGTCCTTCGTCTGGAATACTATGAAATGTTCAGCCGCTTCTACAAAGGCAGCGGCCGTGCGTTTGATCCATATACCAAAAAGAAAACGAATAAAAAGTAGGAGGGTTCTACCATGACATTAGCAACCAAAATCATTTTAATCGCAGCACTGATACTGAGCATTATTATTCCTTTCGGATACTATCTGATCGGAGAGAAAAACAAGAAACGTTATAAACGCACTATCGGAGTCAACGCCTTCTTCTTCTTCGGCGCTTTCGCTCTGGCGTCCATTATGATGCTGGGCGGACCAGACGCACAGGCTGCCGAAGCCGCTGCATCCGGAGCAGGCATTGCAGAGGGGCTCGGTTACATCGCGGCAGCTCTCGTAACCGGCCTTTCCTGTATCGGAGGCGGTATCGCCGTAGCCAGCGCCGCCAGTGCTGCGCTGGGAGCCCTCAGCGAAGACTCCAGTATCCTTGGTAAATCCCTGATCTTCGTAGGACTTGCCGAAGGTGTCTGCCTCTACGGCCTGATCATCTCCTTCATGATACTCGGAAACCTGTAACACCAGTCAGCCGTGCGAAAAGATACAGACTGGCAGCGTTTGCGGGCTTGCACGCAAGGAGCTGGCAGACTGGAGCTTTTCATAGGGCGGATGCCCTACAGCGCGAAGAAGCGGCTCTGCCGCGGAT
>CALWLJ010000006.1 GCA_944381495.1 uncultured Mediterraneibacter sp. | reverse complement strand
AGTCATGTTTCCAGTATCATATTCTCCGGATTCGTATTTCTGAATCTGGCGAATGTTAATGCCGGATTTTTCAGCCAGCTCTTTCTGGGTTAAGCCCATGACGGATCGATTATACAAAACACTGTTTATTTGATTATTGTGACAGTCGAGCCCCTTGCTGGAGAGGGAGCAGGCGCCACACATACCGTCAGTCCGGACACAGTCTTTATATCTTTTCATTATGCTATCACCTCCAGAACTTCTGCATCTCTCAGAATGATTTCTCCGAGATCCTGCCCATATTCCATGCTGTCACTGCCAATTATCGCAACGTGATCACCAAAGTAAGAGTTTGCCAACTTAGCATCTTTCAGCATGATCGCACAAGTCCCGTCAAGTTCTTCATCTGTCATTTCTCCATTAACCCATACAAAAGAATTGTCGAGGATCTCTCCTTTGGTAAATTCGTTTTCTGAAACCCTGATACCGATATAACCATAATCATAAGCATCTTCAATTTCATCTATTCTGGCCATGATGTTTTTGATTGCCTCTGCTTTAGTCATTTTCGTGATCCCCTTTCCTTATCTTTGATTATATTATACGCCTATATAGGCGTAAAGTCAAGAGAAAAATGGAAGAAATTTAAAATATTTTTTCAATTTTCCCGCTGCGGGAAATCAGCTATTGACACATCGATGCAAGTACTATAAAATCATGATGTGTCATTTTTGTGTCGCAGGAATGCGAAAATGCTTGTATTTGTAGGGCTGGAAGGTAATTCGGTAACTTGACTTTTAATCAAGTTGTCCGGGGTTCGAATCCCCGCACGCTCACTAGCTCGGAACAGCGGAAACCTGTAAATACAGGTTTCTTTTTTTATTTCATAGGAAACTGGCTTCTCATGAAATGAATAAGAAAAGCCGGTATTATATAAAACCGGCTGAGAAAAGAGAAATTATATATATAAAAGCTCTATGGCTTTGTATGTTCATACTATAGAAGATAAATGTGTGTTTTATGTGAAGGGAATATAAAAAGCAGGTTAATTTATTTTAGAGGATCATTTACTATGGCTGTGATAGGTTGAAACGTCATCAGGAGGTAAGATTATAAAGTATGGAATATTTATACGACAGACTGAAGGAATATTCGGAGGAGGATTACTATCCTTTTCATATGCCTGGACATAAAAGAAATAGAAAACGGATGGATGCTGAGCTTCCATATGCGATTGATATTACGGAGATTGAGGGATTTGATGATCTTCATCACGCAGAAGGAATCCTGAAGCGGGCGCAGGAGAGAGCAGCTGAAGTGTATGGAGCCGATGAGACATATTATCTTGTAAATGGGAGTACGGCAGGGATATTAAGTGCTGTTATGGGGTGTACACGTAAGGGAGAAAAGATTTTGATGGCAAGGAACTGTCATAGGTCGGTCTATAATGCTGTATATCTCAATGAACTTCAACCAATTTATATTTATCCCGGAGTATGTGAAGAAAGAGAATTAAATGGCCCGGTCAGTCCAGAAGAGATTGAGCAGGCGCTGGAAGTCGAGAATGGGATTCGGGCGGTTGTGATTACTTCACCGACTTACGATGGCGTGGTATCTGATGTTGAAAGAATCGCAGAGATTGTTCATAAAAAGAATATTCCATTGATCGTGGATGAAGCACATGGCGCTCATTTTGGATTTCATCCTTATTTTCCGGATAATGCGAATGCAAGAGGGGCAGATGTTGTGATTCACAGCCTTCATAAGACGCTTCCAGCATTGACTCAGACCGCGTTGATCCATATAAATGGAGAAATTGCCGACAGGGGAAGAATTCGACAGTATTTACATATTTTTCAGACCAGCAGTCCATCCTATGTTCTTATGGCTGGAATTGATGAATGTGTGAGATTGCTGCAAAATAAAGGTTACGAATTATTTCAGGATTATGTGAAGCAGTTGAAATGGATTAGGAGAAAACTGGGATGTTTGAGAAATTTATCCCTTTTTGAGACGGAAGATTATGATCGGTCGAAAATCGTAATTTCTGTTAAGCAATCCCGAACGGCTGTTGGTGACAGTCGGTCTGTTAATAAAAGAAGAATATTTACGGGAAAAGATCTGTATGAAATCCTGTTGCATAAGTATCATCTACAGATGGAGATGGCTGCCGGTTCTTATATTATAGCAATGACTTCGCCTGGGGATACTCATGAGGGAATGAAGAGGCTGGTTGATGCACTGGAAGAGATTGACAGTATGTTAATTTCAGATATAGATGGATCAGGGGAAATTTCCGGCTATGATATATCCGATGAAAGTGATACCATATATGGTAAAAACAAGATTTTCTGCCGTGCCTGCAGGGCGGAGGAGCTGGAGTATTCAAAAAACGGCAGAAAAACGGTGGTGCCGCTGGCCGAGTCATATGGAAAAATTTCACTGGAATATGCTTATCTTTATCCTCCGGGAATTCCTCTTGTAGTACCTGGAGAGATGATTTCGTCGGAGACGGCAGCGCTTATTGGACGGTACAGAAAGATGGGATTCGAGGTTCAGGGAACAAAGACAGCGGGCATGATTGAGGTATATATTTATGGGTAAAATTTTTTATATAATGGGAAAGAGTTCGTCAGGTAAGGATACTATATATAAAAAGCTTCTGGAGAGAAATCCAGAGCTGCGGACCGTTGTCCCTTATACGACGCGGCCGGCCAGAGAGAATGAGAAGAACGGCGTAGAATATTTTTTTACAGACGAAGAACAGCTGAAGAAGATGGAAGAAAACGGTAAGGTGATTGAAGTGCGTTCGTACAATACGGAATGCGGAATATGGACATACTTTACTGCTGATGACGGACAGATTGATCTGTCGGATTATGATTATCTTATGATTGGGACGCTAGAGTCCTATCAGGCACTGAAGAGATATTTCGGCGAGAAAAGTCTGGTCCCGGTATATATTGAAGTGGAGGATGGTCTGAGACTGGAGCGTGCCCTGCAGAGGGAAAGGAAGCAGAAAAATCCGAAATATGCTGAAATGTGCAGGCGTTTTCTGGCTGATACAGAAGATTTTTCAGAGGAAAATATAAACAGGGCTTCTATCAGAAAAAGATTTAGCAACAAGGATCTGGCTACATGTCTGAATGAGATTGAAGTTTATATGAATGAAGTGAATGGTAAATAGTTGGATTTTGAAAAAAGTTTATGATATACTTTGTATAAGTTCACACTTTTGTAAGAATATTATAGTACAATAATTTTTGTGAGAAATATAAAATGTACTTTATGAAGGGATAATACACAGCAGGTGACAGGTTATGAGCGGTTTTAAAGATGTTGTAGGACATACGAATATTATAAGATATATTCAGAGCGCAGTACAGGCGGATGCGGTTTCGCATGCCTATATACTGAATGGGGAAAGAGGATCAGGCAAGAAGCTTCTGGCGAATCTGTTTGCAATGAGTCTTCAGTGCCAGAACCGGGAGGAGGACGGCGATGCGTGTGGAAAGTGCAGATCCTGCAAGCAGGCTTTAAGCGGCAATCATCCGGATATTATTCGGGTAACACACGAGAAGCCTAATTCTATCAGTGTGGATGATGTCAGAGAGCAGGTTAATAATGACATTGTGATTAAGCCCTACAGCAGCCGGTATAAGATATATATTATTCCGGATGCGGATCTGATGACAGTTCAGGCACAGAATGCGCTGCTTAAGACAATTGAGGAACCTCCGGAATATGCCGTGATCATGCTGCTTACGGAAAATGCGGAGACGCTTCTCCCGACGATCCGTTCCAGATGTGTCATGATGAAGCTGCGCAATATCAAGGATCAGCTTATCAGGAAATATCTGATGGAACAGATGGAGGTCCCGGATTATAAGGCGGATGTATGTGTGGCTTTTGCCCAGGGAAATATGGGAAAAGCAATCATGCTGGCTAATTCGGAATATTTTAATGAAATTAAAGAAGAAGCGGTTCATCTGCTTCGAAGCATTGATGAGATGAGTGTGCCAGAGCTTATGGAAGCAGTGAAGCGCTGTATGACTTATAAGCTTGAGATTAATGATTATCTGGATATTATTGCTATCTGGTATCGGGATGTACTGATCTATAAGGCAACAAAAAATGTGGACAGAGTAGTTTTTTCTGACCAGCTGAGATACATTAAGGCACGGGCAAGCAAGAGTTCCTATGAAGGAATTGAGAATATATTAGATGCATTGGAAAAGGCGAAGGCCAGGATAAAGGCCAATGTGAATCTGGAACTGACAATGGAGCTGCTCTTATTAACCATAAAGGAGAATTAATTCGTGGTAAAGGAGAACTGACGGAATGACAAAAGTAATCGGAGTAAGATTCCGGACGGCGGGGAAAATTTATTTTTTCGCGCCGGGAAAATTTGATATAAAGCGTGGCGATTATGTTATCGTAGAGACTACCAGAGGCGTGGAGTACGGACGGGTGGTGAGCGGCCCAAAGGAAGTAAAGGATGAAGAGGTTGTACAGCCGCTGAAATCTGTGATTAGGATTGCAAATGAAAATGACAGAAAGACAGTGGAGAAAAATCATCAGAAAGAGAAAGAGGCATTTAAAATATGTCAGGAAAAGATCCGCAAGCACGGGCTGGAAATGAAGCTGATCGATGCGGAATATACATTTGATAATAATAAGGTGCTTTTTTATTTTACAGCGGACGGAAGGATTGATTTCCGTGAGCTGGTAAAGGATCTGGCGGCTGTTTTCCGTACCCGTATCGAACTCAGACAGATTGGAGTCCGGGATGAGACAAAGATACGGGGCGGTATTGGAATTTGCGGGAGACCTCTTTGCTGCAGCACTTATCTTACCGATTTTGCTGCTGTATCAATCAAAATGGCAAAAGAGCAAAATCTTTCGCTGAATCCGACTAAAATCTCAGGGGTATGCGGCAGACTGATGTGTTGTCTTACGAATGAAGAAGAGACGTATGAGGTACTTAACAGTCAGCTGCCGTCTGTAGGTGATACTGTTACTACAAAAGAGGGGCTGACAGGCGTGGTAAATTCGCTGAGTGTGCTCCGCAAGTTGGTAAAAGTAGTTGTTAATCTGGATAATGACGAAAAAGAAATCAGGGAATATCCGGCGGAAGATCTGAAGTTTAAGCCAAGGAAGAAGAAACAGAAAGCGCCGAAAGATGAATCAAAAAAGCGTTCAGCCCAGGAAAAGACAGTGGAAAAGGGTCAGGGAAAAGTACAGAGTAAGGCAAAGGCGCAGGAGGCTGCGAAATCAGATGACAGATGATCGAAAAGATAAGGGCTCAGCAGAGATGGAGAAAAAGGCAGGTGTTCCCATAGCAGGTAATATGCGGATGGACCGGAAGGAAAGCGGATATTTAAGACCTGGGGAACGGCTGGATGATCTCCAGATTGGCGGTCTTGAACTCATTCAGGATCCGGATAAATTCTGCTTTGGTGTGGATGCTGTGATGCTGGCGGATTTTGCCAGGGTGAAACCGGGAGAGCGTGTACTTGATCTGGGAACCGGAAATGGGATTATTCCGATCCTTCTGTCGGCTAAGACAAGAGGAAAGCATTTTACCGGGCTTGAGATCCAGGCTGATACGGCTGATATGGCAAGACGAAGTGTACAGCATAATCATCTGGAGGACAGGATCGACATTGTGACAGGCGATATTAAAGAGGCGGCGGATATATTCCGGCCAGCCTTTTTTGATGTAATAACGACGAATCCTCCTTATATGCTGGCGGATCACGGACTGAGAAATCCGGACGAGGCTTTGGCGATCGCGCGTCATGAAGTTCTCTGTTCTCTGGATGATATCTTGAGAGAGAGTATGAAGCTGATGCAGGATAAGAGTAGATTTTATATGATACATCGACCGTTCCGCTTGACGGAGATTATGATCCGGATGAATTATTATAAGATTGAACCCAAACGGATTCGTTTTGTCCATCCGTATATTGATAAGGAGCCTACGATGGTTCTGATTGAGGGTGTGAAGGGGGCAAGGCCCCGCGTGACTGTAGAGCCGCCTCTGGTTTTGTATGGGAAGAAAGGAAATTAAGAAATCCGTGAAGAGAGGAATGCAGAGCCGGAAGCCGGGAGAGAAAGGAAGAAAAATATGGCGGGGACGTTATATCTATGTGCTACACCCATAGGTAATCTGGAAGATATTACTTTTCGGGTGATACGTACGTTGAAAGAAGCAGACCTTATTGCGGCGGAGGATACCAGAAACAGTATTAAACTTCTGAATCATTTTGATATCAGGACGCCAATGACCAGCTATCATGAATATAATAAATATGATAAAGGACGAAAGCTTATTGATGAGCTTCTGGACGGTAAAAATATTGCTCTCATAACAGATGCGGGGACACCGGGAATTTCTGATCCGGGAGAGGAACTGGTGCGGATGTGCAGAGATGAAGGTATCCGTGTAACGTCAGTACCGGGAGCAGCAGCCTGTATTACAGCACTTACGATGTCTGGATTACCGACCAGAAGATTTGCTTTTGAGGCGTTTCTTCCGTCAGATCGAAAAGAGCGGGAGGGTGTTCTGGAAGAGCTGGAGAAAGAGACCCGGACGATCATACTTTATGAAGCTCCTCACAGGCTTGTGAAGACACTGGGACTTCTGGCAGGGCGGCTGGGAGAAAACAGGAAGGTTACAGTTTGCAGAGAATTGACGAAAAGGCATGAAACGGCCTATGAGTCTACACTTTCTGATGCAGAGGAATATTACAGGAAGAATGAGCCGAAAGGTGAGTGTGTACTTGTTATTGCAGGAAAAAGCAGGGAGGAGATTCTTCAGGAGGAGAAGGAAAAATGGGAAGATATGACTATAGAGGAGCATATGAAAATGTATCTTTCCCAGGGCCTGGAGCGTAAGGAAGCGATGAAGCGTACGGCAAAGGACAGAGGAGTACCGAAAAGGGAAATCTATAATTATCTGGAAGAGATAAAAAGAGAACAGTGAAGAGAAAAGCCCCGCGGCAGCCAGACAATAAAATGTATCTGTTGCCGCAGGGCTTTTTATTTTTGCTTTATACAGGTTTCTGTTCTTGTATGATGCGGCCGTCTTTCATAAAAACAATATGTTTTTTCAGTGAAACGGCTTCCTCATAATTGTTAGTCACATAAAGAACTGTGATCTTCAGCGACTCGTTAATACGAAGAATATCCGAAAGCATTTCTCTGCGGCGGCTCTCGTTCTGCCGGGCAAAATCTTCATCTACAAGAAGAACCTTGGGATGACATACGATAGCGCGTCCCAGAGCAACACGCTGGCGCTGTGTATCTGTCAATGACTTTAGTTTGCCGTCCAGTACCGTATCAATGCCAAGAAAAGTGGCGGCTGATTTAACACGGCTGTCAATCACAGTGCGGGGAAAATCACGGAGCCGGAGACCAAGCGCCATATTCTCGTATACATTAAAATTTTTATACAACGTGTAATTTTGAAAAGCCATTGCAAGGCGCCGGTCACGGGGAAGGATATCGTTGAGCAGTTCGTCCCCGAGATAAATCTTTCCGGAAGTAATGTCTTCCAGTCCGCCAACCATGCGGAGAATTGTGGATTTGCCGCATCCGCTTGGACCATGGAAAACGACGAATTCGCCATCTTCGATAAAAAGGTTCACATCATTTACTGAGATGAATCCGTTTGGATAGGTTTTTGTTAAGTGTTCAAATGTCACGCTGGCCATCGGGAACACCTCCATCAGTAATATAATGGCAGAAATCATGTCATTCTTTGACAAAATAGCTGCCTTTGTACGTTTTTTATTTTATCACAAAGGTGGCTGGCGTACAATCCCAAAGCAATCTCAAAGTAGAAAAGGCCCGATTCAGAGGAGGAACCCTGTCAGGACCACGCTTGCAGCCAGTCCGGCAAAAGTGGCGATGAGGGCGCCTGCAAGTGTGTATCTGGAATGGCGCACGCCGGCGGTCATAAAATAGACGCTCATGGTGTAAAAAATGGTTTCGGTACAGCACATGGAAATGGAGGCCATCAAACCAATACGGGAATCTGTTCCGAATTCTTTGAAAATGTCCAAAAGAAGTCCGGTTGCGGCAGAGGAGGAAAACATTTTTACGATGCTGAGCGGGACCAGTTCTCCGGGAAAACCGAACCGTCCCGAAAAGCGGCCAATGACTGTGGCAAGAAAATCAAGGAAGCCGGAAGCTCTCAGTATTCCTACGGCTGCCATGAGACCAATCAGAGTGGGCATGATACGGATAACAGTCAGAAAACCGCTGCGCGCGCCTTTTATGAATGCATCATATACGTTCAAACCTTTCAGGATACCATATACAATAACGGATAGTATGATAAAGGGAACGATAAAATCAGAAATATAGAGAAAAAGCTGCATGTAAAATCACTCCTTTTGAGGAAAGATGGGCGCCAGTCATATGAGGAGGGCCGGGAAATTTACGTGGCAGTCTCAGAAAACAGAACAGGGCTGTTTTGTGTATGGCGCGGATTAAACTGTTAATATTTATATGCATCGTCCGTCTGTAATATTGCCGGAATAAATATCATAGGATACAGTAAAGAAATCTCCGGAGTGTATATGCGGTCTTTAACTTACTATAAAGGCAGTCTGTTGCAGAAGTTAGTCTATAAAAAAAGTGATTTTCCAGGAAAAAGAAAGACCAGAAAATGTCTGATAAGCTTGTCTGTGTGCCTGTGTATTTTGACTGGTGTGGCGGTATCTGGATGTGCAGCAGGGACAGAAGAGGAAGAAAATGCGGCTTTTGAGACGTATACTATGGAAGTGTTTCGCAGTGAGGTGGCTTCAAACACAGTGAATTTACATTATACACTGCGGGATCCTCAGCAATTTGGAATACAGGAGCCATCCGTATCATTCGGAAGTTTTAA
Organism: uncultured Mediterraneibacter sp.; assembly: GCA_944381495.1. Classification (GTDB taxonomy): domain Bacteria; phylum Bacillota; class Clostridia; order Lachnospirales; family Lachnospiraceae; genus Mediterraneibacter. The sequence goes on along the minus strand of CALWLJ010000006.1, from coordinate 178,750 downwards.
TGTAGATCCGGATGAGATTCGTGCTGCGGCAGAAAATATGCAAAATGCTCTTCTTAGTTATGATTACAGTAAGCTGGATATTCAGAATAAGATTACCTATGAGATACTGAATTATTACCTGAGGGCGGTGGAAAAGGCTGCGGATTTTATTCTGTATGATGAGCCGCTGGGACTGGTAAGCGGCATACAGACACAGCTGCCGGTGATTTTATCTGAATATCCCTTTTATGACAGAGATGATATTGATACATATCTGGAACTGATGAAGACTACAGAGGATTATTTTGACAGTCTTATCGAGTTTGAAAGAGATAAGGCAGAGGCAGGGCTGTTTATGGCAGACTATGCACTGGATACGGTTCTGGATCAATGTAGCGCTTTTCTGGGTATGGGAGAGGAAAATTATCTCTATTCTACATTTGCAGAACGCGTCGGAGAAATAGAAGAGCTGACAGACGAAGAAAAGAGTAATTATATTCAGGCAAATGCCGGAATGATAGAAGATTATGTACTCCCTGCCTATGAAAAACTTGTTTCAGCTCTCGAAGGTATGAGAGGGAGCGGGAAGAATGAAAAGGGACTTGTTTATCTGCCTGATGGGGGAGAGTATTATGAGATGACAGTAAAGCAGTCTACCGGATCTGAACGTTCTATCGGAGAACTGGAAGATCTGACAAGGAGGCAGATTGTGGATGATCTGGAGGACATGGAGCAGGTCCTGGGACTGACAGCGGATGATGCTTCGGAGGCTGCCGCTGTGGTGATGCAGAACAATCCGGAACAGATTCTAGGCAGTCTGAAAGAGGGAATCGGGAATGCCTTTCCCGAGGTTCCGGAAACAGATCTACAGGTGAAGTATGTGCCTGAGGCAATGGAAGAGCATCTCAGCCCTGCGTTCTATATGATTCCGGCTATTGATAACACACAGGAAAATGTGATCTATATTAATGAATCTCATATGGGAGATGCGCTGACGTTGTTTACAACACTTGCTCATGAGGGATATCCCGGACATTTGTATCAGACTGTGTATTATGAGGAAACAGATCCGGATCCGGTGCGGAATATTTTTAACTTTGGCGGCTACGTTGAGGGATGGGCCACTTATGCAGAAATGTGCAGTTATTACCTGACGCCTCTGACGACAGAGCAGGCTACTCTTCTTCAGAAGAACAGTTCTATTATTTTGGGCCTGTATGCTCTGGCAGATATGGGGATCCATTATGAGGGATGGAGCAGAATGGATACCGTGTCTTTTTTCAGCAGTTATGGAATTACAGATGCAGAGACGGTGGATCAGATCTATGAGCTGATCATAGGTTCACCGGGGAATTATCTGAAGTATTATATTGGATATGTAGAATTTCTGGAGCTAAAAAAGGAATGGATAGAAGAACGGGGAGATGAGTTTTCCCAGAAGGAGTTTCATGAAGCGGTATTGGACGTGGGGCCGGCTCCGTTTGGGATCGTGAGGAAATATATGTGGGAGGTATGAGCGGTGCTTAATTATCTGTGGGCAGGGATGATATTGACAGGCATTGTGTTCGGCGCTTTTAACGGAAAAATGGCTAATATGACGAATGCTGCACTGGATTCAGCGGGAGATGCGGTAACACTTTGTATCACGATGATCGGCGTCATGTCATTCTGGACGGGAATCATGGAAATCGCGTCCAGGGCGGGAATTATTGAAGCGGCTTCAAAAAAGATGGGGCCGTTGATCCGCTTCCTTTTCCCGGATCTGCCGGCAGATCATAAGGCAAATGAGCATATTGCGACTAATTTTATCGCAAATGTCCTGGGGCTTGGATGGGCGGCTACTCCGGCAGGATTGCGGGCCATGGAGGAACTGGGAAAGTTGGAAGATGACAGAAGAAACAGAAAAATTTCCGGACCTGTACGGAAGAAGGAAATTGCCAGCAATGAAATGTGTACATTTCTCATTATTAATATATCGTCGTTACAGCTGATCCCGGTAAATGTGATTGCTTACCGGAGCCAATATGGAAGCGTGAATCCGGCTGCAATCGTTGGGGCCGGGATCCTGGCAACAGCAGTGAGTACCGGGGCGGCGGTGATCTTCTGTAAGATAATGGACAGGGGGAAAGAAAAGTAATAAAATCCCTTAGAATACTTGACCGACAGCGAGAACAATGATAATATATGTGTAAGTGTAGATTCAAACAGCGATGGCGGAAATTGCAGGAAATGTGTATGAACTGTTGAGTCGGAAAGCGCCATATCTGGCGAAGTATTCTAAGGAGGGAAACGACATGTTACTGAAAACCTATGAGAAAATTTTGGAGCTGTTTCATCAAAATCATGGCTATATGAATTTTGAACAGCTGAAAGATCATGGGATTACAGCAATTCAGATTCAAGAACTTGTGGATAAAGGCGTCCTGGAGAAGTTTGCACGGGGATGGTACTGGTGTACCGAGTGCGGACGCGAAAAGCCGGCAGATCATAAGTATATCGAGATCGGAAAGGTGAACAGGAATGCGGTGATCTGTATGGACAGCGCTTGCTATCTTCAGGGCATGCTTAAGAAAGAACCGGAGATTGTTTCTGTGGCGACTACGAGAACGGACCGGAAGAAGATGGAGTTTGCATTTCCGGTCAACCGCTATTATTTCCAGAATACAGATCAGGATGGGGAAATCGAGGAGATCAACACGGAGTTTGGCTCATATAAAGTTTATTCGACTGACAGGACGATGTGTGACTGTATCCGTATGAAGAGCCGACTTAGTGATGAGGTGCTGATGGAGGTAGAGACCGCATATCTAAAGAAGTCTCATGATCTGGCACGGCTTGAGGAATACGGCAAGAGACTTCGCGCACTGAAATGTGTGAAGGAAGAGCAGGAGAACTGGAAAGAAGCTGAGAATGCAGTGGAATAAAGAACAGCGGCTGATACGAATGAAGAATGAAAAATGGGGTGCAGAGATGCAGACGGCCCGGCTGACAGGGAGAGCGGTAGCTCTCCCGTTTTCTGTATCGGAGGTATCCCTTAATATTCCGTTGAAGTTTGCGGAAAATGGCTTTATTTGGTACAATAGATTGGTGATACATCAAGAACAGGAGAATTTACATGCAGCTTCGCTATGAAATACCGGATACATTCTGGAGCTTATTCCGATCTGTAAACAGAGAAGTTTACATCGATGCTTTATTGTGCATTAATCAGGAGTATGAATACAGCAACTACTTTCTCAGCCGGGAGGTATGTCTTCAGATTCTGAGCGATATGAATGCGCGGAAGAAGATCGAGCTTATGCGGGAGGAATCTGAGACGGATTTTGATATGTTGGAGACTGCCGCATCGCGTATGCTCAACTGGTTGGTGCGGACCGGATGGCTGAAGAAGGTTGAGGATTATGTTTCTATGACTACCAGCATTGTTATTCCGGATTATGCGGCTGTTTTTATACAGGCTTTTGAAAAGCTGGATTCGGAGGGACCGGAGGAAACGGAAGTGTATATTCAGAATGTATATGCGACCCTTTATTCTTTCCGGAATGATCCAAGAGTCGGGATCGGCATGCTGCGCACAGCGCTTGTCAACACGCGGCAGTTGAACAAGGCACTGCAGAATATGCTTCATAACATGGACCGGTTTTTTGACAGGCTGCTGGATAAGAAGAATTACGGCGATCTTCTGAAGGAGCATTTGGAAGGTTATGTAGAGGAAGTGGTCAGGAAGAAGTATCACATCCTGAAGACATCAGATAACTTCTACATTTACAAAAATGATATCAAGCAGTGCATCCGTGATATGAGAGAAGATGAAGACTGGATATCCCAGGTGCGGGAGCGGGCAGCAGCCTCCGGAGATGACGGGGAAGATGTTATCGATCTTTTGGATCTGATTGAGAGGGGATTCGATGATATTGAGCACCGCATTGCCAATATGGACAAGGAACATTCAAAGTATGTGCGTGCCACAGTGACCAGGCTTAATTATCTGTTGAGCGGGGAGACGGACACCCACGGGCTTGTAGTCCGGCTTCTTAACCGTATGTCCGGAGAGGATGAATACAGGAATGGAGAAGATGGAAACGGAGCTGACAGAACAGCAAGGGCGGATAAGGAAGCAGAGATGCTGACGGGAGCTGCGTGTCGTATGAATCTGTCTTTTCTGGAAATCCTGTCGGAAAAGTCACTCTATAAGAGGAGAAAGAGCCGGGGAGATTTCATAAAACAGATGGCTCCGGAGGAAGAGATAGAAGATCTTGACCGGGATGAGGTACTGCGGATGAACCGGATACAGAACCGATACAGCCAGGAAGAAATCCGGAATTTTATTGAGGATCATATGACCGGGGATGTGATGGATACGGCTGAGATTCGTGTGATGACGGATGTAGACTTTGAGAAGCTGATTCTTGCCTATGATTATGCGATCCGTAAGGACAGTGCATATGAAGTGGAGAACAGTGCTGGGGATGAAACAGATAGCCAAGAACCGCGGATGATACATAATGGGAGATATTGCTATCCGGATCTGAGATTTATACGGAGGAGACCACGATGATAGAATATTTTGAACAGCTGCCGGAGGAAGAGAAAGATGGGCTTACAGAGGTGATCAGAACTCTGTTCCGACAGACATATCTTCTGGAAAGAAAATATGATCGAAGGGCAGGGAGGATGGTGCCTGTCCGGGAGTACAGGACAGCAGATAAACACGTGGAGTTCCTGAAGGACTACTTTCGTGTGGCGGGAATTACACTATGCCAGAATATGCATATGGGGATGCTCTATATCCGTGATGAAAGTCTATGGGGAGAGAAGCTGCCCAGACTGGCGACAATCTATGTTTTGATTCTTAAACTTCTGTATGATGAAAAGATGTCTGAGGCGTCATCAAGCAGCAGCGTAATCGTGACATTGGGTATGGTAAACGGGAAGGCAGGGGAGTTTCATGTGCTTCATTCCCTTCCGTCACCTACGGAGATACGGAGGACGGTATCTCTGCTCAAGAAATATCAGCTGATCGAGCCGCTGGATGTTCTGGAAGAGCTGGACGAAAATACTCGTCTGGTGATTTACCCCTGTATCAACGCGGTTCTTACAGGTGATGATATAAGACAGCTCTTAAATACATTCAGCGAGGAGGAATACAGTGGAGAGGAAACAGCGGTTCAAGGCGCTTTCGAAGATATGCCTGAATAACTGGCATTATATAGACAGAAAAATACTGACGTTCAGCAGCGGAGTGAATTTTTTCACCGGTCATTCGGGAAGCGGAAAGTCAACGGTGATCGATGCTCTGCAGCTGGTACTCTATGCCAATACAGACGGCAGAGGATTTTTTAACAAAGCGGCGGCTGATGATTCGGACCGCTCTCTGATTGAGTATTTGAGAGGTATGGTCAATATTGGTGACAACAATGAATCTCAGTACCTGAGAAACAGGAACTTTTCAAGTACTATTGTACTGGAACTTGAAGAAAGAAGTGTGGCAGCAGATGAAGAAAGCCAAGACAGCAACCGGATGAAAGAATGTGTTGGTGTTGTGTTTGATGTGGATACCTCCACCAATGAGGTGGGGCGGCTCTTTTTCTGGCACAGAAGTGGTCTTCTGGAAAATCAGTACCGGGCAGACCGGCGCTGCCTAACTACGGCAGAGATAAGGGAGTATCTGCAGAGATCGTTTGAACCGTCAGACTTTTATTGTGGACCAAGCAATGAGCGGTTCAGGAAACAGCTGTATGATATTTATCTTGGCGGACTGGATATGGAAAAATTTCCAAAGTTATTTAAACGTGCGATACCGTTTCGGATGAATATAAGACTGGAAGATTTTGTGAAGGAATATATCTGTATGGAACAGGATATCCATATTGAGGACATGCAGGAGAGTGTTATGCAATATGGAAGGATGCGCGGCAAGATTGAGGAGACTATGAAAGAGATCCGGCATCTGCAGGATATCCGGGAGAAGTACGAGGAATATGAACGGACCGGGCAGGATGCGGAAGCATGCAGTTATCAGATCCGGAAGCTGGAGATTCTGCAGCTGGAGAGCCGGGAGAAGGAACTGAAGGACCGGATGGAGGCAGGAGCCGGCGAGCGTGCAAGACTGGAGACAATACAGTCCAGGGAAGAAAAAAGACAGGAAGAACTGCAGAAAGAGTATGAAGATGTGATCCTTCGGATTGCTGACAGCGGATATTCCGCACTGGAAAAGGAAATGAGCAGTCTGAATGAGACTCTGGAACGTCTTTATGGCAGCCGCGGAAAATGGAAGAAGACGGCAGAAGGTCTTGGCGCCTGGAAACAGGAGGAAGTAACGCCTAATCAGACGGTGTGGGATATCGAGAGTTTTGAAAAACAGAATATATCTGAGGAGCATATTCAGAGACTGAAGGATGAGTTGAATGAGCTCCGGGGAGAGCTGGAGCAGGAACTTAAGGATACGGAGAGCATGCTGCGGGGAATCAGAAAAGAGGAAAAGGCTGCCAGAGAAGAGCTGAAGGAGCTGAAGCAAGGGCGGAAGGCTTATCCCCGGGAGCTGGAGGAGGCTCGCTATGAGCTGCGCAATCGGCTGAAAGAGCGGTGTGGAAAATTTGTCCAGGTCCGGATCCTGGCAGACCTGTTGGATGTGCCGGATGAAAAATGGCATAATGCAGTAGAAGGTTATTTGGGCAGCAGCCGTCTTCTTCTGGTAGTGGAACCGGAATGGGTGAAGGATGCCATGGAAATCTGGAAGGAAATGGATGTGAACTTCGGCAGAGCGGCTCTTTTGGATACGGAAAGAGTGCTTGATGAATATGGACGAAACAAAAAGAACAGGAGCGGCGCAGGTTCCCTGGCACAGGAAGTAACAGCCAAAGATCCCTGTGTCCGTGCGTATATTGATTTCTTTCTTGGAAATGTAATCAAGTGTGAAAATGTAGATGACCTGCGACAGCAGAAGATCGGAATCACGCCGGATTGTGTTCTTTATCAGGGCTTTCGGCTTCGCCGCATCAATCCGGAACTGTATACCCGGCAGGCTTATATTGGTGAAACCAGCATGAGGCAGCGAATCAAAGGATTGGAAGAGAGGTGCCAGGAGCTGCAGACGCAGCGGATTCCTCTGCAGGAACAACGGGAAAACCTGCGAAGAATCTTACAGCTGGAAAGTCTGCCTCATTCGGCGGATGAATATATGGAGTGGAAAAAAGATCTGGAAGAGATAACCACCCGAGAAAAGAGAAAGAATCAGATAATAGAAGAAATGAAAAAATTGCAGACTGAGTCTGTCTCAGTTTGGGAGGAGAAGAAGCGGGAAATCCTGGAAGAACAGGAAAAAGTGAAGGAAAACCTGCAAAAATCAGCTCAGAATATTTGGAAAATTAATGATTCTGATGGAAGAAACAAAAAAGTTCTCTTTGATATTGAAGAAGAATTAAGCAAGAAACAAAAAGATTTTCAAAAGAATGAAAAATATGAAAAAGACTTTGAAAAATATCTCGATGGGCGGCGCTCTTCTAACTGGGAATATCTGAGACAACAGCGGATCAACGAGTATGGAAGGCTTGAAAATGCAAGAAATTGTGCGTTTTCAGCACTGGCAGATCGGCGGACATTGTATTTGAAAAATTATCCGAACAGGAGCTTTTCTGCTACGATTCAGGATAATGGACCTTATGACCGGCTCCTGAAGAGTCTTAGCTGTGATGAACTGGAGGAGTACAGGCAGGCAGCAGGGGAACAGGCAAGAGCGGCTGTGGAGCATTTTAAAGATGACTTCATCTTTAAGATCAGAAGTGCGATACGAGAGGCGTATCAGAAGAAAGATGAGCTGAATCGGATCCTGGAGAGGCTTGACTTTGGAAAGGACAGATATCAATTTGTTATTACTAGAAATAAGGGGCCGGACGGAAAATACTACAAGATGTTCATGGATGATGCATTGAGTATCGATCCTGCTCAGCTGGCCGGCGGTATGGAGAACCAGCTGAATATGTTTACCATGGAGCATGAGCAGGAATATGGCGAACTGATGAATGAGCTGATCAATATTTTTATTCCCCCTGAGAACGCTACTCAGGAGGAGTTGGAACAGGCAAAGAGAAATATGGACAAGTATGCGGATTACCGGACCTATTTGTCTTTTGACATGCAGCAGATCATCCATGGCGAAAAGGATATGAAGATAGGGCTGAGTAAGATGATCCGGAAGAACTCCGGCGGGGAGGGCCAGAATCCATTGTACGTGGCACTGCTTGCAAGTTTTGCCCAGCTGTATCATGTGAATGAACCTGCCCGGAGCCGGCGGCATACTACCATACGTCTGGTAGTGCTGGATGAGGCATTTTCAAAGATGGATGCTGAAAAAGTAGCCAGCTGTATTTCTTTAATACGGGGGCTGGGATTCCAGGCCATCATCAGCGCCACGAATGATAAGATCCAGAACTATCTGGAAAATGTAGACAAGACATTTGTATTTGCAAATCCTAACAAGAAACATATTTCTATTCAGGAGTTTGAACGGGAGGAATATGGGCAGCTGAAAAGTGACAGCTGAAAGTAGAAAGAGAGAAAAATGCAGGGGGCTCCGCAGAAGCAGGGGGATACCCTTTGCCCCCGGCATTATGTGTTTGATGGAAATAAGCAGACGGGAGGAAGGTAAGAATGAAGATAATGATCGCATCGGACATTCATGGATCTGCGCTGTACTGTGGACAGATGCTGGATGCATATGAGAGGGAAGGAGCGGACCGGCTGCTCCTTCTGGGGGATATTCTGTATCACGGACCGAGGAATGATCTTCCGGAAGGCTATGCCCCGAAAGAAGTGATTGCCATGTTGAATCCGCTGAAGCGGGAATTGCTCTGTGTAAGAGGCAACTGTGATACAGAAGTGGATCAGATGGTGCTGGATTTTCCGATTATGGCAGATTATTGTTTCCTGGAGTTAGAAGCTCTTTCAGAAAATCGGAAGGATGAGAAGGAGAGAGAGCAGAGGCGGGAAAAACACCGGGACAGCATTACAATCTTTGCTACCCATGGACATGTGTATAATCCTCATACGTTGCCGCCCATGCAGAATGGAGATATCCTGCTGAACGGCCACACACATATTCCGGCATGTGAGGAAATCATGGATATGAATGGAAACTGCTACATGTATCTGAATCCGGGGTCTGTCTCTATACCGAAGGAGGGATCCAGGCACAGCTACATGATATATGAAAGAGGAGCATTTATATGGAAAGAACTGCGAGGGGAGGAATACATGACATGGAAGACCGGATCGCGCTTCTGATTGATGCGGATAATGTTTCCGCTAAATATATTAAACCTATATTAGACGAGCTGTCCAAATACGGGAATGTGACATATAAAAGGATCTATGGAGACTGGACGAGGACGAACAATGCCGGATGGAAAGAAGAACTTCTTCAGAATTCTATTACACCGATCCAGCAGTTCAGTTATACGTATGGGAAGAATGCCACGGATTCAGCGATGATCATTGATGCCATGGACATGCTCTACACCAGTGAACTGGAAGGATTCTGTCTGGTGTCAAGTGACAGTGATTTTACCAAGCTGGCCTGCCGTCTGAGGGAGAGCGGCAAGATGGTCATCGGAATGGGAGAGGACAAGACCCCGTCACCCTTCCGAAAAGCCTGTGATATTTTTACTGTTCTGGAACTTCTGCTGGAAGACAATACTATGGAAAAAGATGAGCAGGAACATGAAGAAAAAGCAGTCTCTCATCATGCGCATAAAAAAGAGCAGAAGAAAAATGCGGTCGCAACGGCAACAAAGGATCAGATCCAGGAGGCGGTGGTCAAGATCATTACGGAGAATCAGAATGACGACCGCGAAACCGGGCTGGGGGAAGTGGGAAGCCGTCTGGTCAAGCTGTATCCGGATTTTGATGTGCGTCGTTACGGATACAGCCTGCTTTCAAAATTTCTTGAGACACTTCCGAAACTGAAACTCAGCCAGGAGGGAACAAAGGTAACAGTTACTCTTTACGAGGATAAAAGCCGCAGGGAGATGTTGGAAGAATATATTCTCCAGCAGATCAGGAGCGCCGGGAAATATGGGATTTCTCTCGGGTCTCTGGGAAACCGGATCCGGACAAAGGACCGGAACTTCAAGGTGAGAGACTATGGATTTTCACAGTTCAAGCAATATATACAGAGTTTCCCCAATGTGGAGCTGGTGGATGACGGAGAAAGGACCAGAGCGGTGTATGTGAGCGATGAATGAAAGGAAAACAGATCATGCTGCATGTAGGAATTGTTGAAGATGAGGCGGGCAGCAGAAAACTGCTCCGGGAAATGATTGAAAAATATGCGCTGGAAAACCAGAAGGAGATTGCAGTACGCGAATTTTCTGATGGAACGGAGATCGTTGAAAATTACAGGCCGGACTATGATATCCTTCTTCTGGACATTGAGATGCCGGCAATGAACGGAATGGAGGCGGCGGAAAAGATCCGCGAGTCGGATCCGGAAGTGGTGCTTGTCTTCATTACAAATATGGCTCAGTATGCTATAAAGGGATATCAGGTTGATGCTCTGGATTTTATTCTGAAACCGGTAAGCTATGGTACATTTGCCATGCGGTTCACACGGGCTATCGGCCGGGTGAAGAGTAGAGAAGGAAAAAGAATCTGTCTTAATCTGCCGGAAGGTCCCCGGTGGATTGACAGCAGAAAGGTATATTATGTTGAGACTCAGAACAGGATGCTGTGGTATCATACGGAAGAAGGGGTCTTTTCTGTCAGGGGAGCTCTGAAGGATGTTCAGAAAGAGCTGGAGTCGTGGCATTTTGAAAAGTGTAATCAGTGCTATCTTGTAAATCTGAAGTATGTCTCGGAAATTAGAAAAAATATAGTACTTGTGGCCGGAGATGAACTGGAGATCAGCCGAAGGAACCGGAATACGTTTCTGAAAGCAGTGACAGATTACCTGGGAGAATAATTACGCAGAGGGGAGTTTCCGGCCGGAAAAAGAGCAGATACAGGGTGGAGAGGAAATATGATATGGAAAGCTGAAAATATTACAGAGGTTATTCTGTGCGCGGCCGGCCTGTGGGGCGCGTGTATTGTTTTTCTGCTGCCCGTGGAGCGGAGAAGTCACTTTCCTCTGCGGCTCGGGCTGACTGCTGTTGTCATAACGGCGCTCATAACAGGGCTCTATTGTTCCGGAGGATGGAATATTCTGCAATATACAGGGGCAAAAATGATTTTTCTTGCGCTCTGTTATATGGCGGTAACAGCAGCCGGCGCTCTGTGCGCAGAAGTCCGCGGATTTGAAATGTGGTACTGTGGAGTATGGATTCTGATGACCAGTATGCTGGCTATGGAAGCGGGCCAGATTATAAGAAACATTTATGAGTGGGAAACAGGAAGTGAAGGTAGCGTTATTCTGATCTTGTTCCTTGTGGCAGTCTATGTACTGATCGGCGCTACAGCTGCCAGATGGATGCCGGAAAAGAAGCACTATGATATCGGTCCCAGACAGATGCTTTCTGCATGGGTTTTGTGTATTATGTCGGTTACACTGTGCAGCTTTTCTGACTTCCAGGAGCGCAATATTTTGTTGACCGCAATGCTGCAGTTTTACTGTATTACAATTTTGTATCTTCAGAGTGCATTGTTTAAAAAGAGCAGTATGCGGAAAGAACTGGAGATGGTTCAGCTGCTCTGGCATCAGCAGAAGGATCAGTATAAGATATCCAGGGAGACGATTGACCTGATCAATCATAAATGTCATGACCTGAAGCATCAGGTGCAGGCTATGAGGGCCATTCAGGATGATGAAGAGCGGGAACGGTATTTGAAGGAAGTGGAGGATTCTGTCCAGATTTATAATGCAATTGTCCATACCGGGAATGAAATCCTGGATACGCTTCTGACGGAGAAGAGTCTGCTCTGTGAAAAAAACGGGATCCATATCAACTGCGTGGCGGATGGAATGCTGCTTTCCTTTATGGATCCGGTAGATCTGTATACACTTTTCGGAAATGCGCTGGACAACGCGATCGAAGCGGTAAAGAAGATCGGACCGGAGGAAGAGCGGGTTGTGGATATCATGATCTATGAACGGCAGAAGTTTATTGTGATACAGATCGTCAATCCTGTGTGGAATGAGGTGAAATTTGTAGACGGGCTTCCGCTTACTACAAAGACAAAAAACGGGTATCATGGATTTGGAATGAAAAGTATAAAGCATACAGCAGAGAAGTATGATGGTTTCCTTAGTGTGGAAGTTAAAAACCGCTGCTTCTATCTGAAGGTAATGATACCGGCGCAGAAACAAGAGAAATAGGCTATGATTGCCGGAAAAACCGACTGAGGGACTGGAACGTATCCGGATAGGGAGTAAGATCCTGTCGGGGATATGCTCCGGCCCCTTTTTTGTGATCTGTACCAGTTATTCATCAGGAACAACCAAATAATCAAAAAGCATTGTTTTTGTGGAAATTTAACTATATAATAGACAACAAGGTGACAAAATGGGAAAAAGTGCATAAGCACTAATTGAACATGGAGAAAAAATTATGAAAAATGTTGAAATCAGAACTAGTATCGAATTGATGAAGGGCTGGATATTTACTGACCGGAACGGGACAGATACGAAAGTGGATCTGCCTCATACCTGGAATGCAAAAGACGGCCAGGACGGAGGAAACGATTACTACAGAGGAACATGCCATTACCGGACAGTCTTCCGGAAACCGGCCTTTGATCCGGAGACGCAGAGAGTTTATCTGGAGTTCCAAGGAGTGAATGCCACAGCTGATGTGGAGCTGAACGGACAGAGTGTGATGCATCACGACGGAGGGTACTCTACTTTCCGGGGAGACATTACAGATCTTCTGGATGATGAGAATACACTGAAGGTTGCGGTTGACAACAGTGTCAATAACAGAGTGTATCCTCAGAAGGCCGACTTTACGTTTTATGGAGGAATCTACAGAGATGTGCTGCTGCGGATCGTTCCGAAGGAGCATTTCGAACTTGATTATTACGGCGGCGAGGGAGTGAAGATTACTCCGACCGTAGAGGGAAAAGACGGCGTAATCCGGGTAGAGAGCTATCATCACACAGATAACGCGCAGGTCGCGGTTACACTTCTGGATGCCGACGGGAAGGAAGCCGCAAAGGGGAGTGGAACGGATATACTGTTGAGAATCCCGGGCGTTCATCTCTGGGATGGAGTAGAAGATCCTTATATGTATACAGCATCTGTAACTCTGAAGAGAGGGGAACAGATTCTCGATAATGTTTGTATCCCGTTTGGGGTACGTACTTTTAAAGTAGACCCGAAGAAAGGATTCTTCCTGAACGGAAGACCCTATCCGCTCCATGGAGTGTCCAGACATCAGGACAGAAAAGGGATCGGAAATGCACTGACAAAAGAACACCACAGGGAGGACATGGAATTGATCCGTGAGATCGGGGCAAATACGATCCGTCTCGCGCATTATCAGCACGATCAGTATTTTTATGATCTGTGCGACCAGTACGGAATGATCGTCTGGGCTGAGATTCCATATATCTCTGAGCATATGCCCGAAGGACGGGATAATACATTGAGCCAGATGAAGGAGCTGATTGTACAGAACTACAATCACCCCAGCATTGTTACGTGGGGATTGTCAAATGAGATCACGATTTCTACAAAGGATAAGCGTGATATGCTGGACAATCATCACCAGCTCAATGACCTGTGTCATAAGATGGATCCGACACGTCCGACAACACTGGCGTGTTATGCCATGTGCGGTCCGTTTAACAAAGTGGCGCACCTGTCCGATCTGGTAAGCTGGAATCTCTATCTGGGATGGTATGTCCCGGGATTGTTCCTCAATGACTGGTGGATCAGCTTTTTCCATCTGGTCTATCCCAAAAGGTGTTTAGGATACTCGGAGTATGGTTGTGAGGGAATGCCAAATCTGCATTCATCACATCCCCGCAGAGGCGATCATACAGAAGAATATCAGAGTATCTATCATGAGTTCATGCTGAAATGTTTTGAGCGTCATCCGTATATGTGGAGCACACATGTGTGGAATATGTTCGACTTCGCGGCAGACGCCCGTAACCAGGGCGGAGAGCCGGGGATGAACCATAAGGGCCTGATGACATTTGACCGGAAGATAAAGAAGGACAGCTTCTATATCTATAAGGCATACTGGAGCAAAGAGCCTTTTGTTCATCTGTGCGGAAGCCGGTATGTGGACAGACCGGAGACAACGACTGAAGTGAAGATCTATTCCAACCAGAAGCATGTTGCTCTCTATGCGAATGGAAAGCTGGTGGGCGAAAAAGACGGAGATAAGGTGTTTACCTTTGATGTCCCACTTGATGGGGAGGTGAAGCTGGAGGCGGTGTCCGGAGAATGCAGAGATAAATGTGTGATCCGGCATACAGATACGCCGAACCCGGCATATAAACTGAAGAAGAGCAGCGGAAAGAGCGAAAACTGGGTTTGACGCCGCTCCTGTCAGTTTCATCAGCAACAGCATGAAGATGGATCAATTAATGTAACTCGATAATATGTCAGCTCCGGAACATGGCCCGGGACTGGCGGGATTACGGAAAGAAAGGAGCGGAAGCTCTGATCTTTCCGGAAAAGCAGGAGGATAAACATGGAAAAGAAGAAAGGCACAGGAGTCAGAAAATGGGGAATTCTGACAGGTGTATTTGCCGTGCTGCTGGTTGCCCTGATCATAGGGACTACGATTGCTTTCCAATATGCAACGACCATCAACGTGGCGCTGAACGTATCCACCTATAAGATCATCAAAGGTGATTCTGATGAAGATACGGAATATTTTAAGAGTGATTTTGCTTCCGATGAGGAACGTACTTCTTATGAGGAGGAACTGTGTGCGACAGTGGAGGCCGAAGGTGCCGCACTGCTGAAGAATGATAATCAGGCACTTCCGCTTTCTGAAGGCGCAAAGGTCAGCCTGTTCGGTCACGGATCTGTTGATCTGATGTACGGCGGAACAGGATCCGGAGCTGTTGATACTGCCAGCGCTCCTACATTAAAAGACGCGCTGACAACATACGGTATCGAAGTAAATCAGACGCTGTGGGATTTCTATTCATCAGATGACATGATGGAGAACTACAGCCGCAAGACACCCGATGCGATCTCCGATACACTGGAGGCGAATACACAGTATGCAGTAAACGAAGCTCCCTGGAGCACGATCGAAGAAGGAGCAGGGGACAGCTTTGCTGATTACGGCGATGCAGCTATCGTTGTGTTCTCACGTTCCGGCGGTGAAGGCGCGGACCTTCCCAGCGGGGCAAACGGAACAGATGCCGATTATATCTCCGGACTGGAAGGCGATGGAAATTACCTGGCACTTTCCCAGGAAGAGCAGGATCTTCTGGCAGGGCTGAAAGCACTGAAAGACAACGGAACATTTGACCGGATCATCGTACTCCTGAACTCATCCAACGCTATTGAGCTTGATTTCCTTAATCCGGATATCTGCGGAGTAGACTACGGAATCGATGCGTGCATGTGGATCGGTGATGTAGGACAGACCGGAATCAACGGCGTAGGCCAGCTGATTTCAGGAACTGTAAGCCCGTCCGGAAGTATTGTTGACACATTCTGCTATGACAATATGACAAATCCGGCAATGTATAACTTCTATACACAGGCGTATCCAAATGCAGGTGATTATGATCTGCTGACGGACGGACCGGATGTACAGGGAATGTACAGCGTATATCAGGAAGGCATCTATCTTGGATACCGTTACTATGAGACAAGATATGAAGATGCAGTCATGGGAACCGGCAATGCAGGAAACTATGATTACAATACGGCAGTAGCATATCCCTTCGGATATGGTATCAGCTACACAGATTTCGACTACAGCGACTTCAGTGTGGCAGCATCTGACGACGGATTTGACGTTACTGTAACAGTAACAAATACAGGAGATACATATTCAGGAAAGAAGACCGTTCAGGTATATTTCCAGTCTCCGTATACAGATTATGACAAGCAGAACGGAATTGAGAAGGCATCTGTTGAGCTGTGCGGATTTGCAAAGACAGATGTACTTGCACCCGGAGCATCCGAGACAGTAACGATCCATGTGGATAAGTCTGAACTCCGTACTTATGATTCCAACAATGCCCAGACCTATATCCTGGATGCAGGTGATTACTATTTCACAGTTGCAGACGGCGCTCACGAAGCAGTGAACAATATCCTGGCTGCAAAAGGATATACACCGGCGAATGCAGATGCCATGGACGCAGAAGGAAATGCGGGCATGACATACAAATGGAATAATCCAGAACTTGACACAACAATGTTTGCTACATCTGAAGCTACAGGAACTGAGATCACAAATCTGTTTGACGAGGCAGACCCGAATAAGAGCAGCGATGCACCGGGAGAAGTTACCTGGCTGACTCGTTCTGACTGGGAGGGAACATTCCCGACAGCTCCGGCAGCACTTAGTGCAAATGATACCCTGGCGGCATCACTTGCGTTTACTCAGTATGATCCGGCTGATTATGACATGCCGGAGATGCCTACTCTGGGAGCTGAAAACGGACTTGCGCTCGCTTCTCTGATCGGCGCAGACTATGATGATCCGATGTGGGAGGATCTGCTGGATCAGCTGGAGTTTGATGAAATGGTCAACACGATCACACTTGGATTCCACAACACAGCTGCCATCCCGTCTATCGGAAAGACAGCTACCAAGGATGAAAATGGTCCTCAGGGACTGACAGCAGCACTGACCGGTGGTGAGTCTGCAATGTGCTATACATCAGAGGATGTTATGGCTGCTACATTTAATGTGGATCTGTTAAATGATCTCGGACGCTGCATCGGCGAGGATTGCCTGGCTATGGGATATTCAGGACTGTATGGACCTGGAATCAATATGCATCGTACCGCTTATTCAGGAAGAAACTTTGAGTACTATTCTGAGGATCCGTTTATCGCGGGAACAATCTGTGCGGCGGAAGTACAGGGCATCCAGTCCAAGGGCGTTTATGTATATCTGAAGCATGTTGCTCTCAATGATTCCGAGTCCAGCAGACGAGGCGTCAACACATGGCTGAACGAGCAGACAGCAAGAGAAATCTATCTGGAAGTTGCGGATAAGGCAGTGATCGACGGCGGCGCATGGTGTACCATGAGCGGATTCAACCGCTGGGGAACAAAATGGTGCGGCGAGTATGAAGCTCTGCAGACTGAGTATCTGCGCGGAGAACTTGGCATGCGTGGCATGAGCATCACAGATTATTCAGGATCCAGCCAGTATATGGATCTGTGCGACGCACTGATCGCAGGAACAGATATCTGGGACAGCCCGGATTCCACGATCCATACTACAAATGCTTATAACTACGAAGATGATCCGTTCATCGTAACACAGATGCGTGATGCAATGCATAATATTCTGTATACAGTAGTGAACAGCAACGCCATGAACGGTCTGTCCGAGGCTGACCGTCTGGAGGATGTAACTCCGTGGTGGCAGACAGCACTGTATGCGGCAATCGCAGTATTCGCAGTACTTACCGTAGTAAGTGTTGTAATGCTGGTGCGTGCAATCCAGAGAAAGAAGGCAAACACCGCAAAGAAATAAAGATGTAATTGAAACAACTGATCTGTATCCCCCGGTCCCGAGGGCCGGGGGATGGTTTTAGAGGTGAACAATATGAAACAGGAATCGACAAACGCGACAGCTCAGAACACGGTGAACCGTGCGAAGATCTATCAGCTGGTCCTTTTCCCTATGAATAACGGAGCGACGAATGTATATTACATTCTGACCATGAACTTTATCGCCTACTATGCCAACGGAGTCCTGGGACTTCTGCTGGCGTTCGCGACTACCATGGTTACAATTATGCGTGTCTTCGACGCCATTACCGATCCTATCATCGGCGCGATCATGGACCGTACTTCAACAAAATGGGGAAAATTCAGACCATTTATGGTGATCGGAAATGTGATCATGATCATTTCTTCGATCCTTATGTATTTCGGAACCAGAGTAATCTCAGAAGATATGATGTGGCTGCGCTATGTATGCTTTGTGCTTTTCTATGCACTGTATGTTATCGGCTATACATTCCAGACATCTGTTACACGTTCCGGACAGACCTGTCTTACCAACGATCCGAAACAGAGACCTCTGTTTACGATCTTCAACACAGTTGCCAGCCTGATCGGTATGGGACTGGTGCAGTTCCTTGCTCCGCTTGTTACAGGCGGTGATTACGGCAGCGAGAAATTCTTCAACATCATGATTCCGCTGGCTATTATCGTATCCGCTGTTATGACCGTGCTTTCCATCATCGGAATCGCAGGCAAAGACCGTCCGGAGTACTTCGGTATCGGCGGCGACAGCGCGAAAGAAAAAGTAAAAGTAAGAGAATACATTCAGATCCTTGGAGCAAACAAAGAGCTTCAGCGTCTGATGGTAGCAGGTGCAGGATGTAAGCTTGCATTTTCCATCGCTACGAACATGACGGTACTCAGTATGCTGTACGGGGCAATGATGAGCGACTACGGCGGACTGTATCTGCCGATGATGATCATCGGATATGTGTTCTCTGTTCCGTTCTTCCTGCTGACCGTGCGTACGTCACAGAAGAAAGGACAGAAGGCGTCTCTGGTATTCTATGTCAGGATCGCACTTATCATGTATGTTGGAGTACTTGTCCTGCTGTTCCTGTGGAAGCCGGGCGTGGCGTCAGTGAACCTGAGCCTGACACACATCAACCTGTATACGGTGCTGTTCATACTTTTCTTCGGTATCGGATATGGAGCATATTATGCGACAGCAGATATGCCTATCCCTATGGTTGCGGATTGTTCAGACTACGAGACATTCCGTTCGGGACGTTATATCCCGGGTATCATCGGTACGCTGTTCTCTCTGGTTGACAAGCTGGTAAGTTCTCTTGGATCTACCATCGTGGGACTTGCAGTGACAGCAATCGGACTTTCAAAACTGCCGGATGCTACCACACCGTACACAGACGGAATGCATGGACTGGTTATCATCCTCTTCTGTGTGGTTCCTATGATCGCATGGATTGCAACGCTGATCGCTATGCACGGTTATAAACTGACCGGAGCAAGGATGAAAGAAATCCAGGCTATCAACGCTGTTCGAAGAGATGCGGTAAATAAAGGAATGAGCATCCACGATGCACTGGAGAAATGGAAGACCATCGATCAGGTGCCGGAGGAATTCATTGAGAAATAAATGTTTCTGTGATTGAACATCCGAAAACAGGGGAATCTCCAAAACGTATTCTGCGGGGAGGCAGGATGTGTTCGGACTCCGCTTCGGGAAATAAGGAAAACTATAAAGTTCCGGGTACGGACTAAATGCAAGAACAGGCGGCGAGCAACTCGCTACGCTCAGACAATCTCGCCACCTGTTCTAACGTCCGTACCCGGAACTTTAAGTTTTGCTAAATTCCCCTTCGAAGTCGCCCGACCACATCCTGCCTCCCCGCCGGTTTGCTTTTAAACATCTCTTCGGCCTGTTAGATTTTCCGGATTCTGGAACGGAACATCTCCCGGCTGTCTCCTTTTCCCAGAATACGTGTTGCCAATCATTCGCTCCGCTTCCGGATACATTTTAACGGGAAATACTATTGAATGAAACAGCCAAAAAAAGGAAAGATTCCGGCGGAATTTTTGTAAATTCAGGTGTCTTGTCATCTGTAAATTACAGTGATATACTAGGCGGAAAGAACAGAAAAGAGAGCTGCTGCAGTGCAGGGAGGAAAGGATGCAGATCATGACAATACAGGAAGAGATCAGAAAACTGAAACAGGAAAAGAACGCGGTGATCCTGGCGCATTATTATGTCAGGCCGGAGGTGCAGGAGATTGCAGACTATATTGGCGATTCCTTTTATCTGAGTAAAGTTGCCGTGGGCTTGAAGGAGCAGACCATCGTTTTCTGCGGTGTGTCCTTTATGGGGGAGAGCGCCAAGATACTGAATCCGGAGAAGCGGGTGCTGATGCCGGATATGTGCGCAGACTGTGCTATGGCACATATGGCTGATGCGGAGACGATCCGGGAGCTGAGGACGCAATATGAGGATCTTGCCGTGGTATGTTATATCAATTCTACGGCGGAGCTGAAACAGCTTTCGGATGTATGTGTTACGTCTGCAAATGCGGTAAATATTGTCAGAGAGCTGCCGAACCGGAATATTTTCTTTATCCCGGACCGGAACCTGGCGCATTTTGTGGCGGAGAAGGTGCCGGAGAAGCATTTTGTGTTTAATGAAGGATATTGCCCCGTTCATCAGGAAATCAGTATAGAAGAAGTCAAACGGGCGAAGAATGCTCATCCCGGGGCTGAGGTGCTGACTCATCCTGAATGTCCGGCGGATTTGTTGGAAATCTCAGATTATATCGGAAGTACATCCGGGATTATTGAATATGCCGGAAAGAGCAGGGCCTCAGAGTTTATTGTTTGTACTGAAAACGGGGTGCGTTATGAGTTGGAGAAGAAATATCCGGAGAAGACATTTTATTTTCCTGAGACAGAACCTGTCTGTCAGGATATGAAGCGGATCACTCTGGAGAAGATCCTGCATGTGCTGAAGACCGGAGAGAATGAAGTGAAGCTGGACGATACACTTAGAGAAAAGTCAAAGCTTCCGCTGCAGAGGATGTTGGAGCTGGCAGGAAAGTAGTTCATCTGAGGAGGAGATATGAGATGAAGATGAAAGCAGATGTTGTGATCGTCGGGACCGGAGTGGGAGGACTGTTCAGTGCGTTGAACCTGCCTCGTGACAAGAAGATCATTATGATCACAAAGTCAGATCTGGAGAGCAGTGACTCCTTCCTTGCCCAGGGAGGAATCTGTGTCCTGCAGGATGACAGTGATTATGACAGTTATTTTGAAGATACTATGAGGGCAGGTCATTATGAGAACAGGAAGGAGTCGGTGGACATTATGATCCGCAGCTCCAGAGAGATTATTCATGATCTGATCGGATATGGAGTAGAATTTCAGAAACGGGACGGACAGGCCGGCTCTCTGCCGGAAGATAGAACGGAGACAGAGAAAACGGAAGACGGATCCTGGCTGAAGCAGTATGCCTTTACACGCGAGGGAGCACACTCAAAGCCCAGGATTCTCTTTCACGAGGATATCACAGGGAAAGAAATTACAAGCAAATTGCTTTCTCAGGTAAAGATGCTTGATAATGTGAAGATCTATGAGTATACGACTATGACAGATATTATAGAAGAAAATGGGGAGTGCCGGGGAATTGTGGCGGTGGAAAGGAATGGTGAGAAGCTGGAGATCCGCGCTGATTATACTGTGTTCGCCAGCGGCGGAATCGGCGGATTGTATAAACATTCCACAAATTTTCCTCATCTTACAGGAGATGCTCTGGAAATATCGAAGAAACATGGCGTGCGGCTGGAACATCTGGATTATGTACAGATCCATCCTACTACGCTATATTCGAAAAAGCCGGGCAGACGTTTCCTTATATCGGAATCTGTCCGCGGGGAGGGGGCGGTCCTGCTGGACAAGAACATGCATCGTTTTACCGATGAGCTCCAGCCAAGAGATGTGGTGACAAAGGCAATCCAGAAACAGATGGAAAAGGATGGTACGGATCATGTCTGGCTATCCATGAAAAATATTGATAAGAAAACCATTTTAAAACATTTTCCAAATATCTATCATCACTGCCTGGAGGAAGGATATGATGTGACAAAGGAACCAATCCCGGTAGTGCCTGCCCAGCATTATTTTATGGGAGGAATATGGGTGGATTCGGACAGTATGACGTCTATGGAACGCCTGTATGCGGTAGGAGAGACAAGCTGCAACGGTGTCCACGGAGCGAATCGGCTGGCAAGTAATTCACTGCTGGAGAGCCTGGTTTTTGCGAAACGGGCGGCACAGAAAATCAGCAGAGAATATGCCGGTGAGGAAAATATAGAGGAACAGGACAGAATGAGAGCGTAAAACGGATAGAACCAGGTTGAAAGAAGAAATGAACATATCTGGTTGAGGACTAAAATTGCATATTAATATATGGAAGAAAGAGGTTAAATCATGAATAAGATCACAATGAAGCTTCAGGCGGATCATCTGATTCAGGAGGCGCTGAAGGAGGATATTTCCAGTGAGGATGTGAGTACGAACGCCGTAATGAAAGAGGCGGTGAAAGGTGAGGTGGATTTGATCTGCAAGCAGGATGGTATTATAGCTGGCCTGGATGTGTTTTGCAGGGTATTTCAACTTCTTGATGAAA
The DNA here is from genome assembly GCA_944381495.1 of uncultured Mediterraneibacter sp. GTDB lineage: Bacteria > Bacillota > Clostridia > Lachnospirales > Lachnospiraceae > Mediterraneibacter. The sequence goes on along the minus strand of CALWLJ010000006.1, from coordinate 156,479 downwards.
ATGTGGAGACGGAGCTGTACTGCAGAGATGGAGATGAAGTGAAGAATGGACAGCTCATGGGAAAGGTGATCGGCGATATCAGGGTGCTCCTCTCCGGGGAGAGAGTGGCGCTGAACTATCTGCAGCGTATGAGTGGAATCGCGACCTATACCAATTCTGTGGCGAAACTGCTGGAAGGTACGGGAACCAAGCTGCTGGATACGAGAAAGACAACACCTAATATGAGGATTTTTGAGAAGTACGCAGTGCGTGTGGGAGGGGGATATAATCACAGATATAACCTTTCTGACGGTGTGCTTCTGAAGGATAATCATATCGGGGCGGCCGGAGGGGTTGCACAGGCTGTCAAGATGGCAAAGGAGTATGCGCCTTTCGTCAGGAAAATCGAGATCGAGGTAGAGAACCTGGATATGGTCCGTGAGGCGGTGGAAGCAGGCGCCGATATTATCATGCTGGACAACATGTCAACAGAAGAGATGAGAGAAGCGATCCGTATGATCGGCGGCAGAGCGGAAACAGAGTGTTCCGGCAATGTTACAAAAGAGAATATCGGACGGCTGACGGAGCTGGGCGTGGACTATATTTCCAGCGGAGCTCTGACACATTCCGCGCCTATACTTGACATTTCCATGAAAAACCTTCATGCTGTAGAGTAAAGATCACAGATAAAGGAAAGGGTGAAGACGGATGACCGGGACAGACAGGAGAAACGCGATCGTAGAACAGATCAGAAGCAGTGACGCACCCGTATCGGGCAAAGCACTGGCAGCCATGTATGATGTGAGCAGACAGGTGATCGTGCAGGATATCGCGCTCATCCGGGCAGCCGGCTATGGGATCATATCTACTAACAGAGGATATATCCTGAGCGGTCCCGGCTTTGTGAGCCGGACATTTAAAGTGTGGCATACGGACGAGCAGGTGGAGGACGAACTCTATTCCATCGTAGATCTGGGCGGCCGGGTGAGAAATGTGTCGGTGAATCATAAGGTGTACGGGCGGATGGAAGCGGAACTGAATATCTCATCCAGGAGAAATGTGGATGAGTTTGTTCAGGATATTCGCAGCGGAAAGTCCAGCCCTCTGAAAAATATTACATCGGGGTATCATTATCATACAATCGATGCAGACAGCGAAGAAATACTCGATCTGATCGAGGAAATGTTGCAGAAGAAAGGATACCTGGTAGATCAGGAAGAAAAGATGTGAGATCATTTAAAAAACGGCGGGAAAAAGTGACAGGTACTTTTTCCCGCCGTTTTCAGAATAGTTTCACAAATCCTAACTTGCGCCATTGATACTTTTGCTTTACAATGTAAAAATAGTAAAGAAGGTGATTGAATGAATGAAGTTATTGCATTATTAGAAAATGTTTTGAATATAGATTTTATTCGGGCGATTTTGAGTAATCCGAGAAGGAAGGATGGAATACAGAAGGTGAAAGTTCGCCCGGTGGAAATGAAAGGACAGCTTTTTTTTCAGCTGGAATCTTTTACGAAGGCTCAGGCATTTCATGAAAATGACGACGCGTCGAAGGCCCGGAGCCGTATTATAGAGTATTTGGACCAGTTTCGGCAGATGCAGATCGAGACAGTAAGAGAAGATATTTCAGTTCTTATTAGTAAGAAAGGGAAAATTACTGTTAAAAGAAAGAAAAAAATGACGGAAAGTAAAGCGCCGGAGCTGTCTCATAATCGAAAAAAGAGATATATTCTGGAGGAGGGAAAACCGGTCCCGTTTCTAATTGATCTGGGAGTGATGACCAGGGAGGGGCGGATTGTACACAGCCGGATGGACAAGTTCCGGCAGATTAACCGGTTTCTTGAATTTATCGAGGATATCCTGCCCAGCCTGGAAAGGAATAGAGAGCTGACGATCATAGACTTTGGATGCGGAAAATCTTACCTGACTTTTGCCATGTATTATTATCTGCATGAACTTTGCGGCTATAGCATAAATGTTACGGGGCTTAATCTGAAGGAAGAGGTGATACGGCACTGTAATGAACTGACTAAGAAATATGGCTATGATAAGCTCAGGTTTCTGGCTGGAGATATCGCTGATTATGAGGGAGCGGACCAGGTCGATATGGTTGTTACGCTTCATGCATGTGATACAGCTACAGATTTTGCGCTGGCGAAGGCCGTCAACTGGGGAGCGGATGTAATTCTGTCTGTTCCGTGCTGTCAGCACGAGCTGAACGGGCAGATCAGCAGTAAAGACCTGGCGCCGATTATGGATTATGGCCTTCTGAAGGAGCGCTTTGCCGCCCTGGTGACAGACGGACTTCGGGCAAAGTATCTGGAACGCGAGGGGTACGAAACACAGGTGCTTGAGTTTATAGATATGGAACATACACCGAAGAATATATTGTTAAGAGCAGTAAAGAACGAAAAGAGAAATGAAAAAACGGAAAAAGAAATAAAAAAATGCATAGATTTCCTGAATGTGGATCCGACTCTGGGGAGGCTGCTGGCCGACAGATCCGGCAGAATGGAGAAGGACATTCACAGGCACGAACTGTCGGGAAGCAGTAGTCAGGCAAAGGGTGGCACGCAACAGAAATCAAACAGTGAAGAAGGGGAGAATTATAAATAATGAAGAAAAGGATCATAAAGACAGGGGTACTTGCAGTTGTCTTTATCGTTGCGCTTTTCGTCAGCAGTCTGCTGCTGAACAGGGGTGGAGACGATGAGATCATAGATATGGGGGCGCCTACGCTTCCGAGAATATCATTTCTTGTCAATGGACAGAAGGTGAACACATTGTTCGGCTATGTGGATGAGATGGAAATCACTGCTATGCGTGATACAATTACTCCTCTGGAAATTGGCGGAACCTTGCCTATGAACATTGAGGCAAATGGAAACGATATCCGTGGAATTAAATATACAGTTTATTCGCTGGATGGAACAGAAACTCTGAAGGAAGGCGAGGCGGAAGTACCGGAAGAAGGCGAGCCGGTCAGTCTGGAACTGGGAGATGCGCTTGACGGTTCAGCAAGAGAAGCGGTACTGGAAGTGACGCTTACCTCAGGAGACAAGGATATTCGTTATTTTACGAGAATTGAAAAGCCGGATAATCTGGATGTGGCGCAGAGCCTTGAATTTGTTCAGGATTTTCATACGAAAGCACTGGAGAAGAGTGCTTCCGATGAGTTAAGCGTATATCTGGAACCCGGAGAAGAAAGTGACAATACAACATATCAGACGGTAAATATCCATTCCGATATTACTCATATTCAATGGGGAGACCTGAATCCTCAGGTAACCAGTGATGTAGAGTGGAGTATTAAAGAATGCAACTCTGTGTATACATCAGTTCTTGCCGCCTATCGCGTATCCTGTGAAGATGACAACGGTGTGACACAGAATTACGACATCCGTGAGTTTTTCCGGGTAAGAGTGGGAACATCCAGGGTGTATGTGCTGGATTATAACAGGAATATGCAGCAGATATTCAGCGGAGGAACCGATGCATTGAGTACAAATGGGATCCTTCTCGGGATTGCGTCAGATGCTGTACAATATGAGACAAATTCAGATGAAACGATGGTAGCGTTTGTGCAGGACCGGGATCTCTGGCTTTATAATAAAGAGACCGGTGAACTGTCGCAAGTATTCAGTTTCGCTAATCGGGAAGGCAGAGATGCTCGAAGCCGGAACGATCAGCATGCGGTTCGCATTGTGAGCATGGATGATAACGGCAATATGGCTTTTGCCGTATACGGTTATATGAACCGGGGAAACCATGAAGGCGAAGTGGGTGTAACTATTTATTATTATAGTGTGAATGGAAACACGATCGAGGAGAAGGCGTTTATCCCCAGCACGAAATCGTTTGCCATTGCAGAAGATGAACTGGGGAAAATGGTCTATTATACGCACAGCAAGGGAATGCTTTATGTGCTTGCAGAGGGAACACTTTATCAGGTTGATCTGGAAAAAGACGAACAGACTGTGCTGGCGGAAAATCTGGAGGAAGGCCAGTATGCTGTCTCAGATGACGGCCAGCTGATGGCGTACCAGGCAGACGGCTCATTAAATACAGCTACACAGATCCAGGTAATGAACCTGAAAACCGGAGATAATTATACGGTAAACGCGGATGACGGGCAGGCAGTAAGACCCCTTGGATTTGTAAATGGAGACTTTATATACGGTAAGCTCAGACCAGAAGACGCAGGTCATTCAGCAGCAGGGGAAGAGATGACTCCAATGTATGAGCTGGTAATCTGTAATGAGGAAAATGCGTCTGTTGCAAGTTATTCATTTGCAGACCAGAATATTTATATTACAGACATTCTTATTGAAGAAAATATGGTAACTGTAAACCGGGTGGCAAAAAGCGGCGATGTGTATAGCGTGACCGGACAGGAATACATTACAAATAATGAGGAACGTACAGAGTCGTCTGTATTTGTTGATTCATACAGCACGGAACGAATGGGAAAACAGATGAGGATACGTTTTTCTGACGGTATTGATGATACATCGGCTTCTGTACTCAAACCGAATCAGAGAATTACAGGAAAAGCACTTACCATAACTTTAAGCGGAACAAGTGATACTCTGAAATTTTATGTATATGGAATGGGCGAACTGGTGGCGGTGTATGACAGGGCAAGTTATGCGATCCAGCGGGCTCAGGATATTTCGGGGGTAGTGATCTCTTCAGATCAGGACTATGTATGGGAATCCGGAAACAGGGATCTTGTCTACTCTACAGATGTTGAGTCGTTCCGAGCCCAGGAGGGCGAGAGTTCGCTGGATGCATGCGAGCGGTTTATGGAGCGGTATGAGAATGCAAAGCGTATTGATCTGAGCGGTTGTACGCTGGAGCAGGTTCTCTACGTTATAAATAAAGGGCGACCTGTGATTGCGATGACCAGTACGGACCACGCAGTGCTGCTCACCGGATATACGAGGACGGATATTACATATGTCGATCCGGAAAATGGTGAGGAGAAAACAGTGGGGATCAGCGATATGGAAAAAATGACGCAGACAAGCGGCAATACATTCATTGCCTATATCTGACAGGAATTGGACAAATCGGTCAGTGGAAAGGCAAAAATATTATTGAACTGAAAATTTCAGAATGAAATGAAAAGAAAGGATCCGGAGAACGTCAGCTCTTCGGATCCTTTCCGGTTATTATCAAACTGTTTTTTTGAAAATTATATTCCTGTATTTGTTCAGAGCTCCATACAGGATCAGTCCCAGTACACCGCAGGAAACAACTTCTCCAATTCCCACAGTCAGCATCATAAACGGGATTGGGAATGGCTCCATATAAGCGTATTTCAGCACAAAGGGCACGACTACAGCGTTCGCAATGATGGGCGGAAGGGGAGCGAGAAATTTGCTCTGATTCCGAAGCATCCATGTGAAAACGGCGCCGATCAGTGTGGCAAGGCTTCCGAAGATAACGTCCGGCAGCAGTGCGCCTGTAATGATGTTGCTGATCAGGCAACCAAGGAATACACCGGGGATACCGGCAGGCGTAAACACCGGAAGAATAGTCAGAGCCTCTGAGAGGCGGATCTGGACGGGGCCGAAAGCGAATGACGCGCCGATGACAGTCAGCACGACATAGATGGCAGCAATCATAGCCGCCTGCGCTACAAAGAGCACATGTATCTGTCCGTTAGAATTCATTTTTTACATCTCCTTTAGTTTTGTTTTACGAGTGGAAGGTCTCGAACACTCGGCACATTTAACGGCGGTGACCGCCGGAAAGCCCTGTAGACCTTATTTTTGCGGGCTTTGCAACGTGAAGTAGTATAACACGGTTTCAAGGCAGAAGCAAGAATACATTTGCAGTGATCTTACCCCTTCAGCAGTCCGTCGATCAGCCTTGAAGCCTCGCTCCTGCTGATTGTCGCCGGATCCCATTCGATGATGACTCCTTTTTTGCGAATCAGGCTGGTAAGAAAAGAAATCTGTTTGGGGGTGGCCGGCTGCGGTTTTCTGATCTTATAGGTCAGCTGAAATGGTTGGAAGAGCCTTGGATCCTCTGCTTCAAAGTAATGAGCCAGAGTCTGATAAAGCTTGGCTGTTGCGAGAGCGTCGTGGTAAGCCCGATGGGCGGAACGGTTTTCGATATGATAATATTCACACAGCCGTCCCAGGCTCTTGGAATCCAGGTCTTTATGTACTTTCTTTGCTATTTTCAAAGTATCAATCCCCATTTTTTCAAAATCCATTCCGTCTCTGACAGCACTGGATTTCATAAAGCTGTAGTCAAAGGTAACGTTGTGGCCTACAAGAACGTCATCTTCACAGAAGTCCAGGAAGTTCGAGACTACGGCCTTGCGGGGACGGGCTTCGGCAACCATTTCATTAGTGATACCTGTCAAATCTGTAATGGACGGTGAGATGGGCTCCTGTGGATGTATGAATTCCATAAATCTTTCAGCGACTTTTCCATCCCGTACCTTCAGGGCTCCAATCTCGATGATTTCATTTTCCAGGGGATTCAGTCCGGTGGTCTCCACGTCGAATGCAATGTAGGATCTAAGCATATTTTTTCCCTCCGTGTATTGGGCTTTTGTCAAAAATATATCTTCAGATTTTGAATGCGAGAATAATCTGTATTATGCATAATGACAGTATATAATATTTTGGAGAAAAGTGACAGGAAAAAAAGAACCTTTGGAGAGATTTTAATGTTACATTTATGATAAAAGTATAAAAAATATAAAAATATTATAAATAATATCATTTACATTTTACAATTATACTGCTATACTAATTTACCGTGTTAAAGTATTTCCTTTAAGGGAAAAGGAGGGTAAATTTTATGATTACATTTATTATCGGTCTTGTCATCCTTATTGGCGGGGCTGCGCTCTATGGCAAGTTCTGTGAGCATGTATTCGGCCCTGATGACAGGAAGACTCCTGCATATACCAAACAGGACGGCGTTGACTATGTACCTATGAAAAAATGGAAGAACAGTCTGATCAACCTGCTGAACATTGCAGGAACAGGCCCGATCCTTGGACCTATCCAGGGTATCCTGTTCGGACCCATCGCATTCATCACCATTCCGATCGGAAATATCATCGGCGGTGCGATGCACGACTATTTCTCCGGTATGATCTGCCTGCGTGACGGCGGAACACAGATGCCGGATATGATCCGCAAGTACAGCAACAAGGGAATCTATACATTCTATCAGATTTTCTGCAGTCTGCTGCTTCTCCTTGTAGGTGCGGTATTTATCTATACACCTGGAGATATTGCAGCGACACAGGTATTCGGATTTGACGGAAAGGCAACTTCTGTATCTACATGGGTGATCTACGGTGTGATCTTTGCATATTACCTGATCGCTACTGTATTTCCTATTGACAAGATTATCGGACGGATCTATCCGGTTTTCGGCGCAATCCTTCTGTTCTCGGCAGTAGGCGTGTTCATCGGACTTTTTGTTCAGGGATACCCGCTGACAGAGATCTGGGATGACTGGAACGGAGGCCTTGTAGCATACGGCGACTACTTCAGTGCGAACCACTTTATTCCGATCTTCTTCATCACAGTAGCGTGTGGTATTCTTTCTGGTTTCCACTCCACACAGACGGCAATTATTTCCCGTACGATGAAGAGCGAGAAGGAAGGCCGCACAACATTCTATAACATGATGGTTCTGGAAGGATTCATCGCTATGGTATGGGCAGCAGGCGCTATGGGCGTTTACAACCTGGGGCTGCAGGCTGCAGATGCTTCTCTGGCAACTGAAACGATCGGTGTTGTCTGCAAGAATATCCTGGGACCGGTAGGCGGCGTTATCGCTATTGCAGGTGTTATTGTACTTCCTATTACATCAGGAGATACAGCGCTCCGTGCACTTCGTATGACAATTGCAGATGCCTTCCATCTGGATCAGACCAAGACAAGAAAACGTCTCGGCCTTGCAGCGATCATCTTCGCACTGGTACTTGTGATCCTTGTATTCGCAAAACTGAATGCAAACGGATTCAACATTCTGTGGAGATATTTCGCATGGTCCAACCAGACACTGTCTCTGTTCGCATTCCTTGCTATCTCAGTATGGATGTTTGAGACAGGCAGAGGCAAATATGTTTGGATGCCTCTGATCCCGGGCGCATGGTACACATTCGTAACGATGACTTATATCATCAATGCAAAGATCGGCTTCAACGTACCGTGGCCTGTTGCTTATGTACTCGGAGTAGTTCTTGCAATAGCTTATGTTGCTGCAATCCTCTGGTACGGAAGAATGCGCGCACGTATGAAAGCAAACAAGAAAGACAAAGAAAAATAGAACACAGAGAAAAAAGTCCTGCACGGCATGCCGCGGCAGGACTTTTTCTATTTCCGCGGAGATACCAGCTGGATGTGGCGTGGAATCCGAACCGGAACCCTGGAACGAGTCTGACATTACAGAAAATCTCTCAGCTTTTTCATCAGGTCCTCTTCTGTGCGGATGATCCTCTGAGCCAGATCAGAAGCCTTTTTGTCTGCCTCTGTCAGTTCGTTGGACTTCTCACCCAGAGTCTTGATCCCCATGCTGCATCCGTCGATCAGCAGCTTGGCAATCTGAGTATTGCTGCTGTTCATGGTAAGTTTCATTTCTGTGGTGACCCAGGCGAAAGTGCTCGCCATGGCTCCCGGGGATTTCTCGTCATTTCCTGAATCCTGGAGAAGCGTCACAGCTTCTTTTTCCATCTGACGGTGTTTTTCCGTATAGGTATCGATCAGTTTTGTCAGTGGATCATCTTTGACGAATTCCTTTATCTGTTCAAATGAATTGACAGCCATTTTACATCCGGAGCAGCATTCTTCCAGTAGTTTTCTCGTCTGTTCGTTCATATATAGTCCTCCTTTCAAAAGGATGTTGCCAGGTATCAGATACAGGATGTGCAGATCGGAACTGAATTATACAGGAAAAATCTGAAAGGCGATTGTCGGAGAAGAATGAAGCATATATAATCTGTATTGTGTATTAAAGGAAAAAGATCTTCCTGAAGTAATAATATAGCGTGGAGATGAATGTGTAATATGAGAGGAAAAATAAGCGAAAACTATAATTATACGATTTATGCCTGTTATGGGGGATATGTGGTGCAGGCAATCATCAATAATCTGGCACCGCTTTTATTCCTGACTTTTCAGAGAGAGTTTGGTATATCATTAGAAAGAATCGGCTTGCTTATCACGGTGAATTTTGGCGTTCAGATGCTGACAGACATGGCGGCGGCACGATATGCGGACCGTATTGGCTACCGGGCATGTGTCCTTGCAGCCCATGCCTGCAGCGCTGCCGGACTGATCTGTATGGGAACACTGCCTTTTGTAATGGATAATGCCTATGCAGGGCTGGTCATTGCCATGATCCTGGGGGCTGTGGGCGGAGGACTGATCGAAGTGCTGATCAGTCCTATTGTGGAAGCTGCACCGTCTTCCAATGCCAAGGATGCAGCAATGAGTCTTCTGCATTCCTTCTATTGCTGGGGACATGTGGCGGTGGTGCTGCTTTCCACAGCCGGGTTCCGTATCCTGGGGATGGATCGCTGGTACTTGCTCCCCATCCTGTGGAGCATAGTTCCTATTGGCAACTTCCTTATGTTTACCCGGGTTCCGATCCGTATGCTGGTGGAGGAGAGCGGACGCACACCGGCGGTGCAGCTTCTGAAGTCAGGAATATTCTGGGTGTTCATAGGGCTGATGATCTGCGCCGGGGCCTCAGAGCAGGGAATGTCTCAGTGGGCATCCATGTTTGCGGAGGAGGGGCTGGGCGTATCCAAAACGCTGGGAGATCTTCTGGGCCCCTGCCTGTTTGCAGTGCTGATGGGAAGTTCCAGAGCATTTTATGGCAAATTCGGAGAGAAGATGAATCTTCAGAAGTTCATGCTGGGAAGCGGAGTACTCTGCATCATAAGCTACCTGCTGGCCGTCCTGATGCGTGATCCGCTGCTTGCCCTTGCGGGCTGCGGACTTTGCGGACTGTCCGTAGGCATCATGTGGCCGGGAACATTTAGTCTGGCCGTAAAAAGATGTCCCGGCGGCGGAACTCTGATGTTCGCATGCTTTGCCCTGGCAGGAGATGTGGGATGTGCCTCAGGCCCCGGCCTGGTCAGCTTCGTATCAGAACATCTACCGGAGTATGGCCTGAAAGCCGGTCTGGCCGCAGCCATTCTCTTCCCGGTCATTCTGATCGTCCTGCTTGCTGCCAGCACACGGCGTAACAGAGATACCAATTGATTTTTCCTCATGATTGCCATATAATGAAGCGGAAACAGAATCCGGCCGCGTATCCGGGGGAACGGGTTCTGTAATATAGAAAGAAAGGGGGCATTTTATGCTGAAAGGAAAGACAGTCCTTCTGGGTGTAACCGGGAGTATCGCCGCATATAAGATAGCTTATCTTGCCAGCGCGCTGAAGAAGCTACATGCCAATGTGCATGTGCTGATGACGAAAAATGCAGTTAACTTCATCAATCCTATTACCTTTGAGACACTGACAGGCAACAAGTGTCTTGTAGACACATTTGACCGGAATTTTGAATTCAGTGTGGAGCATGTGTCACTGGCAAAGCAGGCAGATGTAGTGATGATCGCACCTGCCAGCGCAAACGTGATCGGAAAGATCGCTCATGGTATTGCAGATGATATGCTGACGACTACGGTTATGGCGTGCAGATGCCGGAAATTGATTGCACCAGCTATGAACACCAATATGTATGAGAATCCCATTGTCCAGGATAATCTGAAGATTCTGGAAAAGTATGGATATGAGGTGATCACTCCGGCGGTAGGATATCTTGCCTGCGGAGATACCGGAGCCGGCAAGATGCCGGAACCCCAGCTCCTGTTGGAATATATTCTCCGGGAGATTGCTTTTGAGAAGGATATGAAGGGGCTTAAGGTCCTGGTAACAGCAGGACCTACACAGGAACCGGTGGATCCTGTTCGCTATATCACCAACCACTCCAGCGGAAAGATGGGATACGCCATTGCGCGGGTATGTATGAGGCGGGGCGCGGAGGTCACGCTGGTCAGCGGACCTACATCGCTGCCCGGGCCGGAATTTGTAAATGTGGTTCCGGTGACGACGGCAAGAGAGATGTTTGATGAGGTGACCCGCAGGGCACCGGGACAGGATATCATCATCAAGGCGGCGGCAGTGGCTGATTACAGGCCGAAGGATGTAAGCAGCGAAAAGGTGAAGAAACAGGACGGGGAGCTGACCCTGGAGATGGAGCGCACGGATGATATCCTGGCTTATCTGGGCAGCCACAGACAGTCCGGCCAGTTTCTGTGCGGATTCTCCATGGAGACGGAGAACCTGCTGGAAAATTCCAGAAGGAAACTGGAGAAAAAGAATCTGGACATGATTGCGGCCAACAGCCTGAAGGTAGAAGGAGCGGGGTTTGGCGGAGACACGAATGTGATCACTATGATCACAAAGGATGAGGCAGTTTCACTCGAAAAGATGACAAAAGAGGAGGCAGCCGCAAAGATCCTGGACAAGATCCTGGAAATGAGAAGAGCCGGGATGTAGAGAAGGAGCAGCATTGTAACAGGCTGTGCCAACAGTATTGTATCTCGAAGAGAGAATGATAACCAAGGAGGCATTTATGAAAGAATTAAATACAGAAAGTAAGTATGCAGAGGGCACATACACAGAAAATGTGCAGGCAGGAAGCAGGAAACAGAGCAACAGCAGGATTAGTACGATGGGTATGGTCCAGGTGGCGATATTTGGAGCGATCATATGTATTATGGCGTTTACCCCCTTTCTCGGATACATCCCGCTTGGATTTACACGGGCAACGATCATACACATTCCCGTTATTGTCGCTTCACTGCTGCTGGGACCGAAGAAAGGAGCAGCGCTTGGTTTTCTTTTCGGTCTGACCAGTTTTATCAATAACACCATGAATCCGACGCCGACATCGTTTGTTTTTACTCCGTTCTATTCGATAGGAGACGGAGGAAACTGGGTGAGCAGCATTGGCAGTCTGATCATCTGTTTTGTCCCGAGGACACTGGTAGGAGTGGTTCCATTTTATGTTTATAAGCTGGCTATGTGGATCAGTAAGAAAAAGGATGGTGTGTCCAATATAGGGCTGATTCTGGCAGGTGTATCAGGAGCGCTTGTAAATACTCTGCTGGTGATGAATCTGATTTTCGTATTTTTCAGGGAGAGTTACGCAGCGGCCAATGAAGTGGCTGTTTCCGCAGTGTATACTTTTATCCTTTCAATCATCGGTATCAACGGTATTCCCGAGGCCATTGTGGCAGGCATTCTTACTCTCTGCATCGGAAAAGTACTGCTCAGAAAAAATGTAAGGATGAGGTTGGGAATCAGAAATGATTTTGGCTATTGATATTGGAAATACAAATATTGTCACAGGATGTATTGACGGAACGGAATGCGTGTTTGTGGAAAGACTCTCTACAGTCAGGACCAAAACAGAACTGGAGTATGCGATCGATATTAAAAATGTTCTGGATATCTATCATATAAAAAAAGAAGATCTGCAGGGCGGCATTATTTCATCAGTTGTCCCGCAGATCACTACGATCGTAAAACTTGCAGTAGAGAAGATCCTGAAAAAAGAAGTACTCGTAGTGGGAGCGGGTATTAAAACCGGACTGAATATCCGAATTGACAATCCGGCGCAGCTGGGGAGTGACCTGGTGGTGGATTCAGTGGCAGGGATTGCAGAGTATCCGGTCCCTCTGCTGATATTTGACCTGGGGACAGCCAATACAGTCTGTGTTATTGACAGGAACAAAAATTATGTGGGTGGAATGATCTATCCAGGAGTGGGAGTTTCCCTGGACTCGTTGACCGCCCATGCTTCTCAGCTGGGAGGCATCAGTCTGGAGGCGCCGGAGCATATCATAGGCAAGAATACGGTGGAGTGCATGAAGAGCGGCATTATCTACAGCAGCGCTGCTGCCATCGACGGGATCATCGACCGTCTGGAAGCAGAGCTTGGCGGAAAGGTAACCGTAGTGGCTACCGGTGGACTGGCAGCTAAGATTGTGCCATACTGCAGAAGAAAGATTATACTGGATGATAATCTGCTTTTGAAGGGCCTGGCTATTATCTACAGGAAGAACCGGAAAGGATGAGGGTATAGTTCAATAGCATTTTCTTACTGAACACATCCGGAAGCGGGGCGGAATTCATGGATAATCGTATTCTGGATAAGGAGATGTGTGTGTCATGTTCCGTTCCGGAATCTGGGAAGAATCTAAAGGAAGGAAAAACTGTTTAAAAGCAAAACGGCACGAGGGGCAACTCGCATTCGCTCAGACAATCCCCTCGTGCCGTTTAACAACAGGTTCTCCTTCCTTAAGATCTTCCAGCAGATTCCTCCAAAGTCACATGCCCCACACATCTCCTCATCCAGAAAGGGTTATCCTGCCGTCCGCTCTGCTTCCTGAGCTGTTTAAATCGGAAATGCTATCGCCTAAACATCTAAACAGTCAATGATATTGATAAGGCTCTCTTTTAAAGAAGTCTGATAACTTACAGTGTATCACCGCGTTTGATATATCCCGGCTTGTCCGGAGATGCGATGACTCTCTTGCCTCGGATCAGACGGGCATGCTTGTCAACTACAAGGTTTTCACAGTGAACTCCTTTGCCGATCACAACATCAGACGAGATGACGCAGTTTTTGATCACAGCGCCCTGTTTGATCACACAGCCTCTGCCGATGACTGAATTCTCAATCGTTCCTTCGATCAGACATCCGTTGGATACAACAGATGACTTCACATTGCTTGTCTCGAAATACTGAGTCGGGCAGGAGTCATTGGTACGTGTATAGATCGGCCAGTCATTAACGAACAGGTTCATGGCGTTCTTCAGGTCGATCAGTGACATGTTCGCCTCGTAGTAGCTGTTGAAATCAGTAATTGCTGCGAAATATCCCCGGTGCGGTACTGCACGTACGTCAAGGTCGTGGCAGGACTCGTCGATGATATCAACAAGAGAGTACATAGCGGACATCTTGTGTGCTTTGCTTACAAGATCAAGGAACAGCTCTTTCTTCATTACATATGTGTCCATGAAGATGTTCTTGTTCTTTGCGTTTCCGCGGTTTGGTGTAACAGAATCCACACCCTTCTGCTTGTTGATCTCCAGTGTGTAGCAGCTCAGGAAATTATCCTTTGCGTTGTCAACAGCGTGATACATCAGTGTAATGTCCGCCCCGGAATCGATGTGGTTCTGAAGCAGAGTGCTGTAGTCTGCAGTGTAAACCATGTAGCTCGGTGTGATTACAACATACTGCTGCGGAACACGCTCGATCACATCGAGGTTCTCAATATATGCCGCAATATCCGTGTTGTACAGATCAGAGACCATGTTGGATTCTGTGTACAGAATATGGAGTCTGCCGCGCTTTGAGTTAATGTTATAATGACGACCGGTTCCCAGATGCTCGGTAAGGGAACGCGGTTTTCTTCTTATATAAATCTGGATCGTGTCGATCCCGCTGTTGCTCATGTTGGAGATCGGGAAATCGATCACACGGTATCTGCCGAGAAATGAGAAAGCCCCGACCGGACGGTAATCCTGAAGTCCGTCTACCTGAATATGGTTTCCGGCAAAATTAACAATTCCAAAAGCCTGACTCATATTATTCTTCCCCCTTTACACGTTTTGCTACAAGTTCGATGTGCTCGCTGTCTGCGCTTCCGACGACAGCATTCTTGCCGATCTTGATATCGTCAGCTACAAGAGCACGGGTTACAACTGCGCCCTCTGCTACCTCTGCGCCGGGCATCAGCACACTGTCGATGACCTTTGCGCCGGGAGCAACTTTGGCGCCGGTAAACAGGACAGAGTTCTTCACTTCTCCGTCGATCACGCAGCCCTGAGTAATGAATGCTTTCTCAATCTTGGCGTCAGAGCCTATGTACTGCGGAAGAGAGGTGACGTCTTCTGTATAGATCTTCCATGTGGGATCGTGCAGATCCAGCGCATTATTCTTGCTGAGAAGATCCATGTTTGCCTCCCAGAGGGAATCAATCGTTCCGACATCTTTCCAGTATCCTTTGAATTTATAAGCATAAAGTGCTTTTCCATCGTTCAAGAGAGCGGGGATAATATCTTTTCCGAAATCGTGATTGGATTCAGGATCTTTGATGTCTGCCAGGAGCGTCTTGCGGAGCAGCTTCCAGTTGAAGATATAGATACCCATAGAAGCAAGGTTGCTCTTCGGCTTCTCCGGCTTCTCTTCGAACTCAACGATACGTCCGGTCTCTTCATCTGTGTTCATGATACCGAAGCGGCTTGCCTCTTTCATCGGCACTTCGATTACAGCGATCGTGGCGTCAGCGTTGTGTTCTTTATGATAAGCCAGCATCTTGGCATAGTTCATCTTATAGATGTGGTCGCCGGAAAGGATAAGAAGATATTCCGGTGAAAAAGTATCAATGAAATCAATGTTCTGTGAAATGGCGTCTGCCGTACCTCTGTATACATCAAGGTTGGCATCTGCTTTCTCACGGGGTGGGAGTACATATACTCCGCTGTTCTTCGCATCAAGTCCCCAGCGACGTCCTACAGCTACATAGCTGTTCAACTGAATGGATTCATACTGTGTCAGCACACCGACAACATCGATTCCACTGTTTGCGCAGTTACTAAGGGGAAAATCAATAATACGGTATTTTCCGCCATATGAAACGGCAGGTTTTGCCATTTTTTTGGTCAATTCATGCAGACGAGTTCCTCGACCACCAGCCAAAATCATAGCTAACATGTTATTCTGCTTCATAGTGAGCCCTCTCTTTCATTTTAGTAACTTATATTATACAATTTTCTGAAACATTTTACCATATTTTTGTGCGAAAAACCCTTATTTATAGAAAGAATATATTGGCGAGTTGGACAAAAACTCTGTGTATCGGTAAAAATACGGCGGTTTCATTATTTACAGCTAACATTTGGCAAAATGCTGGGTAAAATTTTGAGAAAATTAAAGAAAAAGATATATGATATCGGGGAAAAAAGAAATTGAGAATACAAGGTAATATTTAATTTTTCCGGGATAAGTGGTGCCTCTGCGGGACAAGCGGTCATGTGTCATACATATGTGTAAGATATAATATTTATATATGGAAATGACAAATGAACTGGGGGGTAATATCCATGGCGCAGAGAAAAGATCTTGTGGGCTGTAGATTCGGCAGACTGACCGTCTTGGAGAAAACCGACCGCCGTGAGAATCATTATATTCTATGGAGATGCAGATGTGACTGCGGAAAAGAAATCCTGGTGGATACCAAGCGGCTGAAGCGGGGAACCGTGCAGGATTGTGGATGCATACCGGAAAAAGACGTCCGGCGGGGGAATGTGGCAGAAGATCTGACAGGCCGGCAATTCGGTGAGCTGACGGTAATAAGCCGTGCGGAGAATAGAAACGGCAGAGTATGCTGGCTGTGCCGCTGTTCCTGCGGAGGTCAGAAGATTACATCGGCTCATGATCTGAAGGCGGGAAAATGCAGAAGCTGCGGAGGACCTGCTCACCGGACAGGCCGGAATAAAGTGGATCTGACCGGAAAGCGGTTCGGAAGGCTGACCGCACTGTATCCTACGGAACAGAGAGACCGGAGGGGTTCTGTATACTGGCACTGTTCCTGTGAATGCGGCAATACTGTGGATCTGCCTGAGTCTGTGCTGATGTATGGGAATTACCGCAGCTGCGGATGCATGAAAAGAGAAAACCAGAAACAGATTTCGAAGAAACTGCATATGATAGATGGAACCTGTATTGAGATGCTTGAAAAGCGGAAATACAGGGAGGATAATACCAGTGGTTTTCGCGGCGTTTATCAGATGAAGAATCATAAATACAGGGTGAGCATCGGCTTTAAGCGGCAGAGATTCTATGTTGGTGTATTTGATAATTTTGAGGAGGCTGTGCAGGCCAGGCTCAGTGCGGAGAAACTTGTACACGAAGGGTTTCTTCATGCCTACCGGGGCTGGAAGGAGAAAGCAGACCGTGATCCGGAATGGGCGGAGGACCATCCGCTTTTCTTCGAAGTAAAGAAAGTAAACGGCAGTCTTCAAGTGATGACCGGCTGATTGAAAATAAGGATAAATTACGTGAAAAAACTCCTTATTTTTTAAAGAACAGGGAGTTTTTCTTTTGTGCATTTTAGGGATTGACAATAAAAAATAATCTATATACTATATTGTTAGTTACCGAACAAAGAAAGGGTGCGTACAGGGGATGGAGAAAAAAAATGTACTTGATCCGGCACGTAATGATGTGGGAAGACTGATCAATATGGTCTCGCATCAGCTGAAGCGTCAGATGTGTTTCCATGAGCAGGATTACGGTCTGACTAATATGCAGAAGCGTGTCCTGCACCATATTTTATTTCAGTCGTTGAAAGGCGATATCTTCCAGAAAGATATTGAGAAAGAGTTCCAGATCCGGCGTTCAACTGCCACGGGGATTCTGCAGCTTCTTGAAAAGAACGGTTTTGTTCGCCGCGAACCGGTGGAGCGTGACGCCCGGCTGAAAAAACTGGTGCCGACGGAGAAAGCGGAGGGGGTCAGGGAGGAGATCCTTTCCAATATACGTCATATGGAAGATGTGCTGGGCGAGGGAATCGACGAGGAAGAACTTGAAATCTGCCGGCGCGTGTTGGAACAGATGTCCAGAAACTTGTTGGGTAATGAGAAAAAAGAATAGAGGAGAGGAGAAAACAGACCATGAACAGGAAATTACTCCGTTCTGTACGTGAGTACAAACGGCAATCATTTCTCACTCCGGTGCTCGTGGCGCTGGAAGTGCTGATGGAAGTGCTGATCCCGCTTTTAATGGCAAATATTATTGACATCGGGATCACGCAGGGAGACATGGGTTATATTATCAGAGTCGGGCTTCTGCTGATTCTGATGGCAGTGGTCGCACTGTTTTTCGGTGCGAAGGCCGGACAGCTTGCGGCTATAGCTTCAGCGGGATATGCGAAGAATCTCCGCCATGATATTTTTTATAAAGTACAGGATTTCTCATTTGGGAATATCGACCACTTTTCAACATCCGGTCTGGTGACCAGACTGACAACAGATATCACGAATGTGCAGATGGCATATATGTTTACGATTCGTCTGCTGGCCAGAGCGCCGATCATGATCATTCTGTCACTGATCATGACCATGACAATCAGTGTGCCGATCGCTCTGATCCTGCTGGTGACGATACCGATTCTCGGAGGTGTGCTGCTCTGGATTGCAAAGAAGGCTCATCCCCATTTTATCGCAGTATTTGATGAGTATGACGTGCTGAATAATACGGTTCAGGAGAATGTCAATGCAGCACGTGTTGTCAAGGCATATGTCCGTGAGGATCACGAGATCCAGAAGTTTGGAAAGATTTCTACAAAGGTATTCAATCTGTTTACAAAAGCAGAGAAGATCGTGGCATGGAACTCCCCGATCATGCAGTTTACAGTTTATGCAGTCGTGCTGATCATGGTGCTTGTGGGCGGAAAGAGCATTATCCGCGGAACCATGCAGACCGGAGAGCTGACCAGTGTGATTGTGTACGCAATCCAGATCCTGTCATCTCTGATGATGGTAACCTTTGTATTTGTTCAGATTATGATCGCAGAGGCGTCCACGGACCGTATCAGTGAGGTCCTGGATGAAGTGCCGGAGATGATCGATAAGGAAGATGCCCTGAAAGATGTGCCCAGCGGAGATATTGATTTCGAGCATGTGAATTTCAGCTATTCCGGAGAGGGCGGAAACCTGTCTCTGAAGGATGTGAATCTTCATATTAAGAGCGGTCAGATTGTAGGCGTTATCGGTGGAACAGGAAGCGCCAAGAGTACACTGGTACAGCTGATTCCCAGATTGTATGATGTGACAGGCGGCTGTGTGAAGGTAGGCGGAATCGATGTCCGCAAATATAATCTGAAAGCGCTTCGTGACCAGGTGGCGGTGGTGCTTCAGAAAAACGTACTGTTTACGGGAAGTATTTATGAAAATGTGCGCTGGGGAGATGAAAATGCCTCAGATGAGGAAGTACAGAGAGTCTGTAAACTCGCTCAGGCAGACAGTTTTATCCAGGAGTTCCCCAACAAGTATGAGACAATGATTGTGGAAGGCGGTAACAATGTTTCCGGCGGTCAGAAGCAGAGACTCTGTATTGCGAGAGCGCTTCTGAAGAAGCCGAAGATCCTGATTCTTGACGATTCTACCAGTGCGGTAGACACGAAGACGGATGCTCTGATCCGCCAGGCTTTCCGCGAGGAGATTCCGGATACGACAAAGATCATTATCGCTCAGAGAATCTCATCAGTAGAAGATGCGGATATGATCATTGTTATGGATAACGGCGAGATCAACGGCATCGGAACTTCCGAAGAACTCCTTAAGACGAATGCAATCTACAGGGAAGTATATGAATCACAGGTGAAAGGAGGCGCTGACAATGAGTAAACAGGGAAAGCCAAGAGTAAACAGCGGCACGATCAAGACAGCGAAGCGCCTGCTGGGTTATGTGACCAGTACTTATAAAGTACAGTTTATTGTCGTACTTTTCTGTATCCTGATCAGTTCGATCGCTTCTATATCAGTATCACTGTCACTGCGTTTTCTGCTGGATGATTTTATCATTCCGCTGATCGGGCAGCAGGATCCGAATTTTGGTGAACTGTATATGGCGTTGACTGTGCTTGGAACCATTTTCCTTTGCGGTGTTATAGCCACATTTATTTACAGCAGATTGATGGTAACAATCGGCCAGGGCGTACTCAAGCGTGTCCGTGACGAGATGTTTGAGCATATGCAGAAACTTCCGATCCGGTATTTTGATCAGAATACAAACGGTTCGATCATGAGTCTTTATACAAATGATACGGATACATTGAGGCAGATGATCAATCAGTCTATTCCGCAGGTGCTGATGTCTGTGCTGACGATTGTTGTCACATTTATCGCCATGCTGGTGCTGAGCCCTCTGCTGACGATTCTGGCTGTTTTGATGATACTGCTTATGTTCTTTGTATCTAAAGTGATTACAGGAAACAGCGGCAAGTACTTTATCCGGCAGCAGCTGGATCTGGCAAATGTGACCGGATTCGTAGAAGAGCGGATGAACGGCCAGCGTGTCGTTAAGGTATTTAATCACGAGAAGATATCGGAAGAAGAGTTCGATGAATTGAATGAGCATCTCTTCGAGAGTGCTTCCAAAGCCCATACATTTGCAAGTATCATGGGCCCGGTCATCGGAAACCTGGGAAATGTCCAGTTTGTGCTGACAGCGGTATTCGGCGGTTTCCTGTCTGTAGCAGGAATCGGCAATATTACCCTTGGAGTCATTGCTTCCTATCTGCAGTTTACAAAAAGTTTCACTCAGCCTTTTATGCAGATCGCTCAGCAGTTCAACTCCATTATCATGGCGCTCGCTGGAGCGGAGCGTATTTTCAATATGATGGATGAAGAACCGGAAGTTGACGAAGGATATGTTACTCTGGTAAATGCGAAGAAGGACGCAGATGGAAATATCACTGAATGTAAGGAACGTACCGGCCTGTGGGCATGGAAACATCCTCATCAGGCAGACGGAACTGTTACCTATAAAGAGCTGAAAGGCGATGTCCGTTTCTACGATATGACCTTTGGATATACACCAGATCATATGGTGCTGCATAACCTGACACTGTATGCGAAACCGGGACAGAAACTTGCCTTCGTAGGATCCACCGGCGCAGGAAAGACAACAATCACAAACCTGATCAACCGGTTCTACGACGTGGCAGACGGAAAAATCCGTTATGATGATATTAATATCAACAAGATTAAAAAGGCCGACCTGAGACGTTCCCTCGGAATCGTTCTCCAGGATACCCACCTGTTTACAGGAACCATCATGGAAAATATCCGCTACGGAAAGCTGGATGCAACAGATGAGGAAGTCTATAAAGCAGCACGTCTTGCTCATGCAGACGGATTCATCAAGATGCTGCCCAAGGGATACGACACACAGCTGAGCGGCGATGGTGAAGAACTGTCCCAGGGACAGAGACAGCTGCTGGCAATCGCCAGAGCAGCCATCGCAGACCCGCCGGTACTGATCCTGGACGAGGCAACCTCTTCCATCGATACAAGAACCGAAAGCATCGTACAGCAGGGAATGGATAACCTGATGAAAGGACGAACCGTATTCGTTATCGCCCACAGACTGTCCACCATCCGCAACAGCGACGCCATCATGGTCCTCGAACACGGAAGAATCATAGAACGAGGAACACACGAAGAACTCCTCAAACTAAAAGGAACTTATTATCAGTTATATACTGGGAAGCTAGAGCTTTCGTGATGGCAATGAGCCGTGCGAAAAAGCGGAAACGAGCTCCCGGAAGAGTGCTTGCATTCTTCCGGGAGCTCGTTTTTGATTTTTCATAGGGCGAAAGCCCGCGAGTGAGATGGAGCGGAGCGGAATCGAACTTGCGCACGGTGTGTTCAGATCTCAATATCTGTTCCCTCTGCAATCTTTGACTGTGTATACAGGATCACAATATCCCCTTCCCGCAGGATCATATTTCCATTAGGGATCATAACCTTCTTCCGGCGCTTCACAAGGACGATGATAGAGTGTCTGGAAATGTCCAGATCCCGGATACGATGGCCGTTCCAGGGATTGTTTTTCTGAAGAGTGATCTCCTTCAGACGGATGTGTTCCTTATCCTGGAAGGATTCCGCGCCAAGGACCATGATATCATCTGCGTGAAGTACCATATTTCCACGGGGAACAAGAATCCTGTGACCCCGCTGGATGGCCGCCACGATGATCCTTTCCGGCAGGCGGATCTGGGCGATGCTGTGGTTTACCCAGGGATCCCGTTCCGTCAGGTGGATCTTGATAAAATGAATGTCAGACTCCTGTCCGTATTCGCTTATCCTTTTGATACGTGAATACTGGTCAACGAATCCCGCGGAAATGATACCGGTAGGGATGGCGACCATGCCTACCCCGAGAAAGGTAATAAATATGCCGAATATTTTTCCCAGAGTAGTAATAGGATAAATATCTCCGTATCCCACTGTCAGCAGAGTGGAAGCGGACCACCAGATCCCGGAGAAGGCGTTGGTAAAGACCTCTGGCTGAGCTTCGTGTTCCAGGCTGTACATGCACAGACTGGACGCCAGCATAAGCATAAGGATGATAAATACGGAAGAGAAGAGCTGTTGTTTTTTGCTGGTGATGACCTCGGTGATCACACTGAGAGAATCGTAATAAGGATTGATCCGGAAAAGCCGGAGAATACGGACGATCCTGAGCATCCGGAAAGCCACTGTCCCAGACGGGAAAAATATTGGAAGGTAGTAAGGAAGAAAGGAAAACAGATCTACAAGCCCGGTAAAGGATGTGATGTATTTCCAGATTGCCCTGCGTTCATTTACTTCAGGATAAAGAAACTTTGCCGTCCAAAGTCTTAAAACATAGTCCACAGCAAAAAAAATCACGGTGATATTTTCCAGTATGGTCAGAAGCGCCTCGTACCGGGCGCGGTAATCCTCAAAAGTCAGCAGGATGCTGACTACAAGATTGGTGATGATGTTCAGGGCGTTGACCAGATCATAAGCCCGGCTGACATAGTCATACTGTGTTCCTACTTCGATGATCTCAAAGGCTCTCTTCCTTCGTTTATCCCATATTTTCTCTGTCATGTTGCTGTCCCCCAAAAACAAACAATACATTCTGAAGGTATTATACATCCGGTCTTTCAGAGATTGCAATAATTTCGGTTTTACTCTATAAAGGAAATATGGTAGAATAGTAAGAGTTATGATGATTGATTCAAAGGAGGTTGCTACATGATCAAATTGTATGATAACGGTGTCTATCTGTTAAACGGCTCCGAGATCGTGGAGGATACAGGGAATGTCCAGATGCCTGCCACAAAGGAAGAAGCCGCTCAGAACACGATGGCATATAATATTCTGAAAGAACACAATACATCTTCTGATATGAAGAATCTTCAGATTCGTTTCGATAAGCTGACGTCCCATGATATTACTTTTGTGGGAATCATCCAGACAGCCAGGGCTTCAGGACTTCAGAAGTTCCCTATGCCCTACGTGCTGACCAACTGCCACAACAGTCTCTGCGCAGTAGGCGGAACGATCAATGAGGATGACCACATGTTCGGACTGACCTGTGCGAAGAAGTACGGCGGCGTCTATGTTCCGCCTCATCAGGCAGTTATCCACCAGTTCGCCAGAGAGATGCTGGCAGGCGGCGGCAAGATGATCCTGGGATCTGACAGCCATACCCGTTACGGAGCTCTCGGAACCATGGCAATGGGCGAGGGCGGACCGGAGCTTGTGAAGCAGCTGCTCAACAAGACTTATGATATCAAGATGCCGGGTGTGATCGCCATCTATCTGGACGGCGAGCCGATGAAGGGCGTTGGTCCTCAGGACGTGGCCCTGGCAATCATCGGAGCAGTATTTAAAAATGGCTATGTAAATAATAAAGTGATGGAGTTCGTCGGACCTGGCGTGAAGAAGCTGAGCGCTGATTTCCGTATCGGTATCGATGTTATGACTACAGAGACGACATGTCTGTCCTCTATCTGGACGACAGATGAGAAGATCCAGGAGTTCTATGAGATCCACGGAAGAAGTGAGGACTACAAGGAACTGAATCCGGGAGCAGTGGCATATTACGACGGATGTGTCTATGTGAACTTGAGCGAGATCAAACCGATGATCGCAATGCCCTTCCATCCGAGCAATGTTTACACTATCGATGAGCTGAACGCGAATCTGGAGGATATCCTTCATGATGTGGAGAAGAAGGCTCTTGTAAGCCTGGACGGTGCGGTGGACTATTCTCTTCAGGACAAGATCCGTGACGGAAAGCTGTATGTAGATCAGGGAATCATCGCAGGATGTGCAGGCGGCGGATTTGAAAATATCTGCGCAGCGGCTGACATCATCAAAGGAAGAAATATCGGGTCAGATACATTTACATTCAGTGTATATCCTGCAAGTATGCCGGTATATATGGAACTGGTGAAGAACGGTGCGGTAGCAGATCTGCTTGAGGCGGGAACGGTTGTGAAGACGGCATTCTGCGGACCCTGCTTCGGTGCAGGCGACACACCGGCCAACAACGCATTCTCCATCCGCCATACGACCAGAAACTTCCCGAACCGTGAGGGAAGCAAGCTGCAGAGCGGACAGATCGCTTCCGTTGCCCTGATGGATGCACGTTCCATTGCCGCAACAGCTGCAAATAAGGGATACCTGACCCCGGCTACAGCTATGGATGTAGAGTACAAGGGACAGAAATATCACTTCGACAGCAACATTTATGCAAACAGAGTATTTGACAGTCACGGCGTGGCAGATCCCAGTGTGGAGATCCAGTTTGGACCGAACATCAAGGACTGGCCGGAGATGTCTCCGCTTCCGGAGAATCTGATCGTGAAGGTTGTTTCCGAGATCCACGATCCGGTTACGACAACGGACGAGCTGATCCCGTCCGGAGAGACTTCCTCTTACCGTTCCAACCCGCTTGGACTTGCAGAGTTCGCTCTTTCCAGAAAGGATCCGGCATATGTCGGACGTGCCAAGGAAGTACAGAAGGCACAGAAAGCCATCGAGGCAGGCACATGTCCGCTGGATGCTCTCGAGGAGCTGAAGCCTGTGATGGAGACGATCCAGAAGACCTACCCGGAGGTGGGCAAAGGCAATATCGGCGTTGGAAGTACGATCTTCGCTGTGAAGCCGGGAGACGGCTCTGCCCGTGAACAGGCTGCATCCTGCCAGAAGGTACTGGGCGGCTGGGCAAATATCGCCATCGAATACGCGACAAAGCGTTACCGCTCCAACCTGATCAACTGGGGTATGCTTCCGTTCCTTACCGATGAGGATCACGAGCATCTGAGCTTCAAGAACGGCGATTACATCTTCGTTCCGGATGTGAGAAAGGCTGTAGAAGACAAAGCAGATGTGATCAAAGCGTATGTGGTAGGCGATGAGCTGAAAGAGATCGATCTGAAGTTGGGCGATCTGACAGACGTGGAGAGACAGATCATTCTGGACGGCTGCCTGATCAACTACTACAAGGCAACACTGTAAGATAAATATAACGGCAATAGTTCGTTATTCGCCTATCCGCGATGATGCATGATTGCTACTTATATAAATGAAGTAAAATAACAGGAGAGATCCGCATAAAATAGTTTCTTTAGAAGCATATTTTATGCGGATTTTTTAAGTCCTGAAAAATATGCTGGAAGTTTTCTTAATTAAAATTAGTCATTTATGATTTGGTCATTTGTACTTGACTAAAATAAGAGCGAGATGATATATAATTAATAGATGAAATATTCAGATAGGATGGAGGAAGATATATGTTTATAGGAAGAGAACGGGAGTTGGAATCACTGAACAGACTGTATTTGTCTGATCGATTTGAATTTGTGGTTGTTTATGGCCGTCGGCGTGTCGGCAAGACCGCTTTGCTCAGTCATTTTATCAAAACCAGAAAATCCATTTATTTTATGGGAGTTGAAAGTAATGAAAAGCAGAATCTGGAGAATTTCAGCAGAAGCATTATGGAAACGGTAAATGGGATTTCGGCAAGAACATCCTTTCTTTCTTTTCAAGATGCGCTGGAATATGTATTTCGCCTGTCTGAAAATGAGAGGATCATCCTTGTGATCGATGAGTATCCCTATGTGGCGCGCTCTTCTGGAAGTTTTGCGTCTAGTTTGCAGCTCCTGATAGACAAATATAAAGACCATTCCAGAATGATGCTGATTCTCTGCGGATCCTCTATGTCTTATATGGAGGATCAAGTGTTGGCATATAAGTCACCTCTGTACGGAAGACGTACTGCACAGATGAAGATACTGCCGTTCGATTTTGAGGAGACATGCCGGTATTTTGGGAATTTTGCAGGAGAGGACAAGGCTGTGATCTACGGAATAGCCGGAGGAACTCCTCAGTATCTTCTGCAAATGAATGATCAGCTCAGTATTGAGGAAAACGTAAAAAATACATTTTTGAATCCAACGTCGGCCATGTTTGAAGAGCCGGAAAATCTTCTGAAGCAGGAGGTGAGGGAGCCTGCGCTTTATAATGCCATTATAACAGCCGTAGCAGGAGGAGCATCACGGATGTCAGAGATTTCTGCAAAAGTGGGAGAAAGCTCTAATGTTTGTTCTGCTTATTTGAAAAATCTTATAGCGCTCGGATTGATTGAAAAGGAGACGCCTTATGGAGAAAAGGCGTCCCGCAGATC
This sequence comes from uncultured Mediterraneibacter sp., assembly GCA_944381495.1. GTDB lineage: Bacteria > Bacillota > Clostridia > Lachnospirales > Lachnospiraceae > Mediterraneibacter. Next base: position 130,201 of record CALWLJ010000006.1, on the reverse strand, counting down.
CATTTATATTATTGCTGATAACATGTTTCGTTTCTGGTATCGGTTTATACCAGAAAACAATTCGATCATAGCCAGGGGAGCCACAGATCTTGCGTGGCGGCATATAGAGCCGCATCTTTCAGATTATATGGGAAAAATCTTCGAAGAGATCTGCCGCCAGTACCTTTGGAAACTCCTTCTGACTGGACGTGCACCGGTGGAATTTACGGAACTTGGCCGCTGGTGGGGGACGGATCCATCTTTGCATATTCAGACAGAAATAGATATTATGGGGGAACAGGATCGTGATACGGCATTGTTTGGTGAATGTAAGTGGACCAATGAAAAGGTAGGCAGAGGAGTACTGGAAACCCTGGTCAGAAGAAGCCGCCTGTTCCATTACACAAGGACGGTGCTGTATTTGTTTGCGAAAAGCGGATTTACGAAGGGATGTGCTGAGTTGGCGGCAGAACTTGGAAATGTATCGCTGATAACTTACGGAGATATCCTGGAGACGTTGTGTGGAGAAAAAGAAGCAATAGCAACGGAGCATTTCTAAATGTAACAGCATTAGCAATTGAGCAGAAATATTCATTCCGTTAGAATAAAGGTGAGAAATTTATACAGAAGGAGGGTGCGGTTATGGAGATAGCGGAACGCCTAAAAGCACAAAGAGAGAAACTGGGCTTGTCTCAGGGAGATGTGGCGGAGAGGCTGCATATAACAAGGCAGACGGTATCCAGATGGGAAACGGGAAAGGGGACCCCGGATCTGGAGAATCTGGTGCTGCTGAGTGAAGTGTATCAGGTGACAGTGGATGAGCTGCTGAAGGAACAGAATACAGACAAAGAAGAGAAGAAAAAAGTATCTGAAGAAAAGAACAGATACTTTTGGGGATGTTTAGTAAGTCTTTTGGTGGGATTGCTGTTCTTGCTTGTCAACATTATCTATTATGATCGTACATGGGTAACAGAACCCGGGATTTATGTGCGTATAAAATATTGGATCATAGGAAATCCACTTCCGATTCATCTGATCACATTAATACCATTTATCATCGCTGTAATCCTGTGGAGGAAATATAAAAAATAAAATTCAAGCCGCACAAAGTATTCTTTGTGCGGCTTGAATTTTATTATCTGTAAACGGGCTCAATATAATATGCATGTCTTGTGGCAACTACTCGATATGAAGGTTTACCAAAGGCGACATGATCTTCATAATATTGTCGTTTGATTTTTTTGAAGGTATAATCAGCTCTTACTCCTAATCGACTGTATTTTGAAGAATTGGCAGGAATGGTTATTGAAGTTGATGGTGTGTATGAAAAACCTATATTTACTGTAATTCCCTCGTATGTATAAGAACCGGATATATTGAATTTTGAACTCTTGGATAGGGTATAGCTGCTGGCTTTAGCCCAATTTGGAGTTGTGGGATGGTATCCGACCCATACTTTATTTTTTCTGGTGGTGGAAACCACAGTGTCTTTGTAGGTAATATAACCGGTTTCTCTTTTAACTGAATCGTCAATGGTTATATTTTCGGATGTATCTTGGGCAAATGAGGTTATAGGGCAGGCTAAAGGTATGCCGAAAACCATTGTGCCAGCTATAAGAGCTGTTCCTAATCTTTTCCTGAGCGTTTTGAATTGCATAGTAATTTACCTCCTTGCTTTTTTTTAACTATAATATATATGTGAGGAATATATAAGAAATGAGGAATTGCTTGTTAGCAATGAGTAGTTGCATCAGTTATAATATCAATATAAATGGCAGAGAAATTTATTTCGCAATATAATTTTCTGCAACAATTTCCATCCATACAGACTCTTATATATGCCGGTGATAAAAATGCGAAAGCAGGTACTCTGAGTACGGAAGGAGGGGGGCGGATGTTCGACTATGAGAACAGTCCAGAGAAGGAACTGATCCGCAGAGCAAGGAAGGGGGATGTGAAAGCATTTTCCAGTCTTTATGCGAGGATATATATTGAGCTGTACAAGTTTGCCCTGTACACGACGAAGCACGAGCAGGATGCGGAGGATGCAGTCAGCGAGGCGGTCATCACAGCGTTTGAAAAGATGACGCAGCTGAAAAAGGACGAGTCTTTCCGCAGCTGGATGTTCACGATCCTGTGCAACCAGTGCAGGCGGATCCTGCGGGAACGGAAAAAGTCCGGGGATCCGATGGAGGAAATGGAAAATCATACGGGAAGTACATCTTCCGGCTCTGCGGAGAATCCGGATTATACATCCGCTTATGCGGTAAAGGAGGCTTTCGGAGCGCTCGAGGAAGAGGAGCGGATGATCGTGGCATTTTCTGTGTTCGGCGGTTACCGGAGTGAGGAGATCGGAACGATGCTGGAGAAGAAGCCGGCTACGGTACGGTCGAAGAAGAGCCGGGCGCTGGAGAAGATGCGCAGGGTGCTGGACGTGTAAGGCGGCAGAAGAGAGGAGGATGGATATGGAGGATAATAGAAAGAACGGATGGGAACCTGAAAATGGCAGGGAACAGGCAAATGCTCCGGAAGCCAGAGACGGGCGGGAGCAGAATCCGGAAAGCAGCAGAGAACGGGAGACGGAAGAAAGACTCCGCAGGGCAGCAGAGGGGACAGAGATCCCGGAAGCTCTCAGGCCCGAAGCAATAGAGGAAACTCTTGAGAAGAAAAAGAGGGAGAAGCAGAAAGCGAGATTTGCAAGAGGGGCGAGACGTTACGGTACTGCGGCTGCAGCGTGTCTCTGTCTTGCTGTGGGAATAGCGGGCGTATATTTCCTGGGAGGAGAAGGTATGTCAGAGAATGGCAGCGCGGCCTCTGGGACAGAGAGTGCCGGTGCAGCGGGGATGGCTTCCGGAAGCAGCGGATCCGCTGAGACAGTGGCGGAACAGAGTGTGCTGCCCGGGGCGGAGAGCTACGATGAAATATATGAGTATATTCTCGGGGCAAGAGATTATCAGGAGATCATGATGAACTCCTACAGCAGAGGCGGCGTGGAGGACGGTGCGATAGCCGAGAGCGCTGCGGATGGGGGATCTGTGTACGCTTCATCCCAGAACAGCGGCGGCATTTCCCACTCGGATACCAATGTACGGCAGGAGGGAGTGGGAGAGGCGGATACCGTGAAGACCGATGGTGAGAACCTGTTTATCCTGACTGACGATACAGTGGATATCGTGGGGATCGGATCGGAGAAAATGGAGCATATAGCAGAGATCCAGCCGGAGGAAGGAGCCACTGTGACAGATATTTATCTTGAGAATGACCGCCTTGTGGTGCTCTATTCCAAAGTGGATTATGAGGATGGGAAAAGTGGAAATGACGGAACTTATCTGGAATACACCTGCGTGGATGTCTATGACGTAAGTGACCCGGCGGCACCTGAGAAAGTGGGAGGCATTTCTCAGAGCGGTTATTACAATACCATGAGGGCGAAGGACGGGTACGTGTATGTGATCAGTAACTTCTACGCAAATGTAAGCGCGGACAGAGAAGATATGTCATCCTATATCCCGGCGGTGAACGAAAAGATAATCAGTAGCTCAGATATTTATATGCCTCAGGCGAGGATGGGCGATCAATATACAGTCATTTCCTCTTTTGCACTGGATGCTCCGGATGAGAAGACAGACACAAAGGCTGTGTTCGGAACCTCGGGGATGTGCTATGTCAGCGGGGAGAATATCTATATCACGGAAGCTCTGTACGGGGAAAACGGAGCAGAGGTCAGTCAGACGTCCGTCCGGAAGCTGTCATATGAAGAAGGGAAACTGGAAGGGACTGCTCAGACAAAGGTGGACGGACACCTGAAGGATTCCTTCTGTATCGATGAATATAATGGATATCTGCGGATAGTCGCCACGGTTTCGCCCATGTACGAGGTCATTTCCGACGGCCTCCTTCCGCTGGCCCGGTTCGGTGAAGCGGCAGGCGAAGAGGACAGTCAGAGTCTGACAGGAACAGCAGAAGAACAGGAAACCACATCTCTCTATGTCCTTGACAAGGAACTGGAGATCACGGGGAAGATCGAAGATCTGGCGCCGGGAGAGTCGGTGTATTCCGCGAGATTTATGGGAGACACCGGGTATTTTGTTACCTTCGAGCAGGTGGATCCTCTGTTCTCCGTGGATCTGTCTGATCCGGAGAAGCCGCAGATCATCGGAGAGCTGAAGATACCGGGATTCTCCGAATATCTGCATCCCTACGGGGAGGGGCTGCTGCTGGGGATCGGCATGGACGTGGATGAAGAGGGAATGACAACAGAAGGCGTGAAGCTCTCCATGTTTGACATCTCAGATCCTTCCAATGTGCAGGAAACGGAGAAGTATGTGATACAGGATACTTATGGGATGGACATATATGATTACCGTGCGGTTTTTATTGATGTGGAGAAAAACCTGTTTGGATTTACAACATATGGAGAGAAACAGAAATACCGGATATTCAGCTACACTCCCGGAACCGGATTCCAGGAGGAAGCCTGCTGGGATCTGCCGACATACGGAAACATCCGGGGCCTCTACGCAGGAGAACGTTTCTACCTGGTGGCCAACAATACGGTAGTCTCCTATACACTGGACGGATTTGATAAAGTGGACGATATCGTATTTTAAGAGCGGCGCAGAGGCGCCGCCTCTTTACTTTCCGGGCAAAGCAGGATAAAATGGGAGAGACAGTTCACATATGTGCCGGAATATCTGGAAGATCATTCCGGAAGAAGGCGAAAGGATTTGAGAATTATGATTTTTGATACCCATGCACATTATGATGACGCACAGTTTGATACGGACAGAGAAGAACTGCTGGATAAGATGGCGGCAGGAGGGATCGGCACGATCGTCAATGCCGGATCCACCCTGGAGTCCTGGGATAAGATACAGAAGCTTACAGAGAAATATCCTTTTATCTACGGAGCCATCGGGATCCATCCTGATGAAGTGGGGACCCTGACAGAAGAAAGTTTCATCCGAATGGCGGAGCTTCTGGGTCAGGAGAAGATCGTGGCGGTAGGAGAGATCGGGCTGGATTACTACTGGGACAATGAGACGCATGACAAGCAGAAATACTGGTTTATCCGTCAGATGGAACTGGCCCGGGAGAAGAGTATGCCAGTAATCATACACAGCCGGGAGGCAGCGGCGGACACCATGGAGATCATGCAGGAACACGGAAAGGGAATGAAGGCAGTGATCCACTGCTATTCCTATTCGGTAGAAATGGCCCGGGAATATGTGAAGATGGGATATTATATCGGAGTAGGCGGAGTGGTGACATTTAAAAATGCCAAAAAGCTGAAGCAGGTGGTAGAAGAGACTCCTCTGGAGCGGATCGTACTGGAGACAGATTGTCCATATCTGGCGCCGGAGCCCAACCGCGGGAAGAGAAACTCTTCCCTGAACCTGCCTTATGTAGCAGAAGAAATTGCACGGCTGAAAAATACAACAACGGAAAATGTCGTGCAGATAACGGAGAAGAACGGGATGGAACTGTATGGCCTGTGAATATTCTGAATTCGGCGGGAAAAAGTGACAGGTACTTTTTTCGAGAATATTCTGAAAATAGATGAAGGAGAGATATATGAAGGAACCCACATTGGGCAATCCGCAGAATACAATTGCGGTATTGCAGAAGTATAATTTTGTGTTTCAGAAGAAGTTCGGGCAGAATTTCCTGATCGATACTCATGTACTGGATAAGATCATACGGTCAGCAGAGATCGGAAAGGATGATTTTGTTCTGGAGATTGGTCCGGGGATCGGGACGATGACACAGTATCTTGCCTGTGCGGCGGGGCAGGTGACAGCGGTTGAGATCGACCGGGCACTGATCCCTATCCTTGAGGATACGCTGGACGGATATGATAATGTGACGGTGATCAATGATGATGTGCTGAAGGTCGATCTGGTGAAGCTGGCTGAGGAGAAGAATGGCGGAAAGCCGATCAAGGTGGTGGCGAATCTTCCGTATTATATTACGACACCTATCATCATGGGGCTGTTTGAGAACCATGTGCCGCTGAAGAGCATTACTGTGATGGTGCAGAAAGAGGTTGCCGACCGGATGCAGGTGGGCCCGGGAACAAAAGATTATGGAGCGCTCTCTCTGGCGGTTCAGTATTATGCAAAGCCTTATCTTGTGGCAAACGTGCCGCCTAACTGTTTCATGCCACGTCCCAAGGTGGGATCTGCAGTGATACGTCTGGAGCGGTATGAAAAGCCGCCGGTGGACGTGAAGGATGAGAAACTGATGTTTAAAATCATACGGGCATCATTTAATCAGAGGAGAAAGACATTGGCGAATGGCCTGAAAAATTCCCCGGATCTTGATTTTACGAAGGAAGAGATTGAGGCAGCTATTGAATGTCTGGGAAAAGGACCAAGTATCAGAGGAGAGGCGCTGACACTGGAGGAATTTGCCAGGTTGTCGGATGCGCTGGGCAGCAGAAAATAAGAAATCCGTACAGTTCAGCAGATATGTCTGAATATAGAAATATAGTTAATTTGCATGAAGGATAATACTGGAAATAAATAAAAAACAATCTATGTATATTATAAAATTTACAACTAAGACAGTTCATAAATATTTAATGAATCGTTAATTGTATAAAATGCACATTTTTAGTATAATAAAAAGGTCATACATATAAAAATTTAAATAAGAGAGAAGGAGGAACGCGCATGGCAAAAGATATTGACAGCATTTTTTTCGATATTACTCCGGAAATTGAAGAATTGGCTCTCAAATGTGAAACGAACAATGCGATCGACAAAGAACTTTACACGAAATATGAGGTCAAGAGAGGACTTCGTGATCTGAATGGAAAAGGCGTGCTTGCCGGCCTGACGAATATTTCAGATGTATGTGCTTCTAAGATCGTGGACGGCAAGAGTGTTCCCTGCGAAGGAAATCTTTATTATCGTGGGTATAATATCAAGGATCTGGTCAAGGGATTCCTGGATGCAAAGCATCCCGGGTTCGAAGAAACAGCATATCTGCTGCTTTTCGGTGAGCTCCCCAGCAAAAAAGAACTGAAAGATTTTCAGGAAATGATGGCAGAGCGGCGCATGCTCCCGCCAAATTTCGTTCGTGATGTGATCATGAAGGCACCAAGCCGGGATATGATGAACAGTATTACACGAAGTATCCTGCAGCTCTATGCATATGATGACAAGGCAGACGATACAAGTATTCCGAATGTTCTGAGGCAATGCCTGAATCTGATCAGCCAGTTCCCGATGCTCATGGTCTACGGATATCATGCCTACAATTACAGACGGGGTGAGGATCTGTACATTTATGCACCGAAGCCGGAGCTGTCTGCTGCGGAGAATATCCTGATGATGCTTCGTGAAGACAGGCAGTACACAGAGCTGGAGGCGAAGATCCTGGATATGGCTCTGGTGCTTCATATGGATCACGGCGGCGGAAATAACTCTACATTTACGACCCATGTGGTAACATCCTCCGGAACAGATACATATTCTACAATGGCGGCTGCCATGGCGTCACTGAAAGGACCGAAGCATGGCGGTGCGAATATCAAGGTTACTCAGATGTTTGAGGATATGAAGAAGAATCTGACTGACTGGAGCGACGATGACCAGATCCGGGCTTATCTGGAGGCGCTTCTTGATAAGAAGGCATTTGACAGAAAGGGCCTGATCTATGGAATGGGCCATGCAGTTTATTCTATTTCCGATCCACGTGCGGATATCTTCAAGAAATTTGTAAAACAGCTTGCAAAAGAGAAGGGGCACGAAGCAGAGTACGCACTCTATGAGAAGGTAGAGCATATGGCTCCGGAGATCATTGGCGAGAAGAGAAGAATGTACAAAGGTGTAAATGCCAATGTGGATTTCTACAGCGGACTGGTTTACAGTATGCTGGATATTCCTTCTTCATTGTATACGCCGATCTTCGCGGCGGCCCGTATTGTCGGATGGAGCGCCCACAGACTTGAGGAGCTGCAGAATGTAGACAAGATCATACGTCCTGCATATAAGGCTCTTGCGCCGAACCGTGAATATGTAGAATTAAATGACAGGCAGTGAGTAACATGAGAGACGAGTTCTATTTCCCGTCAAAGGATGGCAACACTGAGATCCACACAATGGAATGGAAACCGGCGGGAGAAGTGAAGGCAGTCCTTCAGCTCTGCCACGGTATGGTGGAATATATCGAAAGATATGATGAGTTTGCAGAATTTATGTGCGGACAGGGCTATTATGTAGTGGGCAATGATCATCTGGGGCATGGGAAATCTGTGCAGAGCAAGTCGGAGTACGGGTTCTTTAATGAAAAATATGGAAATGCCTGTGTGCTCGGCGATATGCATACTCTGAGACAGCGCACAGAGAAAAAATATCCGGATGTGCCGTATTTCATGCTGGGACACAGCATGGGATCCTCACTGCTGAGACAGTATATCGAGCTGTATGGCAATGGTCTGAGCGGGGTGATCCTGATGGGAGCAGTGGCGGATCATGCCTGGATGCTGCTGGCAGTTGGTAAGAGGCTGTGTCAGCTGATGGCCGCGTTCCGCGGATGGCATTACCGCAGCAGATTGATCGACGGGATGACGCTTGGCTCTTATAATAAAAGATACGGTAAGAAGTTTAAACCTTCAGGGACCCGGGCGGACTGGATCACCAGCGACCGGGAGAATCTGGACAGGTATGTTTCTGATCCGCTGTGTTCCTTTATCTTCACAGTTAATGCATATTATAGTATGTTTGGCGGTATGCAGTATATGCAAAAGAAGGAGAGTATACGGATGATACCGAAAGAGCTTCCGATCCTATTCGCGACCGGCGCGGATGATCCGGTGGGCGATTTCGGAGAAGGCGTTCGGAATATATGCCAGCAGTATCAGGCGGCTGGAATTCAGGATGTCTCGCTTCGGATTTATCCGGGGGATAGACATGAGCTGTTGAAAGAGACGGACCGGCAGCAGGTGGCGGAAGATATTCTGGAATGGCTGGAAGAGCGGAGAAATAAAAGACAAAGCTCCTGAAGAATGGATCCTGTAGAGCGGTATATCAGATGTGGGATGACTCCCGCCTCTACAGGCGGTGAGTGACAAATCAGTATCAGTGGCGGGTGTCAATCCCCCATCTGATATACGCTCCGCGAGGATGCGCAGGGATTCGGAGATGTATTATGTCAGCTAAAGCTGACCCGAATCTCGCGCCAAGACTCGCAAGCGAGTCTTGAATTTTCAGGATATAGATATGTCAGGAAAAAGATATATTGATATATGAATAGGTTTCATACAGAGGCTGTGTGCCGGAGAAGTATTCCGGTATATTGCCTCTGTTTTTGTTTGCGGTTGTGCCTGGAAGGGATAAGTGGTACAATTTCCAGGAGTAAAATTAATCATATAAGGTATGAGAGAAGGAGGAGAATATGTTTAATCCGAACAGTACATTTTTGTTTATTGCAGCGGGGCTGGTTATCCTTTTTGTGATTGCACAGTCGATTTTCTTTCTGGTACGGGCTTACCGGCGGGGGAAGGCACTGGGGATGGATATGAAGCAGATCCGCAAAACGATCATATCCACAGCTGTGTTTACGTTTGCCCCGGCAGTGTCTATTCTATTGGGGGTGATCACATTGTCACAGTTTTTGGGGCTGCCGCTTCCGTGGCTGCGCCTCAGCGTGATCGGAGCGATCACCTATGAACTGCCTGCGGCTACCACAACAGCAAATGCGCTGGGAATCACGCAGCTGTCTGAGACGATCACGGATCCGAAGGTGTATACGGCCATTGCGTGGGTTATGACGCTGGGAATCTTCCCGGGGCTGATCTGGGTGCCGCTTTTCATCCGGAAGATCCAGGGTGGACTGATGAAGATCAAGAATAAGGACAGCAAGTGGGGCGATATCGTTATGACTGCGCTCTTCCTTGGAATGATCTCGGCATTTCTTGGTATGGTATTTGCAGACATCAGGGAAGGACTTGCAGGATGGATCCCCATCTTTGTTCTCCTGTTTTCTGCATTTCTGATGGGAATCTGCGGGATTCTCGTGAAAAAGTGCAATGTGAAATGGCTGGAAAACTACGCGCTGCCCATCAGCATGCTGGGAGCCATGGTGTTTGCGGCGGTGATCACTCCGATGATCGTGTGAGATGACTGAGTGAAAGGAGGCTCAAAAAGATGAATAATAATGGAAAATCTTATGAGGATATGACACATTTCTACGGAAGGATCTGGATCCTGCTGGCGCTGGGGATGATCTTTTCTTTCCCGACAGCAGCGTGTATCTATTATGACGCCTGGCCGGAACTCTCTGCTGTAGCCAAGGGGCTGCTTGGAGTTGCGCCCATTTTCTGGACTGTAGGATTTATTGAAGTGCTGACATTTGTCCCCATGCTGGGAACAGCAGGTTCTTATCTCGCTTTCGTAACGGGAAACCTGACAAACCTGAAAGTGCCGGCGGCGCTTACAGCGATGGAAAATGCCCGGGTAAAACCGGGAACAGAAGAAGGGGAAGTGATTTCCACGATTGCAGTTGCTACCTCTTCTATAGTGACAACAGCTGTGATCGCCATCGGGGTTGCTCTGCTGGTGCCTCTGACACCAATCCTGAATTCACCAGTGCTGAAGCCCGCATTTGACAATATCCTTCCTTCCCTCTTCGGAGGTCTGGCAGTGGTCTATGTGAGCAAGAACTGGAAGATATCCATTGCGCCGCTGGTGTTCATGGTTGTACTGTTCCTGCTGGTGCCGTCATTGTCCGGCTCCGTGGGTGTACTCGTTCCGGTAGGAGCTCTGATCGCTATCGGGGCGGCGAGAATTCTGTATAAGAAGGGATTGCTGTAGGAATATTCTGAAAATGACAGGAAAAAGTGACAAGCGCTTTTTTCGAAAGGAGGGCGACAAAAATGCTTATTTTGCTTATTATACTTGCAGTAATAGCAATTTTTCTGATAATTTTGCTCGTGAGAGCGGCAATGTTTACTCCGAAAGAGGAATTGAAACCATCGGAGGAGAAGGTATCTCTCAACAGGGACAAGATCGTCAGCGATATGGTAGAGATGATCCGCTGCAGGACAGTGTCCTATAATGATGAGAGTCTTATTGACAAGAAAGAGTTTGAAAAGTTCCGGGAGCTGCTTCCGAAGCTGTATCCGCTGGTCCACGGGAAGTGCCCCAGGGAGTTTGTGGGCGTAAATGGCATGCTGTATCACTGGAGGGGAAAGTCATCGGAAGAACCGGTAGTGCTTATGGCACATTATGACGTGGTTCCTGTTGAGGAAGCTCAGTGGGAGAAGCCTGCGTTTGAAGGGATCATCGAAGGCGGATGCATCTGGGGACGGGGTACCCTGGATACGAAGGGAACGCTTTGCGGGATCTTTGAGGCGGCGGAGAAGCTGATTGCGGAAGGATTTGTGCCAGAGCATGATATTTATCTGGCATTTTCGGGTCAGGAGGAGATCAACGGGCCGTCCTGTCCTGCAATTGTGGATTTGTTCGAAGAGCGGGGAATCAAGCCGGCCCTTGTGGTAGATGAAGGCGGCGCTGTTGTGGAAAATGTATTCCCAGGAGTTTCCCGTGAATGTGCCCTGATCGGTATTGCAGAGAAGGGACTGACAAACATTGAGTTTACCGCAAAGAGTAGCGGCGGACACGCTTCCATGCCCCCGGTGCATACAGTGGTCGGAGAGCTGGCGCAGGCTGTTGTAGATGTGGAGAATCATCCTTTCCCGAGAAAGCTGACAAAGCCTGTGAAGGAGATGCTGGATGTGCTGGGGCGTCACTCCGGGTTTGCCTATCGGATCCTGTTCGCCAATCTGTGGTGTCTGGAGCCGCTGTTTGACAAAGTGTGCCGGGCGTCAGGTGGAGAGCTTAACGCCATGATGCGTACGACCTGCGCCATGACCAAAATGGAGGGCGGAAAAGCATTTAATGTGATCCCGCCGAAGGCAAAGGTAGGGATGAATCTGCGTCTGATGCCGGGCGATACGGTGGAATCGGCAAAGGCATATCTGGAAAAGACGATCCACAATCCGAATATTGAAGTCTCTGTGTTTGAGGGGAGAAATCCTTCCGCTGAGTCGGATACAGACTGTAAAGAATATATCAGGCTGTGCCAGGCGATCAAAGATACATGGACAGATGCAATTGTGTCGCCATATTTGATGATGGCATGCAGCGATTCCTGGCATTACTGCCGGATCACGGATCATATTTATAAATTCTCTGCAATGAAACTTTCTAAAGAAGAGCGGGGAATGATCCATGGTAATAATGAGAGAGTACCCATTGATACATTGGTGAAAACAGTGGAGTTTTATGTCAGACTGATTGAAAAATGCTGATGACAGATAAGGATTACTGTAATGAAAATAAAACGCGAAAACCCGCCGGCAGCAGGCCGGCGGGTTTTCGTTGGTTTAAAGTTTATTATAAAGGAATGAGAGTAAAGTGCGACATCCGATTTGTGGATGTCTTGCTTAATGAGGGGGAAGATAGTTGTTTATCAACTATCTGAGTCCTAGTATAAAAGGAAAATGTGACAGAAGTATGAGTGAAGTCTAAAAGAAAACGAAAAATTCTTAAGATGAGGTTAAGATTTTCGATTTCGTAAATTTTACTCTGCTACATTTCTGAGGATCCCGATATTCTCCACCTTGCACTCTACGACATCCCCCTTTTTCAGAAAGCGGGGAGGAGTGAATCCCATTCCAGCGCCTGCGGGAGTTCCGGTAGCGATAATAGTTCCGGCCTTCAGTGTCATGCCTGCGGAGAGTTCCGCGATAATAGCGTCAATGGAGTGGATCAGGAGACCTGTGGAGCTGTTCTGACGGACTTCTCCATTGACTCTTGAGCAGATATCCAGAACAGGTGGGAAGGCAATCGCATCTGCCGTGACAATGCATGGCCCCATCGGCGTGAAGCCGTCCAGGGATTTCCCGAAGTACCACTGCTTATGATCTGTCTGGAGATCTCTGGCCGAAACATCGTTTATGACCGTATAGCCGAAAATATAATCTGAGGCGTCAGCAGCAGTTACATTCTTTGCATCTTTCCCCAGGACGACAGCAAGTTCGGCTTCATAGTCTACGCTGTCAGTCAGATTTTCATGAAGGGGAATAGGATCTCCGTATCCGCTGGCGGTGTGGACCCGTTTGCTGAAATAAACAGCCTTCTCCTGGTTTACGATAAAAGCGTCTTTGTGAAAGCGGGCGGATTCCTCAGCGTGAGCTGCATAGTTGATGCCCAGGCAGAGAATATCCTGGGACGGATGGGGAATCGGCGCCATCAGCCGGATACGGTTAAGGTTTATTGCTTCTGTGTCCGATGCGTTTTCGATGCTGACTGTGCGGAGAAGTTCCGGGAGAGTAAGAGAAGTAATCAGGTCGTTCATGTCGGAGAAAGAGAGGCCAAAGCTCTCTGCCGGCCACAGATATCCGGGCTTTTCGGAAAATCCGATGCCGATCCGGTTTGTTTTGTCGGATGACTGGTAAGTATAAAGTTTCATTGTTCTGCTCCTTTATCTGTTGGTTTTGCAATTTTGGCATAAATCCATTTTACCATGGCGGAGAGAAGAAGTAAATTCTATTGGAATTATACGACAGGGACACCATGCGCTGAAAAGTCTGCGGGGAATACCGATCTGAAATAAACCGGAACAGCAGAAAACCGTCAGTTTTTAACTGACGGCTTTCTGTTGGTTTTATAGTTATCTAAAGGAATGAGAGTAAAGTGCGGCACCTTTCACTGCACTCAGGTGCCATGCTTTATGAGGGGGGAGATAGTTGTTTATCAACTATCTGATACATAGTATAGCCGTAAATTGTGACGAAAATATGTGTGTTTTCTAAAAGAAAAGGTAAAAATCTAAAATAGTAGTAAACAAATTATAAATATGCTTTTATAAAAACCGTGAAAAGTTCTGAGATATGTGTTTATAATATGAGAATTTTGATATAGAAAATCGGTATGTTATAATAATATGATACCAGAGTCAAAAGAGCTGAACCCACATGAGCTTGCTCGTAAGTGGGTGAAAGACCTTGGGAGCCGCCCTGATATGAGCATAAAAGTGGGATGCATATCCCACGATATGCGAATATTGGGCAGGATTGTGGGAGTGCGCAGCACGTAACAATCCGCAGGCATCATAGTTGAGGGCTTTTGACCCCAACATCATAATATGAAGGCGAGGAAAAGGAGGGCAACATGATGAAAGCTGAGATTTATACAACGACGGAAACGGGAACACTTTGTCAGGAAAGTATTGTATCAGAAAAGGATCCGGGGGAAGAAAACCAGGTACTGAATATTTACAGAGAAGGAAAGGATCAGACATTTGAAGGGTTTGGAGGCGCTGTGACAGATGCGGCAGGGTATGTGTTTTCGCTAATGTCGCCGGCACAGCAGGAGGAGCTGCTGAATATATATTTTAATGAGGATGAGATGGGCTATGGCCAGGTCCGGATCCATATGGACAGCTGTGATTTCAGTACACATATGTATGAGGCGGATCCGGATGAAGATGATGCGGGGCTGGAAAAATTTTCTTTCGCCGATACAGAAAGATACATTATGCCTCTGCTGGAGGCTGCTCAGAGAAAGGCAGGGAAAAAGCTGAAGATCATGCTTTCCGCATGGTCTCCGCCGGCATATATGAAGACCAATGGGCAGAGAAAAAAAGGAGGCTCGCTGAAACCGGAGTACAGAGAACGCTGGGCGGAATATCTCTGCCGTTATGTGGAAGAATTTCAGAAACGGGGATATGAAGTAAATCGCATGTCTGTGCAGAACGAGCCGAAAGCAGTACAGGAGTGGGATTCCTGTGTGTATACACCGGAGGAGGAAAAGGTATTCCTGAGGGATTATCTGGTTCCTGCGCTGAAGAGACATGGGCTTGACGGGATAGAACTGTTTATCTGGGATCATAATAAAGAGAGGCTTTATGAGCGGGCAAGAGATATTATTGACGATACAACAGATGAGCTGATCGCGGGTGCGGCATTTCACTGGTACAGCGGAGATCATTTTGAGGCTCTGGAGCTTGTGCGACGTCAGTATCCGGGGAAAAAACTGATCCTTTCGGAGAGTTGTCTGGAGTTTGGAAAATATGATAAGGAGGATCAGCGGACGAATGCCGAGCGGCTGGCACATGACATGATCGGAAATATGAATGCCGGGATGTGTGCGTTTTATGACTGGAATATTCTGCTTGACAGTGAGGGCGGTCCGAATCATGTGGGGAATTTCTGCGATGCGCCATTTTTGTTTGATATAAAAGAAAAAAGGCTGGAGCGGAGAAACTGTCAGCGGTATTATTGGCATTTTACCCATTTTATTAAGAAAGGCGCAGTCAGGCTGGGGACAACCCGGTATACGGACAGACTGGATTTTACAGCATGGGAGAATCCGGATGGTTCAGTGACGGCATTGCTTCTGAATAGAACAGATGAGACGATGAAATGCAATATACGGATTGCAGGAGAAATGTTCAAGTTGACTGCGGAGCCTCATTCTCTGACAAGTGCGGTTATTGAGTAATCAAATAACGGATCGTGAAGGAAGAAAAATAGAACAGCAGGATCTGAAAACAGCAAAAATGGAGTAGAACAGCGAACACCCGCGGACCGTCAGGCCTGCGGGTGTTCGATGGTTTTATAGTTATATCTAAAGGAATGAGAGTAAAGTGCGACATCTTGGGGATTGCCCCAAGATGTCAACTTTATGAGGGGGGAGATAGTTGTTAACCAACTATCTGTGATTTAGTATAGACAGAAAATGTGTCCAAAGTATGTAAAAATTATAAAAGAAAAAGAAAAATCTTATCCCCGGGGCACGGACAAAAATTTTACTGTACCCCGGGCCATATTTATAGGCAGGTGATTTTTACTTTACAGGTCATGAAAGACGGAGACGTTGTCCGGCATAGATCCGGTCAGGGTTGGCAATGCCGTTCAGCGCTGCAAGTGCATTTACTGTAGTGCCATATCTTGAGGCAATGGCGCTTAGAGTGTCGCCGGATTTTACGGTGTAATACTGTGGCGTCCTGCCGGATTCGGGAATTCGGATTGTAGTGCCGGCATAGATCCGGTCAGGATTGGAGATGCCGTTTATGGAAGTAATGGCGCTGACAGTAGTGCCGTAGCGACTTGCTATGGAGCTTAAAGTATCCCCAGGCTGTACGACATAGGTAATATAATCAGGAGAAGGATCCGGATATGGGGGCGTTCCGTCCAGATGATTCAGTCCGGCTTTCCGGATCACGGAGGGATAATCTACAAAACTGATATCCAGGTCGACATTGCCGGAAATGCCCGGTACCTGTCCGGCGTCGCTGTACTGCCACATGCCGCAGTCTGTTCCGTCAAATGTTCCGTTGTAGCGGGCATACCAGAACGCATATCGTTTCGCAAGATTTTCGTTCAGATATTGATCCAGGAAATTTTTGTTGGTGTAGAACATGGCGAAATAGCCTTTCTCTTCTATCCGCTCACAGAAGCGTTTTACAAATTGTTCTGCAAGAGCAGGCGTAACGGTTATACCCTGACGGGCCGCATAGTCCACACTGGCCTGCTCGATATCGTAACAGACAGGATAATCCAGGCGGTAGGGCGCGACAGTGCGGAGACAGCTGTCTGCCTCCAGCTGAGCGTCGGCAGGGCTGTCGGCATAACAGAACCAGTATGCTCCTATGGGAAGGCCAATCCGGTTGCATTCAGAAGCATTGCGCCGGAACTGTTCATCTACCGTATCAGTTCCATAACCGGCGCGGAGCATGGCAAACTGACAGCCGGCGGCTTTGACACGTTCCCAGTCCACAGTGCCCTGATATCTGCTGACGTCAATTCCTCTTATATTCATAGCGACAGATCCTTTCAGTTAAGAAAATCAGTAAATTTAGATTATTATATGACAGATACGGGAAAATGTGTCCGCTGCGTTCCTGGGACTTTACCAGGTTAAAAAACAGCGGTATAATCTATCCGGGAGCAGTCGGGTACTGCTCAGAAAAAGTGCAGAATAATAATATAGAGGACACTTACAGAAAGGACAGGTGGCATATATGAAAGTGTTACTGTTAAATGGAAGCCCGCGGAAAGAGGGATGTACCTATACCGCACTTAGCGAAGTGGCGGCAGTACTTAATGAAAATGGAATCGAGACGGAGATTTTCCAGGCAGGGGATCCGGCAAGGGAGAACGTAAAGGCTGCCGCTGAAAAGATGAAGACAGCGGATGCTCTTGTAGTAGGTTCTCCGGTTTACTGGGCATCGCCGTCGGGGCAGATTATTGAGTTTATGGACCAGTTTGTATCTATGGCGGGAAAGGATCTGGAGCATAAGCCGGCAGCAGCTGTTGCTTCTGCGAGAAGAGCAGGAACTACGGCAACTCTGGAAGTGCTGACGAAATATTTTAATTTCTACCAGATGCCGGTTGTTTCCGCCAATTACTGGAATATGGTTCACGGAAACACGCCGGATGAAGTACGTAAGGATGAAGAGGGACTGCAGATTATGCGGATCCTGGGAAGGAATATGGCCTGGCTGCTGAAATGCCTGGAGGCAGGAAAGAACGCCGGGGTTGAGATACCGGAGACGGAAGAGAAGATCAAGACAAATTTTATACGGTAAAACAAAAATGGCATTTCCAACCGGGAAGGGTATCCCGCAGGAAATGCCATTTTGTAATCATAAAGTATGCATTAAATTCCGAAAAAAGTTACCGGAAGAAAATGCTTACTGGATCGGCTCGAAGTCAGCTGCTCCGTGCTTGCACAGCGGGCAGATGAAGTCATCGGGAAGCTCATCCCCTTCGTATACATACCCGCAGACTTTGCAGACGAAGCCTTTCTTGCCTTCGGTATCCGGTTTCGGTTTTACATTGTTCTGATAATAAGTGTAGGTCATGGTCTCCTTGT
The DNA here is from genome assembly GCA_944381495.1 of uncultured Mediterraneibacter sp. Lineage (GTDB taxonomy): Bacteria > Bacillota > Clostridia > Lachnospirales > Lachnospiraceae > Mediterraneibacter. The sequence goes on along the minus strand of CALWLJ010000006.1, from coordinate 112,331 downwards.
CGTTCATGACGCGGGCCTCTGTCACGGAGCAGATGAACATGCCGTGGGTATCCAGATCCACGTACTGCTCTACTTTCAGAGAGATAGCTGCGTTGATGTATTTCGGCAGGATCACCAGGCCGTTGTCAGAACGCACGGGAGTGATGCCTTCGAACTTGTCTGCTGTACGGCCGCTCTGGAATCCGAAGCGCTCGAATACTTTAAAGGGCGCGTCCACGGACAGACAGTTGACATTCATAATGCCGGTCTGTTTGATCACGTGGTGAGAATAATTTGCCTTATTGATGTTGACTGCCACTCTGTTGGGGGTATCTGTCAGCTGTGTAACTGTGTTGACAATCAGTCCGTTGTCTTTCTTTCCGTCGTTGGATGTGACTACGTACAGGCCATATCCGATGCGGAAGAGAGCAGTCATATCGTTCTTGTTGGCAGCTTCGGAGGACTGAGCTACATATTCCTGGCAGAGCTCGTCCGCCATGGCCTGGAGCTGTTCCTTGTTTTCCGGGCTGACAGCTGACTTGATCTTTACAGTTGTGTTAAGCCAGGTGATGTCTTTGGACTTTTCGAACATGCCTTTCATGATCTTGGCTGCCAGAGGAGCCCAGGAGCCGTTCTCGATCAGGCCGATGGTGCGCTTCTGGAAGTTTCGTTCAGTCAGATGATCGATGAACTGCTTCATGAACGGGAAAATCTCCGCGTTATATGTTGTGGTGGCAAGAACAAGTTTTCCATAACGGAAGGCGTCTGCAACTGCAACGGACATGTCGCATCTTGCCAGATCGTGAACAATGACTTCCGGACATCCTTTTGACCGGAGCATATCAGCCAGCATTTCCACTGCTTTCTTTGTGTGGCCGTATACAGAAGTGTAGGCGATGACGATGCCTTCGGATTCTGCGGCGTAGGAAGACCATGTGTCGTATTTTCCGATATAGTGACCGAGATTTTCTTTCAGGACCGGTCCGTGGAGCGGGCAGATGACCTGAATGTCAAGGCCTGCGGCTTTCTTAAGGACAGCCTGGACCTGAGCGCCGTATTTGCCGACGATGCCGATATAGTAACGGCGGGCTTCGTCGTCCCAGTCTTCTTCCACGTCGAGAGCTCCGAATTTACCGAAGCCGTCTGCGGAAAAGAGAACCTTGTCTGTGCTGTCATAAGTCATCATGACTTCCGGCCAGTGTACCATGGGCGCAAATACAAAAGTGAGCTCATGGCTGCCAAGGGAAAGGGTGGATCCGTTCTCAGCTGTGATGCGCTTGGAAGCGGGATCAGGCTGGAAGAAGCAGTCCATCATTGCAAATGCCTTTGCTGTGGCCACGACTGTCGTGTCAGGATAGGTCTTCAGGAAGTTCTCGATATTTGCGGAGTGATCCGGCTCCATGTGCTGGATGATCAGATAGTCCGGCTTCCGGCTGCCGAGAACGGCGGCAATGTTGTCCAGCCATTCATGGGTAAAATGGATGTCAACTGTATCCATAACGGCTGTTTTCTCGTCCATGATCACATAGGAATTATAGGACATTCCATTGGGAACCACATACTGGCCTTCAAAAAGGTCTACCTGATGGTCGTTTACACCCACATATTTGATCGTATCAGTAACAGTATTCATATGTTTTCTCCTCCTAGGAAATATTACGGGAAAGTCCGGAGCTGAGGAACTGCGGATACAGTGCGGGTCAGCCGGACTGCAGGACGGATGCTCCGCCAGTCCTGACGGAATCTGTCTGCCAAAATTAATTATAGCAGGTAAATCAGGCAACGCAAGGGATTCCTGCAAGGACTTTTCAAGTTTGAACAGACTTTTTATACGTTTCCGCAGAGATATGGATCCTAATCTGCTCACAGATCGAAAGGATTGTAAATATTCAGGTCCGCTTTTATAATGTTTACAGAAATAGTTTTGAGATATATGCGGTCCTGAGAAAGGGGGAATGTCCGCACTGCGGACAGAAGAGAAATATGAGCGTTTCACATGAACTGATTGTGCCAGAGGCAGGTTTCCCTTTTAAGACATTTATCTTTGAAGGCAGGGAAGGCGGTTATTACAGGGAGAAGCACTGGCACAGGTCTGTCGAGATCTTTGCAGTGTGCAGGGGAAAGCTGGAATTTTATCTTGACGACTGTTTGTGGCATCTTGCAGAGGGGGAGTTTATGATCGTAAATTCAAATGAGGTCCATGCCATCGACTCTCCGGAACCAAATGAGACGGTGGTTCTTCAGATCCCGCTGAAAATGTTCGAAAACTACTACACAGGGGAACAGTTTATCTGGTTTTCCCATGAGCCGGGGCGCAGAGATCAGCATTTTATGGATCTTGTGACAGAGCTTTACCGTGTCTATGATGAGAAGGAAACAGGATACGATCTAAGAGCCAACAGCATTTTTTATGAAATCATGTATTATCTTGTGAAGGATTACAGGATGACGCAGGTGGGGCAGGAGTTCATGCGGAAGAACAGGAATCTGAACCGGCTGTCTTCTATTACGGCATATATGAAGGAAAATTATGCCGGGGAGATGAGTCTGGAGGAAGTGGCGCGGGTTTTCGGCTATTCACCCACCTATCTTTCCAGAATGTTCCAGAAATATGCAGGGATTACGTTTAAGAGCTATCTGCAGAGCATTCGGCTTGGTTATGCGCTGAAGGATCTGGAGAGCGGTAAGTACAATGTTACGGAAACGGCTCTGAGGAACGGATTTTCGGGGAGCAAGGCCATGGCGAGAGCATTTCGGAAACGGTACGGAATCCTGCCCAGTGAGTATCAGATTCGTGTTGCAGAAAAAGAAGGATAAGAAATGGGCATTAAAAGGCTAATTATTTGGTCGTAAATATGGACTAAAGTTGATAAAATGACCTCAGAGGTTGTGAAAACCGGGAATGCCGCAGAACAAAATTGACAGAGAATGGAAATGTCTGCGGAACGGACAGGAGGTCGATAAAAGATGGAGATTCAGAAACTGACGGATGCATCCTTCGGAAAGTACGGGAAAGTGGTCACAGAGTTCTCTTTTGATAAGATTTTAAAAGCGATGGAACATACGCCCCTTCCCAAGGATGTTGTCTATATGCCTTCCGTAGAGGAGCTTGAGGCGCTTCCGGAGGCCGTGGAGATATGCAGGAAAGGATTCGGCGGGCTGCCGGTCCAGATCGGGTATTGCAATGGAGATAATCATAAGCTTAACGCCCTGGAATATCACAGAAGTTCAGAAATCGATATCGCTGCGGATGATCTGATCCTGCTCTTGGGACGTCAGCAAGATATTGAAGCGGGAGACATGTATGATACTTCCAAGGCAGAAGCGTTTCTGGTGCCGGCGGGGACGGCGGTCGAGCTTTATGCGACAACCCTTCATTATGCGCCATGCAGTGCAAAAGAAAGCGGATTCCGCTGTGTTATTATTTTGCCGAAGGGAACCAATGAGGAATTGCCCTTCCGGCCCGCTGCAGAGGGGGAGAACCGCCTGCTGACCGCAGTGAACAAATGGCTGATCGCCCATGAGGAGGCTGGGATCGAGGGGGCTTTCTGCGGGCTGAAAGGCGAGAATATCACGGTATGATGGGGAACCTGTTTGTACTATATTTTTAATAGATAATTGCGAAACTCGCGAAGCTTGGTCGTAATCTTGAACCAAAGCAAAGAAGACTTCGTGTAGAGCATGAATTCTGGAATGAAAAGTGGATAATCGGACATTTTAGGCGCACTTTAATAAGCTATCGGCTTTATGAAAGTGGTAAGTCCTATGCTATGAGTGGCTTTAAGCTTCGAATGTATTCATGATGTTTGATTTTATCGGCGAGAACAACAGTAATGAGCTGTGTGATACCCGCAAGGATCAGATCAGCATGCAGCGTCTTCTCATTTTGTGTTCGGCGGCCTGCAAGACAGAGATTATCTTTGATGTGGTTGATATCTCTTTCGACAACAGTCCTTGTTTTATAGGTGTTATCCCATTCTTCGGTTCCGCGGATCGTTCCGGGATAAGCGCGCAGATCCTTTTCCGGATAGACATAAACCATACGACCGCATCTTGAAGTGGTACAAGGGTTTTCGCAACAGCATTGTCTATGAGCTTTTTGGGTGGATCTATCGTAAGCCCATATCATTTTGGAACAGACAAACATGAATCTGGTAACACCGCTTCTTAGTTTAGAAGTGCATTCGTACTTCATCGGGAGCGAAGGGTCATGAGGACAACAGGGGATCCCGTTTTCGTTGATGATATAATCCTGATTTTCAAGACCTGATCTTGCATTTAGTGGAATATATGCTTTCTGGAAATGCTTGTCCTTACCAAAAGTATCACCGGTAAGAAGGCTCTTATAGAGCTGTACAGTATCAAAAGCCGCATCACCAAGGAATGTTTTCGGATTGATCAGAGGATGTCTGGAAAAGAAGTCCTTAAGTGTTGGGATCAAAAGTTTTGAATCGTGAACACATTTATCTTCGTCAGGAGAATCGGATTTCTTTTTCACAACGATGTCAGGATGAGAGGCCATAAAATCTTTGTTATAAAAAGAAATATGGCGGATGATGCCAAGGCCATTGGTAACGATGCCGAACTTGAAGACGTAGCAAAAATGTCCATTGATATACAGTTGCTTGATTTCAGGATTCGCAGAAGCGTGGGAGGGCATGGAAGCGTAGGCAGCCTTATAAGGATCGTAGGATTTATCAAAGCCCTGAGCTTTCGCATATGTCTTAAGCTGCCGAATGATCCGATGGGCATATTTAGGATTATTTTCGGTAACGAATGCTTCAATTCCGGAAGAATCGAAGATGGTCATATCTGCTTTTGCGGAATCAATGGCCTGGCAGATAGGCTCTGTAATATCAACAAGTTGATCAAATACGAGCTGAAGATCATCTAAAAAGTCTTGTTTGAAACGAGTGATTTTAGAAGCATCTGGGACTTTGGTAAAACCGCAGAATTCGCGAAGCGGTTTTGAGTAAGCGAGAAAAGTCAGGAGAAGCTGGTCTGTAGGAATTGAGAAAATACGTTGAATGATCAAAGCCCACAGGAAAGCTTGCAAGGGGTATTTACGGGTTCTGCCCGTTGATGCATAAAAATGATTTCTGAAAGAAATCGGAATAATTTTATCAATATCGATATGAGTTTCTAATAGGGAAAGAAACGCAGGTTTGTCATTTTCAAATTTTTCTTGGCAATCTGAAAAAACATCTGCCAGAGAAAGCTGTTTATATGGTATCATAGGTATCAGAATAACTCCTTTCTTGGATGATGGTTTATAGTTTTTGGCAACTCTATTATACCATATCAGGTGAGGAGTTATTTGTATTTTAGTAACAGAAAATACCGTATTTATGCGGTTTATGGCGTTTCGCAAACGCCTAACTATATTTTTAAGAAAGAGAGGATAAGAAAATGAACAACATGCCAGAACTGAAGATTGGAGTCGTAGCAGTGAGCCGGGACTGTTTCCCGGAAAGCCTGTCTGTGAACAGGAGGAAAGCGCTGATCGACGCGTACACAAAGAAATACGGAGAGGGAACGGTTTATGAATGTCCCGTTTGTATCGTGGAGAGCGAGATCCATATGGTACAGGCTCTGGAAGACATTAAGAAAGCAGGATGCAACGCGCTGGTCGTTTATCTTGGAAACTTCGGACCGGAGATTTCCGAGACACTGCTGGCGAAACATTTCGATGGACCGAAGATGTTCATCGCCGCTGCAGAAGAGACACAGAATGATCTGGTCCAGGGCCGGGGCGACGCTTACTGCGGAATGCTCAATGCAAGCTACAATCTGAAATTGCGTAATGTGAAAGCATATATTCCGGAATATCCGGTGGGAACCGCTGAGGAATGTGCGGATATGATCCATGAATTTGAGCCTGTCGCCAGGGCTGTAGTGGGACTGAACAGTCTGAAGATCATCAGCTTCGGCCCTCGCCCGCTGAACTTCCTTGCCTGCAACGCACCGATCCAGCAGCTGTACAATATCGGCGTTGAGATCGAGGAGAATTCTGAGCTGGATCTGTTCGAGGCATTTAACAAGCATGCGGGAGACGAGCGGATCCCGGGAATTGTAAAAGAGATGGAAGAAGAGCTGGGCGCTGGAAATAAGAAGCCGGAAATCCTGGCCAAGCTGGCTCAGTATGAGATCACACTGAAAGACTGGGTGGAGGATCACAGAGGATACAGGAAATATGTGGCTATCGCAGGAAAATGCTGGCCTGCATTTCAGACACAGTTCGGGTTCGTTCCCTGCTATGTGAACAGCCGTCTGACAGCACAGGGTATCCCGGTATCATGCGAGGTAGATATTTACGGCGCTCTGAGTGAATTCATCGGAACCGTAGTCAGCCAGGATGCGGTAACTCTTCTGGATATTAACAATACCGTTCCGGCTGACATGTACAAGGAAAGTATCGAAGGAAAATTCCCGTATACTCAGAAGGATACATTTATGGGATTCCACTGCGGCAACACTGCCTCCGGAAAACTTTCCTTCTGCGAGATGAAGTACCAGATGATCATGGCAAGGACCCTGCCTGAAGAAGTAACACAGGGCACACTGGAAGGAGACATTGTGCCGGGAGATATTACATTCTATCGTCTGCAGAGTACATCCGACAATAAGCTCCGCGCCTATGTGGCACAGGGCGAAGTCCTTCCGGTGGCGACGAAGTCCTTCGGTTCCATCGGGGTGTTCGCCATCCCGGAAATGGGAAGGTTCTACCGCCATGTGCTGATCGAGAAGAACTTCCCACATCACGGGGCAGTGGCATTCGGACATTTCGGCAAGGCACTGTTTGAGGTGTTCAAATATATCGGCGTGCCGGTAGAGGAGATCGGGTATAATCAGCCGAAAGGCGTGAGATATCCCTCAGAAAATCCCTGGAATTAATATTTGGGGACGTAGTAAAATCGAAATTCACTACGTCCCCAATTGGAGTTAGCCCTGTCCCTTTTTGAAAATCACCCTGTCCCTACTGGAAAAATGCACAAAAATTCTGTGTAAAACTGCATGTTTTGGCATGGGATTTTGTGCAGGTTTTCGTAGGGGACAGGGCAAAACTCAAAAAGGGACAGGGCTGTTTTCAAAAAGGGACGTAGCCAAATTCGATTTCACTACGTCCCCGAAAAGGAGGAACAAGCATGTTTTTTATCGGGATCGACCTTGGTACTTCAGCGGTCAAGCTGCTGCTGATGGACGAGAATGGAAAGATAGAGAAGATCGTATCGAAGGAATATCCTCTGTATTTCCCGCATCCGGGCTGGTCGGAGCAGGAGCCGGAGGACTGGTTCGCGCAGACTATGGATGGCCTTCGGGAGCTGACGGCGGAGTGTGATAAGCGTCAGGTGAGGGGAATTAGTTTCGGCGGGCAGATGCATGGCCTGGTGGCGCTGGATGAGAAGGACCGGGTGATCCGCCCGGCTATCCTGTGGAATGACGGACGTACCGGGAAGCAGACGGAGTATCTGAACAATGTGATCGGCAGGGACAGACTGTCGAAATATACGGCGAACATTGCTTTCGCGGGATTTACTGCGCCGAAGATTCTGTGGATGCAGGAGAATGAGCTGGAGAATTTTAAGCGGATCCGGAAGATCATGCTGCCAAAGGATTATCTGGCTTACCGGCTTTCCGGGGAATTCTGCACAGAGTATTCGGATGCGTCGGGAATGCTGCTGCTGGATGTGGAGCACAAGTGCTGGTCCCGGGAGATGCTGGAGATCTGCGGGATTGCCGAGGAACAGCTGCCCACGCTTTATGAGAGCTGGGAGCCGGTGGGAACTCTGAAGCCGGAGATTGCGGAAGAGCTGGGGCTGCCGGCGGATGTGAAGGTGATCGCAGGGGCGGGAGACAACGCCGCGGCAGCCGTGGGAACGGGAACGGTCGGAGACGGCGGATGTAATATTTCCCTGGGTACATCAGGAACTCTCTTTATCTCAAGCAGAACGTTCGGTGTGGATGAAAATAATGCCCTGCACTCTTTTGCTCACGCAGACGGAAATTATCATCTTATGGGCTGCATGCTCAGCGCTGCATCCTGCAATAAATGGTGGATGGACGAGATCCTGAAGACGAAGGCCTATCAGGAGGAGCAGGCGGAGATCACTGGACTTGGGGAGAATCATGTGTATTTCCTGCCCTATCTGATGGGAGAGCGCTCTCCCCACAATGACCCGGATGCAAGAGCGGCTTTCATCGGCATGAGCATGGATACGACAAGAGAGGAAATGACTCTTGCCGTGCTGGAAGGAGTGGCGTTTGGGCTTCGGGATTCCCTTGAGGTGGCCCGCAGCATCGGCGTAAATCCGAAGCGGACCAAGATCTGCGGCGGCGGAGCAAAGAGCCCTCTGTGGAGGAAGATCATTGCCAATGTGATGAGTATGAAGGTAGACATCATTGAGAGTGAGGAAGGTCCGGGATATGGAGCGGCAATCCTTGCGGCGGTGGGCTGCGGAGTGTACGGCTCTGTTGAAGAAGCTGCCGGAAAACTGGTGAAGGTGACTGCCACGGAGGAGCCGGATGCTGAGCTTGTGCAGAAATATGAGGAGAAGTATCAGAAGTTCCGGAAACTGTATCCGGCGCTGAAAGATTTTTACCGGGAACAGGCATAGAGCAGAATAAAAGAGAAAAGTAAATCAAGGTCAGGAAAAACAGCCGGATGAGCCAGACGCGGAAGATGCTGCTGCGCAATGTCAGTCTCATCCGGCTGTTATTTTCTTCACCACGGGAATCTGTTTCAGAAAACGTTCCTTCCTTATGGAAAAAAGCATAGAAGTGCGGTAAGATATCCGAAGAGTAAAAAGAAATCTGTAAAAACAAAGGAGACAGATGGAGGAAACCAGCTGATGGACAAGAAAACATATTTTGAGAGACAGAGAAACCGTTACAGGACGGGCGAGCTGAAATGGTGCGCTGACCGGGCCGGGGAGCAGTGGCCCGGGGAAGCGGCCCATATCCTTCGGGTAGCGGATGAGGTCACCCGTCTGGAGTTTATCTTCGACCTTCCATGGGATATGGAGCAGACCAGCCAGATCCAGCGGTTCAGCTATCCGGTGGACTGGACTTATATGCCAGGTGACGATCCGGAGTTTATCTATCAGATGAACCGGCACCGCTATCTGATCTGTCTGGGGCAGGCTTATGCCATGACCGGGGATGAGAAATATGCGGAAACATTTGTAAAGATTCTGGAGGACTGGATCCGGAATGTTCCGCTGACAGAAGAGAGCCGCAGTACCACATGGAGAGAGCTGGAGGCAGGTCTGCGGGGTGAGAACTGGACAAAGGCAGTGCTGTATTTTGAGGAGAGTCCGGCCCTGACGGGATCATTTATGGAAATGTTCACGGAGAGCCTGAGAACTCATGGGGAGTATCTGGTGCGGTCGGATCGTGCCTTTCTCATTTCCAGCAACTGGGGCGTGATCTCCTACAGCGGTCTGTTTCTGATCGGCGCGGCTCTGGGAGAGGAACAATATATGGAGACTGCCCTTGAGAGACTTGCTGAGAATGCCAGAGTCCAGATCCTGCCGGATGGAGTACACTGGGAACAGTCCTGCATGTATCACAATGAAGTGCTCCACTGCTTTATGGAGGTGCTGAACAGCTTACAGCATATGGAAAGATGCGTATCCGCAGGGAAAGATGCGGTCAGTACTCTGGAAGATGCAGTCGGATCTATGGCGAAAGCGGACCTGGCCTGGATAAAGCCGGACGGATGCCAGCCGCTGATGGGCGACAGTGATGAGACGAATATAAGGGACGTGCTGACATTTGCCGCAGTGCTCCTCGCAAGATCCAAAAGCCGCAGATCCGGAAAACAGGAGGCAGAGCTTCTGAAGGGCTGCGGGTATGACTGCCTGGATTATGAGAATATCTGGAACCTGAAGGAGGAAGGATGGCGGATCTATGAAAATATCCGGGGACGGCTTCCGGAGCAGACGGACTTCTTCCTTGAGGAGAGCGGAAACTATATCCTGCGCTCGGGCTGGGATGAGAAGGACCGGTATCTTCGATTCCGATGCGGCTGTCTGGGCGGCGGCCACGGCCACAATGACCGGCTTCACATAGACCTGGCGGACCAGGGAGAGGATATCCTGGTGGATGCGGGAAGATATGAGTACACCTGTCATGAGGAGGGAAGGATCTGGCTGAAAAGTGCTTTCGCCCACAATACGATCCTGACAGACGGGCGCGACTATATGGAATACACAGACTCCTGGGGGTATAGAAATACAGTGCCGGAGATGCGTTTCCCGGCGGTCAGAAGAGGAGGGATCACCCTTCTGCAGGGCGGGCACGGAGGATATTTTCAGAACGGAGCGCATGTGCTGCTTGAGCGGAAAGTCCTGGCGCTGCCCGGAGGGATCTTCGTCCTGGCGGATACCGCATTTACAGATGAGATCCATACATACAGCCGGCTGTTTCACTTTAACAGGAAAGGGAGGGTATGGATCGAGGGCAGAGACCGGATCTGGTATCAGGGGGATAAAGCATCGGCCATGATCCAGTTCCTGGACCGGGAAACAGAGCTTTCCCATATAAGGAGCAGAATGTCCAGACATTATAACTCCATCGAGGACAATCCGGCGGTAAAGGCCGATACCCGGGGGGAGGGAAAGAAGACGATGCTGGCTGTGATCATCTGCGGAGCAGGCTGCGAGACAGAGACACGGATGATCCCGGTGGAAAATCCGGTTACTGGAATGACGCTGGATGAAAGGGATGCTCAGGCGCTGGAGATCCGGAGCGGCGGGCATGTCTATACTGTGATCTTCCGGTCCCAGGATCTGACTGGCCCCTGGGATCTGCTGCGGGCCGGTGACTGTACGGGAATGGGAAGGGTTCTGGTATCAGAGGATGGAAAGGTGCCTGTAGTCTTTGGATAGAGAGAAACGGCACATATAAATTGCGGGAAATACGCGATGTGTTTCGCATATTTCCCGCGAAAAAGCAAAGGAACCAGATAGTAAGTAAAGACACAGAGGAAGATCTGAACTCCGGCATCAGAGATTTATCAGAATGTCAGCTGTACTTGAAAATCGTATTCTCCCGGAGCAACGATCTGAACAGTTCCGTCCGGAAGCGTCACTTCTGCTTCAGCCGGTGTTTCTATATGGAGCTTTACAGTATTGCCGCTGACTGTCCAGGCAACTCCAATCCTGCCGCGGCGGCTCAGATAGCTTCCGCTGACTTTGCCAAGCCGGGGATCCGGAACCGGAGCGATGCGGATCTTTTTGTATCCGGGCTCCAGAGGACGTATGCCGAGGATATGGGTATAGTAGAACTCGCCCACACTGCCGAAGGCAAAATGATTGAAGGATACCATATTATCTCCGTTCTGATCTGCTTCGTTTACTCTGCCGTCCGGCATGATCGCGTCCCAGCGCTCCCAGATGGTTGTGGCTCCCCGGAGCACCTGATACATCCATCCGGGACATTCTTTCTGAAGGAGCAGATCGTAGGCAAGTACAGCCTCTCCGTTATCAGCAAGCATGGGGAGCAGATGTTCGGTGGAGAAGAAGCCGGTCTGCATGCCCTCCTGCCGGATCTTTTCCACAAGTTTTGCAAAAAGCCTGTCCCAGAGTTGTCCTTTTGGAACGACAAAATGCAGTGCCATGATATATGCGCCCTGATAATCATCTTTCATTGTTCCGTCTTCATTGATAAATGTCTGTATATAAGCAGAACGCGTCTCCTCCAGCTGATTTCTGTAGCGTGCGGCGTCAGCAGTCTTACCGAAGTGTTCCGCAGCCCAGGACAGGATACGCAGGTCATTTACAATGAAGGCATTGGATACCGGACCATTATGCTGAGCCATGTATGCGATGTCTTTTCCGGGACAGAGCCAGTCGCCCAGGTTGGGCGCGATCCACAGATTTTCCGCTCCGTTGGCCCCGCCCATATGGCGGATCTCGCAATCAACATGTGATTTCATACTTTCGTACTGGAGTTTTAAGTATCGGTCCGTGCCGTATTGTTTATAAAGCATTTCCGGGATGATCGTCACAGCATTGCCCCAGCCCAGCATGTTGAGGAATCCGATGCCGCCGGGACCTTCAGCCGGAACGACAGGAGCGACATACCCTTCTTTGTTGTCCTGCTGGGTGCTGCGTATATCCTGCAGATATTTATCCCAGAATTTTTCCGTATCAAAGTTATAAGCTCCGGCCAGCGCAAAGACGTGACCGTCGCCGGGGTAACCCATACGTTCATCTCTCTGAGGACAGTCTGTGGGGACTTCTATGTAATTGGATTTCTGTCCCCAGATCTGATTCCGGTAGAGACGGTCGGTCAGCTGATCGGTGCAGGTGAAAAAGCCGGTGCGTTCCATGTCGCTGTATACGGTATAAGCAGTGATAAGCCCGGGGATATATTCCGTGCCGGATATTTCCACATAACGAAATCCCATATAGGTAAAGCGGGGACGATATTTTCGGTTTTCTGTCCCTTTGTGATAGATGATCTCGGCCTTGGCCTTGCGGAGGTTGGCGGTATATAGACTGCCGTCCGGATTCAGCAGCTCGCCGTGACGGATCCTGACAGTTGTTCCGGTCAGTTTGGAGGGATCGAGCTCTATGACACCGGCGAAATTCTGACCAAAATCCAGGATGGTATTGCTGCCGTTTTTCCGTGCTTCCACCACAGGCATTTCTTCCCGGCACCGTACCATGATCTCTGATTTCATAAAATGATCCGGAAGCGGTCCGGTGTAGGGAACAGGCGGAAATACCTGCAGACTTTCCGGGCGGGGAGCGCCTTCGGCAAAATATATTTCTCCGTCATACAGTCCGGCGTAATCATAAGGACTGGGCAGAGCACGGACGGAAGAATCATCCGAGCAGAAAAACTGTTTGTTTCCATCTGTCAGATCCAGTTCAAGGATCCATGATACTGCAGGACGCTCTCCATAGATCTGAGTTTTATTATCGCATGTAAATCTTCCGCAGTACCAGCCCTGTCCCAGGAAGATCCGGAGAAAATCATTGCCGTGCAGTAATTCTGTGACATCCCAGGTCTGAAAGAACAGGTCGTGATAATAATAGGTATAGCCCGGAGCAAACATCTGATCTCCGACCTTTTCCCCATTGATCTGCGCTTCATAGACTCCCAGCGCTGTGATCGTGAGGAGGGCTTTTTTGACAGGAAGGGAGGGGATAAATTGCTCAAATACTTCTACGGCTCCTTCCTGATAGGGACGTTCTGTTGTTATAAAATGTTTTTTTAATTCCATTCTGTTTTCCTCCGAATATATTCATGGCCGTCTGGCAGTGTCAGACGGCCTGGTTTATACAGTATTTTGTTTTATTGTTCTGTTTTCTGAAGGGCGGCCTTCTTATCCTGGATCCTTTTCTGTACCTGGACCATTGCTTCTTTGTCAAGATGACAGAAGCGCATTGCGACGATCGTACAGATCCATCCAAGGATCGGCATGCCGTAATTCAGGGCCATGGCGGTCCAGAAAACAGCGGATGTACACGGATCGCCGGGCTGGGGCATGGTGGTCGTATAGCCGATCAGAGCAACCGCGCCGGCTGCGATCGTTGCGCCGAAGGCGGAAACGATCTTATCGATCAGGCTGTATACGCCGGTAACAACAGCAGGAACATAACGGCCGCTGCGGTCAAGCTCATAGTCTATAATGTCAGCCATAAAAGAAGTGTTTGCTGTTGTGACGCACATTTTTGCTCCGTTCAGTGCAAAAGTCAGGATCACATACAGGATCATCATCGGGCTGAGCATGACTGCAATGCCGGATGGATCTATGACTGCGAAAAATGCAATCGTAACTGCGGCGATGATCAAGCCGATCCATGTCCAGGAAACGATGGTCTTCTGACTGCCGTATTTGCCGGCATATTTAGCGCCAAGAATGGCGAAGATGATAGATGGGAACATACCGATCGCATTTAGGATCGTGCTGAGTCCCATATTGCCGATGACGATTCCGAACATAAGAGTGACAACGATAGACTGGGAAGCGACCTGCTGTGCGATCTTGTCAGACGCGGCTGAAATGATATAGCACTGGAGCGGACGGTTCCCTTTGAGGACGTCGAGCATATCCCGGATCTTGAGAGGTTCCTTTTTCTCGCTTGTTCCGATGAAGTTCTCCGGTTTGTCGATCCCCGAAACTCCGATGCATACCAGGATGATCCCCAGCAGGCCGATCAGCAGGCATACACGGCAGGCAGCAGAAAGGAATGCCTGATTATATGTACCGCCGAACATAGGCAGCATGACTACATTCAGTACGATCGTCAGAGTGATAGGCACCAGGTAATTAAAGGCTGTTGTCCAGACGCCGATCACAGGGCGCTGCTTCGGATCATTGCTTAAGAGAGCAGGGATCGTCTGTGCTGTCATGTTCGTGATCGTATAGCCGATGACATACAGGCAGTAGAGCAGGATGAATACGACTGTTCCGAACCCTTTGCTGGAGGCAAGATCAAACATCGCCAGGAGTGCGATGGCTTCGATAATGAAGCCTCCTGCAAGCATGATACGCAGTTTCCCGAATTTGGTGTTGATCCGGTCATACAGGAAAGCCACCATGGGATCTGTGATCGCGTCAAAGATACGTGTCCCGGTCAGGATGTACCCGACGATCAGTGTTGTGATCCCATATCCGATGCTGGCGCTGTAGCTGGCCAGTCCGATGAGGGAATATACGCTCATTCCTACCATACCATTGCAGGCATATAGAATGATCTGCCATAATTTTGCGCGGCGGTACTGTACGCCGTCGATCTCGCTTTGTGTCGGTTTGTGTTTCTCAGACATAACTGTTCCTCTCTTTCCATTTGTACTCCAATATGGTCGTTTATACCTTTACTTTGGATTATAAGAGAAGCGAGGGATAACAGTGTTTGAAGATTCGTGAATCTGTTAAAAAATTCATTATAATACAGAGATGATATGTAGAATTTTAACAAATTCACGATTTTGTTAACAACGAATGCATGCCGGCAGACAGGATCAGCTTTTGCGTGATCCTGCAAAAGGTCATGTCTTGGAATTTTTTCGTCTGTATTCACTTGGGGACATACCGGTCATCTTCTGAAATGTAGATGAAAAATAGCTGCGGGATGCAAACCCCAGTTCATCGCTGATTTCCTGGATCCCCATATGAGTGCCTTCCAGAAGGATGCACGCGTGTTCAATTTTGGCGTTCCGTATATATTCAGAGATACTGCTTCCGGTCTCCTGTTTGAATTTATGTGAAAAATAGTATTCAGAATAACCGGTACGCTTGGCAAAATCAGCGATTGAGAACTTCTCTTTCGGATGCATGGTTATATAATCGCAAACTGCCTGTATCTGAGGAGAGATCCCGTTGTCCGTTTTGGACTGCCGGACCTTCTGTATAAAATCTTCCATCATTGTCCTTGCAAGGCCGGAAAGAGCAGAGGTTGTTTTACATTCCTCTATCTGACCGGCATAAATGTCGTTCAGTGTGTATGACACGGAAGGATTCAGCCCGCCTTCTATTGCGGCGCGGGAGCAGAGCGTCAGAAGAACAATAAGACTGTTTTTCTGCTGGCGGATAGAGCTTCCGGTATCAGTCTTTAATCCGCTGCTCAGAGAGGTGGAGCGCTCCAGCGCTTTTTTGTAATCCGGATTTCCGTCCCGGAACATTTTGAGGAGAGCCTGTTCTGCAGTCCACACTCCCCGGTGTTCTTCAGAGATCAGTGTCAGTTCATCCGGATCGGAAGAATTGCTTCCGGGAGAAAACTGGATATCATTTGTTGTAATATGTTCGCCTGTCACGCAATAGTGCAGCATGATCGTATATTGGAAGAGCTGATTGGTCGGAATGATAGGGATCTGATCAAGCTGCCGGAAGATCACAGAACGCAGACGGACAGAAAAATCTCTGTGGTCAAGTTCGTTTTTCAGCAGAAGATGGGAATTCCGTCCCGTAAACGCAGGTCCCATGATATGGATCAGGTTCAAAGAGGAGCCGCTGTATTCAAATGCTGCAATATAGAGAAGTCCCGGAAGGGTATCCAGGATAAAAGGCATACGGCCTCCGCTTTTAATATAGTCGAGCAGGGAGGAGGAAAAGTCCGCCAGGGCAGCTGCGTCGCCGGGAGCGCTTCCCGGAGGGCAGTTGGTGTGCAGCAGCGTCAGATCCGGTGAATAACACCAGAGATAAACCCGGTAATTACAGCATATCAGCTCATGAAAAAAAGAAAGACGTTCATCAATTGTCATCGTTTCCCTCCAGATAATCAGTCAGATATTCCATATCAGAACGGTTGGACAGCCGTATGGAGCCGCTGGCCAGCAATGCCGGTTCGCTGACAAGTGTACACAGGATATACTGGCTTAATACAGATTTCAGATTAAGACAGTCGCCTTCCTCTGTCTCAAAATATACATCTGCCGAACAGTGTCTGACTGCCGACAGGAATTCCGGTATAACAGTATTTGATCTTAAATGCATAAAATATCGTCCTCCTTATTATATGGAAGGCGCGGCATACAGATGGAGTAAAAGATTTATCCGGCCCACTTTACAAATTTGATTTTGTATAGCCATTATATGTTATGGAAGAGAAGGTTTACAAGAGAAAAACCTGGGAGAAATATTCTTTTATTTATAAAAAACATGAAAATACGAACGGAATAGCGAAAATAGAAACATGGAATCGGACTTGCCGGATATATAATGAATCTGCAATATAAAGAATCTGCAATCAGAAAGGAAGAAGAAAATGAAAAAATTTGCCGGAGAATTTATGTTGGGTGCGGCGACAGCGGCACATCAGGTGGAAGGAAATAATATTTACAATGATTACTGGGTACAGGAACAGGTACCCCACAGCATTTTCAATGAGCCGTCTCTGGATGCAGTAGATCATTATAATCGTTACGAGGAGGATATCCGGCTGATGGCGGAAGCGGGGCTGAATACTTACCGGTTTTCGATTGAGTGGGCGAGGATCCAGCCGGAACGGAACGTGTGGAACGAGGTGGAGGTTGAACATTACCGGAAAGTCCTCCGGTGCTGCCATGAAAACGGGATCCGTCCGATCGTTACCATGATGCATTTTTCCTCGCCAAAATGGCTGATATCCATGGGAGGCTGGGAAAATCCGGATGTAGTGGAACTTTTTGCGACATACTGCAGAAGACTGGCAAAAGAGCTGGGAAATGAGATGGAATATGTCTGTACGATCAACGAGGCCAATATGCGTCTGCAGCTTGCTTCTCTGATGAAAGATATGATGAAACGGATGCAGGGAATGAGTGCAGGCGGGCAGAATACCGGTGGAAAAGAGACAGGCGGCAGGGAGAGCGAAGTGCAGGTTGGAATCAATCTGAACAAAAAAAATATGATGCTCGGTATGATGGAGTGCGCACAGGCTTTCGGACTGAGCAATCCGATGGATATGCATACCTTTGTATCGCAGTGTACACCGGAAGGAGACCTCCTTGTCATGAAGGCTCATGAAGCGGCCAGAGACGCTATGAAAGAGGAATGTCCCGATCTCAAGATCGGCCTGACCCTTTCTCTTCACGATATGGTGCCGCGGCCGGGCGGGGAAGTATTTGCGGAAAAAGAGTGGGATGATGAATTCCTTCATTATCTTCCATACATCCAGAATGACGACTTTCTTGGCGTGCAGTGCTATACAAGAAAATTTTTTGATGAAAACGGTGTGGCAGAGCCGCCGGCAGGAGCGCCCCGTACGCAGATGGGGTATGAAGACTATCCTGCAGCCATCGGCAATGTAGTAAGAAAAGTCGCGGAGAGCTTTAAAGGTGATCTGATCGTGACAGAAAACGGGATCGCAACGGATGATGACGCGAGACGCTGCGCATTTATCAGGGAAGCTGCTGACAGCCTGCAGCAATGCATTGAGGACGGGATCCCTCTGAAAGGATATATGTACTGGTCTCTGCTTGATAATTTCGAATGGCAGAAGGGATTTGCCATGACCTTCGGACTGATCGCGGTAGACCGCTCCACACAGATGCGGTATCCGAAGGAAAGTCTGAAAGTGCTTGGAAGCCTGGCGGAAAGGTAAGGGAAAATGATGAGGAAAAAAATAATATTTAATGACGGCTGGAAATTTGTAAAGAAAGCGGAAAATGCCGCGGATGCCTGTGAGAAGACCGGAAGCTGCGTGACACTTCCCCATACATGGAATGCCGAAGACGGACAGGATGGAGGAAATGACTACTACCGCGGGACCTGCTGGTATACGAAAAAGATAAGCAGGAAAGAGATTGAAAAAATGTTTGATAGCGATCCGGATGCCGGAAGGCGGGAACCCCGGGAAATCTGGCTGGAATTTGAGGGCGCAGCCATGACGGCGGACGTTTATCTGAATGGAGAGCAGCTGGCGCGCCATGAGGGAGGGTATTCCACGTTCCGTGTGAACCTGACCGCTCATTTGAAAGAAGAAAATGATCTGGCAGTGGCAGTGGACAACAGTGATAATGACAGAGTATATCCACAGAAGGCAGATTTTACATTCTATGGCGGTTTATACCGGGATGTAAGCCTGATCTCAGTGCCTGAGACACATTTTGCGCTGGGATATGCAGGAGCTCCGGGAATCCGGATAACTCCGGAAGTGGAAGTGACAGGAACGAATGAAAAGAATCTGCCGGAAGGAAAAGCAAAGGTGAACGTGACGGCATGGGTGGAAGGCGCTCACGATGGAGAACAGACCGTATTTGTCCTGAATGGTCAGGAAAAACGATGTGCCGTAGCAGGCGGACAGGCGGAAGCCCGGTTTGAACTGGAAAAGGCCCGGCTGTGGAACGGCCTGGATGATCCTTACCTGTATACGGTCACTGTGAAATTATTCGCAGATGGAGAGGAAAAGGACGAAGTTTCCTCCAGATTTGGCTGCCGCAGGATGGATTTCGATCCCCAGAAAGGATTTTTCTTAAACGGACGTTCTTATCCTCTGCGCGGGGTATCACGGCATCAGGACCGTACAGGTGTGGGAAACGCACTGACAAAAGAGATGCACCGGGAAGATCTGGCGCTGATCCGGGAAATCGGGGCAAATACCATCCGTCTGGCACATTATCAGCATGCCCAGTATTTTTATGATATCTGCGATGAGGCCGGAATGGTCGTATGGGCAGAAATTCCGTATATCACACTTCATATGAAAAACGGGCGGGCCAATACACTCAGTCAGATGAAGGAACTGATCGTGCAGAATTACAATCATCCGTGTATTGCCTGCTGGGGACTTTCCAACGAGATCACCGCTGCGGGAGGAGTGACCGAAGATCTGATGGAGAATCACAGACTTTTGAACGATCTTGCACATGAGCTGGATCATACCCGTCCGACAACAATGGCACATGTATTTATGTTGGAGACAGACAGCGAGCTTCTTCAGATCCCGGACATCGGCAGCTACAATCTTTATTTCGGATGGTATCTGGGAGAACTGTCGCAGAATGACAGTTTCTTTGATGAATATCATGAAAAGTTTCCGGACAGATGTATCGGATTTTCCGAGTACGGTGCGGACGCAAATCCGGCCTTCCAGTCCCCGGAGCCGAAAAGAGGGGACTATACGGAGACCTATCAGACTGTCTATCATGAACATATCATTCAGATGATCGAACAGCGTCCTTATCTGTGGGCAACTCATGTCTGGAATATGTTCGACTTTGCCGCAGACGGAAGAGACGAAGGCGGCAGACATGGGGTCAATCAGAAAGGCCTTGTGACAATGGATCGGAAGACGAAAAAAGATGCGTTTTATCTCTATAAAGCACACTGGAGCAGCGAGCCCTTTGTCCATATCTGCGGCAGAAGATATATTGACCGTGCGGAAGATATAACGGAAGTAAAAGTTTACAGCAATCAGACGGAAGTAGAGCTGTATGTAGACGAAGAGCTGTTTGAGAAAAAACAGGGAAAGCATCAGTTTATTTTCCATATTCCGATTGCCGGTGAACACAGGATCACGGCAGTCGCAGGAAATGGAACCGGCGCAGGGAGAAACGGAGAGGATTTCCTGAAGGATGAGATCCTGATCCGGAAAACTTCAGAGCCGAATCCGGACTATCAGTTTGTCCAGAAGGGCGGTGTAGTCAACTGGTTTGATAAAGATGATTTCAAAGAAGGGTATTACTCGATCAAAGACACCTATGGGGAGCTGCGGCAGAATCCTGAGACTGCGGCAATCGTAGGAAAGCTGATGGAAGGAGCAGCGGCCAGCCGGGGAGATGTGGCGGAGAGCGTGAAGGACAATCCGAATCTTCAGAGAATGATGTCAAGACTTACGTTGGAAAGTCTGCTGAACCAGGCGGGAGATGCGGTCAAACCGGAACAGATCAGACAGCTTAATGCAGTACTTCAGAAAATAAAGAAACCGGAGGGAAAGACATGCCAGTAAAAGCAATACAGATGATCCAGCTTGGCACAGTGATGGGATCGGAAGAAAAAGCAAGGGAGACCATCCGTCTGATGAAGGAAGCAGGATATGAAGGGATCGAGCTGAATGGATTTATGATCAAAAAGATGCCTCCGATCGTCAAGATCCTCACATCACTGGCGGGGATGCCGATCGGAAAGACATCAAAGCTGGACTGGCACAGACTGATCCGGGAGACAGGATTGAAGGTAGTCAGTGTACATGAGGATCTGGGAAGCATTCAGAGAGTTCCGGATGAGATCATCGCCGAGGCAGAGTCCTTTGGTACAAAATATGTGGTGATCACCGGAATGAACCGATTCGACTATTCAGATAAATCGGCAGTTCTGGATCTGGCGGAACGGCTGAACAGTGCGGGGAAACGGCTGAAGGAAGGCGGGATCTCGCTCCTTTATCACAACCATAACTGTGAGTTCCGCAAGGCGGCTCCGGGAATGACAGCCTATGATCTGCTCATGGAAAGGACGGATCCGGAATATGTGAATTTTGAATTTGACTCCTACTGGCCAACTGAAGCGGGAGTAGATACGATCCCGCTGATGAAGCGTCTTGGCACAAGAATGAAGCTGTATCATATCAATGACCGGGGAACCCGTGTAAGCGGTCCGGCAGGACAGATACTGAAATCAGACAGCATGGAACTGGGATACGGGAATATGAATCTGGTGGATATGGTCCGTATCGCAAAGGAGAACGGCGTGGATGCCGTGATTCTTGAAAGCCATAAAAACTGGGTGGAAAAGTCCCCCATAAGATCCTTCCAGCTGAGCGCTGAATTTATGAATGAATATGTATAAAAGCAAAGAGGAGGAAAAGACTGAGATGAACTACTTTTGTAATCCTGTCAATGTAAACTACAGATATCAGTTTATTGATGACCAGAGACAGAAGGATGTCAAGGTGGCAAGAGAAGCGGCTGATCCGTCGCTGATCTGTTTTCAGGGAAAGTATTATCTCTTTGCTTCCATGACACTGGGAGTATGGGTGTCTGATGACCTGGCACACTGGGAGAACCGCCGTCTGCCTGAGGGGCTGCCCTTTTATGACTATGCTCCCGATGTTTGCGTCAGAGGCGAGTATGTTTATTTCTGCGCTTCAAGCAAGGAAATCTGCAATTTCTACCGGACCAGGGATATCCTGAACGGACCATATGAGGAGATACCGGGGACATTCGATTTCTGGGATCCCCATATGTTCCTGGATGATGACGGAAAAGTATATTTCTACTGGGGCTGTTCTAATATGGCTCCCGTGTGGGGCGTGGAACTGGATCCGGAGACGATGCGTCAGATCGGAGAGCGAAAGGCTCTGATCAGCGGGGATGCATTTTCCAGAGGATATGAAAGGTGTGGGGAAGATCACACGCTTCTGCCCAGAACGGATGAAGAGATAGAGGCATGTTATCAGGGGCTCCTCCGGGCCCAGAACATGACTGACGCAGATTTCCCGGAAGCCTATAAACCTCTGGTCAGAGGCATGTTCAGCCAGAAGCCGTATATAGAAGGTCCGTGGATGAATAAGCATAATGGAAAATATTATCTCCAGTATGCCTGCCCGGGGACTCAGTATAACATATATGCAGACGGCGTATATGTCAGCGACGGCCCTCTCGGTCCCTTCACTCTTGCGAAGAATAATCCCTATTCTTATAAACCGGGCGGCTTCATCCCGGGGGCAGGGCATGGATCAACGATAGAAGATATGGACGGGTATCTGTGGCACACTGCGACCATGCAGATCAGCGTAAATCATAACTTTGAGAGGCGCGTGGGCATCTGGCCGGCGGGATTCGATGATGAGGGGGAGCTTTTCTGCAATCAGAGATATGGCGACTGGCCAATGGCTGTGGAAGAGGTAAGGAAAGATCCGTGGCGGGCTCCCGGATGGTATCTGTTGAGCTATAAAAAGAAGGCAGAGGCCTCCTCTTCTGAAGAGGGAAAAGGCCCGGAAAGAGCCGTTGACGAAAACAGAAAGACCTGGTGGCGCGCCGGCTCCTCTGATCCTGCGGAATGGCTCTGCCTGGATCTGGGAATGAAATCCGATGTACATGCAGTCCAGATTAATTTTGCAGATGACCGGATCGAGATCCCGGTCCCGGGACCTATCGGCGGACCGGAAACCCAGCGGAGATATATTGAGGAGAGGGATCTGCGGACAAGATGGATATTAGAGGGCTCGGAGGACGGAGAAAAATATGAAGTTCTGGCCGATAAATCTCAGGCGGAAACAGATCTGTCTCACGACCTTCTTGTATGGGAAGAGGGAAAAAGGATTCGATATCTGCGGCTGACAGGGATAGAAGTGCCGTATGGACAGCCGCCCTGTATCTCCGGGCTGCGCGTATTCGGAATACAGGAGAAGGAAAAGCCGTCTGTTCCTGAGTTTACTGCAGAGCGGATCAGCGATCTGGATATGGATGTAAAGATCCAGGGCAGCGGCGCTGTAGGATACAATATCCTGTGGGGAGAATCCCCTGAGAAACTATATCACAGTTATATGGTATTCTGTGACAGGCAGCGGGTCGGAGCTCTTGTAAAAGGCAGAGACTACTGGGTGAGAGTAGATGCGTTTAACGAAGCCGGGATCACGGAAGGAATCATAACGCAGCTGTAACGTCAAAAGAAGAGGATTTATCAATAAAAGAGGTGAGGATCTTCCTTGGAGAGGAATCTTCATCTCTTTTTATTAATAATAAACAGTGGCTATGGAAAGAATGGGGAAATTGAGCTATGATATCTGAAAAGCGATGAGAACGAATACAGAAAGGATGGATCAGATATGAAAGACAGACATTATCTTCTCCCGGAACAGGGAACATTTTACAAGGCAAACCTCCACAGCCATACAACGCTGTCAGACGGCTGTCTGACTCCGGAGGAGTCCAAAGCGGCTTACAAGGCCCATGGCTATCAGATCATGGCCTTTACGGATCACCGGGTATACCGGGACCACAGCAGCCTCAATGACAGGGATTTCCTTACGATCCCCGGTGTAGAAGTGGATATCAACGAGGACTGTCCGGAGCGGATGAGCGGTACGGACCGGACTTATCATATCAACCTCTTTGATACCAGACCGGACTATAAGAGAGAAGAAAAGGAAAATGGGATCTGCCCGGAGTGCCGGTACGGGGATATGGAGTATATCAACAGCTATATCAGACGCATGAATGAGATGGGATTTCTGGTGTGCTATAACCATCCTTACTGGTCCATGCAGACGCGGGACGATTACCGGGGGCTGGAAGGGCTGTTCGCCATGGAGATCTTTAACTATGGCTGCGAACATGATGGAATGTATGGATATAATCCTCAGGCGTACGATGAGATGCTCCGTCTGGGAAAGCGGATCTTCTGTCTGGCAACAGATGACAATCACAACGGTTTCCCCATGGATCATCCGTTCTGCGACTCCTTTGGAGGTTTTACGATGATCAAGGCGCCGGAGCTTACTTTTGAAGCGGTGACTGACGCGCTGCAGAAAGGGTGCTTCTACAGCTCCATGGGACCGGAGATCCGGGAAATGTATATAGAAGACGGCGAGCTGGCGGTACGGACCAGTCCGGTCTGCAGAATCTACGTGGTAACTGCCGGAAGGGACTGTTACCGGAAGGCGGCGGATCCTGGAGAAATGCTGACAGAAGCCCGTTTCCCGCTGTCTGGCCGGGAAGGGTATATCCGGGTCAGAGTGGAAGACGGACAGGGAAAATATGCGGACAGCAATGCATATTTTCTGTGAAAGGACAGAAAAATGGATAAGAAGATTTTAGTAGTCGAGGATGATCTGGAATTGAACCAGAGCATCTGCTACATGCTGGATAAAGAAGGCTATGGGGTCTCCGCTGCACATTCTCTGGCGGAGGCATGGGAGATATATGAAGAATCCGGAGCGGATCTGATCCTTCTGGATGTAAACCTGCCGGATGGGGAAGGATTTGACTTCTGCCGCAGGATCCGGGAGAAGGCGTCTGTCCCGGTGCTGTTCCTGACGGCCCGGGACCTGGAGGAGGACGCCCTGCTGGGCTATGAGCTGGGAGCAGAAGATTATGTGACCAAGCCCTTTTCCATGAAGATCCTGATGAAAAAGATCGGCGTGATCCTGAAGCGTTTGGAGGAGGATCGGGGAATGGTCTTTGACGACGGGTTCCTTCGGATCGATCTGACAAGAGCCCGGGCGGAGAAAAGAGGAGAAGAGTGCCCGGTCACGCCCACGGAATTCCGAATCCTGCAGGAGTTTCTGGCCCATAAGGGACAGCTGCTGACCTATCAGGTGCTGCTGGACCGGCTGTGGGACGGGGGCAGCCAGTTTGTGGATAAACATGCGCTGGCGGTGAACATCAACCGGCTCAGGAACAAGATCGAGGACGAGGAACACAGATATATATCAAATGTATACGGGATGGGATATCAATGGCTTGGATGATACTGGTCACCATATGCGCCGCGGCCTGGGCGGCGGCTATGACCTGGAAAATGAGAAAGCTGAAAAGAGATGTATATGATTTCGCTGATCGGATAGAAATCCAGCTTGACGCGGTGGCGTCGGGGAAAATGGCGGACCAGATGACAGACCAGGTACTGGATACAGAGGATTCTCTCACCGGAAGGGTCAGTGAGAAGCTGAGCCGGGTGAGCCATATCATGGAGCAGAAGGAACAGGAGAGCAGACAGGAAAAGAAGCAGATCCAGGAGCTGATTGCAGACATTTCCCACCAGACAAGAACGCCTCTGGCCAATCAGAAAATCTGTCTGGAGATCCTGAGAGACCAGATCCAGAGTCTGCCTGAAGGGAAAACTGCGCTGGAGTTCCTGTCCCGGCTGGAGCATCAGACGGACAAGCTGGACTTCCTGCTGGAGAGCCTGGTGAAAATGTCCCGGCTGGAGACGGGAGTCATACAGATCAGCAAAGATGCTTCAGACCTGCGGCCCACACTGGAGCGGGCCGTATCCGCCGCGGTGCCCGGGGCTTCGAAGAAGCGGATCCGGCTGACAGCTGACATCGGAGAATCCGCTATTCCCCTTCCTCATGACGGGAAATGGACGGAAGAGGCAGTGTACAATCTCCTGGACAACGGAGTGAAGTACACGCCGGAAGGGGGAGAGATCCGGCTGGAAGTGCGCCGGGGAGAGATGTTTACAGAGATCCATGTGAAGGATACGGGAAAGGGGATCGCCCCGGACCGGCAGGCCCGGATCTTCACCCGGTTCTACCGGGAACCGGAAATACATGATCAGGACGGGATCGGCATCGGCCTTTATCTGACCCGGAAGATCGCGGAGCTTCAGAAAGGGTATGTGGAGGTAAAGTCCGTTCCCGGGGAGGGCTCCGATTTCTGCATCAGCCTGCCAAACGCCCCGGGACCGGGCCGCCTGGAAAATCACAGTTCTGTGATAATCTCAGAATGAGACCGGTTTGTGATATTCGGGAGGTATCCTGAGATCACAAGGAGGTAAGACACATGGATTTCTATATTGTGAAAACAGAAGGACTGAAAAAATACTATAAACTGGGAAACAATACGGTAAAGGCTCTGGACGGCGTGGATTTCACCGTAAAGGAGCGGGAGTTCGTGGCCATCATCGGCAGATCCGGAAGCGGGAAGAGCACTCTGCTCCATATGATCGGCGGGCTGGATGTGCCGACGGCGGGGGAGGTCTATGTGGACGGAAGGCGCCTTTCAGATATGAACAGGGAGCAGCTGACCGTGTTCCGGCGGAGAAGAGTAGGTTTTGTCTTCCAGAACTACAACCTGGTGCCGGATCTGAACGTATACGAAAATGTGGTGCTGCCCATTGAGCTGGACGGCAGGAAGATTGACCGGGACTATGTGGATGAGATCCTGGAGTTCCTTCAGCTGGAAGATAAGAGAGAGGCGCTGCCGGGCGCCCTGTCCGGAGGCCAGCAGCAGAGAGCCGCCATCGCCAGGGCAGTGGCGGCACGTCCGGCTATCCTGCTCTGCGATGAGCCTACAGGAAATCTGGACACAGCTGCCAGCCATGACGTGATCGGACTTCTGCGGGTAGCGGCAAAGCAGTTCCAGCAGACGGTGATCCTGATCACCCATGACAATGATATCGCTCAGATGGCGGACCGGACTGTTCGCATTGAGGATGGCAGGATCGTAAACCACAGGAACGCGGATGATGGGATCATGACCGGCAGGAACATGCATGGCGGAATCATGAACGGCGGCAGCGTCCTCCACCCGGAAAAGGCAGGTGACGGCTATGCTTGGGAATAACAATGACAGAGTCATCCGGCGGCTTGCAGAAAAATCTGTGAGGAACAACCGGAACCGGAGCCTGATCCTGGCGGCGGCCGTGGCTCTTGCATCTTTCATGCTGTTTAGTGTGTTTACGGTGGGCCTGACCTGGCTGGACATGTACCAGCTGCAAAATGTACGCCTCAACGGAGGAGAGTTCGACGCGGTACTCTACGGGATTACGGACGGACAGTATGAAAAATGCATGTCAGACAAGGACGTCCTTCTGGCGGGAACAGTGGGCATCGCGGGAAGCATTGAGAAAACGGAAACGGACGGTACGGTGGGAGCAGGCTGTATCTGGGCGGATCCGGTATTCTGGGATGAGATCATGGCGCCGGCCCGGGAATGGGTGAGAGGAGACTATCCCCAGACGGAAGATCAGGTCATGATCTCAGAGAAAGGATTGAAAAGTGCAGGGCTGGAAGGCCTGGACGTAGGGGATACTTTTTCGGCGGAATACAGAGACAGCGAAGGAAATCTCTCATGGAAGACATTTTCCATATCGGGTATCTGGAAGGGATACGGTGACGGAGGAGAGTTCTATGTTTCCGAGGCTTTTTACCGGCAGTCCGGATATGAGCTTTCCGAAGTGGCGTCAGGGCGTCTGTACCTGGATCTGAAGCCAGGGATCATGACATCGGATCAGCAGCAGACATTTACAGACAGCCTGGATCTGGGAAAACAGCAGGCACTGTTCTTTACCGGGGATATGGGATACTCGGTGCCTATCTTCCTGGGGCTGGCAGGGATCGCGATGGTGACCTGTCTGTGCGCATATCTGCTGATCTACAACATCATGAACCTGTCTGTGGCGGGAAATGTGCGGTATTACGGACTGCTGCAGTCTGTAGGGATGACAGAGAGACAGATCCGCAGCCTGATCCGCAGGCAGATGTGTATGCTTGGCGGTGGAGGTCTGGCGGCAGGTCTGCTCCTGGGCGGGGCGGTTTCCTTCCTCCTCTTCCCTTCTGTGATCCGGTCTCTGGGGATTCGGTCCAGCGAGGTGGGCACGATTGAGATTGTCTTCCATCCGGCGGTGTTCATCCTGACAGCGGCATTTACCGCCCTGACTATCTATGCCGGCAGCAGGAAACCTGTGAAGAAGGCGGTTTCCGTTTCCCCGGTGGAGGCGACAGGGTACCGGGGGACATACGACAGGAGCGGATACCGGAAGACCAGAAGGGGGAAGATATTCCCCCGCATGGCCCTGGAGCAGCTGACCAGGGACAAGAAGCGGTCGACGGTCATCATGGCTTCCCTGGCAGCAGGCATGTCGGTGTTCCTCTGCCTGGTGACTCTGCTGGAAAGCGAAGGCGCCAGAAGCTATGTGTATATTTACCGGGATGCGGATATGGCCTTGACAAATGATACCCTGAACATGGATGAAAAGGACGGGTGGAAACAGCTGATGGATGGAGATTTTCTGGAGAAAGCGGAGGCCGTGGAAGGTGTGCGCGAGGCGGATCCTCTGCTGTGCGCGGAGGTCATGGTCCCGTGGGAGCCGGACTTTGTGGAAAAGTGGCTGGAAGAATTCTTCGCCATGTGGATGTACGCTCCCTATGAGGATTACCGGGAAAAATATCAGGAGCACCCGGAAGATTACAGTACGTTCCTGATCGGGATCAATGAGTCAGACTTTGACTACATGCAGGAAAATATGGATATTGCTGTGAATAAAGAGGATTTCCTGGCGGGGAAGACATGCGTACTCTACCGGAACAGCCTGGATTTCACATCCGAACAGCTGAAAGGGACGGAAGTGACCTGCGCGCTGCCGGATGATCCCGGAGAGACAAGGACATTTACCATAGCGGGACTGACAGACGAGAACTACTACAGCGGCGCGGGCAGTATCTTCCCTCCGGTCATCATCGTCAGTGACCAGGTCATGCGGGACTATATTGCAGATCCTTATGTGGCAAAGCTCAGCCTGTTCTACGATGAGACCTATGATGAGGCGGCGGAGCAGGAGCTGATCAGTCTGATGGAAAGCAGTCCTGATGCAAATGACTTTTCCTGTTCCTCCAGGCTGGAGGCCAAGGAAAATGTGGAAAAGGCGCAGGGGAATATGATGGAAGTGGGAATAGGGATCGCATTGATCCTGGCTCTGATCGGCCTTATGAACTATATCAACACTGTCACGGGAAATATACAGAACCGGCAGAATGAGCTGGCCGTGCTGGAAAGCATCGGCATGACGGACCGTCAGCGGAACCGGATGCTGATAATGGAAGGACTGTTCTTTGCCATTGGATCATTGGCGCTCACAGGTACCATCGGGCTGGGAGTGACTTATGTAATCTACCAGGCGCTGAACTACATGGGCGCGCCCTTTATGGTGCCGTTGTGGCCCATGGTGGGGATGGCAGCGCTGGTGACGGCGGTCTGCATCCTGATCCCCCTTGCTGCGGGAAGCCGGATGGCGCGCAGGGGGAGCGTGGTGGAGAGACTGCGGGAATCGGGACAATGACAGTCAAAATGACAATGAAAAGATAAAAGAATCGTACGCCGGAATGGATCCGGCAGAAAGGGAATGGGGACAATTCTGAAATGACAGATATGAAGATAGCAGTTTTGTCGGACACGCATGGTTTGCTCCGTCCGGAAGTACTCCGGCTGATCGGAGAAAGCGACGCGGTGATCCATGGAGGGGACATCAATTCCCAGAAGATCATTGACGAGATGAAGGCGGCGGCAAAGCCGGGGACGCCCTTTTATATTGTAAGGGGCAATAATGACAAGGAGTGGGCAGAGTACCTGCCCCATGATCTGGAGTTTACGCTGGCGGGAATCCGCTTTTATGTTGTTCATAATAAGAAAGAGCTGCCGGAAGATTTGGGGAACCGACAGATCATCGTCTTCGGACATTCCCACAAATATCTGGAAGAGGAGCGGGACGGCCGGCTCTGGCTCAATCCCGGCAGCTGCGGGAGACGGCGGTTCAATCAGGACATCACTATGGCGGTGCTGGAGATCCGGGAGGACAAAGAGGCTTACACGGAATCCGGAGATGAGGCGCCTGTATGGAGCGTGAAGAGGATTGATATTCCCCATGAGAAAGGGAACGGCAGACCGGCGGCCAGATCAGCAGACCCAGCAGTCCGCCCGGGAGAATACCAAGGGGCTTCATCGGGAAAGAGGGAAGAAGACAGAGAGGTTCGTATTCCGGACGGAGATCTGCCGGGGGTGATCGCGAAGATACTCCGGAGGATGGATAAAGGGCAGCAGGTCGAAAAGATTGCCAAAGACATGGGACTGGACTGGAAGTTTGTAGAGCAAGTCTGCCGGATCCGGGTCACTCATCCCGGGGTTACAGCGCATGGGATATTGGATAAGATGGAGGTCAACAGGACGGGGAGATAAGGAGCCGGAAGGCAGAGAAAATATTGTGCAGATCATTCGATATCGGGAGTAGAAGATTGTAAATAGTTACATCATTCAGAGCATTGCATCGTTTACAGATGCGATGCTCTTTTTGTATATCTGCTACATTTTTTATCATTACTTTTACGTATTATTTAGCATACCTTACAAGTATTAGAAATTTTCAGAATACGGGAATAAAATTAGTGTCAGTGGAAGAAAGGCAATATATTGACCATCCAGAAAACATTCGAACGGGCGCGCAGGGAGAATGGGAGATAAGGAGGAGCTTTATGAAAAAAAGAATCATATCAGCTATGATCGCGTTGCTGACATTGACTGCAGTAACAGGATGTGCAAGTACACGTCTGGAGCAGGTCGGAAACGGCGGCAGTTCTGGAAACAGAACGGAAAGTGAAGTGCAGACAGAAACCCAGACAGCAGCAAATGATGAGGAAAATTCATCTGTCCTGGGACATTATTCTCAGCATCTGG
The DNA here is from genome assembly GCA_944381495.1 of uncultured Mediterraneibacter sp. GTDB lineage: Bacteria > Bacillota > Clostridia > Lachnospirales > Lachnospiraceae > Mediterraneibacter. Next base: position 81,806 of record CALWLJ010000006.1, on the reverse strand, counting down.
ACGCCAATGATCTGATGGGGACGGTTACTTCCCTTGTAATGTTATATGGAGATATCAATACCCTCTGGGAAGACAATACTTTGATCCTTTATGACAATGGAGATACATCCAACCGGACGGGAAATCTTCCGTATGTGGACGGAAGTTCTCAGCGATATGAACTTGTCAAGGAAATGTATATTTCCTCAAGGGGAATTCATCACTGGGGAGCTTTTTACGGATCATTTACCAATGATGGAGATGTTATCACTCTGAATTCACCGGACTGGGCGTCTTATGTACTCTTTTATGGAGACGGATATGAACATTATAACTACTCTGAAGAAGGGGGCGTAGTCGATCCGGACAGTCCTGCAAAAGGAACATTTTATGGACCGATCATGGATTACCACTTTAATACAGGAAGTCAGGCTCAGCAGGTGAGAATCAATAAAGAAGACGGATCTTTCGAGTTTCTTCAGGATACATCAGATGATGTTGAACAGCCTGATACTCAGGAGGCAGCAGAGCCTTCAGAGAGTGAGGAGGGTGCAGAATGAAAAAGACAAAGGTAAGATTTGCTTTATTTAATGTTCTGTTTGCCGTGATCCTTGTGGCAGTTATTGCCATTAATCTGGTCGCAGTAAATTACAGTACCGCTCTGGAACTGTTTTTCGGCAGTGTAGGCGGTGAACAGGCAGAAAGTTATGAAAATGAAGATGAACTGCTGGATGCTGAAATCGAATTTACGGATACAGTTGTAGATGAAGGAGCAGTGCTGATGTATAACAATGAGAATGCACTGCCTCTCGAATCTGGCGCGGCTGTAAGCATTTTCAGTCAGTCATGCCGGGAATGGATCACCAATGGTACCGGATCCAGTGCAGTAGCCACCAGTGATTACTCTGACAGAAATCTGAAGACATCTCTGGAAAATGCGGGATTTCGTGTAAATGAAACTCTTTGGGATTTCTATGGTGAAAATGGCCGCGGAAGAGGAACCGGAGGAAGCGGTGAGGCGGCTGACTGGTCACTGAATGAAAATCCCTGGTCTGAGGTGAGCGCGGCTTGTGAGAGCTCTTTTGCAGATTATAATGATGTGGCGCTTATGGTTATTTCCAGAACCGGAGGCGAGGGGGCTGATGTCCCGAGAGAAATGTCACGGTACGATGGAACTGCAGATGAACATTATCTGGAACTGAGTTCTACTGAGAAGGAGATTTTAAGAGGAATCCAGGATGCCGGCTTTGAGAAGACTGTTGTGATCATCAATGCAGGAAATGCCATGGAGATGTCGTTCCTTGATGAAGAAGATCTTGGCGTGGATGCAGTCCTCTGGGTAGGCGGAACAGGATACAACGGCGTGGAAGAGGTGGGAAGACTTCTTTCTGGCGAAGTGAATCCGTCTGGACATCTTGTTGATACATATGTAAATGACAGTTTTTCTTCTCCGGCCGTGCAGAATTTCGGTGACAACAGATATGTGAATTCATCAGGAGAAGTACTTGATTCTGCCTACAGTTATGTGAATTATGGTGAAGGAGTCTACGTTGGATACCGTTACTATGAGACCCGTTATGAAGATACGGTTATGGGTACTCCAAATGTAGGTGATTATAATTATGGTGAAACGGTAAGGTTCCCCTTTGGTTACGGTCTGTCATATACGGATTTCACATGGAGTGATTTTTCTTTTAGTGAAAATGATGATGGAACGATCACTGCTTCTGTTAATGTGACGAACAGCGGGGAAAGAGCTGGTAAAGATGTAGTTGAGGTTTATTTCCAGTCTCCGTATACCCAGTATGATCAGGAAAATGGAATTGAGAAACCGGCCGTTGTTCTTGGTGGGTTCGCTAAGACAGAACTTCTGGATCCCGGAGCTTCCGAGACTGTAGAAGTTACATTTGATGCCAGGGAAGTGATGAAGTCTTACAGTATTGCAGATGGAGCGTACATCATGGACGCAGGGGATTATTATATTACTGCGGCACAGGATGCGCACCAGGCTGTGAATAATATCCTGGCTGCAAAGGGATATACATCATCTGACGGTATGGATGCGGATGGAAATGCAGATATGACAGCAACTTATACGGTAGGTGATACAGAGATGATCACTGCAGATCTGACAACAGGAACAGAGATCGCAAACCGGTTTGCTGATGCCGTGGCGGAAGGCGCTGTATATCTTAGCAGGCAGAACTGGTCAGTGATGGATAATAGCGGGCTGACTTATGGCACAGGTACGGCGACAGGCGTTTCCTATTCCACAGACGCGGCGGGAACGGTCAATACAGTTGAGGCCAGTGACGAGCTGCTGGATCAGATCAACGCTACGGGTTGGGATGCTTCCGGACGTCCGGAGGAAGCCAACGATACGTCTCCGGCAACTGTTGATACAGACAGCGGGCTAACACTCCAGGATCTGGCAGGAGCAGATTATGATGATGAGAAATGGCAGTCACTTATAGAAGAAATGAAAGTAAGCGAACTTCATCTTCTGTATCAGAAGGCAGGATTTGTAACACAGGAGATTGAATCGATCGACAAGCCAAAGACAACCGACAGTGATGGCCCTCACGGTATTACCAACTTCATCAGCGGTTATTCCTGCTTTGGTTATCCGATTGAAGAAATGCTTGCAAGTACATGGAATGTAGAGCTTGCAAACCAGTATGGAGAATTTATCGGCGAGGATGGAATCCGTTCTAATACTCAGGGATGGTATGCACCGGCAATGAATATCCACAGAACTCCATTCAGTGGAAGAAATCACGAATACTATTCTGAAGACCCGCTGCTTTCAGGAAAGATGGGGGCAGCCAGTGTACAGGGAGCAATGTCAAGAGGCATGTATTGCTATATCAAGCATTTTGCCGTAAATGATCAGGAGACAAACCGTTCTTCTGTATGTACGTGGGCACAGGAGCAGGCAATCCGTGAGATTTATCTCAGACCGTTTGAGATTACGGTAAAAGAAGGCGGTGCTACAGGTGTTATGGCATCTATGAACCGCATTGGATTCCGTCAGACGAAGGGAAGTTATGCTCTTCTGACAGAAACACTTCGTAACGAGTGGGGATTTCAGGGAGCTGTGATAACAGACTACACTTCAGAAGGCGATGCAGTGGCAGATCAGTGTCTGGCTGCCGGTACGGACCTTCAGTTGAATACAGGAAGCAACAGGCTAACCGATACGGCAAGTGACTATGTACGGCATGCACTGCAGGATGCGGCTCATCATGTATGCTATATGGTAGTAAACAGTGAGGCACTCACGACAGCAGCAGCGTCCGGTTTCCCGGTCTATATACTGATCCTGATCGCACTTGACATTGTGGCGGCTCTTGGAATCGCAGGAGGAGAAGTACTTGTGGTACGTTCAAACAGGAGGATAATCAGAGGGCTGGATGCCGGTATAGTGACAAACGCACCGCTGAGCAGCAAAGTGAGAATCCTGAGTATCGCGGCACTTGTACTTGATGTGATCGGACTTGTAGTTGAGATATGGATCTCACCGGCAGGAATTGCCATTGTGGCTGTGGGGCTGATCTGCGCGATTGCGGCTAAAATGATGGCTAAAAAACAAGGATCATCAGGAAATCTGTTGGTACGGATTACATTTATTGTAACTGTGATCAGTATGATTCTTGTACTTGTATATGAACTGGCAATTGTGGTAGCCACAATTTTCAGCGAGAGAAATTTCGGATAAAGGTTTTGGGCGGAATGGAAAATTCCGCCCTTTTGTTTTCTTCAGAAGCTATGCTCTATCGTGGCCATGATACTATTTTTGCTTTTTTATCATCTCTTCTCCCGGACAAACTCCATAAAATACTTCCAGTCTTCCCGGCTCAGATAATGAGTCCCGGCTCTCATATGATATCCGATATCACCGTCTGTAAAACAATCTCCCGGAACGGGCAGTCTGTCCGGATGTAGGAATCCCTTCTGTCCCATTTCCTGATAGTATGTGCCGGCGGCGATACAGGAGAGATATTCATTTTCCGGGCATGCCCAGAGATCCTCTGAAGCGCTGGCTACATATACCCGGCGGGGAGCGGATGCAGCCAGGAGAAAGTGCTGGTCAAAAGGCAGGTCTTCTTCATGTCCGGCGTATTTCTCATATGCTTTACAGAACCAGTAAGGGTAAGTATTACAGATATCACGGATGGTTTCGCCTTTTTTCTCCCTGGACAGGGCAGCGCCGCTGCAGCCGGAGTCGTTGGAAAAACTGCAGAAGAAACGCGGATCCAGAGCTCCGGTAAGAAGGGCTGTCTTCCCCAGCCGGGAGTGTCCCACAATACTGATGCAGCCGGTATCCAGGAAAGGAAGAGTTACGGCATAATCCATGATCCGGATGGCCGCCCAGGCCCACAGACCAATCTTGCCGCACTGGCGGACAGTCCTTTCTCCGTCCGGATATACCAGACCCGCAAGTCCGCTGGTGAAGTCGCCGTTATCTGCAGATATATCCTCGTAGCAGAAGCTCAGTGCCGCAAATCCATTGTCCAGGATTTCTTCAGCCGGAAAATAGCGGTCAGGCACCAGATCTCTGAAATTGATCAGGATAAAGCAGGGAACAGGCTTCTCTGTATTTGAGGGATACATGAGAGAAAAAGGAAAAGAAAAAATCCCATGTCTGGTTTTGCAGTTCATCTTCAGCTTTTTCAGAACTGCTTTGCCCGCACAGAACGTGTTTTCCTCTGATTCTGTATCCACTGTCATGCTTTCGGGCGGATCCGGCAGAAAGCCGTATTCTTCGGACAGAAGAAGGTTCAGAATCTCCGTTCTTTCCATCCCTTTCGGAGAAGGAAGCCGCTTCAGCAAATTTTGCTTCATAGTGTTTCACCCCGTTTCGATTTATTTGTTACCGGTATTCTATCACCTGACGCAGAGCGGGGCAAGGAAGATCTGCAGGGACGGAGAATAGAAATCCTGCATAGTGTGTTCTCCCGGTTTTTTATAATTTTTATAAAATTTTTACAAAAAACAGAATGCACTCTGTTTTTTATTGACTTTCTTTGATTTTGAGCTATAATAAATACCGAATTGAAAAACAATGCGAAGAACAGGACAGGACTTCCCGGACAGTTATGTTTTCAGAGAGTCTCCGGCTGGTGCGAGGAGGCATCATGGTCAGGGCAGTTATCACCTGCGAGCAGTCAGGGCGAAACATATGTGGAAGTTTCCGGCCGAGCCGGACATGGCTTTGCATACATCAGTAGCCCGGACCGGAATTCCACCGTTAGAGGGAAACCTGTTAATCCGGCAAGGTGCTGGCTGACACCGGACGATGGGATTGAGAGACCGGCAATACCGGTAACAGAAGTGGTAACGCGGAAAGATATTTCGTCTTCTGGCAGAGTGATCTGCCGGGAGATTTTTTTGTTTCATGGGAAACTGCGTTCCTATGAAATCGTTTGCGGAACTTTGCTCATCTTTGTATTCTTTTATTTCAATTCAAGGTGCAAAAGCAAAAAAAGGAGAGTAGAGAATCATGAACACACTTGTAATCGTACTGATCGCCGCTGTGTGTCTGATCGCGGCCTACACGCTGTATGGACGGTGGCTTGCAAAGAAATGGGGCATCGATCCCAAGGCAAAGACGCCTGCGGTAGTACACAATGACGGACAGGATTATGTACCTACTGACGGATGGACCGTATTCGCCCATCAGTTTTCATCCATCGCCGGAGCAGGCCCGGTCACCGGAGCGATCCAGGCAGCGGCTTTCGGATGGCTGCCGGTCCTTCTGTGGATCATCATAGGAGGAATCTTCTTCGGAGCTGTCACAGACTTCGGAGCGCTGTATGCCAGCGTGAAAAATGATGGAAAATCCATGGGACTTCTGATCGAGAAATACATCGGAAAAACCGGACGGAAACTGTTCCTTGGATTCTGCTGGCTGTTCTGTCTCATCGTTATCGCAGCATTTGCGGATATGGTGGCAGGAACATTTGACGCCTATGTAGTAACTGACGGAGTACGGACTCTTTCAGAGAATGCGACGGTAAACGGAGCAGCTGGAAGTATTTCCCTGTTCTTCATCTTGTTTGCGGTTGTGTTCGGCGTAGCTCAGCATAAATTAAAACTGAGCGGATGGAAGGAAGTTGTCTTCGGACTGGTATGCACCGTGCTGGCTTTTGTATTTGGTATGAATTTCCCGGTTCTTCTTGGAAAAGAAGCTTGGGTATACATCGCGTTTGCTTATATCTTCGTGGCAGCAGTGCTCCCGATGTGGTTTGTAATGCAGCCCAGAGATTATATGTCAACATTCATGTTCATCGGTATGATCGCCGGAGCCGTGCTCGGACTGATCTTCGCACATCCGACTATGAACCTGCCGGCCTATACCGGATTTACCAATGACAGTCTCGGAACTTTGTTCCCGATCCTGTTTGTAACGGTTGCCTGCGGTGCGGTATCCGGATTCCACAGCCTGGTATCTTCCGGTACTTCATCCAAGACGATCTCCAATGAGAAGGATATGCTGAAAGTCGGATATGGAGCAATGGTACTTGAAAGTCTTCTGGCTGTCGTTGCTCTCTGTGTCGCAGGTGCGGCAGCGAGCGCGGACGGAACCGCAGCAGTGGGAACTCCGTTCCAGATCTTCTCATCAGGCGTTGCAGGTTTCCTTGAGATGTTCGGGATCCCGGTTTATGTGGCACAGAGCTTTATGACCATGTGCGTGTCCGCTCTGGCATTTACAACTCTGGACTCTGTTGCCCGGATCGGACGTATGTCCTTCCAGGAGCTGTTCAGCGTTGACGATATGGAGCATGCAGAAGGCTGGAGAAAAGTTCTCTGTAATAAATATTTCGCAACTGTGATCACACTGGTATTCGGATATATCCTGACACAGGTAGGATATTCCAACATCTGGCCGCTGTTCGGAAGCGCAAACCAGCTGCTGAGCGCACTTGTCCTGATCACCCTGTGCGTATTCCTGAAGGTGACAGGAAGAGAGCTGAGAACACTGGTTCCTCCGTTTGTGATCATGCTGATCGTAACATTTACCGCACTGGTTCAGAGATTCATCTCTCTGGTCAACGCATTCGCAGCAGGAACAGGCGTATTCATGGTAGAGGGCCTGCAGCTTATCGTTGCGGTGCTGCTGATGATCCTTGGTGTGACGATCGTAGTTACTTCCGGGAAAGAGCTTATTAAGAAGAAAGCCGGACAGGAATAAGGAGTCGGCAAAACAGTATAATATTATATAAAATGGCGTCCTGAGAAGGATGCCGACAGATTTGGGTTTGGCAGAAGACCAGCATCGGCGGGAAGGAGATCGCCGGTGCTGGTCTTTTCTGGTAACCGGGGCAGGGAAAAGAACTTTTTGCTTATTATGATTATGTATTTTGAGCTTTTTGCGCTTTCAGTTCCTCAAGCTCTTTTTCTAATGCTGCAAGGGCTGCTTCTTTTTCAGCGATAACAGTATCCTTTTGTTTGAGAAGTTTTTTCTGATTCTTTATTTCTGTATCCCTGGATTTGATTTTTCTGTCTCTATCTACAAGTTTGTCATTCAGTTCATCAATCATATATTTTACTGTATTTCTGTCCATTTCCCGCAACTCTCTTGAAAACATATCCATCACCTTTTCCGTGTTCTGGCACAGCGTATAGATCTCCTGATAGTAGTCTTTGAACTGAGGATACGCCCGGATCAGTCTTTCGATGTACACCGGATCATCCACAGAGAAAAAAGTAAGCCATGCCTCCAGTTTGTTATTGATACCTTTATTGTGAAGAATGTCTTTAAAGATGTCAAGCGGTATAAAAATATAGTTCATGAGAAGCTCCATTTCGATTCCCGTGTCGGATTTCTGAGAGAACCGATGGATATATTCATTTGGGAACCGATGGAATTCTTCCGGGCTGTTTTCATATAAAACGATGGTATAGACTTTCTGGATTTCCTTATATAACAGGCCATATCCCTTTTTCCCTCTTTTCTTCTTCCTGCTCCGGATACGTTTATACTGTCTCAGAAGCATATCCGCTGAATAACAGGCGGAGCGCTGGCCCGTGCAGAAATCAAGAAATTCCTCCTGTTGTTCCCTTTCCCAGCTCTGATAGATCTTCAGGAGCTTCCGGTCTTCCCGGATATCTTTGAGGACTTCTTTTCTGGTCCTTATAAGAGGAAAATACTGTTGTAAAATGTTTGCCATAGGCAGTTCCTCCATTCTGTAAAAAGATGCAGGGGTAAAAAAATATAAAGATATCCTGCATCAGATCAATAAGTAACATTCATCATCGGATAACTGCCTCGAAAATAAAGCGCCGAAAATGAGAAGCCCAGAGGGCTAATGATAAGATGCGGTAAGAACACCGCTGATATCAGTGGAGTAAGGATAACATAAAAAAGTTGTCAATACAAGTATTGTGTCTGTTTTTCTATTAGGTACGAGAATAATAAAGCGTTGAAATCTTTAAAAGAGAAAGCAGAAGAACTGGAGGAAGACGATGAGACAATTCACAGAATAATAGGAAATGTCGGGCAGTTACCAATTGCCCGGTGATATCAGTGAAATAAATAGGCCTTCATATCAAATGTGCAGGCTGCTATACCGGCAGAAACATTCAATATCCTTGTTTTTCTAGTATCGGATTGTTAGAATAGAACTGTGAAAAGATTTATCTGAGCTTGCCTTTCGGAGAATACTCTTATCTACGAAAGGAAAAGCTGAAGCTGTGGTCGATCTGCTGTCAGAGTTGGGCCCTGTTCCGGAAAAGATCCTGCAAAGGATCATGGAGGAGACCAATTTGGAGACTCTGAAAAGATGGCTGAAAACGGCTGCCAGGGCGGATTCGCTTCAGCAGTTTCTGGAGAACTGTCCGGAGATTATAATGCGGTAATATGGTTGTTCAGGACGGAAGTTAGTGGCTATACAGCCTGGAAACCAGAGGCGCGGCCTGGAAGTCTTACAAATGGTAAGTCCTTCAAGCCGCGCCAATCTGCGTTTCTGGTTGTTCAGTTGTTTTCGGTATCCAGCTGTCAAGGGGGTGTGTTGTCATGAAGGCCCGTTGTGGAGCGACCGGCACTTAGGCCGCGTCCTTTGCGGCCTTACGTGTCCGCTGCGCTCCATTCCCGAGCGCAAGCGTGGCCGCCGTGACAACACACCCCCTTGACAGCGGCCTTCCTGAAACAAATGAACTAAACAGCCAGGACTCTATTTAAAGTATATCAATATACTCCCCTGCCAGCGCCTTATTCATACTTCTTACCGCGCAGAACTTGCCGCACATGCTGCAGGTGTCGCTGTGGTCGTCCTCCGGCTTTCTGCTGTCACGGATCGCTTTGGCGGTTTCCGGATCCAGAGCGCATTCAAACTGAGCGTCCCAGTCCAGGTTCCGTCTGGCGTCAGCCATGCGGTCGTCGATATCTCTTGCGCCCGGGATACCCTTGGCGATGTCTGCCGCGTGGGCCGCAATCTTGGAGGCGATGATGCCCTGTCTTACGTCGTCTACATTGGGCAGTGCCAGATGTTCCGCCGGGGTGACATAGCAGAGGAATGCGGCTCCGCTCATAGCTGCCACAGCGCCGCCGATGGCAGCGGTGATATGGTCATAGCCCGGCGCGATATCTGTAACGAGAGGCCCAAGTACATAGAAGGGTGCTCCCATGCAGATGCTCTTCTGCACTTCCATATTTGCAGCGACCTGATCCAGCGGCACATGTCCGGGACCTTCTACCATGACCTGTACGTTGTGATCCCAGGCGCGTTTTGTCAGCTCGCCCAGGCGTACCAGCTCCTCGATCTGGCATACATCTGTCGCATCAGCCAGACAGCCGGGACGGCAGGCGTCGCCCAGGGAGATGGTCACATCGTATTCCTCGCAGATGTCGAGGATATCATCGAAATATTCGTAGAAAGGATTCTCTTCTCCGGTCATACTCATCCAGGCGAATACAAGACTTCCGCCGCGGCTTACGATATTCATTTTCCGCTTATGCTTTTTAATCTGTTCGATAGTCTTGCGGGTAATGCCACAGTGCAGGGTTACGAAGTCTACGCCGTCCTCAGCGTGGAGACGTACCACGTCTATAAAATCTTTTGCGGTCAGAGTGGCAAGATCTCTCTGATAGTGAATAACGCTGTCATAGACCGGTACTGTTCCGATCATGACCGGACATTCGCTGGTCAGTTTCTGGCGGAAAGGCTGGGTGTTGCCGTGGCTGGAGAGATCCATGATCGCCTCCGCGCCCAGATCAACCGCGCTCATGACTTTCTGCATCTCAATATTGTAGTCTTTGCAGTCTCTGGATACACCCAGGTTTACATTGATCTTTGTGCGGAGCATGCTTCCCACGCCCTCCGGATCCAGGCAGGTGTGGCGCTTGTTGGCGCAGATCGCCACCTTTCCTTCCGCCACCAGCTGCATCAGCTTTTCAACGGGCATATGTTCCTTTTCCGCTACAGTTTTGATCTGCGGAGTTACGATGCCTTTGCGGGCGGCATCCATCTGTGTTGTGTAAGTTTCCATCTGTTCTACCTCCATTTCTTCTGCATTTGTTCCGCAGCAGCATTAGAACTGCCGGAACTTTTTTGGCATTTGTGCATCGGCAGCAGAGCTCCTGAAGGGGAACAGAGCATATTTCCCTTTTGTCCTTTTGCCGACGCCTTCACCTGGTATGGTGATCATCATGGCTGTGTACCTCCCGGTTGTTCTTCAAATGCTTTTCAGCCAGATTTTTCTATCGCGGCAGAGAGTGGTGTCCCCGGTCCGCCGCACTGTGGTTCAGATACAAAATTTCAGAGAAATGTAGTCTCTTATGAAATAAAAAAGAGATGCGCAGGGCATCTCTGAAACTCTCTTCACTCATCCCTACGTTGGCATTATCCAAATCAGGTTTCGGGTCGAGACGAAGAAGTCTCCTCTCAGCCGGCTTCGGCCAGCTCCCCGCAGTCGCTATCCAATTGTATCTGACTACCTGTTATGATACGGCTGTTTGGGATTTTTTGCAAGAGCTGACTATAAATTTTGTTACTGTTACTATTCAGGCATATTCCGTTATGGCGGACATCTGAGAACAAATGAACAGTAACAAATTTCAGACAGTTATGATTGCATCTGTGTTTCCGGTAAAGTAAAATCATGTTATGAGACCGGGGAGGGATCAAAGGTAACCAGATGATCAGATGAACTGCACAGAAGAGGAGAGGAACGACCGGACAATGAAAAAGGACAGCGCTGACGTGAAAAAGGCACAGAAGATATTGGACTACTGGTACACGATGGAATTTCTTGCCCAGGATAAATACGACGCCATGTGGGATATCCGCAGCAGGATGAAAAAAGCAAAAGCAGACTATAGAAGCAGGAAGCTGAAGGATAAGACATTGTGGGATTATCTTGAGCTTCAAAAGCCTGGAAATATATATGGTGAAGTCTCATCTGAGGCGTCAGGATGCGGCATGAAGAAGTGGGGAAATATCACCATTTATATCGGAAAAATAAAACGGGAATCCTGTATCGAATGTATTGCAGAGGCGCTGCCAACCAGAGAGGCGGGGGAGCGGTGTGAGCGCTCCTTTGATGAAATCGCATGGGCCAGTCTGCAGCTTGCGCCGGATGGTACATATGTAGAACATTCCCTCTCCCTGTCCACTGTGATCTGGGCAATGGCGCAGATACGGAACAACAGCGGGAAATTGTCTGATCGCATAGATGAAAAGCAGTACAGACAGGCCGTGGAAGAACTGGAGCGGCGATTTTTCGGAAAGGAAGATCAGCACGGCAGGCAGGACAGCTGCACTTCCGGATATGTGGAAATGGAAGAACAGGGATGGCAGGAAGAGCAGGGGCGGCAGGAGGACCAGCAGATGCAGCAGTTCTCTCCGGATGCGGTTACAGAGGACACATTATGCCGGCTGTTCCCGGATCAGAAAATACGGGGCCAGGGAAAAGGCCGCGGTATGGTTGCGCTGAAGGATGCCAGAGAGGAGGAGTTTACCTTAGGCACTTTTGAGTATATTATCCACGGGAAATGTGAAAAACTCGGCAGCAAAATGGCAGAGACGGGGAAAAAAGAGTATAATGAACGCTGGTGGCTCGCTTTTGAGCATCGGCTGAAAAACTGTAAGGGCAGGAGAAATCAGTGCTGCCATTCCGGTCTTTTCACCTGGGCAGACCAGAGCGCGCTGCTTCGGGAGATGTTCAGAAAGGAGCAGGAAGGCAGAGAAAAGGAAGGAAAAGGAGAGAGCAGAGAAAGCAGGGCTCAGATGTCCGGGCTTATGTTTGCCGCGGAGGCGGGGAAGATGCTGTGAAAGAGCGCGGAAAAGGAACAGTACAGTAAAAGATAAGTCTCTGTACTGATATGGCGATAACAGGAAACAAGAAAACAGAGCTGGAGGCGGAAATGAAAGGAAAAGAAAGATCAAGCTGTGATACCTGTGCATTTTATGTATATGATGATGAGTACGAGGCTTATATGTGCGATATGAATATGGACGAGGACGACTATGTGCGGATCATGTCGGACCGATACTATCAGTGTCCGTATTACCGGAACGGGGATGAGTATGCGGTGGTGAGGAAGCAGATGTAGGGAGAGAAGAAAGAACATCAGTATGAATCAATATTGTCTGTATCTGCTTTCTATGAACGATACTCTTTATTGGAAGCAGAACTGAGATATAACTACGGAGGAGATGTATGGGGGAAAACAGAAAAATTGCGGTTTTATTTGATGTAGACGACACTTTATATGATCAGACGATGCCTTTTGTCCAGGCATATGAGAAATATTTCAGAGGTGATATCCCGGTCAGCGCGGAAGAGCTTTTCCCGGTTACGAGGAAGTACAGCAATGCGGTATTTTCCAGGGCACTTGCAGGGAAGATCACTATGGAAGAGCTGTATATATGCCGTATGCAGAAGGCGTTGGAAGAATTCGGCATTGTGATCTCAGATCAGGATGCCCTGGAGTTCCAACAGGTCTACGAGGAATGTCAGAAGCATATCCGGATGACGCCTCTGATGGAAGAAATCCTTGCCTGGTGCGCGGAACATGCACTGCTGGGTATTATTACGAACGGACTGTCCGGGCATCAGTGGGACAAGATCCGTGGACTCCAGGCGGAAAGGTGGATTCCAAAAGAATATATATTTGTCTCCGGAGATGCGGGAGCGGTGAAGCCGGACCGGCAGATCTTCGATCTTGCAAGAAAACGGATGCATATGGAAGAAGGCGAGGTCTGGTTTGTGGGAGACGCCTTTGATCTGGATGTGGAAGGAGCCATGAATGCCGGGTGGAACGCGGTATGGATGAACCGGAGAGGGAAAAAGAGACCGGATGGAGCAGAGGAGCCGGCGTATGAGGTAAGGTCGGAGGCGGAATTGTTCCGGGTGCTGAAGGATATACTGGGGTGATAGGACTGGGAGAATAAGAAGAGAAGGCACAGGAAAAGGAGCATATGATGAACGTTGATGTGAAAGTGATAGAACAGCGGGCGGCAGAGGTATGCCATGAATTTGAAATATTTTGCGACTATGTACTTCAGGACAGAGTAAAACTGGCGAAAAAATCAGGGGTTATCGGGAAAAAGGACTGTTTCGAGCTGAATTCACATTTGAAGGTTCGGGAAGCTTATGAAAAGCCGACCCGTTTTCAGGCGGACTACCTGGTCATCAACTTTTTTTATTACATAGCGGTGAAATATCATATCCTTGAAATAAATGAAAAGGGAACCGGTATGATAAAAGGGGAGGACTATGAACTTTTCTGGAATGCATCGGCAATAGAAAGATATGTGCTTTTTCTGATGATCCTGATGTGTGACACAGGGTTTGAAAAGAAAGAGACAAGCTTTGAGTGGGAAGTCGATACTTTCATGGAGTGGGCTGAGCATACCGGAGCGGTTCCCGGAGAGACCTATTATCTTCCGGACAGATTTCTGTTCCTGTACCGGATCGGACGTCCTGCGGCAATCCTGTGTTATCTGGAAGAACTGGGCGTGGTCAAAGTGGAAGAAACGGATGTGATTCCGGACGGGGAAGCGGTAAAACACAGCAGGATAAAAATACAGCCCCTTTTTAACATACTATGTGAAGTGAGTGATCAGATTCGGCTCTACAATGAGTGCGAAGAGGATGATACGCTGATTGACTTCACTTTCGGTCAGTACATGCATAAAAGGTTTCCGGAGTATTGTACCGGGAATATCAGCAAAATGTTTGAGGAGCAGGAACGGGATTACAGCGGACTGACAGTTGAACTGAAAATAGATGTCAGGTATGGAGACTGCAGCCGCACGGTATGCCTTAATCTGTCGGATACGTTGTATACGCTTCACCGGACGATCCAGAAAGTTTTTGAGTTTGACGATGACCATTTGTTCGCCTTTTACACAGGACAGGGTATGATGCGGGAGACATATACACTAGACGCGGCGTTCACTTCCGGTGACGAGATGTCTGTGGATGATACTTTCCTGGGAGATCTGGATTTGAGAAAAGGGATGAAGTTTTCTTATTTGTTTGACTTTGGAGATATGTGGTGGTTTGATATTAAGGTCCTTAAAATATCAGAGGGACACGTAGAGAACCCTCAGCTTATCAGGGCTGTGAATCCGGCGCCGAAGCAGTATCCTGACTGGTGAAGGAAAGAAGAATGCACTGTGACAAGGAGATAATAGAGCTGCATGGCTTTGCTGTGTTAGCTCTATTTGTTTTTATAATTTTTATAATTTGTCCCAATATTGACAATATTGTCCCGGGATGATATATTCTGATTATAAAAGGTCTCAGGAGTGGTGTTATATGAAAAAGAAGAATGTGATTAACCTGATCAAATATTATGCAGAAAATAATGATGCGGCATTCAGAAGTGAAGCATATGAGATTGCCAAAGATTTTGATGCGTCAGGAGATTATCAGTTAGCAGAATATATCATGGCTTTAATGTCAAATGCCAATACATTTGTTCCACAAATGAATGAAAATGAATCAGCCTTATTTGAGAAGGTAGAAATATCGGGGGACATTTTAGTTTTACCAGAGATTATTACTCAAGATCTTCTTGGAATCGTCAATGCAGTTTCCCATAATGTAGGAATCAATAAATTCCTTTTGCAGGGAGCTCCAGGGACAGGAAAGACTGAGGCAGTAAAGCAACTGGCAAGAATTTTAAATCGAGAGATTTTTATGGTAGACTTTTCGGCTATTGTTGATAGTAAATTAGGGCAGACACAAAAGAATATAGGTCGACTATTCCAGGAAATAAATAGTTTCCCGCATCCGGATAAAGTAATCGTTTTGTTTGACGAAATTGATGCCATAGCACTGGATCGAACAAACGCGAATGATCTCAGAGAGATGGGGAGGGCGACATCCGCAATGCTGAGGGGGCTGGATCGCTTAGATGAACGGGTTGTATTGATTGCAACGACAAATCTTTATCAATATTTCGACAAGGCATTAACCAGGCGTTTTGATTCAAATATTGATTTTAACCGTTATACACAGGAAGATTTAATTAAAGTAGCAGAAGAATTATTGAATACATTTCTAGAAAAATTTAAGCTGGCCAATAGGGATATTCGGCTATTTCGAAAAATTATTCAATTGCTGGATCCAATTCCATATCCAGGTGAGTTGAAAAATATCATTCGTACAGCCGTCGCTTTTAGTGACCCTGATGATGGGACGGATTATTTTAGACGATTATATTATACGATATGTGGAGAAATGCCACAGAAATTAGAAAAATTGCAGGCGCAGAATTTTACTGTAAGAGAAATTGCTATTCTTACAAAAAAGTCAAAAAGCGGGGTTGCCCGGGAACTCAAGGAGGTGAATCTAAGTGAATAATATTCTACAATTAAAAGGGCAATTCCAGAAAAGAGCAAATAGTGGAGGTGGAGGTCCTATTAATTTGCCAAAAGGTAAAATAGTATCGGCGGGACATTTACGAGAACTGATTCAACAGTTGAAAAGTGTTTATAAATATTGGGAGAATCGACCTGAGATAGGAGGGACCCTCGTAAATGCCTATTATTATCATATTGTTGCAAAAAGTAATCGACTAAAGACATTATTGGGAGAAGGCGGAAAATCTCCGAACGAATCTGTACGAGGCGTTAGATTCATTCAGGGAGATGACGAAACAAAAAAACATGTGTTTACACATTTTATTTCAAGACAAGTAATAAAAGATACGATTGAAAAACTGGAACTTGCACTGAAAATTGTAGAACGGGATTATGGAGATCATATTTCACATGACGATATAATGGCTATTAATAAAGGCCGTTATAAGGAGAAAAAACCTGCAAGAACAGTATTTGTAAAAATCATCGTAGATGCATATTATGTGGAACGATTTGGCGTGGATCAGGAATATGAAAAAAGGGAAATTATTAATGATTCAATCATAACAATATACAAAACAGGAGTGGATACAATTAGCCTTCTCAGCAAGTTCGGGATTGATATGATTAATGCGGAGATGCTTAATGATACGACTCTACGACTTACACCAGATGAGATTAAGATTTTGCAGGATAAAGCTCCGTATTTGATCGCGATGGATGTAATAGATTTTTCCAAGATTTCATTCGATGCGCCTGATTATTTGAAGAAAGAGGAGCAAGAGAAGATTTTGTCGATTCCAAAGCCTGGTAATGAGCCTGTAATCGGTGTAATAGATACTCAATTTGATGAGTTGGTATATTTTCATGAATGGGTAGATTACAGAAGAGTAATTAAAGATGATATTGAGTTATGCTCGGAAGATTATATTCATGGTACGGAAGTTTCGTCTATAATTGTTGATGGACCGAGCTTTAATCCAGATTTGGATGATGGCTGTGGACGATTTCGAGTTAGACATTTTGGTGTTTCAGTCGCAAAAGGATTTAGTTCTTTTACTATACTAAAAATGATTCGAAATATTGTGATGGAAAACTCAGATATTAAAGTTTGGAATTTGTCATTAGGTTCCGCAATGGAGATCCATGAAAATTTTATTTCTCCGGAAGCAGCAGAACTCGATCGAATTCAAAGTGAATATGATGTGATTTTTGTTATTGCAGGTACAAATAAGCCAAAGAATGAAAAAAAGAAGGATATGAGGATAGGTGCACCTGCGGATTCGTTAAATTCATTGGTAGTTAATGCTGTAGATTTTCATGGAAAGCAGTCTTCCTATACTAGGACAGGGCCTGTTTTATCTTTTTTTCATAAACCCGACGTGAGTTATTATGGTGGGGATGGACCAGATAAAATAATCGTGTGTGATCCGTTAGGCAAAGCATATGTTACAGGTACATCTTTTGCGGCGCCGTGGATTACAAGGAAGATAGCTTATTTAATTTATATTATGGGATTGAACAGAGAAGTGGCAAAGGCCTTAATTATTGACTCTGCTGCTGGATGGGAAAAAAGAGATACTACCACTCTTAATCGCACAGGATATGGCATTGTTCCTAAGCGAATTGAAAATATTTTGCAATCTCAGGATGATGAGATACGATTTATTATGACAGGGACAATCGAAAACTTTGAAACGTATACCTATAATATTCCGGTGCCTCAGGATATGAAAGGATTTCCCTATTTTGCGAGGGCTACTTTGGCATATTTCCCGAAAAGTGATCGAAATCAAGGAGTTGATTATACAGGAACTGAGATGGATATACATTTTGGAAGAATTCAGGAAAAAAATGGAAAGCCTACAATCAAGTCAATCGACCAAAATAAACAGTCAGAGGATGGTCCCATTATCCTTTATGAAGAAGAAGCACGACAGATGTATCGAAAGTGGGATAATATTAAGCATATTAAGGAAATTGTAAAAAGTAATGCCAGATCCCGTAAAGTATATGGTGCTGGTATGTGGGGCTTGAGCATAAAGACGAAGGAAAGAGCACAAGTAAAAGCGGGACGGGGATTGCAATTCGGTGTTGTGATTACGCTGAAGGAAATGAATGGGGTGAACCGGATTGATGAGTTCGTGAAACTTTGCATGATGCGAGGCTGGATTGTTAACGAGTTGATTATTGAAAATCAGATTGATATTTATGTCAAGGCGGAAGAAGAAATTGAGTTCGAGTAATGTAGAAAATATTATATTCAACAAAGGAGGTTCCCATGAATAAACTATGGAAAAAATTTGACCAATATACACAAACCTGCTATTCCAATATGGCCCACGGCATCTCAGATATCAGCGTCTGGAATGCCGGCTTTAATCTTCTGCAGGAGATCATCTCTGATGGACGCTCTGGGAATCCGGACTTTGCAAAGGAACTATATCTTCTGGATGATGAGACGGATTACTCTCATGACGTGCAGGGATGGCTTGAAGATTATCTGGATGAACTGGACATGCATGAGATGTATCCGGAGCTTGAGTCTGTTTGCCGGAAGCTGTTGAAACTTTTTGAGTGGAAGGAAGAGTATCCATCGGAAATCCGTTTCCTTCTGGCTTTAGCCCTCGGGAATCAGGGAAGGACAGAGGAGTCGCGAAGATACTGTGAGGACTGGGAATCGGATGAAAAGGACAATCCGCTTGCAGCGGCTGCTTTGATTTATGCGAAGATCCGGGAAAAGGATTTTCAAGGCGCGGAAGAGGTTGTCAGACGATACATTACCGGTGATACTGTATGCACGGAAGATAA
The DNA here is from genome assembly GCA_944381495.1 of uncultured Mediterraneibacter sp. Taxonomy (GTDB): domain Bacteria; phylum Bacillota; class Clostridia; order Lachnospirales; family Lachnospiraceae; genus Mediterraneibacter. The sequence goes on along the minus strand of CALWLJ010000006.1, from coordinate 63,198 downwards.
TGATGTGATCTTTACCGCAGCGCTTTGTCTGTATCGGGAGAACGGAAATAAAGACATGGAGAAGAAGATGGATGACGCCCTGGAGCAGTATGACAAGAAACTGGGTGAGTATATGATGGAAATGGAAGAAGAAGACTTTGATTTTTTGGACGATGAGCTGCCGTTCAACTGATGATCAGAACGGGAGGTGCCCATATGTTTTCTATATTTTCGAAAAAGACTAAATCAACAGCAGCAAAATCCTATGACCCGGCTCTTAAGAGTCCTGCGATCCGATGCAGTATCTGCACCGGGGAACAGGTTGCAGGATTCAGGGATCTTTCTACGGGAAAGTTTGAAGAGATTATGCTGATCCGCGGGGAAGATGACCTGCAGGCTTTCCGGCAGCAGTATGGGATCACGGGAGATATTGAGAAGATTTACTGAAGAGGATGCGGGCGCTGTGATCCGGTTTCCATTTATATGGATCACAATGTCCGCCCATGCTTTCTATAAATAGTGACCAGGAAATAATAATCAGGGAGTGAACAGATTTGCAGCAGAATTATCAAAGTACAGATAACATTCAGGATCTGACCATATATACCAGGACTACTCCGGAAAGGGAGGCTGTCTTCGCGGATTTTCCGGCAGGGCTTCACCCGGATATCCGGTCATATCTGACCACTCACGGGATCCCGCAGCTGTACTGCCACCAGGCGGAGATGTTTCAGGCGGCATCCCGGGGAGAAAATGTGGTGATCACGACATCTACAGCCAGTGGAAAGACACTGAGCTTCTTGCTTCCGGTGCTGCAGGCAGTGCTGGAGGATCCTCTGACCCGGGCGGTTTTTGTGTATCCGACCAAGGCGCTGGCGGCGGATCAGTACCGGGCTCTGCAGCCGTTTCTCGAGTATTTCGGGGAGGGACGGATCTCTGCGGGAGTGTACGATGGAGATACCATGCAGGCGGAGAGAAGCCGGATCCGGAAGAGCGCGAATATTATCCTGACTAATCCGGAGATGCTGAACGCGGCCTTTCTGCCAAACCACAGCAAATACGGGTTTGATTTTATTTTTACCCATCTGAAATATGTGGTCATTGATGAACTGCACAGCTACAGAGGCGCTTTCGGCGCTCATCTGGCCAATATTTTCCGCAGGATGAAGAGAATATGCGGATACTATCGGTCAGAGCCCCGTTTTCTCTGCAGTTCAGCTACAATTGCCAATCCGGCGGAGCTGGCACAGAAGATATGCGGGGAACAGTTTGAACTGATTGATCGGGATGGATCTCCTGCGCCGGAGAAAGAATACAGGATCATCCAGCCGCCGGAGATCAAGGGGACCAATGACCGGATCTACGGGAGAAGATCTGCTTCTTCTGTGGCGGCAGACCTGATCCCGGAACTGGTGGAGACAGATCATCATTTCATAGCCTTTGGGCGCAGCAGGCGAAATGTGGAAGTTATCCTGAAAGAGTCCCGGGACAAGCTGGATGCCGCCGGATTCCTGACCCGGTCGGATGGCAGCAGGATCGCCGGCTATCGGGGCGGTTACACTCCGCTGGAGAGACGGGAGATCGAGCGGAAGATGACGGAGGGAGAACTGTCCGGACTTGTGGCAACTAACGCACTGGAGCTGGGGATTGACATCGGCAGCTTGGATTCTACCGTGATCGTGGGATATCCGGGCACCCGGGCGTCATTCTGGCAGCAGACCGGACGGGCAGGGCGCAGCGGGGAGAAGTGTGTCAATTACCTGATCCTGGAGAACCAGCCTTTCGACCAGTATATTGCCATTGATCCGGAGTGGCTGTTCTCCAGCGCCAGTGAGAATGCCATTGTGGATCCGGACAATTTGCTGATTCAGCTGGCACACATCCGGGCCGCCGCTGCGGAGATGCCCTTATCTCTGGATGATATTACTCTTTTCCCGGACCTGGGAGAAGTGATCCCTGTACTTATGAACGCAGAAGAAGTGAAAGGTCTGTCCGGCCGGTTCGCCTGGTCCGGGCCTGCATTCCCCGCCGGAGACTACAGTCTGCGAAATATGGATAAGACCCGCTTCAAATTGATCGTGATGGATGAAGTCGAGTTCTCAGAGGGCAGACGGAGGGGAAAGGGACCGGGCCGGGAAGTGACGGAGATGGATGAGACACAGGCTTATCATGAACTGCATCCGGGAGCTGTCTATATGCATGAGGGAGTGCTGTATGAGGTGCTGAAGCTGGATCTGGTGAGCCGGACAGCCGAGGCGGTACCCTTTGACGGTAATTACTATACTGTTCCCGCCGGAACAGAGGATACCAGGATCCTGCAGGCATTCCGCGAGGAAACAGTTGGCAGGGTAAAGATGAAATTTGGGGATATCAATGTAAATGAAATCGTTTCTATGTATAAGAAATTGCAGTTCCATAACCATCAGAATCTGGGATATGTGGAATTAACCCTGCCCCTGCAGAAAGACTATGATACAGAGAGTACCTGGATTACGATCCCGGAAAATGTAGTGCATACTTACCGGAGGCTTCTCGTTCCGGACAGGACCGGAAACCAGATGATGAACAATCATTTCGAGGGACTTTGTCACGCTCTGAAAAATGCGGCTATGATGACAACCATGACAGAGCGGGATGATATTGACGCGGTAATCTCAAATAATGCGGTTGTGCCGGACGGGCTGGAGGAGCAGAACGTCTTCCTGTTTATATATGATAAATATGAAGGCGGCCTTGGATACGCAGAGAAAATCTCCGAGGTCATGCCCCAGATCATTGACAATGCTATCCGTATGCTGGAAGGATGCCCCTGTGAGGACGGCTGTCCTGCCTGCGTAGGGGATTATAACCTGGATAAAAAGATGGTTTTGTGGGGACTCAGAAATCTTCTCTCAGAAAGCGAGCCCCCGGAATTTGCTGCAAAGAAAATGGAAGAAGCACGACCGTTTATTCAGAAAGGATTTTCTTTCTTTTCGTTGCCGGATCACTGGCAGGAATTTTGCGACAGTGTGATACAGAACGGAGAGAGCGGCGGCGCCTTCCTGAAAACAGTGGAGCAGGTGGCTGTGGAGGGACACAGGCTGATCCTGACGGTTACAAATTCATTTTATGAAAAATGGCTAATGGAACCGGATAACCGAAAAGGGCTGGAAAATACAGTGCGCTATCATGCGGTATGTCCGGGGGATATGCGGATTGAGATCCGGGTCGTGGAGAACCGGGAACGTACGGATAAGGTAAGGGGGAAGCTGAGACGAAGATATGAGGATATGTTATCATGACAGAACATAAAAATGACAGCCGGGCCGGCCGCGGTAGGCTGAACCGCTACCAGCTGGAGGCGGTCCTGGACGACAGCCCCGCCTGCGTAGTGAATGCCTGTGTGGGCAGCGGCAAGACAACAGTGCTGATTGAGAAGATTATCTATCTTCATGAGGAGAAGAAGGTCCCTCTGGAAAACATGGTCGTACTGACGTTTACCAACAAGGCGGCAGGCGAGATTACGGAGAGGCTGCATACCAGGGAACCTGGAATCCGTCAGGAACAGACGGAGTGCTTCGGTACTTTTCACAGTGTTGCCATGAGACTTTTGAAAAATTATCTGCCTGTAGAACAGGCAGGCTGGAACTGGGAGTTTACAGTTATGGATCCCGATGAAGAAACAGATCTGGCCATGGATATCATCGGGGAGAGGGGACTGAAGGTGAAGTATAAAAACCGGCTGAAAAAACGGCTGGAACAGGAGTATCAGGGATGGATCGCCGGAAAAGAAGAAAGCCGGTATAAGGATGATCTGTTCCGGCTCTATCCGATCCTTGAGGAGGAGAAGAAAAGGCAGAATAAAATGTCTTTCTCCGATCTGCTGCGGGTCAGCACGGAACTGCTGCTGGCCGGTACAGAACGGATGCAAGGTATGAGCGGCGCTGATGCAGTGAAAACTGACGGGATGAGTGGGACAGGAAAAGAAGAACCGGGGAAAGAAGAGCTGGGGAAAGAGGAGCCGGAGGAAAAACTCTTTCATCCTCAGTGGATCATTGTGGACGAGGTGCAGGACAGTGACGCTATGCAGATGGATTTCCTGGCTGCTCTTACAGAATACAGCGTACCATACGGCGGTGCGAGGCTCTTTGCTGTGGGAGATCCCAATCAGGTAATCTACAGCTGGAGGGGCACCGGGGAAAATATGTTCTTCCTTCTGAAACACCGTTTCGGGGCAAAGGAGCTGACACTTCCGGTGAATTACCGATCCGGCGGGGCAATCCTGGAGGCTGCAGGGCGGTTCCGTCAGTTTGGGGATGAGATTCGGAGCAGCCGGGATATGGGAGATCTGATCACGGTAAAAAATCATTACGATCCTTTTCAGGAGGCAGAGTATCTGGCACAGCGGATCGTCCAGCTGCACGGGGAAGGAAAAGCCTATGGAGATATTGCTGTATTTTACCGGCTTCAGAAGCAGTCTGAGATGCTGGAGAAGACATTTGCCCGACATGGTATCCCGTACGAGCTTTCTGTGAAGCGGACTTTGAAGGATATCCCGGTGCTGAACTGGCTGATCAAGGTATTGCGTTTTTCCGTCAGTCCGGAGGACGAACAGACTGGAAGCGGAGTCCTCTGTGATGGCAGATATGGAGAGAAGTACACCAGGAAAAAGGCACAGAAGATCATAAGAGAGCAGGTGCATGGAGCGGCGCCGCTGTATGACCGGATGGCAGGCTTTCGGGAGTGGGCGGATAGAAACGCGGGCGCGGATCAGACAGAATTTCCCAGGGAAATATTCGAATATCTTGGGCTTCGGGAAGCATTACATCCTACTTCGGCGGAGTATGAAGAAGAGGAACGGCTTGTGCTGGATTTCCTCGGGCAGATGTGCAGAATAATCTGTGCGGCGCCAGATAAGGCCGGAGAGGGAGAGACTTTCTCGGCAGACATGGAAAATGCAGGCCGGGACGTATCGATTCCCAGCCGGATACGTGAATATCTGAACCGTTCAGCCCTGTATGGGATGAAGATTGATGCCGGAGAATGTCAGACAACTCCTGTAAAGGAAGATATCGACACCGTAAAACTGATGACTCTTCATGCATCTAAGGGACTGGAATTTGATACAGTATTTATCATTGGAGTCAATCAGGGGCTTATTCCGCTGAGATGCAGAAGCTATGAGCAGGAGGAAGAGGAACGCAGACTTTTCTTTGTAGGGATGACACGGGCGAAGAACGAGCTGGAGCTGTCCTGGTATACCAGTCCCGGGGAGCCGGGAGTACTGGGAGAATACAGCCGCTATCTGAAGATGATACCGGACCGGCTGCTCCGCTGGGACGGCCGGCGCACCGAGGAGGGAAAAAGGGAGAATCTGCAGCAGATGCGTCGGATGGTACAGGAGAGAATACGGAAGAAGGACGATGCAGAGAAGAATTTGCAAAAGAACACTGCCGGAGCAGACAGAGGCGGAAAGAAGGATCGAGAGTCTGACAGCCTGCAGACTCATGCAAATGCAGAGGCAGAAGCAAATGAAGAAATGGAAACAGGACAGGGACAGCCGGAGCTGGTAATCCGCGTCCGTCATCGGAAGTATGGAGAAGGAGTCCTGGTGATGCAGGATGAGATGAACATAGAGGCAGAGTTCCCGGGGTATGGGCGGAAAAAGTTCCTGAAGTCTTTCGGGGATCTGGAATTTCTGTGAACAGTAACATACCCGGATCAGGAGAGACGAAGGTCTGCCCCATCAGCTTGTCATTTATTTACAGCAATGCTAGAATAGGGGGAGATTCATACCTGAAAATGATATCAATACTGCTATCACATATTGGTAAGTATTCGGAGGGGGAAAACAAATGAAAAAGTTATGGAAGAAATTTGATTCCATATCAGATCAGTGCTATTCTGGTATAGTCCGCGGGGCGACCCGGATGAACAAGTGGGAGGATGGATTTGACAAGTTCCTTGAGATCATAGAAAAGGGCCGGAGCGAAAATCCGGAGTTCGCAAAGGAGCTGAATCATATTGATGCGGATACAGATTATGCACATGACGTTTACGGCTGGCTGATGGATTATCTGGATGAGCTGCTGAATCATGAAATGTATGAAGAGCTTGAGGAGGTCTGCCGCAGAATCCTTGGGCTCTTTGTCTGGGAGGAGGAGTTCCCGACAGAGATATTTTTTCATCTGTTTCTGGCGCTGGAAGGCCAGGGGAGACATGAGGAAGCACTGGAGTTCTGCGAGGAATGGCAGAAGAAAGAAGAACGGAGCCCTATGGCGGATGCGGCGCTGATCCATGCCAGGATCGGGGTGGATGATCTGGATGGCGCGGAAGAAGTTATGAGCAGGTACATATCAGAGGAGGGAGAGTATATCCTGAACAGCGAGGCTGTTTATACCGCTGCCAGAAGACTTTACCGTGAGAACGGAGACAAGAAGGCGGCGCGGAAAGTACGGAAGGCATGGCGAGGCATCAATAATCACTATTCAAATCTTTTTTGAACTGCAAGTACTAAAATAAGAACAATCCACCTTCTTGAATTTCCCAGCATTTGGGAGTATCCTTTTGGAGATGTTAACAGAGAATTTTTGATCTGTATCTGAATACAGAAGATAATATCAATCTCTCAAAAAAGAAACAATATTTCAAAAGGAAATAAGAAGAAGGCATATATTTATGAAAGAAGAAAATCAGATACGTCTGTTTGATAATAAGAAGCTGGCCGCGCTGCTGATCCCTCTTGCGCTGGACCAGCTTCTCAATTCGTTTATGGGAAGTGTTGACACTTTCGTAGTCAGTAATCTGGGATCTGCGGCCATCTCTGCAGTTTCTCTCGTAGATTCAATTAATATGCTGATCGTGCAGGCATTTTTTGCCCTTGCTTCAGGCGGCACGGTAGTCTGTTCTCATTACCTTGGCTGTCGGAAAGAAAAGCAGGCCAATGACGCGGCGGGGCAGCTTGTATTTATCACTCTTACAATGTCCGCGTTTATTGCGGTTCTGTGCCTTATATTTAATGGACAGATCCTGGGGCTGATTTTCGGAGACGTGGAGCCTGCAGTAATGGAAAATGCACAGAAATATTTCCTTATATCTGCCATTTCCTATCCTTTCATCGCATTGTATGATGACGGTTCATCAATTTTAAGAGCACAGGAAAACAGCCGTTTTCCCATGCTGATCTCGGTGGCGGCCAATGTGGTCAACCTGTTGCTGAACCTGGCGTTTGTTTGGGGACTGAATCTGGGCGTGGAAGGCTCGGCCTTTGCAACACTGCTGGCCAGGATTTTTTCCATGGTGATCGTTATGATCCGGCTGAGGCAAAATGACCTGGAGATCCGTCTCCGGAATTACCTGTCTATACGACCCGACTGGACGGAAATACGCAGAATCCTGAATATCGGTATTCCGTCAGGTGTTGAGAATGGCATGTTTCAGTTTGGTAAACTGGCCATTCAGTCTACAGTATCTTTGATGGGGACCACAGCTATCGCAGCTCAGGGAATGGCAAGCATTTTTGAAAATCTGAACGGAATCCTGGCAATTGGTATCGGTGTCGGATTGATGACAGTAGTCGGCGAAACACTGGGGGCAGGCAGGAAACAAGAGGCCGTATATTATGTTAAAAAACTGTCTGTTGTCTCAGAAATTGTGATCGTCCTTTCCTGTCTGGTGCTGTATTTGCTGGTCCGGCCGGTAACATATTTTGGAGGAATGGAGCCGGAGAGCGCACAGATGTGCATTCATATGGTTACCTGGATCTCTATTGTGAAGCCGGTGGTATGGGTCATGTCCTTTATTCCTGCTTACGGGTTCCGGGCTGCCGGCGATGTGAAGTTCACGATGACGGTGTCCGTCCTTTCCATGTGGCTATGCCGGGTGACACTGACCATCGTGTTGGCCCGCGTGTTCGGTATGGGGCCAATGGCGGTATGGATCGGCATGTTCACCGACTGGACAGTAAGAGGTATTATTTATATGATACGCTTCAGAAGCCGCAGATGGCTGGCCCACCAGGTTATTTAATCCCTTTTGGGGACGTAGTGAATTTCGATTTTACTACGTCCCCAAATCGTCTTTTTAAATGTACTTTAAGAATCCATTCAGGATCTGTTAAGAACTATCCCCCATAATAAAGCCATCATCAGGAAAGAGGTGACATACATACATGATTGATATCAGAAGAGATGATGCGTATAAAACTAATGTGCTGGACTATCTGGAGATGACGGTGCAGCGACATCCGGAAGGTACTGCGGTGGATGACGGAAAGCTGGCTCTGACCTGGAAGGAGCTGGAAAGTACGGCGAAACAGATCGGCAGTGCAGTGAGCCGCCGGGTACCGCCTCGAAGTCCGGTGCCGGTGCTTATGGAGAAGAGTTCGCTGACTCTGGCAGCTATGCTAGGAATTGTTTATGCGGGATGCTTTTATGTGCCTGTGAATCCGGCCAATCCGCCGGAAAGAATTAAGAAGATCTTAAGAGTTCTGAAGGCAGAGATCATAATTGCAGAGGAAAAAGAGGCGGAGGCCCTTCTAAGTGATATGCAGGGTATTGAGAAAATTACTGCGGAACAGCTGCTGGAGGAAGAGACAGACCGTGATCGGCTCATCCGGATCCGGGAAGGCGCGGAAGAGACGGACATTCTGTATGGAATTTTTACATCAGGTTCCACGGGAAATCCGAAGGCGGTTGTGGTAAGCCATGACGCGGTAATCCGGTTCATCAGCCATTTTACAGCTATATTTGGCATTACGGAAAAAGACATACTGGGAAATCAGGCACCCTTTGACTTTGATGTATCGGTAAAGGACATTTACTCATCCATCATGACAGGAGCGCAGCTGGTGCTGATACCCAAGAAACTTTTTTCAACGCCGCCGGGACTGCTGGATTTCCTTTGTGAGAAAAAGGTGACGAATCTGACCTGGGCTGTGTCTGCGCTGACACTGGTATCCTCTCTTAAAGGGCTGGACTACCGGGTGCCGGAAACGGTGAAAAGAGTGCTGTTCAGTGGGGAGGCTATGCCGCCGAAGCAGCTGAGAATGTGGCAGAGAGCCCTGCCCGGCACCCGGTTTGTGAATCTGTACGGGCCTACCGAGATTACCTGTAACTGTACCTGGTTTGATGTGGATCGGGAATATTCGGATGGAGAGAAGCTTCCTATAGGAAATGCATTCCCAGGCAGAAGGGTATTCCTGTTGGATGAGGATCAGCAGGAGATCGTGATTCCGGGGAAAACGGGCGAAATCTGTGTGGCAGGAGAGTCTCTGGCGGAAGGATATTACAGAGATGCGGAGCAGACGGCGAAGAGATTTCCCATGTATCCGGAAGGAAGTCCGGACGGAGAGCGGATCTGCCGTACAGGAGATCTTGGATATTATGATGAGGATGGAAATCTGGTCTTTGCGGGACGCAGAGACTTTCAGATCAAACATATGGGACACAGGATCGAGCTGGAAGAAGTGGAGGCTGCAATGAATGCAGTAGACGGCGTGGAGCGGAGCTGCTGTGTATTTGACCGGGAACATAACCGGCTGGCAGGATTTTATCTTGGCTCGGGAAAACCGGCGGAGGTGAGAGCGGTCATGAAGGAAAAGCTGCCGGTGTATATGGTGCCGGCAAAGATCATACAGACGTCAGTCATGCCTCTGAATAAAAACGGCAAGACAGACCGGACATACTTCATGGAACAGCTCCGAGGAAAAAGAAACGATAAACAAGATAGCGGACTTCATGCGGGAAAGGAGGCGCAAAAGTGAGAAAAGAACAGCTGGAATATGCGTGCAGCAGATTTGGAACGCCTCTATATATCTTTGATCTGGATATCCTGAAGGTCCAGACAGAGCGGATCCGGGAGAAGCTGGGAGACGGGATCAGCCTGTGCTATGCCATGAAGGCAAATCCCTTTCTGACGGCGGAGATGGCGAAATATGTGGACCGGATCGAAGTGTGTTCCATGGGGGAATTTCGGATCTGCAGGGAACTGAAAATCCCGCCGGAGAAGCTGTTTATTTCCGGTGTGCTGAAGAAAAAGTCAGATCTGCTGGAAATCCTGGAGTACTGTCGGGGGAGATGCGTATATACGGCGGAATCGGTGCGGCAGTTCCAATACCTGCTGGAGTGGAGCGACGCCAATGCAGAGATGATCCGTCTGTATCCCAGGCTGACAAGCGGCAATCAGTTCGGGATGGACGAAGATACGCTGCGGAATGTGATCCAGATCGCCAGTATCAGCCCTTATGTGGAAATAGAAGGAATCCATTATTTCTCCGGGACACAGAAGAAGAAAACGGAACAGCACAGAAAAGAACTGAAATATCTGGATGAATTTTTTGAAAAGCTTCAGCAGGAACAGCAGTTTACTGTCCGGAATCTGGAATACGGACCGGGAACAGCGGTGCCCTACTTCAAGGACAGAAATCCGGATACATTTACCGATGAAGGGCTGACCGCTCTGGGTGACTGTATCCGGGAGATGAGCTGGAACGGAAAAGTTACTGTGGAGCTGGGCCGGGCGCTGGCGGCGCTGTGCGGCTTCTATCTGACAGAGATCCGGGATGTAAAGCAGAACGGAGATACCGGATACTGTATCGTAGACGGGGGAAGCCATCAGCTGAATTATGACGGACAGATCAAGGGGATGTATGAACCATATATAAAGATCCTGCCGGAGGGGATGCCGGGACAGGAGAAGAGCTGGACAATCTGCGGATCTCTCTGCACAGTCAATGATGTGTTGTGCCGGGGAGCCCGCCTGTCGGGAGTGAAGACAGGGAAAGTTCTGGTCTTTGAACGGACAGGAGCCTATTCCTGTATGGAAGGAATGGCCCTCTTTCTGAGCCATGAGCTGCCGGGAGTCGTTTCTTATGACACGAGGAACGGATGGAGACAGCTCCGGGAGCAGATAGAGACTTATCAGATGAATATGCCGGGCCAGTATGAAGAATCCGGAGAAAAGCTCCGGGTATCCGGCACCGGATATCAGAATTATGAGATTGTATGAGCGGGTGCTCATAGATTGAAAAACGAATAAAAAAGATAAATTAATAAACAGAAAAATGAGGTGTATGAAAATGGAAAAACTTATTGAAATTTTAAATGAAATCGACGACAGCATTGACTACAGCAGCGAGAAAAGACTGATCGATGATCAGCTGCTGGATTCCTTTGGCGTGATCACACTTGTTGCTGAACTGGAAGATGCCTTTGACATATCTATTGAGGCAGCTGAGATGGTTCCGGCGAATTTCAACTCCGCAGAGGCAATCTGGAACATGGTGCAGCGTCTGCAGGAAAATGAATAATGACAGTGATAAATATAGAAAGCTAAAGGAGAACGGAAATGGCATATCATACATTGCTGTACGGCTTTGCCTTTCTTCCGCTCTGTCTGGTCCTGTATCAGCTGACGCCGCAGAAGCACCGGTGGAAAGTCCTGTTGGCGTTCAGCTGGCTGTTTTTCTACATGATAAGCAGGAAGCTGCTGATTTACCTGATCGGAGCCTCGATCATTACACATTATACAGGTGTCCGGCTTGAACTTCTGAGGACAGAGGAGGAGCGAGAAAAAGAAAGTGCGGCAGGAAAAAAGAAAAAGGAGATCCGCCTCCGGTATCAGAAAAAGGGCAGACAGATTCTGGCACTGGGTATTCTGCTGCTTCTTGGAGTACTTGTATATCTGAAGTATTACAACTTTTTTGTACGCAATATTTCAAATGTACTGGATCTGAGTGTTCTGCCCTTTACACTCCCAGAGAAGAAGCTGCTCCTACCGGTAGGGATATCTTTTTATTCACTAGAAGCTGTCGGATATATGGCAGATGTGTACTGGGGCAAGATCCGGGCAGAGGAAAGTCTGGGAAAGACCGCACTTTTTCTGGGATTTTTCCCGCAGATCATGGAGGGACCGATTTGCAGATTTACGGATACTTCAGATACCCTTTATGCGGGGAAATCTTTGGAATGGGATAATCTTTCTGAAGGATACATCAGGATTTTCTGGGGGCTGTTTAAGAAACTGATCATTGCAGACCGCCTGGCTGTGCTGGTAAATCAGATATTTGACAACTATATGGAATACAGCGGGGCGGTGGTGGCTGCAGGAGCTGTGGCATATACTGTACAGCTCTATATGGAGTTCTCCGGCTGTATGGATATTGTAGTAGGATCCGGACGAGTATTCGGGATCAGGCTTCCGGAAAACTTCCGACAGCCTTTCTGTGCGAGAAGCGCATCGGAGTTCTGGAGAAGATGGCATATCAGTCTGGGTGTCTGGTTCAAGACATATATCTTCTATCCGGTATCCGTATCAGGACTGGTAAAAAAATGGAATCAGTTTGGAAGAAAGCATGCGGGAAAATATCTGACCAGGCTGGTCACTTCTGCTTTGGCGCTTTTCCCTGTATGGCTGTGCAACGGACTGTGGCATGGCGCACGGTGGAGCTATATTTTTTACGGTATGTATTATTTTACGCTGATTCTTGCGGGAATGGCCGTGGAGCCAGTGAGGGACCGTTTTCTGGGCGTGCTTCATATTCATCCGGATTCATTTGGGTGGAGAAACGTCCAGAGGATCAAAACCTGGATAATCATTTTTACAGGCGAGCTGTTCTTCCGGGCCGATGGACTGCGGGCAGGGCTCCATATGTTCCGGAGTATTTTTGACGGGTTTGATATCCGGAAGTTCTGGGACGGGACACTGCTGGGGCTTGGACTGGGACGGGCAGATTTCGCAGCAGTAATAGTGGGATGCATTGTAGTTGCGGTTATCGGCTCTATGAATGAAAACGGAATTATCACACGTATCAGGAAAGCCAGAGCTTCTGAGACAGCCAAATGGTGCGTAATGTATGGCCTGCTTTTTGCGGTTCTGTTTTTTGCCGCATATGGCGACGGATATCAGGCAGTAGATTTAATCTATGCCGGATTTTGATGCAGAAATATCAGAAGACTGGAGATACATTCGACACAGAAGAGGAGGAAATAAAATTTGAAAAAAATAGTGAAAAGGGGAATCCTGTTTCTGCTGATTCTGATCCTGCTCCTTGCCGGATGTTCCGTGTGGGCGGAGAAAACGGTAAACAGCAAACGAGGAATCGTCAATGGGCGCAGCCGTGCTTTTGCAGAAATTTCGGCTGAAAAGGAGAATACACTGGATGTACTTGTCATGGGAGACAGTGAAAGTTTTACTTCTATCTCGCCCATGGAACTGTGGAAACAGAAAGGAATTGCAGCGTATGACTGCGGACAGAGCGGACAGAAGATACAGGAGACATATTACATGCTGAAGACTGCGCTGAAAACACAGACACCGAAACTTGTGCTGCTGGAAGCCAATCTGATGTTCCGGAATCCGGGGCGCATCGAAAATCTGCAGACTGCTATATCAGAAGCAATGCTTTATCATTTTCCGGTGTTGAGGTATCATAATATCTGGAAGACCCTTCTGGATGGATACTCTCCGGATCAAGATGAGTATAAGGGATTCCGGATAAGAAATGATATAAAGTCTTATAATGGTGACGAAAATTATATGAAAGAGACAAAAGATGTCCGGAAGATTTCGACATTTGTAGACGGCTATATGAAACAGATTATCGACATATGCCGGGATCGGAATATTCCCCTGATGCTCTACAGCGCCCCGTCTCCGGTCAACTATAATACGGCAAAACACAATGCAGTGCAGAATTACGCAGATAAACACGGGCTGCCTTATCTGGATCTGAACTACAAAACGAAAGAACTGGGAATTAACTGGAAAGAAGACAGTTATGACAGAGGGGACCATTTGAATGTATTCGGGGCAGAGAAGGTGACAGCCTATATGAGTAAATATCTTTCAGAAAATTACGATTTGCCTGATCACCGCGGAGAAGAAGCATATAAGGAGTGGGACCGTCTGGCGGAGATGTACCGGCAGGAGTTCCTGGCGGTGAAAGGAAAGTAAGCCTGCAGGAAAGCGGTTCAGAAAGGATATGTTATGGGAAAAGGAAATGTTCTGATAATTGAGGACGACAGAGATATCCGGGAGGGAGTGCGGATCCTTCTGGAAAGCGAGGGCTATATAGTGACCGAGGCTGAAAGCGGTGAAAAGGGGCTGGAGCTCCTTTCAGATGATACGGATCTGGTTATCCTGGATGTGATGATGCCGGGGATTTCCGGGTTCCGGACATGTCAGGAGATCCGGAAGCAATCTTTTGTCCCGGTCATCTTTCTGACGGCCAAGACAGATGAGACAGATAAGCTGGCTGGTCTGATGATGGGCGGTGATGATTATGTGTCGAAACCATTCTCCTATGTAGAGCTGCTGGGACGGGTGAAAGCACTTCTGCGCAGATACCGCGTCTATTCACAGGAAGGCGGACGGGAAAAGGAAAAATGGATCGAGCGGGCCGGCATCCGGGTAAATGAGGAGTTCAATGAAGTGAACGTCAGAGGCGAGCCAAAGGAGTTGTCCAACATTGAATACAGTATCCTGCTTCTGATGATGCGGCATCCGGGGAAAATATTTTCCGCCGCCAATATTTACGAAAGCGTCTGGAACGAACCCTATTATTATACATGCAGCAACACGGTGATGGTACATATCAGGAAACTGCGGGCGAAGATCGAGGAAGACCCGCAGAATCCGGTACATATTCAGACCGTATGGGGAAAGGGATACAAATTTGAAGCGGGAAATAAATAAAAGAAATTCCATATATTTCCGACTTTTGAAACTGCTGGCGCTGGCAGCCGCTGCCGCTGCGGTAAGTTTTTTCCTGTTCTGGCATGCAGGCAGGGCAGTGATCCTCTTCTGCAGCCAGGGAGGCGCGTATTCGCAGAAGGCAAATGAAAGATATATTGAAAATCTGCGCCAGTATGTATCAGAAGGAAAAATCACATCTACAGATACAGAAAAACTGACAGCCTGGGTAAAACAACACAAACCGGTCTCGCTGCAGATATACAAAGATGACATTCTCGTATATGATTCAGCATACCCGTTTTATGACAGGCTGAGCGAAGAAAACATCCATGCGGATTATTATGACTGGGCCACCTATTATGTCATTCAGTTCGCGGACGGGGAAGGCGTTGCAGCCATACACGGATTTCACATCTATCAGCTGTACAATGCATTTCTGATCGGAGAGATTGTCCTTTCATTCCTTGTCTTTGTGTTGGTGGTTATGTTGGGAATACGCAGCACGATGCGTTATATCCGTACTCTCAGCGAAGAAATCGAGATTCTGGAAGGCGGGAATCTGGACTATCCCATTACAGTAGAAGGTAATGATGAACTTTCTGTTCTGGCACAGGGACTCAACGATATGAGGATATCCTTCCGTTCCCAGGTGGAAAAAGAGGCCCGGCTTGTAAGCAGCCATAAGAAGATGGTTACTGCGCTGTCCCATGATCTGCGGACACCTATGACGTCGCTGCTCATTTATGCAGAGATCCTCGGAAACAGAAAGTATAAAGATGAGCCTCAGTTCTGGGAATGTGTGGAGAAAATTGCGGAGAAGACAAGGAAACTTAAACATCTGACGGATCATCTCTTCGAGTATTCCCTCCTTTCGGAAGACTCTGAGACCGAACTGGAGCCGCCGGCATATTTCCGGGATATCTTCTATGATCTGTTTTCAGAAATGTGCGGCTGTCTGGAACAGCATGGATTCCAGGTGAATACAACCTTTACAGAGGGGGAAGACAGGACATCAGTCAATCCAGATTATGTGATGCGTATCTGCGATAATATTACATCCAATATTGTGAAATATGCAGATCCTGCCGTACCTGTAGAAATCAGTACAGTCATTGATGATACAGAGGTTGGATTTCTGTTCCGTAACCGAAAGAGAAAGCTCGAGAAAAAAGAAGACAGCAGCCAGATCGGGGTACAGAACATAATAAGCATGATGGGAAAAATGAAGGGCAGATGCGAAGTTATCGAAGATGAAGAGTGGTATGAGATACAGATACTGTTTCCGGTAAGCCGCTGAATAAGTCTTCTGATATAACAAATCAGGAAAATCTCTTGACATTTCTCTCCATCCATTGTACAGTACCTATTGGTCACTTATAAAAATTAAATATTTCATACTTTCTCTTATTCAGAGCAGTGGAGATACAAAGGATCTGTGAAGCTGCGGCAACCCCTTATACGGAAGGTGCCAGCCTGAGCGAGTAAATCGAACAATAAGAGGATTGTTAAGATAGACTGACAGTCCAATGTTGCGGGCTGTCTTTTTTATTCCCGCTGATCTGGGATGGAAGAGATGATCCGCAGGAGAGAAAGTGAAGAAAGGAGAATTATTTTATGGAGAAAATTTTATTTACATCTGAGTCTGTTACAGAGGGCCATCCGGATAAAATGTGCGATGCCATCTCAGACGCCATCCTTGACGCGCTGATGGAGCAGGATCCCATGAGCCGTGTGGCATGCGAGACATGCTGTACTACAGGTATGGTAATGGTCATGGGCGAGATCACAACGAAGGCATATGTAGATATCCCGAAGATCGTCAGAGATACAGTCCGCGAGATCGGATATACCAGAGGAAAATACGGATTTGACGCGGACACATGCGGCGTGATCACAACCATCGACGAACAGTCTGCCGATATCGCTCTTGGTGTTGACAAGGCTCTGGAGGCAAAGGAGCATACCATGTCAGAGGATGATATCGAGGCTATCGGCGCCGGAGACCAGGGAATGATGTTCGGATATGCGTCCGACGAGACGGAAGAATATATGCCATACCCCATCGCCATGGCGCATAAGCTGGCGCGCCAGCTGACAAAGGTAAGAAAAGACGGAACGCTTCCGTACCTCCGTCCGGACGGAAAGACTCAGGTAACGGTAGAATACAATGAAGACGGAACACCGAAGCGTCTTGAGACTGTGGTACTTTCCACACAGCATGACCCGGATGTGTCACAGGAGCAGATTCATGAGGACATTAAGAAATATGTATTCGATGAGATCCTTCCGGCCGATATGGTAGATGATGATACCAAGTTCTTCATCAATCCTACGGGACGTTTCGTCATCGGCGGACCTCACGGAGACAGCGGTCTTACCGGACGTAAGATCATCGTTGACACCTACGGCGGAATGGCACGCCACGGCGGCGGAGCATTTTCCGGAAAAGACTGCACAAAGGTAGACCGTTCCGCAGCATATGCGGCACGTTACGCAGCGAAGAACATTGTGGCAGCAGGGCTGGCAAAGAAATGCGAGATCCAGCTTTCCTACGCCATCGGCGTGGCACATCCTACCTCCATTTCCGTAAATACATTCGGAACAGGAAAAGTATCTGATACAAAACTGGTAGAGATCATCCGCGAGAACTTTGATCTCCGCCCGGCAGGAATTATCCGCATGCTTGATCTGCGCAGACCGATCTACAAACAGACTGCGGCATACGGACATTTCGGACGCAACGACCTGAATCTGCCCTGGGAAAAACTGGACAAAGTTGATGATTTGAAGAAATATCTGTAAAGAATTCCGAAAATGGCGGAAAAGTGACGGATATTTTGGGAGCTTTTTTGGACATTCTGATAATTCCGGCGAAAGAGGGTAGGATATGAAGTTAAGAACGAAACTGGTCATTGTATATATCACGATCATGATCCTGACGACGATTTCCACGACCATCGCGGTACACACCTTCGGACCGCAGAAGGCTACGGAATTCCAGCAGCTTTATCTGGTGGTTGTCTTTGTCACGACGGGGCTTCTGATCTACTGGATCTACAGGACGATCTCAGTGCCGCTGGCGAAGCTTCAGAAAGCTGCCAGGAATATCAAGGAGGGAAATCTGGACTTTGAGATCAACATTGACGGGGAGGACGAGATCGGTCAGCTCTGCCAGGATTTTGAAGCCATGAGGATCCGCCTGAAGGCCAATGCGGAGGAAAAGGTTGCCTTTGACCGGGAGAATAAGGAACTGATCAGCAATATTTCTCATGATCTGAAGACCCCGATCACTACGATCAAAGGATACGTGGAGGGAATCATGGACGGGGTCGCTGATACGCCGGAAAAGATGGACAGATATATCAAGACCATTTATAATAAAGCTAATGAGATGGATCTCCTGATCAATGAGCTGACGCTGTATTCGAAGATAGATACCAACAGGATCCCGTACAATTTTGCCACCATATCTGCAAAGGAATATTTCCAGGACTGCGCAGATGATCTCTATATGGAGCTGGAGGCAAAGGGAGTGGAGTTTACCTACCGGAACCTGATGGATGACGACTGCAAGGTCATCGTGGATCCGGAGCAGCTCAGGAGAGTTATCAATAACATCGTGTCCAATTCTCTGAAATACATGGACAAACCGCAGGGGAAGATCACGATGGATCTGAAGGATGTGGGGGATTTCGTTCAGATAGAGCTGGGAGACAATGGAAAGGGCATCGCCTCCAAGGATCTGCCATATATATTTGACCGATTCTACCGGACAGATGCTTCCAGGAATTCCTCCAAGGGCGGAAGCGGCATCGGGCTTTCGATCGTAAAGAAGATCGTGGAGGAGCACGGAGGCAATATCTGGGCAACCAGTGAAGAGGGCGCTGGTACAACGATGTATTTCGTTATTAGAAAATATCAGGAGGTACCGATTGATGAGTAAGCGGATTTTGATCGTGGAAGATGAAGAAAGTATTGCGGATCTTGAGAAGGATTATCTGGAGCTGAGTGATTTTGAGGTTGAAGTGGCCAATGACGGTCAGACCGGATTGAATAAAGGTCTGAATGAAGACTTTGATCTGATCATTCTGGACCTGATGCTCCCTGGTGTGGACGGCTTCGAGATCTGCCGGCAGATCCGCGGTCAGAAGAACACGCCGATCATTATGGTTTCTGCAAAGAAGGATGACATTGACAAGATCCGGGGACTTGGCCTGGGAGCAGATGATTACATGACCAAGCCTTTCAGCCCCAGCGAGCTGGTAGCCAGAGTAAAGGCACACCTGGCCCGGTATGAGCGCCTGATCGGCAGCAATGTTGAGGCAAATGAGATCATAGAGATCCGGGGACTTAAGATTGATAAGACAGCGCGCCGCGTGTGGGTCAACGGGGAGGAAAAGTCATTTACAACAAAGGAATTTGACCTGCTGACCTTCCTTGCCAGCCATCCAAATCATGTTTATACAAAGGAGCAGCTGTTCCGTGAGATCTGGGATATGGAGTCTGTGGGCGATATCGCTACGGTAACGGTCCATATCAAGAAGATCCGTGAGAAGATCGAGTATGACACGTCCCATCCGCAGTATATTGAGACAATCTGGGGCGTGGGATATCGATTTAAAATGTAAGAAGAAAGATTTTTCGAAGGTCCGCTATCAAGGCGCTGTCCAAATCGAAAACGCTATCGCCCAAACAGACCAAAACGTAAGCTGGCGCGGCTTGGAGTTCTTACCATTTGTAAGACTCCCAGGCCGCGCCTCTGGTTTCCGGTCTGTTTCTCCACTTACTTCCGACCTGAACAGCCCAGAAAACAGAACTGATCTCAAAAACCTTTCTGTGGGGAGCCCGAACGCATCCGCCCTCCCCGCAGAATACGTTTGGGACACCTCTGTTTTCGGATGTTTGATTATCGAAGTTAGTGCTAAACAGCCAAAATACTATTAAAGAGTGTAACAGTTCCTGTTTCCGGATTGTTATAATAGTGAAGAAAACCGAAAGAGATAGGAAAAGGGAGGTGGGGAGCTTGGAGAAGAAACTTCTGGAAGAGATTTATTACAGATACGGGCAGGAGATATTTCGCTATCTCTTTGTCCTGTGCCGGGATCGGATGCTGGCAGAGGATGTCCTGCAGGAGACTTTCTGTCGGGCTGTCCTGTCTCTCCCGTCCGGACATACCAATGTCCGCGCCTGGCTGTATCTGGTGGGGCGGAACCTGATGTTTAATGAGATGAAGAAACGCCGCCGGGAGACGCCGGTGGAGAATATGTCCGAGACATCGTACATGATGGCACAGAGCCGGGAAGAATCGGATGGGATGTGCAGACGCAGGAGAAGAGCAGGAGGCGCTGAAATTTGGCTTTGACAGAGAGGAGTCTGCCCAGGGAGAAAAGGATGAACATATGGATCAGAAGTCGGATCAGAAGGCGGATGAATTTACCCGCCGGGTCAACCGTGCCATTCGCCAGGCTTTTATCAAGATGGGCGCTGCGGTCTGTGCGGTGACGCTGGTCATTGTTCTTCTGATCTTGTTTGTCCTGCCTGAGGCGGTATCCATGTTCTACTATGATCCGGGAAGGATTGTGGGCGAGAACGAGTATGGCGGTGGCACAACGAATCAGATGAGCCTTGATATGGCGGTCTATACGGAATTGATGGTGCCGGGAGAATATCGGTATAATGTACAGGTAGATGACCGGGGATACGGGGATTACGATATCACGATCTATCAGAATGTCAGCTTCACAGGAACATTTACCAATGTGGCCGGCAGAATAGAAAGGGACAATCTGCAGCTTTATGACGTCAATCAGCTACGACGTCCTACAGGAAATATATTCGGCTGGTTCCAGATGGAGCCGGAAGATGGAAAGACACTGACGGAACTGGTGGAGTCCGGGGATGGCAGTTCTGCGTATTTCTTTTCCGCGGCGGGAGACAGGAAACAGGCAACAGAGACGCTGAACAGTCTGGATGAAAACGGACTGTACTATGGATATGTAACTTTAGATCGCCTGATGCCTTATGAAGAATACATGACATTCATGGATGAGATCATTAATAATGATGACCTGACAGTGTCGGATATCTGGTGTGCGCCGATTACCTGGCGTGAACCGGCTACAAGGGAGACGGATGATATCGAGAGACTGAGACTTTCCAATCTGGGATTCTATATAGATTCAGGTTCCGGCGCCGATGTGGACTGGGATCGGGAAAAGTATCCGGATCTGGTACTGTGGGCCTCCGGGGATGAGAGCGGAAGCCGAAGGGACGAGAGGGCGGAACAAATCAAAGACGAGGATAAGGCAGCGGAGCATTTCGCCGTAATGCTGGATTATATGGCTGAACAGGAAGCGTTTCTGAAAATGATGCCGGATGCGGAAGCACCGGAGAAGCTTTCCGAAGCTGCGGATTACGTCAGAGAGAATGGACTGACCGTCTATGGATTTGGATGTATGGCGGATAAGGAGACGCTGTTGAAGATCAATGAGATGGAAGGGGTGTATTCCATAGCGGCGGAGGCAATAAAATAACGACCAATGAAAAACCCCTGCGGGCCCGGCTGAGAGTTCAGTCGGTTTCCGCAGGGGGTATCTGATAAATGTCATCTGTTCAGCAGTTCTTCGGACCATTCATAGATGTCGCCTGTCTCTGCGTTCATTTCATATTCATAAGATCTGTCGCCGTAGATGATCTCGCCTTCGTAATTATATCTGCCGTCGTCTCTGTCCAGGCTGATGCGGAGATTATCATCTGTAGCTCCGGGCACCTTTGCGAGCAGGGCCTTCTTTGCCTCGTCCAGGGAGACTTTGGTATTTACATTTGTGGAAGTGATCCGTTCGGCCGGTTCGCTTTCCTGGCTGTAGATGGTCCCGTCGGCAACAGCCAGGTCATACTCATAGTCTCTGTCCGGTGTGTAGATGTCTACGTTATATACAGACACTCCGTCATCCCGTTCCTGCTTTACAGCGACCGCAATCGTATCGGCCTCTGTAACCCCTGCCTTTTCCAGTGCAATGGCTTTTGCCTGTTCTTCTGTGATGGCGGATGCTGTGCCATTCTGTGCGGCGCTGTTCTGTCCGGCATTATTCTGCAGGTTTTCATTGCCGTTCTGAGCATTTTCGCCTGCCTGGCTGTCGGCTGCATTCGCCTGTCCTTCGGAAGCGCCGGCTGCATTGCCTTCTGCCTGAGCGTTATCAGCTGCGTTGTTCTGCGCTGTGCCTGCTGTATTTCCCTGTCCTCCGCATCCGGTCAGAAGTGCGGTTGTCATTGCTCCTGCAAGTAATAAAGTAACGATTCTTTTCTTCATATTGATTTCCTCCTTGTATTGAATTTATTTTTATTTTGTTTGCTTTCTGTAATTGTAATATACCCGTTGTTTATTAAAACAACATTAGAAAAGCAATGTTTTTTATTTTTCAGCAATGTTACTGCTCATTTGTTCTCAGCTGTCCGCCATAAACGAGCTGTGCTGCCCCGGCGGCCGCGCTTTCGCTCGGAGTGGAGCGCAGCGGACACATAGGGCCGCAGAGGACGCGGCCCAAATGCCGGCGCTCCCCTACGGGCCTTCGCGGCAGCACAGTTCGTTTATGGCTGAATACTGAGACACGTCTGAACAGAAACCGGCAAATATAAAAAAGAAGCTAAGAATATGTAGGAAAATTGAATAATCCTGGGCACTATGCTAAGATAAGACAGAAAAACGTTTCGGAAGATGCAGGAGATATTTGACATGAAATCAAGAATAAGGACATCAAGAAAAATAAGGCTTACCACCATGCAGATGATTGCCCTTGGATTCTTCGGGGTAATATTTCTGGGGGGTGTGCTGCTGTGGCTGCCCTTTTGCAATCAGAAGCCTATCGAGTTTATCGACGCGCTGTTTTCCTCGGTGACGTCCGTATGTGTGACCGGGCTGATCACGATCGTACCGGCGGAGCAGTTTACACTGGCGGGACAGATCGTGATGCTTGTGCTCATACAGATCGGAGGTCTGGGAGTAGTAGCCTGTATGTCGGCCTTCTTCCTTATAATGGGAAAGAAGATCACGATGCAGGGAAGGATCGTGATCCAGCAGGCATACGGGCTGGATACATTATCGGGGCTGGTGCGGTTTATTATAAGGATTTTGAAGGGAACCCTCTTTGTAGAAGGAATCGGGGCACTGCTCTATGCTGTAAAATTTGTACCGGAATTTGGAGTGATACGCGGTATTTGGTACGGAATCTTTCATTCTGTATCCGCGTTCTGCAATGCAGGTATCGATATACTTGGAAGCACGAGTTTTATTGAATATGTAGATTCCCCGCTCATTAACTTTACGACCATGTTTCTGATCGTTATGGGAGGACTTGGCTTCCCTGTATGGTATAATGTACTGGAGAATGTCCGGAAGGAAGCCGCTGCAAAAGGAATGCTCAGTAGAATATTTACCAGGCTGGGGCTTCAGGCGAAGATCGTCCTGTCCATGACAGCCTTCCTGATCCTGGCCGGTACGATCGGATTCTTTCTTCTGGAATATAACAATCCGTCTACTATGGGAGAGCTGAGCGTGCCTGAGAAACTGATGGCGTCTGCATTCCAGTCGGTGACGACACGTACGGCAGGGTATGCTTCTGTGTCTCAGTCCGGACTGACGGCAGGATCCAGATTTTTGGGATGCATCCTCATGTTTATCGGCGGATCTCCGGCTGGTACGGCGGGCGGCATCAAGACCACGACTGCGGCTATGCTGCTCCTGACAGCAGTTTCTGTACTCCGCGGGCGGAGAGATACAGAGTGTTTCGGCAGGAGAGTGGCAGATGATATCGTCAGATCTGGCATCACGATTACTCTTATTACATTTATATCCTGGCTGGCAGGAGTAATGGCGCTGGGGATCTTCGAGCCGGGAAGAGATTTCCTGAATCTGATGTATGAAGCGTCCTCAGCGATAGGAACGGTCGGGCTTTCTGCGGATCTTACGCCGCAGCTGTCCAGGGCCAGTCATGTGGTGCTCATGCTGCTGATGTATATAGGAAGGATCGGTCCGCTGACCATGGCGCTGGTATTTGCCGGAAAGGCAGATAAGAGTGTGCAGTTCCGGGAGCTCCCGGAGAAGCGGCTCATGCTCGGATAAACAGAAATCCGCTTGTCTTGTTGCTCGCGGAAATAATAAAATGCTGTCGGAACGGCGGCGGAATGGAGATATTTATTATGAAGAAACAATATGCAGTGCTTGGACTGGGAAGTTTTGGATGGAGTGTTGCCCTGACTTTGGAGAACATGGGCTGTGATGTGCTGGTAGTTGACGATTCTTATGAGAAGATCCAGGAGATCTCGGAGCAGGTGGCCTACGCGGTCAAGGCGGATGTGTCTGATCCGGAGGCTCTCCAGAGTCTGGGCGGAAGGAATCTGGACGGAGTGGTCGTTGCTGTTTCGGAGAATCTGGAGGCCAGTATTCTCGCTACAATGATCTGCAAGGAAATGGGGATCCCCAGAGTGATCGCCAAGGCAAAGGATGATCTTCAGGGAACGATCCTGAAGAAAGTAGGAGCGGATATAGTGGTCTACCCGGAGCGGGAGATGGGAAGCAGAGTCGCGAAGAACCTGGTGGCCCGGGAATTTACAGACTGGATCGAGCTGTCTAATGACTATAGTATGGTTGAGATTGTGGTGCCGTCCAGGTGGGTAGGAAAATGTCTGTCCGAGCTTGGAATCCGTGAGAGATTCGGTATCAATGTAGTAGGAGTGATCGTGGACGGAGAAGTGGACGTCGCCTTTGATCCGCAGAAACCGCTGCAGGAGGGGGCCATCCTGATCATGATCGGAGCAAATGATATTCTGGAGAAATTCGATACAAAGGGGAAATAGCAGATGATCACAAGTACAGGCAACGCACAGGTGAGAGAGCTTGTGAAGCTGATGAAGAAGAGCAGAGAGAGAGACCGGCAGAATGTGTTTCTCGTTGAGGGCCCCCGCATGACCGGGGAGCTCCTTGACGACAGAGAGTGGCAGAAGCAGATACAGAAAGTATATTTTTCCGAAAGTTTTACGAAGAAAAGCGGAAAGCTGGCAGAAGCATTTGCCGGGCAGAGCAGGACGGAGATACTTTCGGACTCTGTTTTCGAATATGTATCTGATACAAAAACACCTCAGGGAATCCTTGCTGTTGTAGAGCGGAGGACGTACAGCAGGGCGGATATCCTCAGAGATCCGTCCGGGAAGGAAAGGGCGCCGTTTGTAATCGTACTGGATAATCTTCAGGATCCCGGGAATATGGGCACTGTTTTCCGTACTGCCGAGGCGGCGGGAGCGACAGGAATTCTGATGAGCGGCGATTGTGTGGATATTTATAACCCGAAGGTTGTGCGCTCTACCATGGGCGCCCTGTTCCGCGTTCCATACTGCCGGACCGATGATCTCCCCGGCGCTGTCAAGGATCTGAAAAGTGCGGGAATACGGGTTTATGCAGCTCATCTGGAAGGAAAGAATGCCTATGACAGAGAGGATTACCGCGGAGGAACTGCATTTCTCATAGGAAATGAGGGAAACGGTCTGAAGGAGGAAACAGCAGCCTGTGCAGACTGCCGGATCCGGATCCCAATGGAGGGAAAGGCAGAGTCCTTAAATGCAGCTGTTGCAGCGGCTGTACTGATGTATGAAGCCGGCAGACAAAGGCGTCTATTATAATAAAAAAAGAATTTTTATGCATTAATCTTGCATTTTTATACACTGCTGTAGTATACTACTGTCAGCGAACGACAAATGACAGTGGAAAAGAGAGGATATAGAGATGAATTTAAAAGGAAGAAATTTTCTTACATTAAAGGACTTTACACCGGAAGAGATCACATATCTGCTCGATCTTTCCGCGGATCTGAAGGAAAAAAAGAAAAAGGGAATCCCGGTGGATCACTATAAAGGAAAGAACGTTGCACTGATATTTGAAAAGGACAGCACCCGTACACGCTGTGCGTTTGAGGTGGCTGCACACGATATGGGAATGGGGACGACCTACCTGGGCCCCACAGGCTCTCAGATCGGGAAGAAGGAGAGTATTGAGGATACAGCCCGCGTGCTGGGAAGGATGTTTGACGGCATCGAGTACCGGGGATTCGGCCAGGAACTGGTGGAAGAGCTGGCCAAATATGCAGGAGTGCCTGTATGGAACGGTCTGACAAATGAATATCACCCTACGCAGATGCTGGCGGATATGCTGACTATCCGCGAGAACTTCGGTACCCTGAAGGGGCTGAAGCTGGTCTATATGGGTGACGCCCGTTACAATATGGGCAATTCTCTGATGATCGCATGTTCCAAGCTGGGGCTGGACTTCGTTGCATGTACGACAGAGAAATATTTCCCGGCAGCGGATCTGGTAGAGACATGCCGGGGCTATGCAGCAGAGTCCGGCGCGACGATCACGCTCACCGAGGATGTGAAGGAAGGTACGAAGGATGCGGACGTAATCTATACGGACGTATGGGTGTCCATGGGAGAGCCGGATGAAGTATGGGAGGAGAGGATCCGTGAGCTGACTCCCTACAAGGTGACGAAGGAAGTGATGGCAAACGCGAAGGAGAGTGCTATCTTCCTGCACTGCCTGCCCGCGTTCCACGATCTGAAGACAAAGATTGGCAAAGAGATGGGAGAGCGGTTTGGCATTACGGATATGGAAGTGACAGATGAAGTGTTCGAGTCACCTCAGTCGAAGGTATTTGATGAAGCGGAGAACCGTATGCATACCATCAAGGCTGTGATGGCGGCTACGCTGGAGACGACCGACGGGACGGAACTGGCTTAGTACAGGAGCGTATGTAAGCGAACAAGATAAAGCAGAAATAATAAATAGGGAAACCTGAGTGTGACAGCTGAGTGTGACAGCTGAGTGTGACAGCAGGAGAGGAACATGAGAATCCTCTCCTGCTGTTTTTTAACTTAGTTTTAACCGGCATTTGATAAGAAACTACGGTCATTCTGATATGATAAGAAACGATTGTATGCAGGAAAAAGGGGAAGACTAACAGTATAAAAGTCAGGAGAAAGAGGTATGAATATATTTGATATTCTTGGACCGGTTATGGTAGGACCTTCCAGCTCCCATACGGCTGGGGCGGTCCGGATCGGGTATGTAACGAGAACATTGCTGGGCGAGAAGCCGGTGAAAGCCGATATTGCGTTAAGCGGCTCCTTTGCGGCGACAGGAAGCGGGCACGGAACAGACCGGGCTCTTATTGCCGGGCTTCTGGGGATGAAACCGGATGACATCAGGATACCGGACAGCTTTCAGGAGGCCGAGCATGAGGGGCTGGCATTCTCATTCCGAAATGTACGGATCCCGGAGGCGCATCCCAATACCGCGCTGCTGAAAGTAGAAGGAGAAGGTGGCAGGAAGGCGGAGGTTCAGGCATCATCACTGGGCGGCGGAAGGATCATGATCAACAAGCTTGACGGAACGGAAGTACACTGCTCCGGAGCCTGTCCGACACTGATCATCCGGAATCAGGACAGCCCCGGCGTAGTATCAGAGGTGACCAGTATTCTGTCATGGAAGAGAGTAAATATTGCCACCCTCCAGCTTTACCGGGACAGAAGAGGGGGAAGCGCCGTGATGGTGATCGAGACGGACCAGCCGGTTCAGAAGGAGACCGTATCGATGCTGGAGCATCTGGAAGGGATTGAGCGGATCATGTATATCAGATGTGGGATGACTCCCGCATCTATAGGTGGTGAGTGACCAAGCAGTATCAGTGGCGGGTGTCAATCCCCCATCTGATATACGCTTCGCGAGAATGCGCAGGGATTCGGAGAGGTATTATGTCAGCTAAAGCTGACCCGAATCCCGCGCCAAGACTCGTGAGCGAGTCTTGAACAATGGAGGTAAGATTTGATGTCGTACAGTTCACTGGAAGAGATCGTACAGAGATGTACAAGGGAACAGATCCCGTTCTGGAAGGCCGTGCTGCTTTCTGATATGGAGGATCGGGACGCAGGAGAGAAAGAGTCCGTTGCCGCAATGGAACAACTGTGGAAAGCAATGCAGGAGGCCGCAGCCTCCTATGATGAACGCCGCCAGTCGAAAAGCGGACTTGCCGGCGGCATGGGAGGACAGATGCAGATGTATCTGGAGAAAGGCGGCACACTGAGCGGCAGTTTTATGTCACGTGTCATTGCAGAGGCGCTTAAGATGGGGGAATCCAACGCCTGTATGCAGCGGATCGTGGCGGCGCCCACAGCCGGAGCCTGCGGTGTGCTCCCCGCTGTTCTTATTCCGCTGAAGGAGGCGGAGGAGATTCCTGCTGACAGGATGATCGAAGCCATGTATACAGCGGCGGGAATCGGGCAGGTGATCGCTTCCCGCGCGTTTATTGCAGGGGCGGCAGGCGGATGTCAGGCGGAGATCGGCTCTGCTTCCGCCATGGCAGCAGGAGCTCTTGTGTCCGTAAGGGGAGGCAGCCCGGAGCAGATCGTTCATGCTGCGGCGATGGCGCTGAAGAATCTGCTGGGGCTTGTCTGTGATCCGGTGGCGGGGCTGGTAGAAGTTCCATGCATCAAGCGAAATGTGATCGGCGCGGTAAATGCTGTCTCCTGCGCAGATATGGCGCTGGCCGGGATCACAAGCAGGATCCCGCCGGATCAGGTGATCGATGCGATGAAAGAAGTGGGCGAAAGTATGCATATTTCCCTGAAAGAGACCGGTGAAGGCGGTGTGGCGAATACACCGGAAGCAGAAAAGATCAGGAAAAAGCTAACAATGATTTAACATTTCATTGGTGAGCATTTTACAGACAGACATTATAATCTCATCTTGGAGTTCAAAAGTAAGATTAGGAACAAGGGAGAGAACTAATGAAAAAAAGAATAGTCAGTACATTGCTGCTTGTCTGTATGGCAGCAACACTTGCTGCAGGATGCAGCTCTAATGAAAACTACGAAGCAATTGACCTAAATAGTATGACCTTAGAAGAGATTGAAGCTCAGGCGAAAGAAGAAGGAGAACTGGAATCCGCAGCTATGCCGGATACATGGGCAAACTGGG
This sequence comes from uncultured Mediterraneibacter sp., assembly GCA_944381495.1. GTDB lineage: Bacteria > Bacillota > Clostridia > Lachnospirales > Lachnospiraceae > Mediterraneibacter. The sequence goes on along the minus strand of CALWLJ010000006.1, from coordinate 34,526 downwards.
GCGAGACATGGCAGGAATATACGGATCTGTATGGAATCAGCCATGTGGATACAGATATGTCTTCGGCAGAGGAAATCTCTATGTTTAAGACTGAGGGAACAGATGCTACAAAGGACATCGGAGATGTGGGACAGGCATTCGGACCGGTAGCTGTGGAAGAGGGCGTTACACTGCCGTATAAGACAAGCTACTGGGATTCCATCCCCGACTGGGCGAAGGATGATGACGGCGACTGGATCATCGGATACTACGGAACGATGTCTGTGATCGTAAACAACAAGATTGTAAAAGAAACACCGACTTCTTTTGAAGACATTCTGAACGGAGACTACATGGTTGCAGTGGGAGACGTTCAGGCTGCAACTCAGGCACAGTATGCGGTGCTTGCAGCAGCGATCGCCTACGGCGGAGATGAGAGCAACATTCAGCCGGGACTGGATTACTTCCGTCAGATCGCGGAGCAGGGAAGACTTGACCTTGGCGAGTTTACTCAGGCACGTATTGAAAAGGGAGAAGTAGGAGTTGCTTTCCTCTGGGATTTCAACGCACTTGGCTACAGAGAGCAGTTTGTAGAAAATAATCCGGATGCAGACTTCAGTGTCTTTATTCCGTCCGAGGCTTCGATCCAGACCGGATATGCAACGATCATCAATAAGTATTCCAAGCATCCCTGTGCGGCTGCTCTGGCAAGAGAGTACATATTAAGTGATGAGGGACAGATCAATCTTGCGAAAGGATATGCAACACCGATCCGTGATGATGTGGAACTTCCGGAGGATGTAGCCTCCAAGCTGCTGGATGACAGCCAGTATGCAAATGCAAGAATGGTAGAAGATCAGGAAGCGTGGGATGAGACTGCGAAAACGATCGGAACATTATGGCAGGAAGAAGTCGTAGCTTACGCACAATAGAGATGAACTGAAAGATAACCGGGCTGCTGCTTTGTAAAAGACAGCGGCCCGATTTATGCACGATAAGCCCGGTCAAGCGGCTGCCGTGCTCGCACGGGCAGGCATTTGCCGGGCAACGTACAGCGAACAGCAATGCTGTGAGCTGGACATGGTATCATGGCGGATATGGGAAGACGCTCTTCCCATATCCGCTCAGACAGGTGAGGTTAAGATGAAAACAAAAAGAAAATCATATTTACTGGCACTGGCACCGTTTTTGCTGCTCTGTATTCTCTTCGAGATCATACCGGTCGTGTACACGGTTGTCAGAAGCTTTTTCCCGGAAGGGGGAGAAGCCGGATTTACTTTGGATAATTATATCAATATTTTCACCGGAAAGCTGTACCAGCAGGCAATCATCAACAGTCTGCTGATCTCGGTCCTTTCTTCGGTGATCGGCCTTATAGTAGCTTTTATCGGAGCTAAGGCGGTACATGAGGAGCGGGGGAAACTCAAGACAGTGTTTATGAGTATCCTGAACATGGTATCCAATTTCTCGGGAGTTCCGCTGGCATTTGCCTATATCATCATGCTTGGAAATATCGGCGTCATGACAATGATCGGCGCAAACTACGGCATCAAGTTCCTGGCGGAGTTCCCGCTGTACTCTGTATGGGGTCTGCTTCTGATCTATGTATATTTCCAGATCCCACTGGCAACGCTGCTTCTGATCCCTGCGTTTGACTCGATCAGAAAAGAATGGAAAGAGGCGGTTGCGCTTCTTGGGGGAAGTCAGATGACATTCTGGAGAAAGGTGGGTATCCCTGTACTGACACCAAGTATTCTGGGAACTTTCTCTGTATTGTTTGCAAATGCGCTGGCAGCATACGCATCCGCATATGCTCTGCTTATGAACAATGTATCTCTTCTTCCGATCCGTCTGTCTGAGCAGTTCGTGGGAGATATCATTCAGAGACCGGAGTTCGGAAGTGCGATCGCGGTTGTCATGATGGTATTTATGGTACTGGCAATCATGATCCAGAATAAGATGACACCGAAGAAGGGAGGAAGACGCTGATGAGGACAGAGAAAAAGAAAAGTCATGTAGGTGCGAAGATTGCGATCATCGTGATCATAGCATATCTTCTCCTGCCGCTTATTATGACATTTATTTACTCACTGTTTCAGGAGTGGATAGATATTGCGCCGACCGGATTTACTCTCGCGGCGTACACGGAACTGTTTACAGATCCTCTTTTCTGGAAAGCAGTCGGGCGAACAGTGGTGATCTCCATTATCCCGATCATTCTTTGTACCGTCTTCGTCCTTCTGGCAATGTATGTGGTAGTTGTATATCATCCGGAATGGGATAAAATGATCCAGATCCTGTGTACCATTCCGTATGCGATCCAGGGCGTTATCCTTCCGATCTGTGTCCTGTCGCTGTACAGCAGTGCGCCGGAACCCTTCGGAGACAGGATGTTCATGCTGGTGGCTACATATATGGTTGTTATCCTGCCCTATGTCTATCAGGGAATCAGGAACAACTTAAACGGAGTAGGCGCGCCAAGGCTGATCGAAGCGGCGCAGATGCTTGGAGCAAGCAAGTTTTATGCGTTTTTCCGTGTGGTGATTCCGAATATCATGGGCGGAGTTACGATCTCGGTCATGCTTGCCATGGCAATCGTATTTGGAGACTTTGTAATCATTAATACACTGGCTGGCGGGCAGTTCATGACAGCGCAGATGTATCTGTATGATATAATGAAGAAATCCGGACAGAGAACCTGTGCCGTGATCGTCGTACTGTTCGTTGTAACTCTGATCATATCGGCGTGTGCGTTTTTCCTGCAGTCAAAAGGAAAAGACAGAAAGGATAGATAAAAATGGCTTATATAGAGTTTAAAAATATTGATAAATATTATGGCGACAATCATGTATTAAAGGGAATTAACCTTGAGATCAAGAAGGGAGACTTCGTTACACTTCTGGGACCATCCGGATGTGGAAAAAGTACGCTTCTGCGGTGCCTTGCAGGACTGGAGCAGATCTCCGGCGGACAGATCCTGCTGGATGGCGAAGACATTACTGACAAGGATCCGAAAGATCGTAATATCGGAATGGTGTTCCAGCAGTACAGCCTTTTCCCGAACATGAATGTGGAGGAAAATCTTTCATTCGGACTCAAGCTTCAGAAACTTTCCTCTGACGAGATAAGCAGACGAGTCAGAGATGCCATTGATATGGTAGAGCTGAAAGGCAAAGAAAAGGAATATCCGGGTAATCTGTCCGGCGGACAGCAGCAGAGAGTCGCGCTCGCACGAGGAATCGTTATGCAGCCGAAGGTGCTCCTTCTGGATGAGCCTCTCAGTGCAATTGATGCGAAGCTGAGAAAATCTCTTCAGACCAGTATCCGCAGGATTCATAAAGAACTGGGGCTTACATCTGTGTTTGTAACCCATGATCAGGACGAGGCAATGGTCATGTCAGATGTGATCCATCTCTTCCACGACGGAGTGATCGAGCAGTCAGGAACTCCGGTTGAAGTATATACAAAGCCGGTGACGTCGTTTGCAGCAGGATTTATCGGCAATTACAATATCCTGGATTCCCGTGCGATGAAGCGTTTGACCGGAAAGGAATGGAAGAACGGTCAGATTGCGATCCGTCCGGAGACCTTCCTGCTTTCCAGAGATGAGATCACCACAGAGGACTACTGTATGCAGGGAACCATCACAGATTCCGTACCGCGAGGAAACGTACTCCGCTACAGTATCAATGTGAATGACGTGGAAATTTACGCAGACGTACTTTTCCGAAGCATGTCCATGTATAATGTGGGAGATAAAGTGAATGTAGGCGTCGCAGATCATAACTGCGTAAGACTTTAGGACACTGCCGCACCAAGAACGGAAAGGTGCTCAAGTGTATGGTGCCGGAGACGAAAGGGATAAAGAGATTGTGACCGATCGGCTCCGGTATTCTTTTCTATCAGATTACAGATCAGGAGGCGTATTATGAAAGATGTAACGATCAAAGGTTTTTCTGAAAAAGGAAACTGGTATAAGGGAAATCTGCACAGTCATACCGTCAATTCAGACGGGATGCTGACTCCGGCAGAGTCAGTGAAGCTGTTCCGGGAGCATGGATATCATTTCCTCTGCTTTTCGGAACATGACTTATATACTGATTACAGAAATGAATTTGACAGCGAGGACTTTATTATTCTGCCCGGACTGGAGGCATCTGCTGTTCTCTATGAAGGAGATGGATCCGGACGGAGGAAGAAGGTACATCATATCCATGGCATCCTTGGAACAGAAGAAATGCAGCGCAATGCAGAACTGCCTCTGTACAGGCATAAGGACATCCACCAGGTGGCGAAATACTACGGAGAGTGGGATGGTGCGGACGCAGCACAGAAACTTGCTGATGAGATGACGCAGAGAGGGCTTATTGCAACCTATAACCATCCGATCTGGTCGCGGGTGAGGGAGTCAGAGTTCATTCATACAGAAGGAATATGGGCACTGGAAATCTTCAATTACAACACGGTAAATGAGAGCAATACCGGATATGATGAGACATACTGGGATGTGATGCTCCGGGAAGGAAAGAAGATACTTGCCTTTGCCTCTGACGATAATCACAATGAAGGACTTTTTGACGATGCATGCGGCGGATTTATCGTTGTGAAGTCAGAGAAACTGACTCATGAAGATATTGTCAGAAATATGCTGGCAGGAAATTATTATTCTTCAGCAGGTCCTGAGATCTACGACTGGGGGATCCGGGATGGAGTGGCCTATGTAGACTGCAGCCCGGTATACCGGATAGACTTTGTGGCAGGAAATGACATCAACGACGGTATTACCAGAATGTGCAGTTCATACGATGAGACCATCCGGCATGGGGAATACGAACTAAAAGGGCATGAGACATATGTCCGGGTAAAGTGCACGGATAAAAATGGAAAAACAGCATGGAGCAACCCAATCTGGCTGTAATAGGTGATAAGGCTGCGGCTCACTTGATGATGAACCGCAGCCTTATCATTTTTTAGGGGTGTTTCTCAGGATCAGAATGGTGTATAATAGAACATCGGAAAACAGGCTGAAATATGCATAATAGCGGACAGGTGAAAATCATAATGAAAGCAGAAATACTGAAGATGCTGCGCGAGGCAGACAGCTATGTCTCAGGACAGCAGATATGTGAGAAGTTCGGTGTCTCCCGGACCGCTGTATGGAAGGTGATCCGTCAGCTCCAGGAGGAAGGATATCAGGTAGAGGCTGTGCGGAACCGGGGCTACCATATCGTAACAGAGCCGGATGTCATGACCCGGGAAGAGCTGGAGAGCAGGATGCAGACCCGGTGGGCCGGGCAGAATATCGTTTACTATCCGGAGACCGATTCCACCAATCTGAGGATCCGGCAGCTGGGCGATGAAGGGGCGCCTCACGGTACCCTTGCCGTGGCGGACCGGCAGACTGCCGGACGCGGCAGACGGGGACGTGCCTGGGAATCTCCTGCCGGATCCAGTATCTACATGTCCATCCTGCTTCGCCCGGATATCGCACCGGACCGGGCGCCCATGCTCACGCTCGTCATGGCACTGAGTGTGGCGGAGGGCATCATGGACTGTGAAGATGTAGAAGTACAGATCAAATGGCCCAATGACATTATCATCAACGGGAAGAAACTGGTAGGGATCCTGACAGAGATGAGCGCCCAGATCGACTATATCAACCACGTCACCGTAGGGGTGGGGATCAATGTCAACCAGACCGGTTTTCCGGAAGATATCCGTCAGACAGCCACATCTCTGAAGATGGAGACCGGACACGATGTAAAGCGCGCTCCCCTGATCGCGGCTGTGATGAAGCGCCTGGAGATGTATTACGAAATATTTCTGGAGACAGAAGACCTGTCCGGACTGATGGACATGTATAACAGGATGCTGGTCAACCGGGACAGAGATGTACTCATCCTGGGAGCAAAAGAACAGTATCAGGCACACGCACTGGGAATCAACCGCACCGGCGAACTGATCGTAAGAAGAGAAGACGGCACGGAGGAAGAAGTGTTCGCGGGCGAGGTCTCTGTGAGGGGCGTGTATGGATACGTATAGTTTTCAGAATATTCGGAAAACGACAGAAAAAGGGGACAGGTACTTTTTTGAAGCAAATTCTGACAGAAAGGAAAATTGTGTTAAAATATGGACGAAGAAATGGTATTGTGTGCATCGAATGCATATGAGAAGAGATATTATCTGAATCCGGAGTTTGAGTCTTTACCGGAGAGTGTGAAGCAGGAGCTGCAGATTATGTGTGTATTGTATACAGAGGATGTGGGCGGTATCCTGATGGTTGTTTATGATGAGAACGGTAATCTGGAGCTGAAGGTGGATCATGAGGAGAATGATTTCTTCTTTGATGAGATTGGAAGTGTATTGAAGATTAAGGAGCTTCAGAAGACGAAGAGAGAACTGTTTGAATCTCTGGAGATGTTCTACAGGGTTTTTTATCTGGGAGAAGATATGACTGTATAGTTCATTTGTTTCCGGAAGGCCGCTGTCAAGGCGGTGTGTTATCCCGGCGGCCACGCTCTGCTACGGGCCTTCGGGACAACACACCGCCTTGACAGCTGGATACCGGGAACAGACCGAAACACAAATCGGCGCGGCTTGGAAAACTTACCATTTGTAAGACCTCCAGGCCGCGCCTCTTGTTTCCGGATGTTTAAGCCGCGAAGTTAGTGATTCAGCACTCGCCCCAGCACATCAGTAACCTTCTTCACCGGAATGATATCCAGCTTTTCCTTTACTTCTTCGGCCACATCCTCCAGATCGTCTACATTATCTGCAGGGATAAATACCTTCGTAATACCAGCCCTCTGTGCTGCCATCAGTTTCTCCGGCAGTCCGCCGATGGGCATGACGCCGCCGCGCAGGGAGACTTCTCCGGTCATGGCATAACAGGTGTCTACAGCCTTTCCTGTGATAAGGGATGCCAGCGCTGTAGTCAGGGTGATGCCGGCGGAAGGACCGTCCTTCGGGACAGAGCCTTCAGGCACATGAATATGCAGATCGTGATCCTCGAAGACCTTGCTCTCCTTCGGGTAGAGGGATTTTACAAGGGTGATGGCGATCTGCACAGATTCCTTCATCACATCCCCCAGCTGACCGGTGATAAGGAGTTCCCCCTTCCCTTCAGTCAATTTGCTCTCGATAAAGAGGATTTCTCCTCCGGCACGTGTCCAGGCGAGGCCGGTCACCACGCCGGGGATCTTCGCGCTCAGCTTCCGCTCATGGTGGAGACGCTTATTTCCCAGGTAATCAGTCAGATTACTCTTTGTAACCGTCAGAGACTCCCCTTCGTTCCGGACCAGCTTCACAGCCGCAGATCTGCACAGCGTGTCAATATGTTTCTTCAAGTCGCGGACGCCCGCTTCCATCGTATATTCGTCGATCATCCGGCGGAGTGCTCCGTCGGTCAGTTTCAGCATCTTCGGATCAATGCCCATAGCTGCCTCTGCTTTCGGAAGCAGATGTCGTTTGGCGATCTGATATTTTTCCACTGCCGTATATCCCGGGAAGGAGATTACTTCCATACGGTTCAGCAGCGGTTCCGGGATCGTGTCGGTCGTGTTGGCAGTACAGACGAACAAGACATTGGACAGATCGTAGGGCACATTCATATAATGATCCGTAAATGTATTGTTCTGCTCAGGATCCAGTACCTCCAGCAGCGCGCTGGCCGGATCCCCGCCGTAGTCTTTCGCCAGCTTGTCCACCTCGTCCAGAACCATGACAGGATTGGAGACGCCGCTTCGCTTCATGCCTTCCATGATCCTGCCCGGCATGGCGCCGATGTAAGTACGTCTGTGTCCGCGGATCTCTGCTTCGTCCCGGATTCCGCCCAGACTGATCCGGACATATTCCCGGCCGAGGGCACGGGCGATACTTTGACCGATACTGGTCTTTCCGGTTCCGGGAGCGCCTACAAAGAGAAGAATGGAACCGTATTGTTTCTTATTAAGAGCCATGACGGCAAGCTGCTGGATGATACGTTCCTTTACCTTCTTCAGCCCATAGTGATCTTCATCCAGGATCTCCTCGGCTTTGTCCAGATCAATGGGCTTTACCTCCGGGGCTTTCCAGGAGAGACTGGTGACAAAGTCCAGATAATCGTAGAGGAGACCGTACTCGTGACTGTCCTTTCCTTCCTGCTTCATCCGGTTGAGGACTTTATCCGCCTCTCTGCGCGCTTCCGCATTCATGCCGGATTCTTCAATCTTCTTCTCAAATTTTCTGACATCAGAGACATTTTCCGGATGCATCTCGTCCAGTTCCCGCTGCAGATAATCAATCTGTTTCTTAATGGCGGCTTCCCGGTAGAGCTGCTCCTGATCGTCTTTCTGAGCACTCTGTGCCTCTTCGGAGACTTTTGCGATTTCCATAAATTCAGTGATCGCGTTTATGATCCTGTCGTACCGTTCCCGTCTGGAATCTACGGAAAGGATGTGATATTTTTCCTCTGCGTTCAGATTCAGGTAGTCCGACAGGGAGCATGCAAGATCGTACATATTTTTCCGCTGGAGGATAAAGCTGCGCGCCCAGAGTCCCCACTGGTATCCCTGAACAAAGCGCAGCAGAGATCCACGGATCTGGCCAAACTTCTGCCCGGCCTCTTCGTCGGTCAGGTCAGTCACTTCGGGCCGGATGGAAGCAGCCGCCGCAAGGACTCCGTTCACGGGCTCCAGATCAGTGACCTCCACACGCTCCAGTGTGCGTACGGAAATGGTATCCTCTTCACTGACCGCATCCACCCGCGCGGAAAGTCCGATCGGATAGAAATCTTCTTCTGTATATTCTTCCTGTTCATTTTCATTTTTGAGGAAGATAAAGAGAATATCAGAACCGGGAGTGAGTTCCTCTTCACCGAACCCGGTAAAAAATTCTTTTTTAAAGTAATAAGATACATCCGGTAAAAGAAGGATGTTGTAAACAGGTCTTACCAGCATGATCTTTCGCCTCCTTTGAATCAGCCAGCATATGAAATGCGTTATCAGCACTCTGGGAGAATGAGTGCTAAGTAAAATATCAAAAACATAGCGAATAAAAAATTATTCGCTATGTGATACCAGAAAATTAGCATAAAATTTTTGCTCTGTCAATAGAATCCGGACAAACTTCTACTAAAATCGTAATTGTTCGTTACTGTTCAGATGGATTTCGGTGTCCGTTATGGCGGACACTGAGAACGCACGAACAGAAACAATAGCTCAGCTCTTCAGAAAATTCAGGGATCCGGGGGGATTCTCTGTTCCTTTTTCCAGAAGAGAGATCAGTGCACTGATGGTATTTTCTATCTCTTCTTTGGTAGAGGGGACGAGAGTGTTATCCATTTTTATAGTCAGAACGATCAACACGATCTCTGCCAGGGATTCGGGATCGTTGAAATGAATCTGTCCTGCGTCAACACCCTGGCGTATGATCTCTGCCAGGACCGGCTTGAGTTCTGTGATAATGTGATTTACATACTTCTGGTGCAGCAGGGCTTTCTCCTGTGCTCCGGTTCCTGAATTATCTTCTGATTTGACAAATTCATTTGATGAACTCCGGCAGGCTTCGAAAATCATTGCCATCCTTGTAAAAGGAGAAATCTCGGTATGAGACGCCAGAGATTTCGCTGTCCGGAGCGGCTTTTCATAATTACGTTCTACCAGTGCTTCAAGAATAGCATCCTTCGATGGGAAATAGTAATAGATGCTGCCCTTCCCGATTCCCGCTGTATGTGCGATCTCGCTGACAGAAATGGACTGGATCTTCTGACTTTCCAGCAGTTCCTGGAGCGCATCCAGAATACGGTCATATTTTACCTGGTTTGCCATATGCATCGCCTTTCTATATAAATAGGAAATATCTGATAACAGAACCTGTGCCGGGCCGGACAGTGGAATGCCGTGGCTGGAGCTGTGTTACCGTTATCTTTTGTGGAAATTCATTTCAAAGTATAGCACATCCTCCTGCGGGATGCCATCGAGAAAAACTAACAAAAAATCATAAAAATAAGTAAAAGAATTTGACGGTAACGACGGTTGACCATCGGTCGAAAAAATGATAATCTAACAACAGAAAGCATATGACCATTGGTCGAAAAGGAGGATAATATGACATACGCAGACATGTTTTCCAGAGTAAAGGGCATGCTGGTGGGAGCGGATGTAAGCGACATCCACGAACATCTGGCGTATCAGTTCAATGTAACAGGAGAAGCAGAAGGTATCTTTTATGCAGAGGTAAAAGACGGACAGCTGTCCATTGAGCCTTATGAATATTTTGACAGGGATGCAATGTTTACCTGCTCTGCGGAGACACTGTTCAAGATTGCAGACGGAAAGATGGATCCCATCCTTGCCGTTACCCTTGGAAAGCTGAAAGTAGAAGGAAATATAGATAAAGCGCTGAAGCTGAAAGAACTTATTGCAAGTAAAAAGAAAGCAAAATAAGAAATACAAAACAAAATAAACAACAGTCTCACAGGCTATAAGCAGAAATGGAGATGCAGAACATGAGCAAGATATGGAAGGGCGCGGCAGCGATCCTCGGCCTTGTGGCAGCGGCGGAAGCCGGCGGTACCGCGTATTTCTACAGAAGGACCATGAAACGATATAACGCGAAGACAGAGCGTACTATGAAAATGTCCGGCGTGGACTGGGAGCATTACATTCCCATGATGAAGGAACGCCGGGAGTGGCTGGAGGAGCAGCCCCATGAGGACGTGTGGATCACTTCAAAGGACGGCCTCAGACTTCACGGTACATATTTCAAAGGTGAAGGCGGCAATAAGGCGGTGATCTGTTTCCACGGCTATACCAGCCAGGGGATGAATGATTACGGCTGTTTGTCCAAGTATTATCTGGATCACGGTTTCCGGGTGCTCCTGATCGATGAGAGAGCTCACGGCCAGAGCGAAGGAACCTATATCGGGTTCGGAACTATGGACAGACTGGACGGCATGGATTGGATCCGCTGGATGATCTCAGAGATCGGAGAGGACGCTCAGATCATGCTTCACGGTAACTCCATGGGAGGCGCTACCGTGTGCATGATCGGCGGGATGGAACTCCCGCCTCAGGTCAAAGGCATTGTATCTGACTGTGCATTTACATCGGCAAAAGACGTGTTTACTCACGTGCTCCACAGCATGTACCATCTGCCGGCGTTCCCCATGATCCAGATCGCGGACAGAGTGAACAGGAAAAACGCAGGATACGGACTGGATGACTGCAATGCAGCCCGGGAAGTGAGAAAGGCAAAAGTGCCGTTCCTCTTTATACATGGGGAAAAGGATATCTTCGTTCCCTGCTGGATGTGCGAGGAGATATATAAGAACTGTGCCGCACCGAAGACAAAGCTGATCTTTAAGGGGGCAGGGCACGGCGAAAGCTATTATAAAGATCCTGAAACATATGAAAAGGCCCTGGATTCATTTATCGGAGGTATCATGAAATGATGAAGACAAGAAAAGGACACAAAGTGTATCCGCTGACTGTTGCACAGAAATATCACCTGTTCTATGCGCCGTTCTGCCCCACGCTGGCGGTGCTGAACATCGGAACCAGCCTGACCATCGAGGTAGAGCTCGACTGGGATCTGCTGGCAAAGTCCATCAATAAAGCATATGCACGGAGCGAGGCAATGCGCGTCCGCTTCGCAAAGGATAAAGAAGGAAATTATTATCAGTATGTAATGGATCCAGAAGAGAAAGAGATTGAGTTCGTTGATTTTACCGGCGGCACCATGGAAGAGGCCGAGGCGGAAATGCAGAAGTGGACAACCGTTCCCTTCAAGCTGGAGGACTCTCCGCTGACACGGATCGTCATGATCAAGATGCCGGATGGCTTCAACGGAGTATACTTCCTTGCTCAGCACATGATCGTAGACGCACAGTCTCTGATCTGCTTCCTGAAGGACATCATTGAGCTGTACTGTAATGAGAAGTACGAGGGCGTTCCTTATCCGAAGGAAATGGCGTCCTACATCGAGCAGATCCAGAAGGATCTGGCATACGAGGCCGGAAGCAAAGCTCAGCAGAGAGATATCGAGTACTTCCAGAAAGAAATTGAGAAAGGCGAGCCAATCTACAGCGGCCTTCACGGAAGAGACAGACTGGAAGCTGCAAGAAAAATGTTCAATAACCCGGAACTGCGCACCGCGTTCAATGCGTCAGATGATACGAAGTCCGCTCTGGATATCTTCCATCTGGAAGCTGAACCAACAAAGCGCCTGATGGATTTCTGTGAGAAATATCATGTATCCCTTGCATGCCTCCTTCTCATGGGACTGCGTACTTATTATCAGAAGATGAACGGCTTTGAAGATGTGTCTATCAATAACGCTATCGCTAGACGTGCCACTCTGAAGGAAAAGAAATCCGGCGGTACAAGGATTCACTCCTTCCCGCTGCGGACGATCTTCTCCGAGGATATGAAGTTTGTGGACGGCGTGTTCGCAATCCGCGACAAGCAGAACGAGATGTTCCGCCATGCAAACTACGATCCGACAGCGTATTTCGCATATCGTTCCAAAATGTATCCTCAGCCGGCACCGGGGCTTACCTATGAGCCCATCTCTCTGACCTATCAGCCTATGACCCTGCAGGAGAACGGACTGACTCAGCTGGGAGATATCCGGTATAAGACAAAATGGTATCCCAACGGAACCTGTCCCCAGGGTGTGTACCTGACAGTTATGCACCGCCCCGAGGACAACGGACTGGACTTCAACTTCGAGCATCAGGTAAAGGCATACTCAAGAGAAGAGCTTGAGTACCTGTACTACTATCTGTGCAAGATCATGTTCAAGGGCGCGGAGAACCCGGATCTGACCATCGGTGAGATCATAAAGCTGGTTTAAATAAGTAAAATTAAGGAAGAAGGAGAAAGGATATGTTTGAGAAATTAGTTGATATCATCTGCAATTATGTGGAAGTAGAGCCGGAAAACGTAAAACCGGAGTCACGATTTATGGAAGATCTTGGATTCACATCTTTTGACTTCATGAGCATGCTGGGAGAGATCGAGGATGAGTTCGATGTGGAAGTTGAGCAGACAGAGGCTGCCAACATCCGTACGGTCCAGGAAGCGGTTGATTATCTTGAGAAACTGACTTCAGAGTCATAAATGTCAAATCTGAGGCAGGCCGGTGAGGCCGCTGGGACGACGCCGTCTGTACGGCGGACAGCGGCCAGGGCGGTCTGCCTCTTTATGTCCGCACAGATGCGGGGAAAGGATTGGAAAATAAATATGCTTTGCAGTACTGTTCGTGAGATCCTGGTCAACACAGAGAAGAAATACGGACCGGAGGACGCCATCCGTTATAAGATCGGGAAAAATGAAATCGAATCAAAATCTTATACACAGTTAAGAGAAGACAGTGAAAGCTTTTCAAATGTTCTGAAAGACCTGGGAGAGCAGGGAAATCATATCGCTGTGATCGGGATGACATCCTATGCATGGCTGGTGACGTACTTCGGCACTGTGGACAGCGGCAGCGTTATTGTTCCGTTGGATGTAAACCTTCCGGCAGAGGACGTGTGTGATCTGATCTACCGGTCTGATTCAACGGTTTTTGTCTATGATGAGGTGAGAAAGGATGTAGCGGCTATCGTAAAGGAACGCTGTCCTCAGCTGAAGATAATGATCTCCATGCAGCAGGAAGCCCATGATGATCATGCATATTCCTTCTGGAAGCTGCTGGAGGAACATAAGGGAAGTTTCGACTATATACCGGAACCGGATCAGCTGTGTACCATTATGTTCACATCCGGAACAACCGGAAAGAGCAAGGGTGTTATGCTGACACACAGAAATGTGGCAGAGAACGCTACATGCCTTGATATGAAGATCCCGGAGCGGACTGTGATCATGACAGTTCTGCCTATCCATCACGCATACTGCCTCAGTATGGATATCCTGAAAGGCGTGTCGCTGGGAGCGGTGATCTGCATCAATGATTCCCTCATGCGTGTGGCAAAGAACATCAAGCTCTTCAAGCCTGAGATGATCCTTATGGTACCGCTGATGATCGAGACCATGGCGAAGAAACTGGAAGAGGCGTCTCTCCTTCCGGCCAAGATCGTCAAGAGCCAGGTGTTCGGAAAGCAGTTCCACACAATCTGCAGCGGCGGCGCTTACCTTGATCCCAGATATGTGGATCTGTTTAAAAAATATGATATCGTGATCCAGCAGGGATACGGCATGACAGAGTGCGCTCCCGTTATCAGTGTTAACCAGAGCTGGAATATCCGCTCAGATTCCGTCGGACAGCTCCTCCCGAACTGCGAGGCAAAGACAGTGGACGGAGAGCTGTGGGTAAAGGGCAGCAGTGTTATGCAGGGCTATTATAAGATGCCGGAAGAGACGGCTGAGACTCTGGAGGACGGATGGCTCAAGACCGGAGACCTGGGATACGTGGATGAGGATGGATTTGTCTATCTGACAGGAAGAAAGAAAAACCTGATCATCACAAAGAACGGGGAGAATGTATCTCCGGAGGAACTGGAGAATGCACTGAGCACAAACCGCCTGGTAGGCGAGGTGCTTGTCCGTGACCATGACGGCGTGATCGAGGCGGAGATCTATCCGGATCAGGATTATGTGAAGAAGAAACATATCAAAGATGTACGCGCGAAGCTGCAGGAGGTCATTGATGAATACAACAAGACTGCAGCACCTCAGAAAAAGATATACAGTCTGATTGTCAGAGAAACAGAGTTCGAGAAGACGACGACAAGGAAGATCAAGAGATTTTGAAAACGTATCCTCCCTCCCCGCAGAAAGGTTTTCGAAATCAGCTCTGTTTTCTAGTCTGTTCAGGACGGAAGTCAGCGGATAAACAGCCCGGAAGCAAGAGGCGCGGCCCGGAAGTCTTACAAATGGTAAGAGCTCTAAGCCGCGCCAGTTTGCGCTGTCTCCTTTTCCCAGAATACGTGTCGCCAATCATCCGCTCCGCTTCCGGACACATTTTAATGGGAAACGCTATTGAACTAAACAGCCATTTCCTCACTCATAACGATACGGCATCTTTTCCTGTAACATGCTATACCGTATTTCAGGATCTTTTCCATGCCGTCTTCATGGAGCTGCTCTGTATATCTCTTTTCATCGATCTGCTCTAATGCCTTTTGGCATGCGGCGTCCAGATCTCCGTCATCCGCATATTTGATCTCGATCACGAATCCAGTCTCATCATCTGTTTCTACGAGAATATCACAGTAACCGTCGCCGGATTCTCTGTTTGACGTTATATACCAGGAGTCTTTATAACTGAGCAGACCAAGAAGCAGACCATGATAATAATTTTCTTTCAGATCTTTCCGCACAGCTGTATCGCGGATACTGATCATGCGTTTCAGATATTCGTTGAACTTCTTCTGTGCAGTTTCCGCATCGCCCTTCTTAAAAGCATTGCAGAAGATATCCAGGGCAGTCCTGTTCTTTCTGGCGGTATCCTGAAACCATTCGAAGATCTGCTCGGTAAAGATATTGCGGATCTCCTTGTTAGGGATGGCAAGCAGGTGCTCACGATCACCGGTAACTCCCCGCTGTGTCAGATACCCGGTAGTGAAGAGCAGGCTCCAGATATTATCTACAGAGTCATACATATCCTTATATGTCAGATTCTGCCGCAGCACCTTTTTTACAGTGCCGCCGGCAATCAGTTCTTCTATTTCATGCTTTGTCACAGGTCCGGCCTGCTCGAGAAAATGCCGGATCGATTCATTCCCGCTGGTGTTGGACCAGTATGCTTCCGGATGTGCACCTGGGTCGGAACGAAGCGCGTCGCAGTAGCAGAGGACGTCCCAGGGACAGTATACATCCACTTTCCCGAAGCGGTAACCATCGTACCATTCCCGGATCGTGTCATAATGGTCAGACAGACAGTAGTATTCCAGCAGCGTGCGGACTTCACTGTCCGTAAAACCGAAATATTCATCAAACCGAACATCTGTGACAGAGAGAACCTTCATATTGTTCAGCCCGGTAAATATACTTTCCTTTGCTACACGCAGACAGCCGGTGAGGACGGCAAACTTCAGATTATCGTTCGTCTTCAGCGCCTGTTCGAACATATTCCGGATCAGCATGATCATCTGATCGTAGTAGCCGTTTTCATTTGCCTTTGCCAGCGGTACGTCGTACTCATCGATCAGCATGATCACATCTTTATCATAATGCTTTTTGAGAAGGGCGGAAAGCGTATACAGACTTCCCATCAGGGCAGCGTCTGATATTTTGAAAACGGAATTGTCATCGATTGCGATAAGCTGAGAGTAAAGCGCTTTCTCTACTGCAGTCAGCCGTTCGCTTTCTGCAAGAAACTGAAAACGGAGGGCTTCTTTTCCGATGACTGAGCACATCATGCTGCGCGCGGTCTCAAAGTCATTTCCGTTTACCCCTTTCAGGCTGACAGAAATTACCGGATATTTCCCCATATAGGACTCACACAGTTCTGTATCCTGCATGATTTTCAGTCCGTCAAAAAGCGTTTTATCGCAGCCAATCTCGAAAAAGGCTTTCAGCATATTCATGTTCAAGGTTTTCCCGAATCTTCTGGGTCGGGTGAACAGATTGACTTCACCCCAGTTATTAAGCAGGTCATGGATCAGCCCCGTTTTGTCGATATAGTAAAAGTCCTCAGCGCGGATTTTTTCAAAGCTATCTATCCCGATGGGAAGTTTTTTGATAATATCAGCCATGTTTATCACGCTCCTTTTCATATCCATCTGTCGGAAAGAATTATCTTTGCTCATTTTACCATTGAAGAGGGAAAACAACAAGGTGAATGAATGTTACGTTCTTTAATGAATATGGCATGCACTATAACATACCGGGAAAATGTTGCGTGAATTGTAAATTTTTTTGCTATCTTTACTTTCCTTTAGCCCTTACAATTAATATCAGAAACATGATTCAGAAACATGATCAGGAGGAAGCTTATGTCAGAGCAGAACATGAAATGGTGGAAGAAAGCAGTAATATATCAGATATATCCGAAGAGCTTTCAGGACAGCAACGGTGACGGGATCGGGGACCTGCCCGGCATCGTGCGGAGACTGGATTATCTGGAAGATCTGGGGATCGATGCAGTATGGCTGTCCCCGGTATACAGATCTCCGCAGGATGACAACGGGTATGATATATCCGACTATCAGGATATCGATCCCATGTTTGGCACTATGGCGGATATGGAGGAGCTGATCCGGGAGTCGGGAAAGCATCATATCAGGATTATCATGGATCTGGTGCTGAACCACACATCGGATGAACACCGCTGGTTCCAGGAGGCGAAGAAGAGCCGGGAGAATCCGTACCATGATTATTACGTATGGAGAGACGGAGAAGAGGGAACCCCGCCCAATGATATGAGAGCATCCTTCGGCGGCTCGGCCTGGGAGTGGGTTCCGGAAGTAAAGCAGTACTATTTTCATCAGTTCTCTGTGAAACAGCCGGATCTCAACTGGGACAATCCTGCAGTACGCCAGGAAATATACAATATGATCAACTGGTGGATCAAAAAGGGCGTGGGAGGCTTCCGGCTGGATGTCATTGATCAGATCGCCAAGGAACCGGACCGGAAGATCACGGCCAACGGGCCGCGGCTTCATGAGTTTATCCGGGAGATGAGCAGAAACGTTTTTCAGAAGGGAGATCTGATCACTGTAGGAGAGGCATGGGGAGCCAATACAGAGAATGCAAAGCTGTACAGCAATCCGGACGGCAGCGAGTTCTCCATGGTGTTCCAGTTTGAACACATCTGTCTGGACCAGCAGGAAGGAAAAGAAAAGTGGGATCTGGCGCCGCTGCCGTTCGTGAAACTGAAGAGAGTGATGGAACGCTGGCAGAAGGGACTGGAAGGATGCGGATGGAACAGTCTTTTCTGGGATAATCACGATCTGCCCCGTATCGTGTCACGGTGGGGCAACGACAGGAAGTACCGGATAGAGTCAGCCAAGATGCTGGCAGTCCTGCTCCACGGGATGCAGGGAACGCCGTATATCTATCAGGGGGAAGAACTTGGCATGACCAATGTCAGATACTCGATTGATGAGTACAGAGACATTGAAATCCTGAATATGTATAAAGAGCGGAAAGCGCAGGGATATCCGGAGTCTGAGATCATGGCTTCCATCTATGCCAAAGGGCGTGACAATGCCCGGACGCCCATGCAGTGGGATGCTTCCGCCAACGCAGGATTTACCTCTGGAACGCCATGGATCAAGGTGAATCCTAATTACACGGAGATCAATGCGGAAGAGGAGCGGAGAGATCCGGATTCTGTTTTCACATGTTATAAGACTCTGGTCAGACTGAGAAAGGAATATCCGGTCTTTGTTGATGGTCATTTTGAACTGCTTGCGCCTGAAGATGAGGATTTCTTTGCATACACAAGGGAGAATGATAACGAGAAACTGTGCGTGATCTGCAATTTCTATGGCGAAAAAGCAAAGTTCAAAGCTGACGGAGAGCGGAAAGGCATGGAACTGCTCTATGGAAATTACAAGACAGATGGAGAAAATGATCTGTATCAGCCATATGAAGCAAGGATTTACTATAAGAAAAAGTAGTTGAAGCAGATGGAAACCTGGCGTATGCTTAATGCAGGCGGCAGGTTTGCTGCTGTATCGGAATATCTGGGGGAATGAGTATGTATCGGATGATGATCGTTGACGATGAAGATGATGAGCGCTTCGGGATCCGCTATCTTCTGGACAAGATGGGATTTGAGTTCACTTACGTGGAGGCCGAAAACGGTATGGAAGCGCTGGAGAAACTGGAAGATAGCGCTGCGGATATTCTGCTGACAGATGTAAAGATGCCTTTTCTGGACGGGCTGGAACTGTCGAAGATCGTCAGGGACAGATTCCCGGAGATGCAGATCATTTTTTTCAGCGGGTATGATGATTTCGCTTATGTGAAGCAGGCACTGTCCATCCAGGCGGTGGACTACATCCTTAAGCCTGTCAATCCGGCGGAATTCCAGAAGGTGATCCGGCTGGTCGTAGAGAGGATGGATCAGAAAAAGTCTTTACATGAGCATAATCAGCAGTTTCACAGGATTTATGCGCTGACAAGGCTGCTGAACAAGATCCCTTATGAAAAGCTGAAAAATGAATACAGAGAAGATGAGCTGCATTTTCTTGGCGAGTATAAACGGATGCTTCTTTTTGAATTTGAAGAGGACTTCTTCGGAAAAGCGGCGGAAGGTATCGAGGAAGTGAAAGAAACGCTGTCAGATCTCGTTGACACGCCATGCGAACTGATCGACCTGAATCCGGCCCAGGGCGTGCTCATGCTGGGGGCGGCGGATCAGGACAATACTTTTTTCAGACGGACTGCGGAGCAGATACATGCGCGGCTGAAGGAGAAGTACGGTGTCCTGTGTTTCGTAGCGGTAAGTCCTGAGATCCCCTCACCTGAGAGAATCGGGGAAGTCTATCAGCAGACGGAAAAATACCTGGAGGACCGTTTCTTTCATAAGGATGTATACATATATCCGGCGGAGTCTGATGACAAAGAGGATGCCCTCAGTTCGGAGAGCGTCAGTTCATTTTTAAATGCCATAGAAGACGATATCAGATTCCGGGATGTATTCAGTCTCAGGAAAAATACAGAGATCATACTGGAAAAATGCAGGGAGAATGGATTCAATTCATATATTTACACCAGATTTATCTGCGCCAATCTGTTAAGAGCATTGTATCAGGCTCTTCCGGGGCAGCAGGATCAGCTGGCGGAAAAAGTAGAAGAATTATATCAATATCAGCATTTTTCCCAGATTGAAGAAAGTCTGCGGGAGACGCTTGACATGGCTGCGGACAAACTGGCTCCCCAGCAGGATTCGCCGAAACATATGGTGGCCATTGTTGAAAAATATATCCATGATCATTATATGGATGTGCTCAGCCTGGATATCCTGGCGGATAAAGTGTTTCTGACGCCCCATTATCTCAGCAGTCTTTTTAGTCAGGAGAAAGGGATCGGCCTTAACAAGTATATCAAAAAAGTGCGCATGGACAAGGCGGAGGAACTCCTGAAAACAACGAATATGAAGGTAAATGATATCTGCCGGGCGGTGGGATACACGAATCTTTCCTATTTCTGCAAGACCTTTCGAAACGAATATGGAGTGACGCCGGATAAATACAGAGAAAGGTAAGGAAACATGATGCAAAGGCTGAAAAAATGGTATAAAAACCTGAAGTTCCGAAATAAAGTCCTGCTCAGCCACCTTCTCGTAAGTCTGGTGCCTGTGATCGTGCTGGGAATCTTCTGTTATATTCAGTGCAGAAACCTGCTGATCCAGAGAGAAGAAGAGATGCTGAGCGAGACACTGAATCAGAATGTTACGGTATTGAATGGAAATGTCAATCTGTATACAAACTATATGAACAGTCTCATATGGAACAATACACTTCAGCAGGCGGTCAATGACAACTATACAAGTAATGTGGAAATGTATATAGCATACAGAGATGTGATAGACCCTGCCATATTAAACATGGAAAGTATGGATTCCGCTGTGACCAGGGTAACGATCTACAGTACAAATGATACGCTGTATCCTCACGGGGAGAATTTCCTGCCGGCGGATGAGATGGCGGTGGATATGGAAGAACTGCAGGATTATCATATACACTGGTACGCGGATCCGGATTCAAATTCTCTGGACATGTACTGTAAGGTTTATTCGGATTATAAAGAATATCAGAATGTTGTTTATATCTCTCTGGATTATGAAAAAGTATTTTCCAACTTTACCACCCTTTTTACCGGCGATTATGGAGTTGGCGTCACTGATATGAATGATGGAAGCACTGTGTTTTCCTTTGATATGAACGGGGCGTCCGGCCAGACGGAGGACGAGATGCCTGAAGATGAAGGAAATGAGACAGAGACGGATAAATATGTGGTGAAAAGCCGGCAGATGAGTTCGGTGGACTGGGAAGTGTCGTTGTACCGTCCTATTGATATCATATCGGCATCTGCGAGAAGCATTACGATTCTGGTGGCGCTGGTTGTCCTTGTATGCTGCGGCATGATCGCGGTATTGAGCATGGTCCTTACGCGGAGTGTAAGCAGGCCCATAAGCGACCTGGTATCCAACATCGACCGTATTGAGCTGGATCGTCTGTCCGTGGAGGTAGTCAACGAATCGCAGGATGAGATCGGTCACCTGTTTTCAAGCTTTAAGAACATGGTGGATCGTTTGAACGCTATGATAAATGAAGTCTATCAGAGCAGGATCAAACAGCAGGAATATGAGATGAAAGCACTGCAGGCACAGATCAACCCCCATTTTCTCTATAACAGTCTGTCTCTGATCAACTGGAAAGCAATCCTTGCAGATCAGACGGAGATCAGTGAGATGGCACAGCTTTTGTCCACATTCTACCGTACTACGCTGAACCGCGGGAAAAATGTCACTACGGTACAGAGAGAATGGGATAATACCAGCTCTTATGTAAAGATCCAGCAGATGCTGCACTCGGGAAAGTTCGAAGCGGTGCTGGACATTGACGAGAACATCCTGGGGTTTGAGATCCTGAATCTGCTGCTGCAGCCGCTGGTGGAAAATGCGGTGGTCCACGGACTGGATCACAAAGTGACCGAAGGCCGGAAAAAGCTGGAAATACACGGCAGAGAGGAACAGGATGAATTGGTGTTTACAGTATCTGACAACGGGTGCGGGATGACGGAAGAGACCAGAAAGAACCTGCTCACCATGGAATCAAAAGGCTACGGTGTGCAGAATGTTCATCACAGGATCCAGCTGTATTATGGAGAAAAGTACGGTCTTCAGTATGAGAGCAAAGTAAACGAGGGGACAACGGTAACGCTCAGGATTCCGAAGATTGAGATCAGAGAAGAATAATGTTCGGGACATTAAAGCCCGGAGGATCAAGGCCCGGAGATTAAGAATCGGAGGGTAAAGACACAAAGGATGAAAACTGCCTGAAAGGGCAGTTTTTTTCTGTAAAAATGTTATCTAAAACGGTATTTTGTTTCGTTTACCGGGAGGAACATTTTGCCTATAATAAAAGTACATTAAGAAATGGCCATTGTTTAATAAGAAAAAGGAAAACGGAGGAAAATATCGTGAGTAAAAGATATATGGGAAGAAGAATACTGAGCGTGTCTGTTGCGGCCGCACTGGCCCTGTCATTATCTGCATGCGGAGGACAGAACAGCGAACAGGAAGATCCGGTTGCAGCTGAAACCGGAGGCCTTGGAGCGTATGACGAAACACTGGTCTGCAATATGGGAAGAAGCACGATCGCCAACCCCAAGTTCCCGGAGGGAGATTCTTATGAGGACAATGCCTATACCAGATATTTGAAAGAAAAATTAAATGTAGAGGTAGTAGATTCCTTTGAGGCAAATGGCGAGGACTACGACAGACAGGTTTCACTTGCCATCGCGTCCGGAGAGCTTCCAGATGTCATGCGTGTAGGATCAAGAGACGTGCTGACGGAGCTGGTTGAAAATGATCTGGTGGCTGACCTGACGGATGTATATGAGGAATATGCCAGCGATTATATCAAGGAAATCTATGATTCCTATGACGGCAGATGTCTGGATGAAGCAATGTACGACGGACGGCTCATGGCTCTGCCCGGCACCAATTATGATGCGGCGCCCTGCGAGATATTTATCCGTCAGGACTGGCTTGATGACCTGGGAATGAATATTGATGAAGACGGGGATATGTGTCTGACTATCGATGAACTGGAAGAGGTTGTAAGGACATTTGTAGACAAAGATCCCGGAAATACCGGCAACCCGGTGGGACTTGCCTTCGCGCCTTATCTGACCGCCGGGGACTACGGCGGCAGCGGATATACTATGACAGCCATCGGATCCGCGTATCAGGCTTTCCCGGGCAGCTGGCTGATGGATGAGAACGGACAGGTATACAACGGCTCTACAACCGAAGGAATGAAAAACGCGCTTGCAAAACTGGCGGAATGGTTCCAGGAAGGACTGGTAGATCCTCAGTTTGGTACAAGGACATGGGATGATATCACAGCACTCCTGACAAACGGACAGACCGGGATCGCATTTGGCCCGTGGCACCTTCCGGACTGGCTGCTGAACAACGTGCGGAGCATGGATCCGGATGCAGAGTTTTCCGCGTACACGATCTGCGATGAGAACGGTAAAGTAAATGTGATCCACAATAATGCATGCAGCGGATATATGGTTGTAAGGAAAGGTTACTCCAATCCGGAGGTGTTGATCAAGATTGCCAATCTGTTCTTCGATGATATCGTAAACGATAAAAATCTGGAAGAGGAAGAGCCGGAAGTATATGAATATATTACTACGGTAGACAATTCCGCGCGGCCGATCCAGGTTGAACTGAACAAGAATACATATCTGGTGGATGAATATTCAGATATTAAAAACTGTGTAGAAGGGAATATCACCATGGATGAAGTCCGTTCAGTGGAATCAAAGACAAAAGTGGAATCTATCAAACGTTACCTGGAAGATCCGGACAATGCTGAAGTGGCTGACTGGTCGTCATATACCTCAAGGATGAATGGAATGGGGCTGATCGATCATCTTACAGCGGCGGATCAGTTTGAGTGGTTCTCACCTGTATTCTTCGACACTACGAAGACCATGGAAACAAATAACGCTGATCTGAATAAATTACAGGAAGAAACCTTTGTGGCGATCGTAACAGGTTCCAAATCCATTGACGAGTTTGATACCTTTGTGGAAGACTGGAATTCCCGGGGAGGAGAACAGATCACGAAAGAAGTACAGGAAGCTGTTGACGCGCAGTAGAAGCGGTAAAGTCAGATCACGGGCCGGTGTCCGGCCCGTGATCCGGAGGAATGTGAAAAAAGAGTAAGTGTGAAAATAAACTTTCACATCTACCATTATTGACGCGGCAAGTGCGTCAGAAAGAGGAAAAAATGAAGAAAAAGACATTTATCCAGAAACGGATCATGCGGTCCCAGAGCATGTACCACATGATGATGCTTCCCGGAATGATCTTCGTGCTGATCTTCTCCTATGTGCCTATGGTCGGTATTGTTATGGCGTTCCAGGATTATGTCCCAGCGAAAGGGATCCTCGGCTCTGAGTTCGTAGGACTGCAGCATTTTAAATACATGTTTTCCCTTCCCGATATATGGCAGATCCTCACTAATACAGTGGTGATCGCAGTGGGAAAGATCATATTGGGAACGGTCATGGCCATCGCGTTTGCCATTCTGCTCAATGAGATACGGGTGAAGTTTTTCAAAAAGGCTGTACAGACTATTGTATATCTGCCTCATTTCCTGTCATGGGTCGTTCTCGCGGCCGTAGTCATCAACATGGTCAACCTGGACGGACCTGTCAACCAGATCGTGCAGATGCTGGGACTTGACAAGATCAATTTCCTCGGGAGCAATACATGGTTCCGGCCTATGATCATTGTCACAGACGTGTGGAAGGAGTTCGGATATAATTCGATCGTCTACCTGGCTGCCATCACTTCCATAGATCCCGGACTACACGAAGCAGCTGCCATGGACGGCGCCAACTGGTGGAAACGGATCTGGCATATCACGCTTCCGGGCATGCTGCCGATCATACTTCTGATGGGAGCTATGAACCTGACAAGTATCCTGAGCGCAGGATTTGACCAGATTTACAACCTGTATTCACCTATGGTATACCAGACAGGAGACGTTCTTGATACATATGTTTACAGAATGGGTATGATTAGCCGTCAGTACAGTTTCTCTACAGCAGTAGGTCTGCTCAGATCTGTTGTGGGAATGGCTCTGATGCTCATTGCAAACGGTCTGGCGAAGAAATTGACAGACAGAAAGATATTCTAGGAAGGAGGCGGCTTAAATGGTACAGAAAAAAGGAATATTTTCTAATATCGGAAAAGGGGCAATCTATCTGATCGTGTTCCTGCTGGGACTGATCTGTCTGCTTCCCCTTCTGAATATCGTCGCCGTCTCTTTCAGCGGGAGCGCGGCTGTGGCGGCAAACAAAGTGGGATTCCTGCCTGTGGACTTTACGACAGCGGCCTATGAGAAAATACTTGGAGATGATCAGTTCTGGCGTTCGTTTGGGATATCTGTTATAAGGGTAATCCTGGGCCTGGTTCTGAATCTGGTTCTGATCGTGCTGATGGCCTATCCGCTGTCCAAGTCAAAGCGGGAATTCAAAGGGCGCAGCATCTATATGAACATGCTCATATTTGCCATGCTGTTTAACGGAGGAATGATCCCAACCTATATCGTTGTGAAAAATCTGGGCCTGCTGAATACGGTCTGGGCTCTGGTGCTTCCGGGAGCCGTACCGATCTTCAGTGTGATCATGGTCATGAACTTCTTCATGGGAGTGCCGAAGGCACTGGAGGAAGCAGCGGTAATTGACGGAGCAACACCTTTCCAGGTTCTTACAAGAGTATACCTGCCCTGTTCTAAACCGGTGATCGCTACGGTGGCCCTGTTCAGTATTGTTGGAAATTGGAATGACTTTTTCAGTGGATTGATATACATGACGAAAGTGAACAATTATCCTCTTCAGACATATATCCAGTCCTTAAGCGTAAAGCTGGAAGATATGCTCAATGCAGGCGGAAGCCTCAGTTCGCTTGTAAATATCATGGATGTATCGTCACAGAATCTGAATGCGGCGAAGATCGTTGTATCAGTCATCCCGCTGTTGATGATTTATCCGCTGCTGCAGAAATATCTGATCACAGGTATTGTAGTTGGAAGCGTGAAAGAGTAAAATGTTAGACAGGAGGTGGATACAATGAAGGAAATCTACAGAATGAAGACATCACCCGGGGCACTGCAGAAAAACATAGTCACGGGGGATAAATACAGGATCACTGTACTTACGGACAGGCTCATGCGCCTGGAATACAGCGAAGAAGGAATCTTTGAAGACAGAGCGACCCAGGTCGTGCTGAACAGGGATTTCCCGGAGACGGAATACCATATGAACCGGACCCGGGACGGCATAGATATATACACTTCCTGTCTGCATCTGAAATATGATGAAAAAGAGTTTTCACCTAACGGACTCAGCATACAGGTAAAAGGAAAACTGACGGCATATCACAGCATGTGGCGTTATGGAGATACGGTCTCCGATCTGGGCGGAACGGCACGGACGCTTGACGGAGCGGACGGCGCTGTTCCGTTGGATCATGGGATCATATCCCGGAATGGATTCTCCATTCTGGATGACAGCGGATCCCAGATCCTCCTGGAAGACGGATGGATCGAACCAAGGAAAAAGGGAATCCGGGATCTGTATTTCTGGGGATACGGGCATGATTACAGACAGGCCTTGGCCGACTTCTGCCGGCTGTGCAGCAGGACGCCTATGCTGCCCCGGTTCGCTCTTGGAAACTGGTGGAGCCGTTATTATAAGTACAGCGAAGAAAGCTATCTGAAGCTTATGGACCGATTTGAAAAGGAGAATCTTCCTTTCACAGTTGCGGTCATTGATATGGACTGGCATCTGGTGGATATCGATCCCAAATACGGAAGTGGCTGGACCGGTTATACTTGGAACAGAGAACTGTTTCCGGATCCGAAGCGGTTCCTTGATGAACTGCATAAGCGGGGGAAGAAAGTTACTCTGAATGTACACCCGGCAGACGGTGTGCGGGCACATGAAGAACAGTATGAGAAGATGGCACGTGCCATGGGCGTTGACCCTGAGACGGAGGAGCCGGTGGCGTGCGATCTGGCTGATCCGGAATATGTGGATGCGTATTTCAAGTACATCCATCACCCGCTGGAGGAACAGGGCGTTGATTTCTGGTGGATCGACTGGCAGCAGGGTGGAGTGACCCGGATAGAGGGCCTGGATCCGCTCTGGATCCTGAATCATTTCCATTTCCTGGACAGCGGAAGAAAGGGCAGGCGCCCAATGACATTTTCCAGATATGCGGGACCGGGAAGCCACAGATATCCGGTGGGATTCTCCGGAGATACGATCGTGACATGGGAGTCGCTGGATTTTCAGCCATATTTCACCCTTACTGCTTCTAACATCGGGTATGGCTGGTGGAGCCATGATATCGGCGGTCACATGATGGGGTACAAGGATGATGAGATGACAGCCCGGTGGGTACAGCTTGGCGTATTTTCTCCGATCATGCGGTTGCACAGCTCCAGCAGTGAATTCAACGGCAAAGAACCCTGGCGCTATAAAAAGGAGACCGAAGAGGTAATGGGGAATATGCTCAGGGAACGGCACAGGATGATCCCGTATCTCTATACCATGAATTACAGGAATTATAAGGAAAATATACCCCTCATCTCCCCGATGTACTATGAATGGCCGGAGAAGGAAGAAGCCTATCAGATGAAGAATCAGTATTATTTTGGCAGTTCCCTGATAGTGGCTCCGATTACTTCCCCCAGGAAAAAGGGACTGAATGTGGCGAAGGTGCGGACATGGATTCCGGAAGGACTCTGGTATGATATTTACACGGGGATGATGTATGAAGGCGACAGAGTCCTTGATATGTACAGAGGGATAGAAAGTATCCCGGTCCTGGCGCCGGCGGGAGCCATTCTTCCCTTTACCGATGAGATCCGTGCGGTCCAGGCGGAAAAGAATCCGGATTCCCTCCATATCATGGTTTATGCGGGCAGAAACGGTGAATTTGAGCTGTATGAAGATGACAATGAGACCTGTGACTATGAAAGCGGCGTCTGCTGTACTACAAGGATGACCTACTGTGAAAATGAAAAAGCAGTATTTACGATTTATCCTTCCGAAGGAAACCGTGCGCTTATACCTGCCCGCCGGAGTTATGTGGTGGAGATGACAGGGTTTAAAGATCCGGGGCAGGAAGTTGCTGTCACAGTGGACGGCACCAAGATCGATGCCATTGTCTCATATGATGTTCACAAAAAAGCGGCAGTGGTAGAGATTCCGGAGACAGATACAGCCGGCAGGGTCGAGATTTCCATAGATCTGGTTTACAGAGAGACGGATAATAATATATCGGAAAGATGCTTTGATTTCCTGAACCAGGCTGAGATAGAGTTTATTCTGAAAGACAGACTGTACAGCCTTATACATTCAGACCGGCCGGTATCTGTGATCCTTTCCGAGCTGCAGACAATGGATCTTGATAAGGATCTGTGCGGTGTCCTGATGGAGATGCTGACGGCGTGCCCGGGAAAATGAGGAAAAGGACGGACCTGAAAAATCTCTGCGAAATATTGACAGGCCGTTGAGTTAAACGGTTGATAAGCTCCCTCTCGGATGGACAAGTGAAATAAGAACGCTTGCTGTCCGGAAGGGAGTGTTTTTGTATGTTTTTCTATTAGCCGTACTGGTCAATTTCCCGGGATTATGTTAATATGTACCTGTTCAAATGAAAAATCAATACTGCTGGGAGGAGAAAAGCAGGCGCTTTTCAGGATAAGCTGTAAATGCACGAGGAGGAATGAGGATGCTGCTTACGATCGATGTAGGGAATACAAATATTACCATGGGAGTGTTCAGGGAGGAAGTTTTGGCGGGCATGTTCCGCATGACCACGAAGAGACCCAGAACATCAGATGAATATGGTTTTACAATCTGTGGTATTCTGGAACATCGAGGGATCAATCCGAAGGAGATAAAAGCAGTCATCATCGCATCAGTGGTTCCGGATATCATGCATTCCCTGACCAGCAGCATTATCAAATATCTGGATACGATCCCTGTGATCGTGTCAGCGGATACAGATACCGGGGTGAAGGTAGTAACGGATAATCCGTCCCGGACAGGTCCGGACCGTATCGTGAATGCAGTGGCGGGATATGCTATCGCTAAGGGGGCGGCCATCGTCATAGATTTCGGAACGGCTACCACATACGATCTGATCGGGCCGGACCGTTCTCTGGAGGCATGTATCATTGCCCCCGGTATCGAGACGGCGGGACGTTCTCTCTGGGGAGGCGCGGCTATGCTTCCGTCTATCCAGATCCGGAAACCAGAGTCCATCCTTGCTCATGACACAGTTACCGGTATGCAGGGAGGTCTGGTATTCGGCGCGATCGGCCAGACGGAATATATTGTGAGACGGATGAAAGAAGAGTCCGGGTACAATGACACCTATGTCATTGCGACAGGTGGTCTGGGCAAGATCATTGCGAAAGAGACGGACTGCATTGATCTGTATGATCCGCAGCTGACACTGAATGGTCTTAGGATGATCTATGACAGGATGAAGGAGAATGGATAAATTTTCACAGCAGGGTATATATCAGATGTGGGATGACTCCCGCCTCTACAGGCGGTGAGTGACAAATCAGTATCAGTGGCGGGTGTCAATCCCCCATCTGATATACGCTCCGCGAGGATGCGCAGGGATTCGGAGATGTATTATGTCAGCTAAAGCTGACCCGAATCCCGCGCCAAGACTCGCAAGCGAGTCTTGAATGTAATTGTGGTAAATGGAGTTCAACAGAATGAAGGTGTTGGTATGTGTAATGTAAAAAAATATGAACGCATATATGAGGAAATTAAAGAATTGCAGCCGGAAGATACACTGCAGCTTGTACTGGAGGCAGAGACAGAAGAACAGAGAAATTTCTATGAAATGATCGGCGACTATTTGCTCCAGTTACAGCAGAAGAAAGTTGTTGAGGAAAATCTATTTTGATGAAAAAATATATATTAATAGCAGGTGTAAATGGAGCTGGAAAATCCACTCTTTATCAGACTTTGAAATCTATACAGGATATGCCTCGCGTAAATACCGATGAAATACTGAAAGAATTTGGAGACTGGAGGAAAGGAGAAGATCTTGTAAAAGCAGGAAAAATGGCTGTCTTAAAACTTTTAGACTGCTTTTCGAAAGAGGTTTCTTTTAATCAGGAAACGACTTTGTGCGGTAAATCGATTATCAATAATATTGTTAAAGCAAAAAGCAAGGGGTATATGATAGAGCTACATTATGTGGGGCTTGATTCATCAGATCTGGCAAAGAAACGTGTAAAGTACAGGGTGCAGCATGGTGGGCATGGAATACCGGAAGACGTAATTGATAAAAGGTATGTGGAATCTATTTCTAACTTAAAAATAGTTCTTCCAATGTGTGACCTTGCAGTGATTTATGATAATACAGTAAAATTCCGCAGATTTGCTATTTATAAAAAGGGTGTGCCTGCCAGGATTTCGCGTGATGTTCCGCTTTGGTACAGAAGCAGCATATCTGTAGAGAGACAGGAAAAAGAAAGCCCACAGGAGAATGGATAAAACAAAAATATGAAGAAACTGAAAATAGGTAATGTCGAACTTGAAAATATATATATTTTAGGACCCATGGCAGGCGTAACAGACCTGCCATTTCGTCTGCTCTGCCGGGAGCAGGGAGCAGGTCTCCTCTGTATGGAGATGGTCAGCGCCAAGGCGATCCTGTACAATAATCGGAACACGGAGCAGCTGCTGACGATCCATCCGGATGAGAAACCGGTTTCTCTTCAGCTTTTTGGCTCGGATCCGAAGATCATGAGTGAGATGGCGAAACGGATCGAGGAGCGTCCTTTTGCCATCCTGGATATTAATATGGGATGCCCGGTCCCGAAGGTGGTGAAGAACGGCGAGGGATCTGCGCTGATGAAGGAGCCGAAGCTGGTGTATGAGATCGTCAGCGCCATTGTAAAGGCCATTGAAAAGCCGGTCACTGTGAAGATCCGGAAAGGATTTGACGACGATCATGTAAATGCAGTTGAGATCGCAAAGATCATCGAGGAAGCCGGCGCTTCTGCCGTAGCGGTCCACGGGCGGACGAGAGAGCAGTATTACAGCGGGAATGCCGACTGGGATATCATTCGTCAGGTGAAGGAGGCGGTATCCATTCCTGTCATAGGAAACGGAGATGTGACTTCTCCCCAGAAAGCGGCGGCCCTGCAGGAACAGACCGGCTGTGACGGAGTGATGATCGCAAGAGGTGCGGAAGGAAATCCATGGATATTCTCAGAGATGATCGAGTATGAGAAGACCGGCGTGGTCCCGCCCAGACCGGACAAGGATGAAGTGCGGAAAATGATGCTCCGCCATGCCCGTCTCCAGCTGGACTATAAAGGGGAATATCAGGGGATCCGTGAGATGCGGAAACACGTTTCCTGGTACACGAAAGGCATCCCCGGAGCGGCCCGTCTGAGGGAGCGGATCAACGCCGTGGAGAGCTATGAAGAGCTGGAAAATCTCTTGACATCATTATAGGTTTTAGTTATAATATTGAAATTGCGAAATAGACTTAAAGACAAAGGACAAGAGGAAAAATCTCTTGTAAATAATAGGACATACAAAGAAACAGAAAGGGAGCGTAACCAATGGCAGAGGCAAAGAAAAGATTACTTACTTATGCCGGATTAAAGGCACTCGAGGATGAACTTGAGAATCTGAAAGTGGTAAAGAGAAAAGAAGTTGCTGAAAAGATCAAGGAAGCGAGAGAGCAGGGCGACCTGTCCGAGAACGCAGAGTATGATGCGGCGAAGGACGAGCAGCGCGATATCGAGGCTCGTATCGAGGAGCTGGAAGGCATTCTGAAGAATGCAGAGGTTGTTGTTGAGGACGAGGTTGATTTCGACAAGATCAATGTAGGATGTACTGTGAAAGTGTTCGACATCACATTTGACGAGGAGATGGAGTTCAAGATCGTAGGATCTACAGAGGCCAACAGCCTGGAGGGCAAGATCTCCAACGAGTCTCCTGTAGGCCAGGCCCTGATGGGAAAACAGGTCGGAGATGTAGTAGACGTAGAAACTCAGGCAGGTGTGATCCAGTACAAAGTGCTTGAGATCAGCCGTTCAAAATAAACACAGGATATGATGCAGACCTCTTAGTATTTGATTTATTAAGAGGTCTGAGTTTGCTTATAAGGAAGGAGAATATTACAGTGGTTCAGCAGCAGAAAAACGGACAGGAACCGGATTTAAACCAGTTGAGAAAGGTACGCCGTGAGAAACTGGCGGAACTTCAGCAGAACGGGAAGGACCCGTTTGTGATCACAAAATATAACCAGACACACCACAGCCAGGAGATCAAAGACAAATTTGACGAGCTGGAAGGGAAAGAGGTTTCCATCGCAGGACGTATGATGTCCAAGCGTGTGATGGGGAAGGCATCTTTCTGCAACGTACAGGACCTGAAGGGGAACATTCAGTCCTATGTGGCACGTGACAGTGTGGGCGAAGAGAACTATAAAGAGTTCAAAAAGCTGGATGTAGGTGATGTGATCGGAATCACAGGAGAGGTGTTCCGTACAAAGACAGGTGAGATGTCTGTTCATGCATCTCATGTGACTCTGCTTTCCAAGAGCCTGCAGATCCTTCCGGAGAAGTTCCACGGACTGACGAACACGGATATCCGTTACCGTCAGAGATACGTGGATCTGATCATGAACCCGGAAGTAAAGGATACCTTTATCAAGCGTTCGAAGATCCTGAGCGCCATCAGAAGATATCTTGACGGAGAGGGATTCATGGAGGTTGAGACCCCCATGCTCGTAAGCAACGCAGGCGGAGCTGCGGCAAGACCCTTTGAGACACATTTCAACGCGCTGAATGAAGATCTCAAGCTTCGTATCTCTCTGGAGCTCTATCTGAAGAGACTGATCGTCGGCGGTCTGGAGAAAGTATACGAGATCGGCCGTGTGTTCAGAAACGAAGGACTTGACACGAGACACAATCCGGAGTTCACTCTGATGGAACTCTATCAGGCATATACAGACTACAACGGCATGATGGATCTGACAGAGAAGCTGTACCGTCATGTGGCACAGGAAGTGCTGGGCACGACAAAGATCGTTTACAACGGCATCGAGATGGATCTTGGCAAACCGTTCGAGCGTATTACCATGGTTGACGCTGTGAAGAAGTATGCCGGTGTGGACTGGAATGAAGTGGAAACCCTTGAGCAGGCAAGACAGCTTGCAAAAGAGCATAATATCGAATTCGAGGAGAGACATAAGAAGGGCGATATCCTGAACCTGTTCTTTGAAGAATATGTAGAGGAACACCTGGTACAGCCGACATTTGTTATGGATCATCCTATCGAGATCTCTCCGCTGACAAAGAAAAAACCGGAGAATCCGGACTATGTAGAGCGTTTCGAGTTCTTCATGAACGGCTGGGAGATGGCAAATGCGTACTCCGAGCTGAATGACCCGATCGACCAGAGAGAGCGCTTCAAGGCTCAGGAAGAGCAGCTGGCTCAGGGCGACGAAGAGGCGAACACAACAGATGAAGACTTCCTGAATGCTCTGGAGATCGGTATGCCGCCTACAGGAGGTATCGGATTCGGTATCGACAGAATGTGTATGCTGCTCACAGACAGCGCTGCCATCAGGGATGTACTGCTCTTCCCGACAATGAAGAGCATAGGCGGTGAAAAGTCCGGAAATAAAGGACTTAAAGAAGAAAGCAGTGCGAATTGCGAAGAATTTGCGAAAATTGACCTTTCAAAAGTAAAGGTTGAACCGCTTTTTGAGGATATGGTTGACTTTGATACCTTCAGCAAGTCTGATTTCAGGGTTGTAAAGGTTAAAGAGTGTGAAGCAGTACCGAAGAGCAAGAAACTGTTAAAGTTTGTTCTTGATGACGGTACAGGCAATGACAGAGTGATTCTGAGCGGTATTCATGAATACTATGAACCGGAAGAATTGGTTGGAAAGACCTGCATTGCTATTACAAACCTGCCTCCGAGAAAGATGATGGGAATTGATTCCTGCGGTATGCTTATCAGTGCGGTTTATGAATATGACGGAAAAGAAGGATTAAATCTCCTGATGGTGGATGACAACATTCCGGCAGGGGCGAAACTGTATTAATAAGATGAATATGATGTATAAATGGGTTCCCCTGTCAACTGACAGGGGAACTCAGCATTTTCTATAATTTTTATATAAAATGGGACTTTGAATGTTGTATAATAGATAACAGGAATTCCTTACTGTGTAAGGGGTCTGGCAAATCATAGAAAAAAGGAGAGGCAGGGCATGACAAAGGAAAATCTTGAAGCAATTAAGAACAAGGCAGTTCAGCTATTATATCTGGATGTGAAAGAAAATAATTCAAAAGCCATGGCGGTTGGGATTCCTGCAAGGCATAAAGAAATATCTGGATAACAAGGAGTTCAGCGAATTGTTCTTGCAGAGATACTTCGTAACAGGACTTACTTTAAGAGGCGTAAAAGAATAATAATAATCGGAGGATAGAGGATGGACAGAAAAGAAGCGAGAAAAAGAGCGCAGGAACTGGTCTCAAAAATGACGACAGAAGAGAAGGCTTCTCAGCTCAGGTATAACTCACCGGGAATCCCAAGACTTAGTATCCCGGAATATAACTGGTGGAATGAAGCACTTCACGGAGTGGCAAGAGCCGGTACTGCCACTGTATTCCCACAGGCAATCGGGATGGCAGCGTCCTTTGATGAAGAATTGATCAGGGAAGTGGCGAATGTCATAGCTGTGGAGGGGAGAGCAAAATATAATGCCGCCTCCTCACATGGAGACAGGGACATTTACAAAGGACTTACCTTTTGGTCCCCTAATGTGAATATTTTTCGTGATCCCCGCTG
>CALWLJ010000005.1 GCA_944381495.1 uncultured Mediterraneibacter sp. | reverse complement strand
GCGGAAACTGGATTTGAACCAGCGACACCACGGGTATGAACCGTGTGCTCTAGCCAACTGAGCTATTCCGCCATATTGTTTTCTTATGGGGCCTACAGGGCTCGAACCTGTGACCCTCTGCTTGTAAGGCAGATGCTCTCCCAGCTGAGCTAAGACCCCATAATTTGGGTTGCGGAATGTTTCCACCCGCAACCCGCTTTGCTATTATACTATCATCTTCTACCAAATGTCAACACTTTTTTTACATATCTGCCAACATTTTTATCTGAAATATTTTACTCCAGATTCAAAGATCTTCATATCCTGTTCTCCATATATATTTACAGCTACAGATTCACCCCGGCGTTCTGCATGCGCCATCTTTCCAAGGACTCGTCCGTCAGGGCTGGTAATACCTTCCACAGCACGATAGGAACCGTTTACATTCCATTCTTCATCCATGCTGATCCTTCCTTCCGGATCACAGTACTGCGTCGCAACCTGTCCATTTGCAAAAAGTTTTTCCAGCCATTCCTCGCTTGCCACAAAACGTCCTTCTCCATGGGAAGCCGGATTCGTATAAACTCCCCCCAGCTGTGCCTCTGCAAGCCATGGAGACTTGTTCGTCACTACCTTTGTATAGACCATCTTCGAAATATGACGTCCAATGGTATTGTAGGTAAGCGTCGGAGAATCATCATTCTGTCCGGTAATCTTTCCATATGGAACCAGTCCCAGCTTGATCAGAGCCTGGAATCCGTTACAAATACCAAGAGCCAGTCCGTCTCTTTCATTAAGAAGTTTTTCGACTGCTTCCTTGATCTTCGCATTCTGAAATGCCGTAGCGAAGAATTTTGCTGATCCGTCCGGCTCATCACCGGCGCTGAATCCACCTGGGAACATGATCATCTGAGCCTGTCCGATAGCCTTCTCGAATTCAGCAACAGAATCTCTGATATCAGCTGCATCCAGATTGCGGAATACTTTTGTGATAACTTTTGCCCCTGCCCGTTCAAACGCTTTTGCACTGTCGTATTCGCAGTTTGTTCCCGGGAATACAGGAATAAATACCGTAGGCTGTCCGATCTTATGGCTGCAGATGTGAATATTTGACGCATTGTAAAGTTTTTCTTCTATCTGCTTATCTGAATCTGCCGCCGATTTCGTCGCAAAGACGCTTTCCAGTGTTCCAGTCCATGCTTTTTCCGCTTCATCCAGACCAATTTCCACGTTTCCATATTCAAATTTAGCTCTATCTGTCACTTCACCAATAACAGTATAGGTAATTCTCAGATTTCCGACTTCTCCGTCAGGAACTTCTGCAATAATATCTCCAAATGCCGGCGCAAACAGATCTCTTGGATCCATGTTATGCTCAATCTTCACACCCATACCATTTCCAAACGCCATTTTGCTGACTGCGGAAATCACTCCATGACGGTCAAGTGCATAAGCTGAAATGATCCTGCCTTCACGAATATCCTCAGTAAACTTTCCGTACTGGTCCATAACCTGGCTGTAAACCGGCAGATCATACTCATCTTTATCAATCCTGAGCCATACCAGCTTACTGCCCGCTTTCTTCAGCTCAGGTGTGATAATCTCACTGTCAAGGGCCATATCCACTGCAAATGATACAAGCGTAGGCGGCACATCAATATCCTGGAATGTCCCGGACATACTGTCCTTTCCTCCAATCGACGGAAGACCAAATCCAATCTGAGCCGCATATGCTCCAAGGAGAGCTGCAAAAGGCTGACTCCATCTCTTCGGTTCCTCTGTCATTCTGCGGAAATATTCCTGGAAAGTAAAACGGATCTTTCTGTAATCGCCGCCTGCTGCAACAATCTTCGCAACTGACTCTGTAACCGCATATACTGCTCCATGATAGGGGCTCCAGCTTGAAAGATAAGGATCAAATCCATAACTCATCATAGAAACACTGTCTGTCGTACCATTCTGTACCGGAACTTTCGCTACCATAGTCTGAGTCTCAGTCATCTGATATTTTCCGCCGTGAGGCATAAATACAGACCCTGCTCCAATTGATCCGTCAAACATTTCAACAAGTCCTTTCTGGGAGCATACATTCAGATCTGCCAATGTCTCCATCCATTTTCCGCGTACATCACCGACCTCTTCTCTCTGGAACAAACTGTCAGATTTGTTCGGCATCTCTACTTCTACTTCTGTTTCCTGATGCGCGCCGTTTGTATTCAGGAATGCTCTGGAAATATTTACGATTTCCTTTCCTCTCCAGATCAGAACAAGTCTCGGTTCCTCTGTTACAACAGCAACCTCTGTTGCCTCCAGATTTTCCTCTTTTGCATAAGCCATAAACTGGGCCGCATCCTTAGGATCTACAACAACAGCCATACGTTCCTGCGACTCGGAGATAGCAATCTCTGTTCCATCCAGTCCGGCATATTTCTTCGGAACTTTATCCAGTTCAACGCGAAGTCCGTCCGCCAGTTCTCCAATAGCAACAGAGACACCGCCTGCCCCAAAGTCATTGCATTTTTTGATCAGACGGCTTACTTCCTCTCTGCGGAAAAGCCTCTGAATCTTTCTCTCTGTTGGCGGATTACCTTTCTGTACTTCAGCGCCGCATGTTTCGATAGATTCCTCCGTATGCACCTTTGAAGATCCGGTAGCTCCGCCGCAGCCGTCGCGTCCTGTCCGTCCGCCCAGCAGGATGATGATGTCTCCGGGATCCGAATTTTCACGGATAACGGCACGTCTGGGAGCCGCACCAAGCACAGCACCGATCTCCATTCTTTTTGCCACATAATCCGGATGATAAATCTCTTTTACCAGACCGGTGGCAAGTCCGATCTGATTACCATATGAACTATAACCATGAGCAGCTTCACGCACCAGTTTCTTCTGCGGAAGCTTGCCTTTCAATGTATCTTTTACGGATACTGTAGGATCTGCCGCCCCGGTTACACGCATTGCCTGATAAACATAAGTACGGCCTGAAAGAGGATCGCGGATCGCACCGCCAAGACAGGTTGCCGCTCCACCGAAAGGCTCGATCTCCGTCGGATGGTTGTGAGTCTCGTTTTTAAAATTAATTAGCCACTCTTCCTCCACACCGTCTACCTTAATCGGTACAACGATACTGCAGGCATTGATCTCATCGGACTCTTCCTGGTCCTGAAGTTTTCCTTCTTTCTTTAATCTGCGCATTGCCATCAGCGCCAGATCCATCAGGCAGACAAACTTGTCCTCTCTTCCCGCAAAGATTTCACTGTGATCCTTCAGATACTCTTTGTACGTATCCTCGATCGGCTTCCTGTAATCTCCGTCATCGAATTTCACACTCTTTAACTCTGTGGAGAAAGTCGTATGACGGCAGTGATCTGACCAGTAGGTATCCAGAACACGGATCTCTGTCATAGTAGGATCTCTGTCTTCCTCTCCATGATAATAATTCTGGATGTGAAGAAAATCTTTAAAGGTCATGGCAAGTCCGAGAGAATCATACAGCTCTTTCAGTTCTGCTTCCGGCATATCCTTGAAGCCGTCGAATACTTTGATGTCTTCTGGTTCATCAAATACAGTCACCAGTGTATCCGGCTTCTCTTCAGCCGCTTCCCTTGAATCAACGGGATTAATACAGTGGTTTTTGATTGCCTCCAGCTCCTCATCAGAAATATTTCCTTCAATCACATATGTTGTCGCCGTGCGAATCACAGGTGATTCATCTTCTTTGATAAAACGAATACACTGTTCCGCCGAATCAGCACGCTGATCAAACTGCCCTGGCAGGAACTCCACTGAAAAGCTTCTGTCCCCGTCATTTAAAGGGAAACTCTCGCGGTAAAGAATATCCACAGGAGGCTCAGCAAATACCCCGCTGCACGCTTTTTCAAATGTTTCATCCGAAATATTTTCCGCATCATAACGGATCAGGACACGCACTCCTGTCACATCCATGATTCCAAGATAACGGCGGATTTCATGCCGGAGTCCTTTTGCCGATACGGCAAATTCCGGCTTTTTCTCAACATAAACTCGCTTTACATTACCCATAACATAATCTCCTTTGCAACAAAATCTGCTGGTATCTGTCTGCGTATATGAATCTGGCAGACCTGTTGTTTGTATCGTACCACAGTTTTCCTCATAAGTACAATTAATATAATTAAACTTTTTGATAAGAAACGCTAATTTTTATCCCGTTTCTTTTTCTCTATTATTCCCGGCAACAGACTGAGGAGCATCAAAATGAACAGTCCGCCCGCAAATAATACGCCGATGCGTGCCACCATATCTGCAAAAAGGCCTTCCGGCAGCATACGGATCATATAATCCTCCGCCGGATCAAAAAGCCACAAATCATTATCAAAAAAGATATGATGAAACTGAACGAAGACTGCATTGAAATCAATCAGCGCCGCCAGGCCGATCAGCACAAACAAAACAGCGGTTACGCCCAGCGCAGCAAAGTAGGACCGGGGAATAATTCTGCGGAGCTGCGCTTTTGTCAATAAAAGGAACAAAAGACATATAACCGCAGAAATACATGCTCCAAGCCTGATATTCAGACCGCCAATAAAAAGATTCCGCACTTCTCCCATGTGAAATCTGTCCTGTTCGTTAAAAAAATCCTGTTTCTTTCCCTCCACAGTTGTAATAACAGACAGTTCATCACGGTCTCCTCTGAGATAAGCCATCATTTCTTCCGTCACATGCATGACATCATCCATAGTCATATCCAGATCAGATAGAACATTATATTTCTCATATTCCCTCTGGTAAACACCAAAATCCGCATACATCGCAATTTCAAAACTTGTAATCAGCAAGGCTGCAATAACCGAAAATGCAAGAATGATTCCTGCTGCCCACTGTAATTTTTTCATTCTATCTGTCCCTTTCTTCCGTTAAATAATTATTGTAATTCCGTTCACAACATCTTATAATACAATCAGTATTTATTAGGAGGTCTAATAATGATAGACATCAATTATGAACTGTATAAAGTATTTTACCATGTTGCATCTACCCTGAACTTTTCCGAGGCATCCAAGCAGCTTTTCATCTCTCAGTCAGCGGTAAGCCAGTCAATCAAAACACTGGAAAAAAAACTGGATCAGGTTCTTTTCATTCGCAGCACAAAAAAAGTGCAGCTGACTCCGGAAGGTGAAATATTGATGCGTCATATCGAACCCGCTATGAATTTGATTCGAAAAGGGGAGTCCCAGCTTCTGGACGCCGCATCCACCGGCGGTCAGATTCGAATCGGGGCCAGCGATACCATTTGCCGGTATTTTCTGATCCCCTATCTGGAACGTTTCCACAAAGAGTTCCCTAACGCACATATCAAAGTTATCAATCAGACTTCTGTCAAATGCGCCGAACTCCTTCGAAACGGACAGGTTGATCTGATCGTAGTAAATCATCCAAACAGCTACCTTGGCAGCAATGTATCTGTACTACGAATCAAAAAATTCCATGATGTTTTTATCGCAGGTGAACCTTTCCGAGAATTGAAGGGACGTGAGCTGACATTTTCACAGCTTCTGGAATATCCGATTCTCATGCTGGACAAGCACAGTACTACTAATGAATTTCTACATCAGCTGTTTCAACAGCATCAGCTTGATCTGGTTCCTGAAATAGAACTGACCAGCAACGATCTGCTTATCGACCTTGCACGAATCGGACTTGGCATCGCATTTGTTCCCGATTACTGTGTTTCTGAAAAAACAGAAGGAATCTTCCTTTTAAAAACAAAGGAAGATCTGCCTGCACGCGGACTGGCTATTGCTTACAATGAGCATCTGCCTCTTTCACGTGCTTCACAGGGATTCCTCAGCTACTTTCAGAATACATAAGAGGCTGATGGAACATTTTTCGATAATCATATGCCATTTATTATTTCTTCTCATCCTCTCCTGTGCTGCATCCGGCGTTCTCCCAGAATTCCCGGATGCAGGCACCCATGCTTCCTATATTACACACCTTTATTTCTTTCCATTCCCTGGGGAAAACGGCTCTATACTGTTCCTGCAAAAATCTGTCATCAAGGAGAACGATAATTCCCTTATCTTTTTCTGTTCTTATAACTCTGCCTGCAGACTGCAGAACTTTGTTCATGCCGGGGTATAAATAAGAATAGTCAAACCCTTTCTGCATCCTGCTGTCAAAATAGGATTTGACAATCTCTCGTTCATTACAGACTTGAGGCAGGCCTGTTCCCACAATGACTGCTCCTATCAAACGTTCTTCCGCAAGGTCGATTCCTTCAGAAAAAATTCCACCCATAACACAGAATCCGACCATACTGCGCTCCCGATTCACATCAAAAGCAGCCAAAAACTCCTCCCTCTGAGCCTCATTCATATTCTGAGACTGGATAATAGACTCAATGTCTCCGCCCAGAGCAAGGAAGCAGTTGTATACTTCCTCCATAAAACGATATGATGGGAAAAATGCCATATAATTTCCAATCCTGCCTGACGCCGCCTCCCTGATATATCTGGCTGTTCTCTCATAAAGAGCAGGTCCTCGCTGTGTATAGCGGCTGCTGACATCACTGCCGATCAAAATCAACCGGTTTTCCGCCGGGAAATAGGACTGTGCATAAACAGCGTAATCGTCTGTTTCGACCGAAAGCAGTTTTTTATAATAGTGCACAGGAAGCAGTGTTGCAGAAAAAAAGACGGTACTATTGCCCTGTTCCAGATATTCCTGAAGGTTTACGGCGGGATTCACACAAAACAGACGAATCTTAAACCGGCCATCATTCTCCAGTTCGCTGTAAATCACATAGTTCTCATCGAGTCTGTCATGAATATTTACAAAAGATCTGACCTGGAAATACAAGTCCAGAAGCCTTTCGTTCCTCTCATTAGACTGGCTTTCTCCGGTTTCTTCCAGGAACCGTTCCAGTTCCGAATATAGACTCATCAGCTTGAGAGCGATATGCGAAACACTTTCCAGAATAACATAATTCGGGCATTCTCTTTTAAGAGCAAGAAAAAGCTTGTTGGTCTCCTCCAGCCTCCTGGTCAGTTTTATATCTCTCCCCTTCACCAACCGCCTTACTTCAAGAAAGTCTTCCTTGTAGAGTTGAGCACTGTACATTTCTCTGCCACGTTCCACAAGATTGTGAGCCTCATCAATCAAGAAGAGATATTCTCCCTTTCCACCTTCGGAAAAGAATCGTTTCAGATGAGCATTGGGATCAAAAACGTAATTATAATCACATATTACGGCATCTGTCCAAACAGAAAGATCCAGAGACATTTCGAATGGACATACTCTGTATTTTTCTGCCTGATCTTCTATAGTATTTCGACTCATCTCTTTTCCGGATATCAGCATATCATACACAGCATCATTCACTCTATCAAAATGTCCCCTTGCATAGGGACACGCATCCGGATTACATTCTGTTTCTTCGCAGAAGCAGATTTTTTCTTTTGCTGTCAGTGTAATAACTTTAAATTCCAGCCCCTGCTCCTTCATGATCCGGAACGCCTGCTCTGCCACCGTTCTTGTTATCGTTTTTGCTGTCAGATAAAAAATCTTTTCTCCAAGACCTTCCCCTACGGCTTTCACTGCAGGAAAAACTGCCGCGATAGTTTTTCCAACCCCCGTGGGCGCCTGGATAAAAATCTTTTTTTTCCGGAGAATTGTACGATAGACTGACGCTACCAGATCCCTCTGTCCTTCTCTGTAGGCAAAAGGAAATTGAAGAGGTCTGATAGACACATTTCGTTTTTCTTTCCAATTGATCTGAAATCTTGCCCATTTTTCATAACTGGCTACAAGATCCCCGAACCACTTTTCAAGTTCATCTGCCGGATAGATAAAATGAAATTGTCGGATTTCCTCCGTCTCCAGATTACAGTATGTCATCTGAACACCTATCTCTTTCAATTCATGCTGTACAGAATAGATATAAGCATAACATTTCGCCTGTGCGAGATGTACATTGACCGGCTGCTCTACTAAATTCAGATCACGCATCACACCTTTTATTTCATCAATGATCACAACAGAATTTTTGTCTTTCTCATGTATGATCACTCCATCTGCACGGCCTTCAAGACGAAGCACAAATCC
Source organism: uncultured Mediterraneibacter sp. (assembly GCA_944381495.1). Taxonomy (GTDB): domain Bacteria; phylum Bacillota; class Clostridia; order Lachnospirales; family Lachnospiraceae; genus Mediterraneibacter. The sequence goes on along the minus strand of CALWLJ010000005.1, from coordinate 185,538 downwards.
GTCACATGGGACATCAATCTTAAGAGGAACTTCTGCATGGTACTCCGGCCCCATTCTCCTCTGAATCTTCCTATGGAGCCGGCCTCCCATCTGCATGGCATCTCTTTCCACAGATCCGGAAACCCGATTGTCAATATTGCCTTCTCTCAGGATAAATTCAACCAGATTCCGGACCGAAATGCGGACTGTCTTATTTTCTTCACTCACTTTGTCGCTTCCGTTTCAATTTCTGCCGTCTCATCAAGTCTGGCAACTTCTGCAATGGTTTTTGTAAGACCTGCGATTCCCTGTACTTCAGAAGGAATGATGATCTTCGTAGCCTTTCCATCTGCAGCTTTCACAAACGCTTCAAGACTCTTCATAGTAAGCACTGCATTATCCGCGCCAGCCTTCTTGATATATTCGATGCCGTCTGCATTCGCCTGCTGAACTGTCCGGATAGCCTGAGCCTGACCTTCCGCCTCACGTATTCTTTTTTCCTTTTCTGCTTCCGCGCGTAGAATTGCCGCCTGTTTTTCCGCCTCAGCCTCAAGAATAACAGACTGCTTCTCTCCTTCTGCAACAAGAATAGTAGATTTTTTCTCTCCCTCTGCTCTGAGAATTGCTTCACGGCGCTCGCGCTCTGCCTTCATCTGTTTTTCCATTGCATCCTGGATTGCTTTCGGCGGCATGATATTTCTAAGCTCCACACGATTTACCTTTATCCCCCACTCATCTGTAGCCGTATCAAGGATCGTGCGCATTTTTGTGTTGATCGTCTCACGGGAAGTAAGCGTTTCATCCAGTTCCAGATCTCCGATAATATTCCTGAGGGTGGTAGCTGTCAGATTGTCAATAGCAAGAATAGGATTCTCCACGCCATAGGCAAATTTCTTAGGATCGGTGATCTGATAGAAAATCACCGTATCAATCTGCATTGTAACATTATCTTTCGTGATAACAGCCTGAGGATCAAAGTCAACCACCTGTTCCTTCAGAGACACTTTTCTGGCCACCCGATCCAGAATAGGCACCTTGAAATGAAGCCCCACACTCCAGGTTTCTTTATATCCTCCCAGTCTCTCTAGAACAAATGCATGAGCCTGAGGCACAATACGGATATTTGTAACCAAAAGCAAAAGAATAATAACCAGAATAACGATTCCAACAAAAGCACCTAACATAATTTTCCCTCCTCGCTCTTTTTTAAAATCAGTTTCACACCTGAGATACGGACAACTCTGGCAAGGCTTCCTTTTTCAATCTTCTCCTTATCGTCTTCCGCCCTTGCCGTCCATTCCAGACCGTTCGCAATTGCTGTTCCCGTCTGTTCATAGTTGTCTACCGTTTCTGTAACCTTGACCAGTTTTCCGATAAGCTCATCCGCATTGGTTCTTTCATGCCGGACATTTATGTACTTCATTGCAAAAGGTCTTGTAAAAACCACCAGCAGAAATGAAACCAGGATAAACAGGAGAACCTGCCATACGATGCCTGCACCCGTCAGGGAAACCAGCAGCGCGACGAGAGCCCCCCCTGCCAGCCAGATGCTGGTCAGACCTACTGTCAGAAGCTCGATCACCAGGAAAAGGATCATAAGGCCAAGCCACAAAAATACTTCTTTCTCCATAGCGTTCCTCTCTTTCGTCAGATTACCCTCGAAATAAATCCGATGATGTCTTTATCATAATCTTATTTGTACTTTTATACAACTGTTTTCCATAAATTTACACAAGAACATCACTGTTTACATTGCACCCGGAAGCAGGTGTAAACAGGCAGCCCGAAGATTGTCCCATTCCATGCACGGCCCCATATTCACTCACCGGAAAATTCCGGCATCATGTCCCGGTAGCGAATCGGCAGATGAGTCTGCTGAAGTTTCGGATTTTCCCTCTCACGGATAGAGACAGATTTAAAAAATCCTTTCCATAGAATCTCATACCTTTTTTCATCATCTGACAGCTTTCCCAACATCTCTGAATCCGGATACGCATCCAGCAAAATCCGACACGGTTCTTTTGCTTTATGAAGCAATGCTTCACGGTGAGTCCGGTCAAAAATCATCCAGTTTTCCAATGGAAAGCGGTCCGCGAAATGCTCTGCAATGCATGTCAGCACCTGTGTCCTGGGAGATATTTCTGATACCAGCACACCGTTTTGAAGCTCACGGAACCGGATGAACTCTTCATACATATGTGATTCATTTGAAACTCTTCTGCTCAGTTCAAAGACAAGCGCTACATTCTCATCGCCAAGATGATCCATAATTTTGTGACTATCCTGTATTCTTCTTGCTTCCTGCATTATGTGGAACACAGCCTCCGCCTTTCTCTCTTCGTCGGAAAGCAGTGCATGATAGACCGCCCAGTACGCATTATATCCCAGATGACGTTTTATCAGCCGCTCTATCTTGGCTGCTTTCACTTCATTTTCATCCACAATAAGATAATCACAGAAAAACTGCTGTTGAATTTTTCCCCGGAAACGGATCCCGGCATCATCATTCCTGCTCTCCACCCAGGCATCATGAAGCGCAGAATATATTCCTGTCAATGTATCATGGCAGACATAAATCCTTTTCATTCTATATCGTCGCCTTCTTTCCCGAAACAGTTTCAAATGCATCATTCACTCCGAAATTCATATCATCAAACAGCGAAAGCTGTCGATATGTCATCCCGTCAGCTCCCTCCGGCAGCCGTTCTTTTGTATTCAGAAGGTTTCTCGTGATATAATCCTCATCTATCTTTATCTTGTACATCATCTTCCCCTGACATGTAATAAAGTACACGGCGCGTTTCAATACAACTCCCATTCTTTTCAGATCCTGGAAATCAAGATTTCCCATCCGTCTGGCTTTCACAATGCGGGACGCAGATTTACAGCCGATTCCCGGCACTCGCAAAAGCATATGATACTCTGCGCGGTTCACTTCAATTGGAAATACTTCCAGATGTTTCAGCGCCCAGCAACATTTCGGATCAAGAAAAACGTTAAAATTAGGATTGTGTTCATCTAACAGTTCCGAAGCACGAAACTGATAAAATCTCAGAAGCCAGTCCGCTTGATAGAGCCTGTGTTCTCTAAGAAGAGGAGGCCCTTTTCTTTTCACAGCAGGCAGGGCAATCTCATCATTGACAGGGACAAACGCTGAGTAAAACACCCGTTTCAGCTCAAATTTATCGTAAAGAGATTCCGCGACATTTAATATCTGAAAGTCTGTCTCAGGCGTAGCGCCTATAATCATCTGTGTGCTCTGACCTGCAGGAACAAAACGTGGACTGTTCTTTCTAACCGCAATCTCATATCGATTTTCCTTTGTTTGTTCCTGGACCAGTTTCATTGGAGTCAGAATATTTTTCCGTGTTTTATGAGGAGCCAGCTGCCGCAGCCCCTCTGCTGTAGGGAGTTCAATGTTGACACTCATTCTGTCTGCCAAATATCCTGTCATACGGATCAGACGCTGATCCGCACCAGGAATTGCCTTTACATGAATATACCCCTGAAAATTGTATACATTGCGCAGACGATAAAGAGTAGCATAAAGCAGCTCCATCGTATAATCCGGGCTCTTCATCACTCCAGAACTCAAAAACAGTCCCTCGATGTAGTTTCTGCGGTAAAATTGCATCGTCAGAGTACAGACTTCATCCGGAGTAAACGATGTTCTCACTACATCATTAGAAGATCTGTTCACACAATATTTGCAATCAAAAATACATTCATTTGTGAAAAGGATCTTTAAAAGTGAAATGCATCTTCCATCAGCAGAAAAGCTGTGGCAGATTCCTGCTTTCCTGCAGTTTCCCATGCCACTACCATCTCCTCTCCGCTCTACTCCGCTGGAAGTGCATGCCACATCATATTTTGCAGCATCAGACAAAATATTCAGCTTATCATAGATACTCATCTCCGTCTGTATGTGTTCATACATAATTCTTCCACCTTCCAAACATATGTTCTTATCACATAATATCATATCGCATTCTACTTTTCAATCATTTTAGAACATACGTTCTTGGTTAATCTGTAATTTAAAAATAATCAGACAGAAAGGCTTGTCCCGGATAAACACTATCGACGCTCCGCATATACCCCCTCTTCGGTATACAACAGCTCAATCAACTTAACGGTAACGGACATTCTTCCCTTAACACACACTCATAGTACAAAAAGAGAAGCGCTGTCCCGCTTTTCAGCAGGCACAGCGCCTCTCTTATAACACTTATTATACTGTGGTCTACTCACACTCTCTGATCCTTTTCCTGAGCGGAAGCACCATGGCAGGTGAAACTGAAAGCTCGTCCAGTCCCATCTTAAGGAACTCTTCCGTAAGCTCAAGATCAGCTCCAAGTTCGCCGCAGATACCGATCCATGCTCCCTCTGCATGAGCATTCTCAGCAGCCATCTTAATCATAGCAAGAATTGCCGGATGATGGGGATCATAAAATTCATCCAGTTTGGAATTCTGACGGTCAATGGCAAGTGTATACTGTGTCAGATCGTTGGTTCCCACACTGAAGAAATCTACTTCTTTCGCCAGCTCACGGCTGATCATAACTGATGCAGGAGTCTCAATCATAACACCAAGCTCAACATCATCCCGGAAAGGAATTCCTTCACGGGTCAGCTCATCTTTTACTTCGGCAATAATCTCCTTGATCTTATGAATCTCTTTCATAGAGATGATCATCGGAAACATAATAGAAATATTACCAAACATAGCAGCCCGGTACAGTGCGCGGAGCTGCGTCTTGAATATCTCAGGTCTGGTCAGACAAATACGAATCGCCCTGTATCCAAGCGCAGGGTTTTCTTCTTTGTCAAGTCCAAAGTAATCTACCTGCTTATCCGCGCCGATATCCAGAGTACGGATAATAACCTTCTTCCCCGCCATTGTCTCAGCCACCTGTTTGTACACTGCAAACTGCTGCTCTTCTGTCGGGAAATCTGTATTTTCAAGATACAGGAACTCACTTCGGAAAAGACCAATTCCGCCGGCATCGTTTTTAATCACCGCACCAAGATCAGATACATTACCAATATTAGCATATACATTGATCTTCTGCCCGCTCTTTGTTACGTTTTCCTTCCCTCTCAACTGTTCAAGGAGAGCTTTCTGCTCCAGATCCTTCGAACGCTTGTCCTGCATCTTTGTCATTGTCTCATTGTCAGGATCGATGTAAAGCGTACCTGTAAATCCGTCTATGATCGAAAGTTTTCCATCATACTCCTGCTTCAGCTCTTCACCCATTCCAATTACCGCTGGAATATTCATCGTACGAGCCAGGATTGCAGTATGAGAATTGGATGACCCGTACATAGTGGCAAATCCAAGGACTTTGCTCTTATCAAGCTGGACAGTCTCGCTTGGAGCCAGATCGTCTGCAGCGATAATACAAGGTTCCGTCATCTCCTGCATGCCATCGCTGACACCGCAGAGAATATCAAGCACACGCTCGGAAACATCCTTCACGTCTGCCGCACGTCCCTGCATATAAGCATCATCCATGGCAGAAAACATCTTGGCAAAATTGTCTGCTGTCGTAGCAACTGCATATTCTGCATTCAGCTGCTGTGAACGGATAATATTTTCAATGGACTCAAGATAATCAAGATCCTCCAGCATCATCTGGTGAATCTCAAAGATCATGGCGTTTGCTTCTCCAACATCCTCCAGAGCTTTGTCATGCAGTTCTTTCAGCTGGCTGACTGCCTTATCCTTTGCCGCAACAAAGCGCTGCCACTCTGCATCAACATCATCGACATGCGTTCTCTTGATCACTTTCTCATTTCTCTTATAGAACATGAGTTTTCCAATGGCAACGCCGCCGAATACACTCTTACCGCTTATTGTCATCATAGCTTATAAATTCTCCTTGAAGAATGCTTCTAATTCAGCAGCTGCCTGCTCTTCGTCTTCGCCTTCAACTGTAACAGTAATCTCTTCACCTGTTTTAACTCCAAGTCCCATAACTCCAAAAATTCTCTTTGCATCCGCGCTCTTGTCGCCTTTTGCAATCTTTACCGCAGACTTATACCCTGCCGCCTGCTTCACAAGAATGCCAGCCGGTCTTGCGTGGATTCCTTCCGGATCTGTGATCACATATTTGAATTCTTTCATAGTATGGTTCCTCCTTTTGATTGAAAATATGCTCTTTCCTAAGTATATAATATTGTGTACAAATTTTCAATCGGAATTCGGCTGTTTTCTAAGCATTATGATAAGTTATTACAGGCATTCATGCCTTACACATCAAAAAGAGGTGTGGAAAGATATCGTTCTCCCGTATCCGGAAGAAGGGCAACGATGACTTTATTCTCATTTTCCTCCCTGGATGCCTCGAGAAGCGCTGCATGCAGGGCCGCTCCAGATGTGATTCCTGTCAAGATCCCCTCTCTGTGAGCCAGAAGTCTGGAAGCATTGTATGCTTCTTCTTCCGTCACACGGACAATCTTATCATAAATATCTGTATCCAGTGCATCGGGCACAAATCCCGCTCCGATTCCCTGCAGACCATGGGGACCTGCCGGTCCGCCTGACAGCACTGGCGAGCCTGCCGGCTCTACGGCAACAACCTGGATCGAAGGATTCTTTTCCTTCAGATATTTACCCACTCCAGATATCGTTCCGCCAGTTCCTACCCCTGCTACAAAAATATCTGCTGTTCCGTCTGTATCCTCCCATATCTCTGGTCCTGTCGTCCGGTAATGAGCTGCAGGATTGGCCGGATTTTCAAACTGCCCGAGAACCACTGCATTTTCCCGCTCCTTCTCAAGCTGTTCCGCCTTCTCAATAGCTCCTGCCATTCCCTTTGATCCTTCAGTTAATATAATCTCTGCGCCATACCCGAGGAGCAGTTTTCTTCTCTCTATGCTCATAGTCTCCGGCATGACAAAAACAGCTTTATATCCTCTGGATGCTGCCACAGCGGCGAGACCGATACCGGTATTCCCGCTTGTAGGTTCTATGAGAGTTGCTCCGGGGCGAATCCTGCCCGTCTTTTCCCCATCCTCAATCATACTGAGAGCTGCCCGGTCTTTCACGCTGCCCGCCGGATTGAAATATTCCAATTTCACAAGGAGTTTTGCCTTCAGTTCTTTTTCCCTCTCAATATTTACTGTTTCTAAAATCGGGGTTTTCCCGATCAGTTCCGTTACGCTTCTGTAAATCTTCATCCTCTTTTCCTCCTGCATTATTACGGTCCGCTGTCACACGGAGACCTGACGCTTTCCATTTGATTTTTGTAGTTCTTCCTCTGCCTCCCCTTTACCATTTTAATCTACAGGTCTTACAAATACAACATTTCGACACTTTTTGTATATTTTTACAAAACAGACAATTATTACATTGACTTTTATTGTTAAACATGCTACACTGACACGGTATCCTTATAATCAGCAGGATGCGTTAACTTATTTATTTATGGAGGGTAACACAATGACAGGTACAGTAAAATGGTTTAACAATCAGAAGGGCTACGGATTCATCTCAGATTCCGAAGGCAATGACATCTTTGTACATTATTCAGGAGTTGTCATGGATGGATTCAAATCCCTGGAAGAGGGCCAGGCTGTCGAGTTTGACGTGACAGAAGGCACAAAAGGACCACAGGCAACAAATGTAGTAAAACTTTAATCAGATTTTTTAATGTACCTTTTAAAATATATCGATCAGAAACGGCATTATATTTAAAAGCAATACAGAGAAATGAGATTAAAAAGCGTCCGCCGGACATGCTTGACGATAAGCTGCCCGGCGGACACTTTTTCTTTATCACATAATTGTTTCGTAATTTTCAACTATCCTTTTATATTCGCTACATAGGCCTCGGAAGCTTCCCACACGTCAAAACCGCTGCCCCGCAGAATATCTACCACACGTGCGGGATCATCCGTTTTCAACACTGCCGACGCATCGGAACCGTTGGCAAAGGCATACATATACTCAATATTCACGTCTCCATCCACAATCTGATGCATAGCTCTACTCAGCGATCCAGTCTCATGGGGGACCCTCAAGGCCACGACATCCGTGAGCATAGCCGTGATACCGTTATCCTTGAGGACTGCTTTCCCCTTGTTCGGATCAGAGACGATCATCCTGAGCATTCCGTAATCAGATGTGTCCGCAAGACTGAGAGCCACTATATTGATATCATTTCCCGCGAGTACAGAGAGCACTTCATCAAGCCGTCCCTCACGGTTTTCCAGAAATACTGATAACTGCTGAATGGTGATTCCCATATCATTTACCTTCCTTTCTACAGATTCCTATTGTCGATGACCCGCACAGCCTTGCCTTCGCTTCTCTGGATCGATTTCGGCTCGACCAGTTTCACACGGACAGACACGCCAAGTGCTGTCTTGAGGACGGCCGCGATCTTATCTCTCAGTGCGTCCAGCTTCCTGATCTCATCCGAGAACATACTCTCGTCCACTTCCACCATAACAGTCAGGACATCCAGATTGTCCTCTCTGTCTACGATCATCATATAGTGAGGAGCAACAACGCCGCCAATGCTCAGCAGTGCCGTCTCTACCTGAGTCGGGAATACATTCACTCCGCGGATTACTTTCATGTCATCCGTTCTGCCCGTGAACTTGGATATCCTCGGCAGTGTTCTTCCGCACTCGCATGTGCTGTGATCGATGCTTGTAAGATCTTTCGTGCGGTAACGGATCAAAGGCATCGCCTCTTTTGCCAGTGTTGTAAAGACAAGTTCTCCTGTCTCCCCGTCCGCGCAGGGCTCCTGAGTCGCAGGATTCAGGACTTCCGGATAGAAATAATCCTGATGTACATGGAGTCCTTTGTGATGGATGCAGTCCTGGGCAACTCCCGGTCCGGTCACTTCACACAATCCGTAAATATCAAAGCAGTTGATATGAAGGATGCTCTCAATCTTTTTCCTCATCTCTTCTGTCCAGGGTTCTGCCCCGTGGATACCGGCTTTCAGCTTCAGACGTTCTACTACGCCGGCCTCCTGCAGCGATTCCGCCAGATAAAGCGCATAAGAAGGCGTGCATGCAAATGCAGTCGCTCCCAGATCCTCCATACACATCATCTGTCTCTTTGTATTTCCAGCTGACATCGGGATCGCAGTGGCTCCCAGAGCCTTTGCACCATAATCCAGCCCCATTCCTCCGGTAAAGAGACCATAGCCATAACATACATGGATAATGTCTTCGTTGGTAAGACCTGCCATCACAAGCCCTCTCGCCACACACTCTCCCCAGACGTCCACATCCTTCTGGGAATAAGGCGCGATCGTCAGTTTTCCGGTGGTTCCTGACGTTCCCTGAACCCGTACCACATCCTTCATGGGAATAGCCAGAAGACCGAAAGGATAATGATTTTTCAGGTCTTCTTTTGTAGTGAAAGGAAGCTTGGTTATATCTTCGATCGAACGGATATCCCCCGGCTCCAGCCCCAGATCTTTCATCTTGTTACGGTAGAATTCTACATTGTTGTACACCCTGTTTACCACATCTACAAGGCGTCTGCTCTGCAGGTCCGCCATCTCGTCCCTGCTCATACACTCAATCTTCGGGTCGCGGATCCTCTCGACCCAGTTTTCCAGTGATACTGCCGCCATCTCTTTTCTCCTTATACATTTCGTTTTATCGAAATAATTTACATTTCCTGCTCTTCGATCAGCTTCACGTCAGCTGCCTTCAGAACCCGTTCAGCTTTTGCAAAATCATCTGTATGGAAGACTATGACCGGAGCCCTGCCTTCGCGGATCACAAATGAATAAATATAATTGACATTGATCTCGCCGTCCGCAAGGATCTTCAGCATCTGGTTCAGGTTGCCCTTTTCATCTTTTAGTTCCGCACCTATTACCTCATTCACTCGTGTGACAAATCCTTTTGCAGTCAGGCTTTCCTTTGCGCGTTCCGGTTCGTCTACTACCAGACGCATGATACCGAATTCCGGGGTATCAAATGTAGAAATAGCGCGGATATTGACATGAGCTTCTGTCAGGACCGAAGTAACCCTCAACATGCTCCCCGGCTCATTTTCCACAAATACCGATATCTGTCTGATCAAATGATCACCTCCCTTTTTACACCGATATATCAGAGACTGTATCCTACATCAAAGGCCTTTTTGTTGATATCAATGGTCTTGGGAGGCACGGTCTTCTCGATCACGTCATACCACTGCTCCTTTGTAAAATCCATATGCTGAGCCGCAACTCCCAGAACAACAAGGTTAAACACCTTCGGATTACCCAGTTTTCTGGATTCCTCTGTGGCATCCACCTTGTATACCTTATATTCCTTCTCCAGATCTTCCAGGATGTGCTCCGGATACTGAGCATTCCCGATCACGACAGGCATAGGATCTATCCGCCAGTCATTGACAACAAGAGCTCCGTCCTTCTTGAGAAAATGTGCATATCTCAGTGCTTCCAGACGTTCGAAAGCAATGATCACATCCGCCTGGCCTTCCTCTACGATAGGCTCTGCGACCTTGTCTCCATAGCGGACAAAGGTAACAACGCTTCCCCCGCGCTGTGCCATTCCGTGTACCTCGGAAAGCTTCACGTCATACCCGCCTGCAAGGGCCAGTCCACCAAGAATACGGCTGGTGAGCAGAGTGCCCTGTCCGCCCACTCCTACGATCATAATATTCTTTACAGCCATCTTTATTCCCCCTCCTTTACAAGCTCTATAGCATCGAATTTACAGAGAGTCTCACACAGTCCGCATCCGGTACACATCGTATCATCGATATGGATGGTGCCGTCTGCATTTTTTGTCATGGCAGGACATCCCGGTTTCATACACATGCCGCATTTCTTGCATTTGTCAGGATGAGCAATATAGAGCGGTTTCTTTCTCTTGTCAAGAAGTACGCAGGGTGTCTTTGTAATGATCACGGAAATCTCATCCTTTGCCACTTCCTCTTTGATGGTCTTCTCCAGAAGAGGCAGATCAAAGGCATTGATCTCATAAACATTCTTTACTCCCATAGCACGGCAGATCCCCGGAATACTGATCGCATAGGTAGGATCGCCCTGCAGTGTCTTACCTGTTGCGGCATGATCCTGATGTCCTGTCATTCCGGTGGTAGAGTTGTCCAGAATGATCACAGTTCCTGTTGCCTGATTGTATACCATGTTCATCAGGGAATTTACGCCGGTATGCATAAATGTGGAGTCGCCGATCACAGCCACCCAGTTCTTGATGTACTCTTTTCCTTTTGCTTTCTCCATACCGTGGAGCGTAGAGATACTGGAACCCATACACATGGTGGTATCAATCACGCTCAAAGGCGCTACCGCTCCAAGAGTATAGCATCCGATATCACCTGCCGCATGCATTTTCAGCTTGTTCAGCACATAAAATACGCTTCTGTGAGGACATCCCGGGCAGAGGATAGGCGGTCTTCCCGGAGCTGCCGCCGGTTCTTTGATATCCAGTTCCTGCTTCAGGATCGCCTTGCGGAGCATATTGGCGCTGTACTCGCCCTGAACAGTCAGGATTTCTTTTCCGATCACATTGATTCCCCAGGATTTCACCTGCTCCTCGATCACCGGATCCAGCTCTTCTACAACGTAAAGGGTATCCACTTTTGACGCGAAGTCTTCGATCAGCTTTCTCGGCAGAGGATTGACCATTCCAAGTTTCAGGACGGATGCGTTGGGGAGTGCTTCCTTCACATACTGATAGGGGATCCCGCTTGTAATGACGCCAATGCTTGTATCATTCATCTCAACTCTGTTTATAGACAGAGTATTGGCAGCCTCAGCCAGCTCATTGTTCAGCTTTTCAATGGCAACATGGCGCACCTTGGCATTGCCGGGCATCATGACATTTTTCTGGATATTCTTTACATAAGGCTTATCTTCCGGTTCCACGCGGTCCTGAAGCTCTACCAGCCCCTGAGAATGGGCCAGTCTTGTAGTGGTCCGGAAAATAAAGGGACGGTCATACTTCTCGCTGAGTTCAAAGGCTTCTTTAAAGAAATCCTTTGCCTCCGCGCTGTCTGACGGCTCGATCACCGGGATCTGGGCAGCACGTGCAACCATTCTTGTATCCTGTTCATTCTGAGAGCTGTAAAGTCCCGGATCATCAGCGACAACGATCACAAGTCCTCCGTTCACGCCCATATAGGAAACGGAATAGAGCGGGTCCGCCGCAACGTTCAGTCCCACATGCTTCATACATGCCATGGAGCGTACTCCCGCAAGGCTTGCTCCGACCGCCACCTCTGTGGCAACTTTCTCATTTGGAGCCCATTCTTCATATACATCGTCCCTGTACTGAACCAGGTATTCACTTATCTCTGTGCTGGGTGTGCCCGGATACGCGGAAGACACCTTAACGCCGGCCTCGTACGCCCCGCGGGCAATGGCCTCATTTCCCAGCATGATTACTTTTTCTCCCATTTTACAGTCCATCCTTTCGTAAATCAGTCACTCGTTTTGCTTTCCCTTCAAACCGCTTCAGAGAATTAGGCGCCACAAGTCTGATCTGAGTCGCCAGACCCAGCTGAGACTTCAGTGCCCTCTGGATCCTTCCTTCCAGTTCGCTTAAACTTGCATAACTGTCGAGAAGTCTGTCATCGATCAGTTCTACTGTGATGGTCATCACATCAAGCCGATTCTTTCTCTCTACCAGGATCTCATAATGAGGTCCAATCTCCTCGATCTTGAGCAGCACTTCTTCAATCTGAGTGGGGAATACATTTACGCCGCGGATCACGAGCATATCGTCCGCACGGCCGGAGATATTCTCCATCCTGCAGGTTGTACGGCCGCATTTGCACGGTTCATACATCAGTCTCGTCATATCTCCGGTCCGGTATCTTACAAGAGGCAGGGCCTCTTTGCCAAGACAGGTCACAACAAGCTCTCCCCGTTCTCCCGGCGGAAGCACTTCTTCCGTATCAGGATCGATGATCTCCGGAATAAACCAGTCTTCATTGACATGCATACCGCAAAGTTCCGTACATTCTCCTGCCACGCCCGGACCGCAAAGTTCGCTCATGCCGTAGTTCTGTGTACAGACAAACTGTTCTCCCCACACCTTGTGCATCTCGTCACGCATCGGTTCGGTCATGCCTTCGCCGCCGAACAGTCCGATATGAAGTTTCAGGTCTTTTGCAGGATCAATCCCTCTCTTGCGTATCTCCTCCCCAAGATGGAGTGCATATGAGGGAGTAGCTACCAGAAGCGTCACTCCCATGTCTTTCAGGAACATGATCTGCTTGTTTGTATTACCGGAAGACATTGGGATCACGGACGCCCCGATCTTCTCAAGTCCTCCGTGGAGTCCAAGAGCTCCTGTAAATGTACCATATCCAAAAGAAATCTGCGCCACATCCTCAGCCGTAGCGCCGCCCATACAGGCGATCCGTGCCACGTTGTTAAGCCACATGTCGAGATCGTTCCTGGTATATCCGACTACAGTCGGTTTCCCCGTTGTTCCCGAACTGGCATGATAACGCACAATTTCCTTTTTGTCCACCGCGAAAAGTCCGTCAGGATAATTCTCCTTAAAATCTGCTTTGTATGTATAAGGCAGCTTTTTCAGATCCTCCAGTGTCCGGATATCCTCCGGTTTCACGCCTGCCGCATCCATCCTGTCACGGTAGGGCTTTACCCTGTCATAAATGTACCGGACCGTGTCTTTTAGTTTTGACAGCTGAATGGCCTCGATCTCGCTTCTTGGCAGAGTTTCTTCCTTTGCCCATATCATCGTATGTAACCTCCCATCTTAAACATTCGCCTTGTTCCAGTATAACATAATACTTTGGCGATTTAAAGTGGAAAATTCGCGATCAATACAGTGGATCATCCGCTTTTTCGATTTCGTAGCTGATATCACTTCCTTCGCAGGTAAGTTCCAGATCTAAGGTCTTGTCGGAGGTACAGGAAATGTACAGAAGTGCGTTGCCTCCGCCGCTTTCTTCTTCGATATCTATGCTGACCGAATCTCTGAAGAGGCCGTCTCCGGAGTTGACGGAATAATCGCTGTCTTCTGACAGGAGTGGTGTGTAGATCAGGTACTGGGTTTCTGTCTCGTCTCCGCTTTCTGTTTCATACATGAGGACGACCGCTTCGTCCAGATCCGGATTTTTCTCCCGGATCATTTCTTCGATCTGTGTATTGCCTGTCTCCTGTACATAGTCGTCTACAGGCATCAGGACGGATCCCGAGGACATCGTGCTTCCCATGGTAAAAGTGACCGTTGCCAGCAGGATGATGGCAAGGGGGATCAGGACTACTGCTCCGAGGACCACCGCCAGAGTGCGGTCTTTCTTCTTTACCGGAGTTTTGATATCATCCTGATATTCCGGAAGAGGCGCCGCGCATCTCGGACACACCTTCCACCCCAACTCTACAGGCGCCGAACAGCCGGGACAGGATGGCCTCAGCTTTGTGCCACATCCAGGGCACACCACATAGTCTTCTCTTACCCTGGCGTCACAGACGGGACACCTGAGATTCGAATAGTTTCCTCTTATCAGCAGATAAATGATAAAACCGATCAGGGACGGTGCCAGCACCGCCACCAGAGTCCACAGGACCGCGTTCATTCCCCGGGCAGACGCATCCCGGTATACATAGATTCCGATCATTACAGGGATCGCAGCCGCGACCACAAATATCACTATCATCGTAATAGTTACACCTGCCATACTTCATTTCCTCCTTTATCTCTATATGAATAAGCAATGGCGATCACAGCGCTTCCTGTGACCGATACGCCGACATATCCGAAGCAGACTGAAGAGATCACCGGCTGGATCTCCCAGGTCAGGATCCCCAGCATGATCATCACTGCCTGGGACAGGACTGCCGCAACCGCCAACAGGATCAGCTGTCTTCTCAGCTGCCTTTTCTCCAGTTCCCTCCGCAGCATGTTTTCATTCAGGACAGGCGGGTTATATTGTTCAAAATCATAAATCTGTCTCATCGCCGAGCACCTCCTTTAATAATTTCCGTGCTTTACTGAGCCGTGACTTCACAGTCCCCGGCGGGACTCCAAGCACTTCCGCCGCCGAACGGATATCCATATCTTCAAAGTAGAACAGGACTACTGTCAGCCGCATCTTCTCCGGCAGGTTCCTGACCGCCTCATAGAGCGGCTCATAATCCTTTTTCTCCGGTGCCGGAACCGACTGCATCATTGTGTCTTTTTCCCTGGTATCCCGGAAATTCAGCACCGGACTTCGGGCGATACGTCTCAGAGTATTGCGGTATGTATTGACACATATTTTCGTCAGCCAGGGTTCAAATTCCCGGGCCGGATCATACCGGGATATATTTCTCACGACCTTCAGCCAGGTTTCCTGATACAGGTCCTCCGCTTCGTAGGGATCTCCGCAGAGAGTCATGCAGAGCCCGAAAAGCCGTTTTCCATATTGTCGGATATACTGGTCGATCACTCACATCCCCCTCCTTCCTGTATTGTCTTCTGTCACAATGCTTTGCCGGGAAATATATTGTGATTCTGTGCATTGGAACACATTTCTGCCAGGTAATTGTTTCTTTTCATATACAGATACAATCTGACAGTCGAAAAGGTTCATTCGAAATCAAAAAAAATAAAAAGGACACCGGCTCATTCTAAGCAAAATGAACCAATGCCCCTTATTCTGTCATTTACAAAATTATTTTCAATGTGTCCAGACGATCAGCAGAGCGGATACTTCGCTGTCAGCTCTCCTACCATCTTTCTTGCCGCCTCAACATTATCCTCGCTCTCGATCACCATGGCAATGATCTCGGCAATCTTGTCCATGTCGTCCTCTTTCATGCCGCGGGTTGTCACAGCCGGTGTTCCCAGTCTCACGCCGCTTGTAACGAAAGGAGATCTCGGATCATTGGGAATGGTGTTCTTATTACATGTCACATATGCGTCGTCCAAACGTTTCTCCAGCTCTTTTCCGCTGATATTCTTCTCTGTCAGATCTACCAGCATCAGATGATTGTCAGTATCGCCGGATACGATCTTGACGCCTCTGCTCTTCAGGCCGTTGCAGAGTGCTTTCGCATTCTTCAGGATCTGCTTCTGATACTCTTTGAACTCCGGCTGGAGTGCTTCTTTGAAGCAGACAGCCTTGGCAGCGATCACATGCATCAGCGGGCCGCCCTGGATACCCGGGAAGACAGCTTTGTTGAAGTTGAACTTCTCGTTCATCTCGTTGCTGGAGAGGATCATGCCTCCTCTCGGTCCGCGCAGCGTCTTATGGGTCGTAGTCGTAGTTACATGAGCATAGGGGATCGGGCTGGGATGAAGGCCTGCTGCCACCAGTCCGGCAATATGAGCCATATCTACCATCAGGTAAGCGCCCACTTCATCTGCGATCTCTCGGAAACGCTTGAAGTCAATGGTGCGGGCGTATGCACTTGCACCTGCCACGATCATTTTCGGTTTACATTCTTTTGCGATCTCAAGAACTTTATCATAATCAATCACACCCTCGTCGTTCACGCCATAAGGAACAACATGGAAATATTTTCCGGACATGTTGACCGGTGAACCATGGGTCAGATGTCCGCCGTGATCCAGGTTCATTCCCATGTAAGTATCGCCCGGCTGAAGAATAGCGAAAAATACCGCCATATTCGCCTGAGCTCCGGAATGGGGCTGAACATTGACATACTCGCAGCCGAACAGTTCTTTTGCCCGCTCTCTTGCAAGATTCTCAGCCACATCCACGCACTGGCATCCTCCATAGTAGCGCTTTCCCGGATATCCTTCCGCGTATTTATTAGTCAGAGGGCTTCCCATGGCCGCCATAACAGCCTTGCTCACCCAGTTCTCGGAAGCGATCAGCTCGATATGAGAGTTCTGTCTCTCCATCTCATCCTTGATCGCCGCAGCAATCTCCGGGTCTGTTGCCATAATTTCTTCGAAGTCGTACATTCTCATTCTCCTCCATCTTGAAATTTAAAAGAAAATACTCTGCAGTTTTATTTCTGCATTCTCCTGCTTTACCACACCAAAGTGCTGGTGCCATTATATCACAGAGACACCTTCAAGTCTAGGACTAAGCAAAATCAAACAGTGACAGCTGATTGCTCTGCGGCAGATCCCCGAACAGCCCCAGCTCCGCCATCAGATCGATGACCGTCTTGCTGACCTTTGTCCGCTGACGGAAATCATCCATAGACAGATAGGGTCCGTCCTTGGAAGCTTCCTCCACCGCCTCAGCCGCCTTGTCTCCCATCCCTTCGATGCTGGCGAAGGACGGCATCAGCTTTCCGTCAACAATCTGGAACATCTTGGCTTTCGCCTTATACAGATCGATGGGAACGAACTCAAATCCCCTTGCGTACATCTCCTGAACGATCTTCATATCTTTCATGACGTCCTGTTCCTTCTTACTCAGGGAATCGCTCCGTTTCTTGTAATCCTGCATATAGTAATTCAGCTTATCCTTCCCCTGGCACATGATCTCGTAGGAGAAAGCGTCCGCGCGGATACTGAAGTAAGCCGCATAGTAGGCAAGAGGATAATTGATCTTGCAGTAGGCGATGCGGTAGGCCATCATGACGTAGGCCGCGGCGTGGGCTTTCGGGAACATGTAGCTGATCTTTTTACAGGACCAGATATACCAGTCCGGCACTCCCTGCGCAGTCATGGCTTCCTCCCACTCCGGCTTCAGGCCCTTTCCTTTACGCACGCTCTCCATGATGGTAAACGCCAGGGCGCTTTCCACGCCTTTGTTGATCAGGTAGATCATGATATCGTCACGGGTACAGATTGCAGTGGAGATCGTCGCCTTACCGGATTTCACCAGTTCCTGGGCATTTCCCAGCCACACGTTTGTACCGTGGGACAGTCCGGAAATCCGGATCAGGTCAGACAGCGTCTGGGGCTTGGTATCCTCCACCATCTGGATAACGAAGTCCGTTCCGAACTCCGGGATCCCCAGACAGCCCAGCTTACATCCGTCGATATCCTCCGGCTTGATGCCCAGCACCTCTGTTCCGTGGAACAGCTCGATCACCTCTTTGTCATCCAGCGGAATCTCCGTGGCGATAAACGGGTGTTCTTCATTGTACTCATTGTCCATGGCGTCTGAAGTGATATAGTCCTCCAGCGTACGGATCATCGTCGGATCATCGTGTCCCAGGATATCCAGCTTCAGAAGGTTGTGATCAATAGAGTGGTAATCAAAATGTGTGGTGATGATTCCGCATTCCATATCATTAGCCGGATGCTGTACCGGAGTAAACTCGTTGATGTCATGTCCGTGAGGAAGCACGACAATACCGCCGGGATGCTGTCCGGTACTCCGCCGGATACCCGTACATCCTACGGTAATCCTGTCAATCTCGCATTTCCGCTTTCTCTGTCCGTGATCTTCATAGTAGTTCTTGACAAAACCGAACGCCGTCTTGTCCGCAAGGGTACCGATGGTCCCGGCCTTGAAGGTATGTCCCTCTCCAAACAGGACTTCCGTATATTTATGTGCTTTTGCCTGATAGTCTCCGGAGAAGTTCAGGTCAATATCAGGCTCTTTATCCCCCTTGAATCCAAGGAAGGTCTCGAATGGGATATCAAATCCCGCCTTGATCAGCTTCTCTCCGCATACCGGGCAGGTCCTGTCCGGCATATCGTAACCGCAGCCTCCGGCAAATGCTTTCACTTCCTCTGATTCAAAATCACTGTAATGACATTTCGCACAGTAATAGTGGGGACTCAGCGGGTTAACCTCTGTGATGCCTGCCATAGTGGCAACAAAAGAGGAACCGACGGAACCACGGGATCCTACCAGATATCCGTCCGCATTGGACTTCCATACCAGCTTCTGTGCGATGATATACATCACGGCATAACCGTTGGAAATGATGGAGTTCAGCTCCTTCTCAAGCCTTGAGGACACCTGGACCGGCAGATCCTCGCCGTACATCTCATGGGCCTTCCGGTAACAGATATCCCTGAGCTCCTGGTCTGAGTTCTCGATGACCGGCGGGCACTTATTTGGATTGACCGGTGATATTTTCTCCACCATCTGCGCGATTTTCTTCGGATTCTCAATGACGATCTCATGGGCTTTGGAAGCTCCCAGATAAGAAAACTCCTCCAGCATCTCATCCGTGGTCCTCAGGAAGAGCGGAGGCTGCACATCCGCGTCGTCAAACCCTTTTCCTGCCATGATGATCCTGCGGTATACTTCATCCTCCGGATCCAGGAAATGCACGTCGCATGTAGCAACTACAGGTTTCCGGAACTTCTCTCCCAGCTCCACGATCTTCCGGTTCAGCTCCTTTAGATCCTCATCAGAGTTCACATCCGGAGTCCGGTCGCTGGCAATCATAAACCGGTTGTTGCCCAGAGGCTGGATCTCATAATAGTCGTAGAAATCCGCCAGTCTGGCAATCTGCTCCTGTGACCGGTTCTCCAGGATAGCCTGGTACAGCTCTCCCGCCTCGCAGGCGCTTCCGATAATCAGTCCCTCCCGGTGCTCGTTCAGCAGACTCTTGGGAATCCTCGGTCTCCTTGCATAATATGTCAGATGAGATTCTGTGATCAGCTGGTACAGGTTAAAACGGCCGATATCATTTTTCGCCAGGATGATGATATGATGAGTGGCCATCTTCCGGATAGCGTTCACATTCCGGTCTCCAAAATGGTTCAACTGCTTCAGTGTCGTGACATTGTCCTCCTTCAGCATCTGGACAAATTTCACGAAGATCTCCGCCGTCGCTCCCGCATCGTCCACTGCACGGTGGTGATTCTCCAGAGAGATGCCCAGAGCTTTTGCCACCACATTCAGCTTATATTTAGACAGAGTGGGCAGAAGGATTCTTGCCATGGCCACGGTATCCACGTATGTAAACCGGGGCTCGATTCCCTGATTCCGGCAGTTCTGCTCGATAAATCCCACATCGAATCCGGCGTTGTGGGCTACCAGCACACCGTCTCCCACAAAATCCAGGAACTGAGGCAGGATGGTCTCGATAGGCGGATATTCCATAACCATTTCATCTGTGATGCTGGTCAGATTGGTGATCTCAAAGGGGATCGGCCTCTGAGGATTTACGAAGGTACTAAACTTCTCTGTGATCTCACCGTTCTCCACCTTGACCGCTCCAATCTCGATGATCCGGTCCCGGACCGAACTGAATCCGGTCGTCTCAATATCAAATACGATAAAGGTATCATCCAGTGTCTGTCCTCCTGCATTCACCGCAATATCCGTCAGGTCATCCACCACGTAACCTTCTACACCATAGATCACTTTGAAAGGATCATCTGGAGGAAGGGTCTCGATATAATGGTTGGCGTCTGGGAAAGCCTGAGCCACGCCGTGATCCGTGATGGCAATAGCCGGGTGCCCCCAGTCATGGGCCCGCTTTACGATATCCTTCACTTCGGATACACCGTCCATATCGCTCATCTTCGTATGGCAGTGGAGCTCCACCCTTTTCTCCGGGCTGAGATCCTGACGTGACACAGTGAAGTCTCCGATCTTTTTAATACCGGTAACAGAACCTATCGTCAGCTCTCCGTCGAACTTGTCAATGGTAGTAATGCCCTTGATCTTGACAAATGCCCCTTTCTTCAGTTCGCCCAGGATCTCCGGCAGCTGATCGTTGCGGCAAAACATCTTTACAGTGATGGTGTCTGTAAAGTCTGTGACCGCGAACATGACGATTGTCTTCTCATTACGGATCTCACGGGTGTCAAAGCTGATGATCTTCCCGTGGACCGTGATCTCGCCCATCTCTGTGACCACCTGATCCAGAGTGATAGGCTCATCGTCGAAATTCTTACCATAGATCAGGTTCGGATCGTCGCCTACCTTAACCGGACGGACATAATCTTTCTTCCGGAATTCCTTTTTGGAGAATTCTTTCTTTCCGGAAATCTCCTTTCCGCCCTTAAGCCTCAGAGAATTCTTTCCGGAAGAACTTCCGTGTGAAATACCGGGCCTTCCTTTCTTCTCTACTGTCGCTGCTTCTTCAGCTTCTTCCGGACTCTCCGGCGCCTCTTCGCCCCGCTGTCTTGCCCTTCTTGCAAATATGGCATTGATCTCCTGCTGGATCCTCTGCTCATCATACTCCCTTGTGCCGTTTCCTTCCGGAGCCTTATAGGAGATCCGGAAGTCTGCCTTCACATGAAATCGCTGAGAGAACACCTCGTCCAGCAGCTGCACGATCTCTTCCTGCCTGCCTTCAGAGACGATGGTATCTGCCAGTTCCAGACAGATCACGCCTCCTTCCTCGTAGTGGATCTCTGCTCTGGCGAACATATTTGCAGCGAGAACGCTGATCTCTTTTAGTTCCAGGATGATACTGTCCCTGTACTCCCTCATCAACGCCTCCGGGGTATACTGTCCCGAGAGCGCATATTCTTCAATGATTTTTATGGCAACATTCGTCTTCCCGAAGAGCTGATCCCGGATCCGCTGCTCCATCTGCCATATCTGCTTCTTCTGGATCAAGTGTCGGCTAAAAATGTGAACATGAAGAAAATCACGACTGGAATTGGTCGTGATCTTCCTTACTTCCACATCCCTGAACAGGACCCGGATGTCATCTTCTGCTTTTAGTGTGGGAAAAACGTTAAAAAATACCTTTTCGTTCTTTAACTGTTCCAATTCAACAACTCCTGACGTAATGTACTGAGCAGTTCCTCTTCCTTCACCTTACGGACAATCTGTCCTTTCTTAATCAGCAGCCCCTCTCCGACGCCGCCTGCAATACCGATATCAGCCTCTTTTGCCTCGCCGGGGCCATTGACCGCGCAGCCCATGACCGCCACCTTGATGTCAAGAGGGATATCTTCCACCATCTTCTCCACCTGGTTCGCCAGGCCGATCAGATCGATTCTTGTACGCCCGCAGGTGGGACAGGAAACAACCTCTATACCGCCTTTTCGCAGTCCCAGTGTCTTAAGGATGAGCTTTGCCGTGCGGATCTCCTCCACAGGATCACCGGTCAGCGAAACACGAATCGTATTTCCGATACCTTCATAGAGGATGATCCCCAGCCCTACTGATGACTTCACATTGCCTGAGTAGACAGTTCCCGCTTCCGTGATCCCTACATGCAGGGGATAAGGACATCGGGGAGCGATCAGCTCATGTGCCTTCACACACATCATCACATCTGAGGACTTGATGCTGACAACCAGGTTATCGTATCCCATGTCCTCGATCATATGTACTTTATCGAGGGCACTTTCCACGATTCCTTCTGCCGTCACGCCGCCATATTTCTCCAGCAGCGGCTTCTCCAGAGAACCGCTGTTAACCCCCACGCGGATGGGAATCCCGTGGTCTTTTGCCTTGCCAACCACGGCCTGAACCTTCTCCCTGGAGCCGATATTCCCGGGATTGATACGGATCTTGTCCGCCCCGTTCTCAATAGCGGCAATAGCCATACGATAATCAAAATGAATATCCGCTACAAGTGGAATATGGATCTGCTTTTTAATCTCCTTTAGGGCTTCGGCGGCTTCCATAGTAGGAACCGTACAGCGGACAATCTGACAGCCCGCCGCCTCCAGCCTGAGAATCTGTTCCACTGTAGCTTTCACATCTTCTGTATGTGTGTTGGTCATGGACTGGATTGCAATGGGATGATTCCCGCCAATCTTTACATTTCCGATGGATATAACCTTTGTATCATTTCTGTACATAATCCTATTTCTCCTCAAATACCATCCTGCTTCCGTACTCACGATCGGAAAGAGTGAGCATGCCGCTCTCGATATTATATTCGTAGGTTCCCTCCAGAGGTTCAAGTACATCTCGAATCTCATCCTCAGTCAGCTTTCCGTCCGATTCTTCTGCCTGCTCCCGAATTCTTTCATCGCTGAGATGGATCGTAAAGGACTTGTTATCCTTGTCCAGACTGTAAGCTGTCTCCACAGTGATACCGTCGTCTCCTGCCGTCTTAACGGTCATAGTATCATCATCTCTTATCTCCATGGTCATTCCATCTTCAGCGCCTATCCATGTGCCCTCCAGCGGATTTGCCGTAAAAAGCTTTACGATAAAGAATACCGCAACAATAACGAGCAGCACCGAAGATACTGTAAGTACCGTCCTCCAGGCCGTGCTTCTTTTTTCTTCACTGTCTTTCATAAGCATATAGCATTACCCCTTCCGTTCGGACAATTTCAAACTCCGTTATTTCAGGTATGACTTCAGGAAACTAAAAAGTGCCTCCATCTCTTCTCTTTTTCCTACCGTGATCCGGAGATACTGTCCGATCCTGCCGCCGTCCCAGTGCCGGACGTAGATATCATGATCTTTCAGGGCACGAAACAGCTCTCCCGCATCATACCGGGGATGCCGGGCAAAGATGAAGTTTGCCTTTGCGTCCGGAAATACAAAGCCCAGTTTTCTCAGTTCCTCTTTTGCCCATTCTCTGGTTTCTATTATTTTACGGACATTTTTCTCAAAATATTCCCTGTCCCTGACCGCTTCTACACCACAGGCAATCGCAGCCTGGCTCATGGTATAGGAATTAAAGGAATATTTTACATCATTAAGACACCGGATCAGATCCGGGTTGGATACAGCATAGCCGATCCTCATTCCCGCCATGCTCCTTGCCTTTGAGAAAGTCTGAACAACGATAAGGTTGTCATATTTTCCGATCAGTTCCATCGCAGACCTGCCGGCAAAGTCCACATAAGCTTCGTCCACGATCACGATAGAGTTTCTGTTATGTGACACTATATTCTCCACAAAATCCAGATCCTCATAAATGGCTGTAGGCGCATTCGGATTCGGGAATATGATTCCTCCGTTCTCTCTGTAGTAATCCTCCTTCCGGATCCGGAAATCCTCATCCAATGCCGGGCACTCATAAGGGATCCGATACAGATCCGCCCACACTTTGTAAAAGGAATACGTAATATCCGGAAAGAGAACCGGGCGGTCCGAGTTGAAGAAAGTCAGGAAACACAGAGAGAGTACATCGTCAGATCCCACTCCTACGAACACCTGATTTTCTCCCACTCCGTAAAAATCTGCCAGTTCCTTTACCAACGCCTCTGCTGCCGGATCCGGATATAAACGCAGTCTGTCTGCGTCCATCTCACGGAGTGCCCGCTCCACCCCGGGCGCAGGCGGATATGGATTTTCATTTGTATTCAGCTTGATTACCTTGTTCTGCGGCTGTTCTCCCGGGACATAGGGTTCCGTAGTCCGGATATTTCTCATAAGTTCTGGTCGTACTGTCATGTCAATTTCTCCCCGAAGTCTATTTTCTGTACTCAGCTGCAAGTTCGGCGAACTTGGGCAGAGAATTTACAATCGTATCATAGGCCACACAATAGGCGATACGGACAAATCCCGGACATCCGAAAGAGCTTCCAGGAACGACCAGAATGTTATATTTCTTTGCAGCCGCACAGAATTCCTTCTCATCAGCAACCGGTGATTTCACAAACAGATAGAAGGCTCCTTCCGGCTTGATGCACTCGAAGCCCAGCTCCTTCAGGCCATTGTACAGTGTCTCTCTGTTTCTGTCATAGAAGGAGATATCTGTCTTCTCGTTCAGGCACGCCTTGACTACCTTCTGCTGAAGGGTAGGTGCGTTGACAAATCCCAGGATCCTGGTGGCCACATTGGCTGCGGAGATCAGGTTCTCACTGTCTGCCGCCTCGTCCGGAATCACAAGGTAGCCGATACGCTCTCCCGGCAGGGAAAGAGATTTGCTGTAGGAGTACCCTACAATGGTATTGTCATAATATTTCGTAAGATAAGGCACTTCAACTCCATCATAGGCAAGCTCTCTGTATGGCTCGTCTGAGATCAGATAAATATCTGTGCCAAACTCTTTCTGCTTCTTATCCATCACAGCTGCCAGCTTCCGGATGGTATCCTCAGAATATACTACACCTGTAGGGTTGTTGGGCGTATTGACGATGACCGCTCTCGTCTTCGGAGTGATCTTCTGCTCAAATTCGTCCAGCTTCGGTTGGAAGGTCTCTGTATCCGGCGAGATTTCTACCAGTACTCCATCGTAGTTGTTTACATAACTTCTGTACTCTCCGAAATAGGGAACGAAAGTAATGACTTCATCGCCAGGATTGAGCAGAGCTTTCAGGATAACATTGAGGCCTCCTGCCGCTCCTACTGTCATTGTGATGTTTCTGGATGAGAAAGACGTGCCAAACCGTTCGTTCAGGGATTCAGCCACTGCCTGACGCACGTCCTCGTATCCGGCATTGCTGTTTGTATATCCGTGAAGGACCACAGGATCCTCTTCGTTGAGCAGATCAATGATCGCCTTCTTCACCGCCTCCGGCGCCGGCACATTGGGATTGCCCAGACTGAAATCATACACATTCTCCGGTCCGTAGATCTTGGCAAGGCGATTGCCCTCCTCAAACATGGCACGAATCGCCGAACTGTTTGCCACCATATTTTCCATTTTCTTTGAAATCATACCTGTCACTCCATTTCTTTTGTTATTATTCTTCCTCTGACCTGTCCTGGTTCTCCGGATCACTGTTCTCAGATGATCCGCTCTCCGACGCAAAAGTTACAATGCCCTTCTCCTCAAGAAAAGCCGGTCGGTAGGAAAGCTTTGCTTTTCTCAGACCTTCCGCGCCGGTATCGTCTTCTCTGTTCACATAGGTAAATCCCATGCACTCATTCTGCACAAACTGCTGGTTGATCATAGGATATGCGCCGTCAATATCCGGGAACGCCTTCTCGATATGGACCACAAATGTATCACTGCAGAGAGGCTCGCCAAGAGAAAACGCCACGATCTTCCCTCCGATACGAAGGAGCCCGCCTCTGAGCTCCAGCTCTTTAAAGAGCCGCAGCGAGTTCAGTGTGACACACATTTCCGCGTTCTTCTCCGGATCGTCATCGCATCCGTTTTCATTGCGCCACTTCAGGGCCATCTGGAAGCATTCCTCAACATTTTCATCTGAGATGCTTTCATAGGTCCAGTCAGGATAGAGGTTCTTAAACTTATTGATGTGGTTTCTCTTCCCGTGAAGCTTCTTGCCGGCAAGGGTAGCAAGCTTCTCTGTCTCATATATATAGTCCGCGATATCCCTGACATACTCTATCTGGAATTTCCCGGGATACCACAGAGATAGCTGGGCGAAATGCTCGGGTGTCACATTATACATCTGAAAAGGGATCTGCTTCTCCCTGCAGTATTCCATCAGAGTATCAATTGCCTTCTTTATGTTCTGAGACTCTCCCGCCGGATAGGCAAAGGATTCGCCATCGGATTCATCCCTGAATACGAGGGCATCCTCGATCACCGCATATTTCACCTTATAGTGGCGGGACCAGAGGTAAACATTGACAAAAGTCCTCTCGCAGCTCCTGGACGGCGATTTTGCAAAATAGGAACTGATAATCTCCTTGTCCTCCAGTTCCGGTCTCTTAAATTCAAATTCCATTCCTACTCCTCCATCTTCTCGAGCTGGGCTGTCTGGTCCGCTACGATCAGGCTGTCGATGATCTCATCCAGATCACCGTTGAGCACGCTGTCCAGCTTATGGAGAGTCAGCTTGATCCGGTGGTCCGTCACTCTTCCCTGGGGGAAGTTATAAGTCCGGATCTTCTCAGAACGGTCTCCGGTACCGATCTGGCTCCTTCTTGCCGCCGCCTCGGACGCCTGCTGTTTCTCAAGCTCCAGGTCATAAAGCTTTGACCGGAGCAGGCGGAATGCCTTCTCCTTGTTCTGCAGCTGAGACTTCTCTGTCTGGCTGTAGATCACGATCCCGGTAGGATAATGGGTCAGACGCACAGCGGAATCCGTAGTATTGACACACTGACCTCCGTTTCCGGAAGCACGCATGACATCGATCCTGATATCTTTCTCATCAATGACAACATCTACTTCCTCAGCCTCAGGCATGATAGCCACTGTCACAGTAGATGTGTGGATCCTGCCGCCGGACTCTGTCTCAGGTACACGCTGTACACGGTGAACGCCGCTTTCGTACTTCAGTCTGGAGTATGCCCCCTGACCGGTGATCATGAAGACACATTCCTTGAAGCCGCCGATCCCGTTCTCATTCAGGGAGATCAGCTCTGTCTTCCATCCTCTGCTGTCTGCATAATGGACATACATACGGTAGATCTCTGCAGCGAACAAAGCAGCCTCGTCTCCGCCTGCGCCGGCACGGATCTCTACGATAACATTCTTATCATCGTTGGGGTCTTTGGGAAGAAGGAGGATCTTCAGCTTCTGCTCCAGCTCCTCCACCTGGCGTCTGGACTCGGAGAGCTCCTCCTTGGCAAGCTCACGCATCTCCTCGTCAGACTCCTCTTCGAGGAGTGCCAGGCTGTCGTCGATATTCTGTTTACATTTCTTATATTCCTGATAAGCCTCTACGATGGGAGCCAGATCACTCTGCTCTTTCATCAGCTTCCGGAAACGCTCCGGATCATCTGTTACTCCGGGTTCCTGAAGCTCACCCATCAGTTCCTCATAGCGGATCAGCAGATCCTCTAATTTATCAAACATGTTTCATCTATCCTTTTCTCAATTATTACTCTTGAACTATAAATTATTGTACACACCAGAAACAACCCGGTCAAGCCCTGCCAGGTCCTTTTTGACTGAAACCTGTGTATACCCGGCCTGTTCCATCAGGGAAGAGACAGCCTCTGCCTGATCGTATCCAATCTCAAAAGCCAGAACACCGCCCGGTTCCAGATGTTCCCGCGCCTCACTGACGATCCTGCGGTAGAAATACAGTCCGTCCTCTCTTCCATCCAGCGCCATCCGCGGATCATGCAGACGGACTTCCTCCTGCAGCTCTTCAATCTCAGCTGTACGTATATATGGAGGATTTGACAGGATCATATGATATCTGTCCTCGATATTTTCAAAAAGATCTCCCCTGACCCAGCACGCCTCCACGCCATGCCGGGCAGCATTTTCCGCTGCCAGCTCCAGAGCGCCTTCCGAAAGATCCGCCCCGGTGCCTTCCAGACTTACTTTCTTCTCATCGCCTGTACCGTCAAAAATCTTTCTTCCATAATATAATGTACTGATCAGGATACAGCCTGACCCGGTACACATATCCAGGATCCGGATCGAACGGCTGCCGTCTCCCGTCAAAGAGCTCTTTCCTTTCACCAGCATCTCCAGCAGTTTCAGGGCATGTTCCACCAGCACCTCTGTGTCCTGACGCGGGATCAGTACCCGCCCGTCAACGGAAAAATCCAGTCCCATAAATTCCTGATATCCGGTCAGATGCTGGAGCGGGATATGAGCTGCTCTCTTTTCGACCAGCTCTATATATCGTCTCTCCTGATCTTTTGAAATCTTCCTCTCCTGGTCAGCAAAGTAAGCCGTGCGGCTCACCCCTGTCACATGCTCCAGCAGATACCAGGCATCTGTCTGAGCATCCGGGATTTTCTCTTTTTTCAGCATACTCTGCCCCAGCAGATATGCTTCCCGCAGCGTCACAGGTTCTCCTTCTGCCAGGTCCGCCAGTCAAAAACCGCTTCCACGGCACGGATCCCGACCTCGATCATACTGTCGTCCGGTTCCTTTGTAGTCATATTCTGCACCCACATGCCCGGACGGCTCAATGCGTTAATGACAGGATTGTCACTGTTTCCTGCCAGCCGGATAATCTCATAGGATACCCCCGCAATAAAAGGCAGCAGGGCAATGCGCAGCAGAACTCTGACAATCTGAGACTCTGCAGTAATAAAAAAGCAGAAAATAATGCTGACGATCATAACGAAGAACAGAAAGCTTGTTCCGCAGCGCTTATGCTGTTTCGAACTCTTCCTGACATTTTCTACGTTCAGCTCCAGTCCATGCTCGATACAGTTGATGCACTTATGTTCCGCTCCATGATACATAAATGTCCGCCTGATATCCTTAGTCCTGGATATGAGTAAGATATACAGCAGGAAGATCACAACGCGGATAACACCTTCAAACACAGTCATGATCAGGTGGGATGACGTATGCTTTTCCACAATACTGCTCAGGAAATACGGCAGGACCATAAAAATGGCCGCCGCCAGGACAACGGCGACAGCCACTGTCAGATTCATGATCAGCTTATCCGTCTTTTCCCGCTTTGCAGCTTCTTCCGCTGTCAGGATCTCTTCCTCCTCTTCCTCAAAAAAAGATGCCGAATATGTAAGTGTCTTCATACCCAGCACCAGCGAATCCACAAAATTAAAAATCCCCCGGATAAAAGGAATCTTAAGAGGGGTCTGCCACGGAATGACGCTTTTGTAATCCTGCACATCTACGGCGATATCTCCGTCTGCCTTCCGGACAGCCACGGAATATTTCCCGCCATTTCGCATCATGATCCCCTCGAGGACTGCCTGGCCGCCGATATTGGATGATTTCATATTATTTCCTCCGGTAATGAAACAGGCTGAGATGCTTCCACCTCAGCCTGCTGCTTTTCATTCTTATTTAATACCATATTTCTTGTTGAACTTATCAACACGGCCGCGTGCCTGAGTTGCCTTCTGCTGTCCTGTATAGAACGGATGGCACTTGGAACAAATTTCCACGTGGATGCTCTTGTTTGTTGAGCCTGTCACAAATGTGTTTCCACAGTTGCAGGTCACAGTTGCCTGATGATATTCGGGATGGATACCTTCGCGCATGATTTTCACCTCTCTATTTTAATAATTCATTATAATCTTTAAACAGCTTATTCATTGTAGCATAAGACATGTTCTTTTGCAACAGTTTTTTATATAAACTTCTGACGGATCACCTGACGCACCAGTTCAACATTCGTCTTTGTCCTTGAAAACATGTTCAGCAGATTCTCTACCGCTTCCTCTGCCTTCATGCCATTCATGGCACGCCGCATGATATATACAGCCTCCTGCTCTTCCTTATTTAAAAGGAGATCTTCTCTTCTTGTACTGGACTTCGGAATATCAATTGCCGGAAATACTCTCTTCTCCTGCAGCTTCCGGTCAAGGACCAGCTCCATATTTCCTGTTCCCTTGAACTCCTCGTAGATGACGTCGTCCATCTTGCTTCCGGTTTCAACCAGTGCTGTAGCCAGGATAGTAAGGCTTCCGCCCTCTCTCATATTTCTCGCGGCTCCGAAGAAACGCTTCGGGCTGTACAGCGCAGCCGGGTCAAGACCACCGGACAGCGTTCTTCCTGACGGCGGAACTGTAAGGTTGTATGCCCGGGCAAGTCTCGTGATACTGTCCAGGAGGATCATTACGTCCTTACCGTGCTCCACCAGACGCTTTGCTCTGGCGATCACCATCTCGGACACTCTCTTGTGATGCTCCGGCAGCTCGTCAAAGGTAGAATAGATCACTTCTACATTCGGTCCTGCAATAGCTTCTCTGATATCCGTAACCTCCTCCGGACGCTCATCGATCAGCAGGATCAGCAGATGCATATTTGGCTCTGTCTTCTGCACAGAAAGAGCCACTTCTTTCAGAAGAGTTGTCTTTCCTGCTTTCGGAGGTGAAACGATCATTCCTCTCTGTCCCTTTCCGATAGGAGACACAAGATCCACAACACGCATTGCCGTAGTACATCCCGGTGTCTCCAGCCGGATCCTCTGGTTCGGGAAGATAGGAGTCAGGTCCTCGAAGTTCTTTCTCTTCATGGCGTCAGCGGGACGGAGTCCGTTGATCGTGGATACATAGAGAAGGGCGCTGAACTTCTCCCCCTGTGTCTTGATCCTTGTATTTCCGGTCAGGATATCTCCTGTCTTAAGTCCGAAACGGCGGATCTGAGACGGTGAAACATATACATCGTTCTCACCGGGAAGATAGTTCTCACAGCGGATAAATCCAAATCCGTCCTGCATGACTTCCAATATACCGTTGGCGGTATGACCGCTGTCAAGCTGCTCAATGTCAGACTCTTCTTTCTTGTCCTTCATTTCCTCCCTTACTTCTTCCTTCGCCTCCTCATTGGCTTCCTGCTGCTTCTCCTGTTCATCCAGAGCAAGCATTGCGTCAATAAGCTGGCCTTTCTTCATAGCTGAAATGCCTTTCATTTTTCTTGCCTTGGCGAGATCTTTCAATGTTGCCAGAGGCAGTGATTCATACTTTTCTCTTGTCATAACATCTGTCCTTTCCTGAAACGAAATACATTCTGACATTCTGATCAACTTTCATACTTCAGACGGCTGAGCGGTCCTCTGTACCTTTCCCCCGTGAACAGTCTTTTTACCTCAGGCAACAATGAATGTCGGGAAATACAGTATCCTCTGCCAGCAGTACATAACAAGCAGCTGATCTTCTTTAGAATATTTCTAATTTTAAATGCTCTGGGAATTTTCGTCTGAAATGACGTAAAATTGAATTACGCACCAAAATATGTTCTCATTATACCGGTCATGTGCAGACTTGTCAACCTTTCAATTGAGTGATATGATAAACAACAGGGTTACAGCACAGACTGTACCGGAAGCATAAAGTGGTTTCAGAGAGGTAAATATATGACAAACAGTGAAAAAGCATTACAGATGCACGAGAAATGGAACGGGAAACTTGAGACAACAGCCAAAGCTCATGTAAACTCCCGTGAAGATCTTGCCATTGCCTATACACCGGGTGTGGCTGAGCCATGTAAAGTGATCGCAGAGGATCCGGACGCAGCATACAAGTATACAATTAAAGCGAATACTGTAGCTGTTGTCTCAGACGGGAGCGCCGTTCTTGGTCTTGGCAATATCGGAGCGCTTGCAGCAATGCCTGTTATGGAAGGCAAGGCCGTACTTTTCAAGGAATTTGGCGGAGTAAACGCTGTTCCCATCTGCCTGGATACCCAGGATACAGAGGAAATCATTCGTACAGTGGTGAATATTGCACCTGCATTCGGAGGAATCAATCTGGAGGATATTTCCGCACCTCGATGCTTCGAAATTGAAGCCAGGTTAAAGGAACTGCTGGACATTCCTGTCTTCCACGATGATCAGCACGGAACTGCGATCGTAGTCCTTGCCGGAATTATCAATGCGCTGAAGGTAACCGGCAAGAAAAAGGAAGATTGCCGCATTGTTGTAAACGGCGCCGGCTCAGCGGGAGTTGCTATCACAAAGCTCCTTCTCACCTACGGTTTCCCCCACATTACCATGTGCGATATCAACGGGATCATTTGTCCGGGCGCTGAACATCTGAACTGGATGCAGAAAGAAATGGCGGAAGTAACCAATCTGGAACGCCGGACCGGCACTCTTGCTGACGCCTTAAAAGGCGCTGATATCTTTATCGGTGTTTCTGCTCCCAATATCGTCACTCAGGAAATGGTTTCTTCTATGAATAAGGATTCCATTCTCTTCGCCATGGCTAATCCGGTTCCGGAGATCATGCCGGATCTGGCAAAAGCAGCCGGAGCAAGAGTGGTAGGTACAGGACGTTCCGACTTCCCGAATCAGGTCAATAACGTAGTTGCTTTCCCGGGTATCTTCAAGGGAGCACTGGAAGGCCGCGCCACGCAGATCACGGAGGAAATGAAACTGGCTGCCGCAGAAGCGATTGCCGGTCTCGTTCCTGATGACGAGCTTAGCGAGGACAATATTCTTCCGGAAGCTTTTGACCCACGTGTAGCAGAGACCGTCAGCCGTGCTATCCGGGAACGGATCTGATGGAGCGGATCATGTCCCCTGACGACAAAGTTCCTGCAGCACAAAAGATACGCTGGGGAGAAAAAAGGTACTATTCTCTCGATTATTATTTGAGGAAGACTTTCGGAGAAAAGGTATATAAAATTACATTAAACGGAGGCATGACCTGTCCAAACAGAGACGGTCATGTCGGAACCGGCGGCTGCATTTTCTGCAGCGCCATGGGTTCCGGCGACTTTGCAGGCAATGCTTCAATGTCTGTAAAGGAACAGCTTGAAGCCGGCAAGGCGGATCTCAGGCAAAAGAGGCCAGTGCATTCCTATATTGCATATTTCCAGGCTTTTACTAACACTTACGCTCCGGTAGATTATCTCGAAAAGATTTTCACCGAAGCTATAAGCGATCCGGAGGTAAAGGTTCTCTCCATAGCCACCAGGCCAGACTGCCTTGGTCCTGATGTGATGGATCTGCTGATACGTCTCAACCGGATCCGGCCTGTCTGGGTAGAACTTGGGCTGCAGACTATCCACCCTTCCACTGCCCGCTATATCCGCAGAGGATATGATCTGGATGTTTTTGATCAGGCAGTAGAAAAGCTCCGTGCCGCCGGGATACAGGTTATCGTACACATCATTCTCTTTCTGCCGGGAGAAACGGAGGAAATGATGCTCCACACCATCGATTATCTGAACCGGAGTGGAATCCAGGGGATCAAACTGCAGCTTCTTCATGTTCTGAGGGGTACAGATCTTGCCATTGATTATGAGCAGAAACCTTTTCATACACCGGATATGGGAGAATATATAGAACTCATTGGAAAATGCCTCTCTCGTCTCTCACCCGACATCGTCATACACCGGCTGACCGGAGACGGACCGAAAGAGCTGCTTATCGCACCGCTCTGGACAGGAGCAAAACGTACTGTCTTAAACCGTCTGAACCAGTATCTGAAAGAGCATGATATCTGGCAGGGAAAGGAGTATTATGGCCGAAACATATACATTATATAAACTGATCATCCTGTACATGCTGGACAAGGTGGACTTTCCCCTTACCACATCGCAGATATCCGAATTTATTCTTGACAAAGGGTACACAAGCTATTTCAAACTTCAGGAAACTCTGTCCGAACTGACAGAATCCGGGCTGCTGCGGGTAGAGACTACCCACAACAGGACCCTGTTTCATCTGACGGAAAGCGGAGCTGAGACGATCCACTTTTTCAGCAATAAAATATCCCCCGCTATCCGGCAGGATATTGATGATTTTCTCAAAGAAAAGAGATACGACCTGAAAGAAGAAGTGGCGGTAAAAGCGGATTATTATCTGACAACCAACCGGGAATTCGAGGTACACTGCCAGATCGTGGAAAACGGCTTCAACCTGATCGACCTGAAACTGACTGTTCCCACCGAGAAGGAGGCCGAAACCATAGCAAACAGCTGGGATCTCAGAAGTCAGGAGATTTATGCCTCACTGCTCTCTGAGCTTCTCTAAATATTCTCTGATATTGTTTTCATATCCAAGGACGCCGGGTTCATAGAATCTGGCGCCTTTTATCTCATCCGGAAGATACTGCTGCTTTACATAATGTCCGGGGTAATCATGAGCATACTTATACCCTGTACCATGCCCCAGCTTCTGCGCCCCTTTATAATGCGCATCTCGCAAATGAGCAGGAACTGTTGTCTCATATTTCCTAACAGCTTCATTTGCGGCGAAAATCGCCTGAGAAGCGGAATTGCTCTTGGGCGCGCAGGCCACATATGTAACTGCCTGGGACAGAATGATCTGGGATTCCGGCATACCGATCCGTTCCACTGCCTGGGCGGCGGATACGGCTACAGTCAGGGCCATGGGATCTGCATTGCCCACGTCCTCGGCCGCGCAGATCATGATCCGGCGGGCGATAAACTTGATATCTTCTCCTGCATAAAGCATTTTTGCCAGATAATATACTGCCGCATCCGGATCAGAACCTCTCATACTCTTGATAAAAGCGGAAATAATATCATAATGGTTATCTCCTCTTTTGTCATAGTTGACTACACGTTTCTGAATACACTCCGAAGCCACATCCAGCGTAATATGAATAATCCCGTCCCCGGAACGCTCCGTGGTCAGGATTCCCAGCTCCACTGCATTCAGAGCGCTCCGTGCATCTCCTCCTGCCATATCTGCCAGGAACTCCAGCGCATCTTCGTCGATCTGCGCGTGGAAACTCCCCATTCCCTTCTCTTCATCAGTCACCGCCCTCAGGATCAGCGTCTTGATATCTTCTCTGTCCAAAGGCTTCAGTTCAAATATACTGGACCTGGAAAGTAATGCTCCATTCACTTCAAAATAGGGATTCTCCGTAGTCGCCCCGATCAGGATCACTGTTCCATCCTCTACAAAAGGGAGAAGATAATCCTGCTGCCCTTTATTGAACCGGTGGATTTCATCAATAAACAGAATTGTCTTTCTTCCGTACATTCCCAGCAGATCCTTTGCTTCTTTTACCACCTCTTCCATATCCTTTTTCCCTGCCACAGTGGCATTGATCTGCTTAAACTCGGCACTGGTGGTATTGGCGATCACCTTTGCCAGGGTAGTCTTACCGGTCCCGGGCGGACCATAGAAAATGACAGAACTGAGCTTATCCGCCTGTATCGCCCGGTACAGAAGCTTGTCCTTCCCGATAATATGCTGCTGTCCCACCACTTCATCCAGTGTATAAGGCCGCATTCTGGAAGCCAGGGGTGACTCTTTCTCCTTCTTCGTCTCTCTCATATAGTCAAAAAGATCCATTTTTCTTCCTCCGTATCACTTGATAATATGTCACACGCCAGCCAGACTGCGGATCACTTCCCCTGCGATCATAAGTCCGGCTGCAGGCGGTACAAAGGCAATGCTCCCCGGAACACTCCGCCTTCCGGACTTAAGCGCCGTCCCCTCTTCACCGGTATATCTGCCAGATATATCCACTGGTTTCTCAGGAGAATATAGTACCTTCAGATTTACGATCCCTCTTGCTTTCAGTTCTCTGCGCATAACTCTGCACAGCGGGCACACACTTGTCTTCGACAGATCGGTAATTTCAAACAGCTCAGGATGAAGCTTGTTGCCCGTCCCCATGCTGCTGATCAATGGAATCCCTTTCTCTCTGGCAAGCTCAACGATCGCTATCTTTGCAGTCACTGTGTCTATAGCATCGATCATATAATCGATTTCTGCATCTTCTGAAGCTTTTTCATATATATCAGGCAGATTTTCCGGAAGAATAAATTGCTCAAAAGTTTCCGTCCGGATATCAGGACAAATATCTCTGATCCGCTCCTTCATGACCTGCGTCTTATATTTTCCGATGGTACTGTGATAAGCAATGGACTGACGATTGATGTTTGTCAGAGATACTTTGTCATTGTCGATCAGTGTCAGTCTGCCCACACCGCTTCTGGCCAGGGCTTCTATACAGTGGGAGCCGACGCCTCCCACACCAAATACAAGCACATGGGCTCTGCGCAACTTTTCCATTCCCTTCTCTCCCAGCAGAAGCTCTGTCCTGGAAAATTCATTCATTCCAATCTCCTCCTGTTCTTTCCCTTTATTCAATGAGAAGACGGTCAGCTGTCACAAATTCGTAACCTTCTTCTGTAAGAATGTCTACAATCCGAAGCGCCGCCTCCACAGAACTTTCATAACAGTCATGCAGCAGAATGATATCATTTTCTTCCACATCTGTCACTACTTTCCGTACGATCTCGTCTGCATCTTTTATCGTCCAGTCCAGCGGATCCACGGTCCACTTTACATAAAGCTTCGACATTTCCTGTTCCATAGAATCCGGAAAAGCACCGAAGGGCGGACGGACAAGTATCGTATCTGCTCCGGTAATTTTACGTATCACCTCATCTGTTCTCGACAGCTCTCTGTGAGCCGCTTCAAGATTCAAGGAAGACAGATTTACATGATGATACGTATGATTCCCGATCAGATGGCCTTCTTCCCACATCCGTTTTACCAGAGCTTCATTTCCATCCTTTTCAATGTTCTGACCGATCAAGAAAAAAGTGGCATGTACTCCTCTTTCCTTCAATCCATCCAGAAGTTCCGGTGTATACTGCGCGCTTGGTCCATCGTCAAATGTAAGGGCAACAACAGGCGCTATGTCGTTCTCCGTTCTATCCTGATCAGTCTTTCCATCTGCGGCAGTCCTTTCTCCTACAGCTTCTGTTTTTGCCGCACTTTCTTCTGCTATAATACATTTTCCTGAATCATCCAGGTATTTTGCAGTTCCCGCCGCCGGCAGGAACATCAGCATATATACAAGGCCCAGTGTCTGCATCCACCGTTTTAGCTTTAAATTTCCCTGTTCTGCCATTACAGACCTTCCCGCAACTGTTATTCAGAATATGAATATGCAGATGGAGCTGTCCTCATTCCATTGTATGCTTTCTCCGGTATTCCGTCGGGCTGGTTCCTTTCTGTTTGCGAAAAGCTTTCGAAAAATACAGATTATTCTCAAATCCCACCGAATAGGCGATAGCCGAGATTGACAGCCCGGTCTCTTTCAGCAGGTGGCATGCCTGCTTGATACGGTATTCAGACAGATACTCCTTCGGGGACTTCCCCATATACGTCTGAAACGACCGGAAGAGATGGCTGCGGCTGATTCCTACATAAGAAGCCACATCCTCCACTGTGATCGGATAGGAATAATTCGTTCCGATATATGTTTCCGCCTTCTCCACATATGTCAGCTGCACATCCTTTTCCTGTTCCTTCCCTGCTGAATAATGCATGAAGACCGCCAGCAGCGTGTACAAAGCTCCTGCCATTGCCACAGTAGCCTCATAAGTACTGCCCTTTGCCATATATATATTCTCGATTCCTCGCCGTATCTCTTCACCCGGTATCTTCCCCTGACGAATATAAGGACTTTCTTTGGAAAAGTCCGTTGAACGGATGATCGATGCGGCATCCGTTCCCATGAAACCTGCCCAGGCATATTCCCATGGTTCCTCCCGGTCTGCATAGTATTGGACTTCCTCCCCCGGGAAGAGTATAAACGTATCTCCCTCGCTCAGCCGGCAGGCACGCCCTCCGGCAGAATAGTAACCACTGCCAGACAGAATATAATGAATACAGTAATGATCTCTCACTCCGGGGCCCCACTGGTATCCAGGTTCGCATTTCTGGTACCCCACATTATAGACAGAAAGAGAATTCAGCAGATCATCTTCCGCTTTATAAGAATGTTTATATGTATCTGACATGATAATTTCTCCTATCCGGACCGCAGCAGATGCATTTCCTGTCCGCTCCTTCGTCCTCCTTACTCCTCGTTTTATTATAGTCTTTCAATTTTATTACCGCAACATTTTTACATATATTTGCACGTATTTTTTATATACGCTCCGGGCTGCTCCATATATAATTAAAACAGATACAGATTCCTGAACAATATACATATACGGATGTAATTTAAGGAGGACAGAAAAATGAAAAAAAAATTATTTGACAAATTTGCTGAGCTGTTCGGAAATACGGACGGCACTCGTTTCTATTTTTCCCCGGGCCGGGTCAATCTGATCGGGGAACATACAGATTATAACGGCGGGCATGTATTTCCCTGCGCATTGACGCTGGGTACATACGGCGCCGCACGGATGCGGGAAGATCGTCTGATACATTTTTACTCAATGAATCTGAATTCGTTCGGTGTTGTAGAAGCTTCACTGGATGACCTGACAAATAAAAAAGAATATAACTGGGCCAATTATCCGCTTGGTGTTGTGTGGGCCTTCTGCGAAAAGGGATTTGTGCCTGACAAAGGTTTTGATATGGTGATCTGGGGGAATATCCCCAACGGATCCGGACTCTCCTCCTCCGCTTCTCTGGAGGTTCTTACCGGAGTGATCTTAAGAGATCTGTATGGATTTGATTCCCTGACTATGACGGATCTTGCCCTGATCGGTCAGTTCTCTGAGAACAACTTCAATGGATGCAACTGCGGTATCATGGATCAGTTTGCTGTAGCTATGGGCAAAAAGGACAACGCCATTTTCCTGGACACTAGCACACTGAACTACGAATACGCTCCTATCGACCTTGAGGATGCAAAGATTATTATCACCAACAGTAAAGTAAAACACAGCCTTGTTGACTCCGCATACAACGACCGCCGAAGAGAATGTGCGGAAGCTCTTGAGGCCATGCAGAAAGGTATGGAGATTGATTCTCTTGGAAATCTGACTCCGGAGGAATTCGAGTCGCACAAGAGTCTGATCCAGGATCCGATATGCCTGAAACGTGCAAAACACGCTGTATATGAAAATCAGCGCACGATTGATGCGGTAGCTGCACTGAAGGCAGGCGATCTGACCCGCTTCGGTGAACTGATGAACATGTCTCATGTATCTCTCCGCGATGATTATGAAGTATCCTGTGAAGAGATTGATATTCTGGTTGATCTTGCATGGAAGATCCCGGGTGTGATCGGATCCCGCATCACAGGCGGCGGATTCGGCGGCTGTACTGTAAGTATTGTAAAAAATGATGCAGTAGATACCTTTATCGAATCAATCGGAAAAGCCTACAAAGAGAGAGTCGGACACGATGCGGAATTTTACACAGTTGACATCGGAGACGGCGCTTCCCGCATTGACTGACAAAACAACTGACGCTCATTTATCCGGATTGCAGAGCAATCCACAGTACCATAAATATATTACAGGGAGGAAAACGCAATGCTTTACGAATCAATCAAGAAACTTGTCCAGTACGGCATCAACACCGGACTCACCCCGGAAACCGAGCGGATCTACACAACCAATCTTCTGCTGGATGTGATGAAAGAAGACGACTATGAGGACGTAGACTGCGACCTTGACAATATCGTACTCGAGGACGTTCTGGCAGACCTGCTGAATGAGGCTGTTAAGCGGGGCCTGATCGAAGACAGTGTTACATACCGGGATCTTTTTGATACCCGTCTTATGAACTGTCTGGTCCCCCGTCCCGCTCAGATCCAGGAAAAATTCTGGGAGGAATACAAAACTTCACCGGAGGCAGCGACAGCTTACTATTACAAGCTGAGCCAGGACAGCGACTATATCCGCCGCTACCGTATCAAAAAGGACCGTAAATGGACTGTTGACACAGAGTACGGCACACTGGATATTACGATCAATCTTTCCAAACCGGAGAAGGATCCCAAAGCCATCGCAGCCGCCGGTGCAGCCAAATCTTCCTCTTATCCGAAATGTCAGCTCTGCATGGAGAATGAAGGATATGCCGGCAGGACGAACCATCCGGCCAGAGAGAATCACAGGATCATCCCCATCACCATTCAGGGGAAGAAATGGGGCTTCCAGTATTCTCCCTATGTATACTACAATGAACACTGTATTGTCTTTAACGGAGAGCATATTCCGATGAAAATCGACCGCAGCGCATTTGCCAAGCTGTTTGACTTCATCAAACTGTTCCCCCACTACTTCCTGGGTTCCAACGCGGATCTTCCGATTGTCGGCGGATCGATCCTGAGCCATGATCATTTCCAGGGAGGAAACTACACCTTCGCCATGGCAAAGGCGCCTGTCATTGAGAACTTCACAGTATCCGGTTACGAAGACGTCACTGCAGGTATTGTAAAATGGCCTCTGTCCGTGATCCGTCTTCAGTGTGCTGACGAAAACCGGATCATTGATCTGGCGGAACATATCCTGAATAAATGGCGCGGATACACAGATGAAGACGCCTTTATCTTCGCAGAGACTGACGGCACGCCCCACAACACGATCACTCCGATCGCCCGTAAACGGGGAGACCTGTATGAGCTTGACCTGACACTGCGTAACAATATTACAACGGAGGAGCACCCGCTTGGCGTATATCATCCCCATGCAAATCTCCATCACATCAAGAAGGAGAACATCGGGCTGATCGAGGTTATGGGCCTTGCCGTTCTTCCCGCCCGTCTGAAAGGTGAGATGGAACTTCTCCGCGAGTATATTCTGGAAGGCAAGGATATCCGCAGCAACGACCAGATTGCAAAACATGCCGACTGGGTAGATGAATTCCTTCCGTCTTATCCGGATATCAATGAAGAAAACATCGACCATATCCTGGAGCAGGAAGTAGGAAAAGTCTTCTGTCAGGTACTGGAAGACGCCGGGGTGTACAAATGCAATGAAGAAGGACTGACGGCATTCCGCAGATTTATCTCTGTGCTTTAAATCCGGATTTTTCTTG
This sequence comes from uncultured Mediterraneibacter sp., assembly GCA_944381495.1. GTDB lineage: Bacteria > Bacillota > Clostridia > Lachnospirales > Lachnospiraceae > Mediterraneibacter. Next base: position 144,810 of record CALWLJ010000005.1, on the reverse strand, counting down.
ACAAGGTGGTTGTAAGGCCAGATAATAGTAATAATATTGATTCGGACAAGGAGGCTTTACAGATGCGACAGTGTATGGATTCTGACAATCTTCACAGACGTCTGAAGAAGATCATCGGGCAGGTGCAGGCGATTGACAGGATGATCGATGAGGATATTCCATGTGAGGATATTCTCTCTCAGATCAATGCGGCCAAGTCTGCTCTTCACCGTGTCGGGCAGATTGTTCTGGAAGGACATATCAACCACTGCGTCCGTGACGGGATCGAACACGGAGATGTGGATCAGACGATTGCCAGCTTTACAAAAGCCGTAGAACGGTTTGCCAATATGAAATAACCGGAAGAATCTGAGCAAAGATATTATATATCTACAAATAGACAGAAGAACTACATATATCCGGCATCCGGCAATAAGAGCTTTGGAACATATTTTATCCAGGGCTCTTTTCTTATCTGTAAATTTTATTACTGTCCATTCTTCCCAGTATCCAGCCATAACGGAGCTGTGTTGTCACGAAGGCCCGTAGCAGAGCGCCGGCACTTAAGCCGCGTCCTTTGCGGCTTTACGTGTCCGCTGCGCTATGCTCCGAGCGAAAGCGCGGCTGCCGGGACAACACAGCTCCGTTATGGCGGACACCCAAGAACAAATGACCAGTAACTAAAATTTGCATCAAACATTCTTGACAGTATATACCCTCATAGGTATATAATATACCCATACCCATATAGGTATATTATCATCACCGTTGCTTATGAGGAGGTAACTGATCATGAAAAAACTGGAAGAATTACTGGAATGGGGAGGAACGAAACGGGATATTACTTTTCTTATCCTGTCCGTTGCTGCGCTTCTGCTCAGCCTTTTCGGTTTCTCCCCTTTTTCTTTTGACCTGGCATGGGTTGCCATTATTCTGTGCGGGATCCCCATTATCCTTGAGGCTGTGATCGGGCTTGTGACTGCCTTTGACATCAAGGCCGATGTACTTGTATCTCTTGCTCTGATCGCGTCTGTCATCATCGGCGAAGATTTTGCTGCAGGTGAGGTAGCATTTATCATGCAGCTTGGAGCCCTGCTTGAAGATCTTACCGTCGCACGGGCACGGGCAGGTATCGAGCGGCTGGTGAAGCTGACTCCACGTACAGCCCGGAGGATCACTGCTTCCGGCGAGGAAGTTATTGACGCCGGACAGATCCGGGTGGGAGACAGGCTTCGTGTCCTTCCCGGGGAAACGATTCCTGTAGACGGCAGGATCCTGACCGGAGAGACCTCTGTAAACCAGGCTGTCATGACCGGGGAATCTCTTCCCGTGGATAAAGGACCGGGGGACGATGTTTCCAGCGGAACAGTAAATCAGTTCGGAGCCTTTGAAATGGAGGCCGTAAAGGTAGGGGAAGACAGCTCCATTCAGAGAATGATCCGGCTGGTACAGTCTGCCGATGCAGGCAAGGCGAAGATCGTCGGGATTGCAGACCGGTGGGCCACCTGGGTCGTAGTCATCGCCCTGACATCCGCCGTCCTTACCTGGCTGATCACCGGAGAGATCATCCGCGCCGTTACCATCCTTGTTGTCTTCTGTCCCTGCGCTCTTGTACTTGCCACTCCCACTGCCATCATGGCAGCCATCGGAAATGCCACAAAGCACGGCTTTCTTGTCAGAGAAGGCGACGCCCTGGAAAGGCTGGCGGAAGTCTCCCATATTACATTTGACAAAACAGGCACTCTTACATACGGGGTTCCCCAGGTTGCCGCTGTAGAAAGTATCATCCCGGAGCTGCCGGAGGATCTCCTCTATCAATATACGGCATCTGCTGAGCTGAATTCCGAACATCCTCTGGGGAAGGCCATTGTACGCTGTTATAAGGAAAGCAAAGATACCTGTATCCCTCAGCCTGATGACTTTCATATGCTGCCCGGGCAGGGGGTTCAGGCTTCCATACACGGAACAGAGATTTATGCCGGAAACGAAAAGCTTATGTCAGAGAAAGGAATTCCTGTTCCTGATATCCTGCCTCAGCTCTCAGAAAAATATCTGGATGAAGGATGTACGGTCATCTGGATTGCCGCAGACGGAAGGGCAGCAGGATTCATTGCGCTCTCGGACACAGTCCGTCCGGATGCCGCCGGAACGATAAGCAGACTGAAGGAAACCGGTGTTACACCTGTTCTCCTGACCGGCGATCACAGGAATGCCGCAGAATTTATCGCGGGACAGCTCCACATTCAGGAAGTTGTATCTGACTGTCTTCCGGAAGACAAACTGGAGAGTATCGATACTTACCAGAAGCAGGGCAATCAGGTCTGTATGATCGGAGACGGTATCAATGACGCTCCGGCACTGAAAAAGGCATACGTGGGAATCGCCATGGGAGGAATCGGCAGCGATATTGCAGTGGACGCTGCTGACATTGCGCTGGTCAATGATGAGATCCGTGAACTGCCTCATCTCATGCTGCTGTCCAGACGTATGATGACAACGATCCGGCTTAACCTGACCTTTTCCATGACTTTAAACTTTATTGCCATTATCCTTGCCATTACAGGCATCCTGAATCCTGTGGTCGGGGCGCTGGTCCATAATGCAGGTTCCGTACTTGTCATTATCAATTCGGCATTTCTGCTTACATGGAAGAAACAGAATCGACAGAAATAAAGAAAGAATAATGAAAGACAGACAGGAATCCAAAGCGGAAATCTCCTGTCTGTCTTCTCTGCTGTTCTATGCATAAACGCATATCTGACTGCCTTTATCTCTAGTTATTTACTTTGTGATGAGGCGCAAAGGAATTCGCCGTCAGTCCTTTGAAGGTATAGCCCTTTGCCCGGTAATACTCGATGATCTTCGGCAGTGCTTCTACTGTCGTATCCTTTGCATCCGTGTCATGCATCAGGATATTGATATGTTTCTGAGAACTGGACGTAGCATTTGCCACCAGTTTCTCTACAGGACGGTTGTTCCCTTCTGCGTCGGTTGAGTCACAGTTCCAGTCAAAGTACTGATATCCCTTCTCCTGAACTGCTTTCGTAAGCTTAGTCATCAGTCCCGGCACATATTTCTTGCTGACTGTATTGCTTGATCCGCCCGGGAATCTGATCAGATAAGACTTCTCTCCTGTCACCTTCTCAACCAGATCCGATATCTTCTGAAGATCGTCAAAATATGCTTCCTCAGATGCATAGAGCTTCGCATAATCATGAGTATATGTATGTAGCCCGATGGAATGACCTTCGTCGTGCGCCCGTTTCATCAGATCATCGTGTTTCTGGTTATTTCCTGTCACGAAGAATGTTGCCTTTGCATTATATTTCTTCAGTATGTCCAGTATCTTCCCTGTATTCTCTGACGGCCCGTCGTCAAAGGTCAGATAGACGATCTTCTCCTCCAGCTCCGGGTTCTCTTCAACTACGATCTTCCGCTCTACTGTTGTCTCATTTCCGGAGCGGTCCTTTGCCGTATATACCGCCGTATATGTTCCCGGCGAGTTCAGGTCAACCTGATCCGTATTGACACTCAGGGACGGGTTGGGATCCATATTATCCGAAACCGTCACTCCATTCTGGAGATCCAGATCCTTCCCCTGCATAATATCTACATCATCGGCGCCTGTGATCTCAGGACCTTTCTCATCCTTTTCTCTGATCAGCTTCGTCTTTTTTATAGTCTCATTTCCACTGGCGTCCTCTGCCACGATGCCGATCTCGTATGTCTTTGCCTGGTCCCACTTTTCCTCTTTTTCAAAACGGACCTTGACCTCCGAAGCGTCCTTTACTTCTTTGACAAAAAGTTCCGGTGTGATCGTCTCCGCCAGGTCCGTAGCGTAAGTCTGAAGCTCCAGTTCCGGCTTCGTTGTATCTCTTACTTCTACAGTTGCTTTTTTCTTATGTCCCCGGTAAGTATAGGTAACTTCATAATCTCCCGGCTTTGATGTGTCAACAGACGATTCGACCTGTACCTGCTTTACCTTTCCCCCAAACACAAATCCAATGTTCTGAGTCGGATTGAAATCCTCTGCCATCTCCTGTTGAATGACCTCTGCTTTCAGGAAGAGCGGATTCATATACAGAAAAGCGAACGCACACGCAGCAATGACAAAACATGCGGCAAAACTGCCCATGATCAGCCGCCTTCTCTGTTTTCTTACCTGCATCTCCCGTTTTCTTCTTCTGATCCTTCTCTGCTCGTCATCTATCCTTGTATAGCCGGTGCTTATCGTCTGGCTGCTTCTTTCTTTTGTACTGTTTTTTGCCCTCTTATTATTATCTTTTTTCTTCTGCATAGTTCCCCAAATCTTTCTTAAAAAGTATGTCCTTTTCTTTTCCCCTCTAAGATAGCATTACTAAATAAAAGAGTCAAGTAAACCGAAACCAATATCACTTTTATTTGAACAAAATTAATCTCGTCTTAAATTTTTCTTAAGAACCTTTCGTTTTACCTCAAAATTACTATATCTGACATCTATGATGTTATCTGATTTTTTATTTGAATTCTTTGCTGTATTCTGCTATTATTAATCCAGATTTATGAGGGAATTCAGAACCAGCAGAGATTTAACAGAAAGGATTTTCACATGTCCGATAACAATTATGGCAGCGGAGAAGACAGAACGCCCTGCAGGGATATCCGTTCTGACAAGATTTCCCGTTTTCTTTCCAGACATCATCTGTCACCGGATCAGATCAAATATATCTTCTGTTAACCACAATATTTTTACAATGACTGATGGGCGTACTTTTACTGTCCGCAGACACAGCAGTGCCGCGCAGAGAGATAGTTTTCACAAATCTGCTGCCGCCGCCATTCAGGAGATCAATCGTCTGCAGCTCAGAGAACAGTTTCACGTCCTTGACAATATGCCCCTGGCCTTCTGTGTCATTGAACTGGTTTTTGACAAAGATGGAAAAGGGGCAGATTTCATTTTCCGCTATTGCAATAAAGAGATGGAAAAACTGGAGGGGAAACCGCTGCTGGAACTTATGAACCGGTCTTTCTATGATATTTTCAAAAATGCAGACCGGAAATGGCTGATCTATTATGCCGATGTAGCACTGAATGGGGTACAGCGTATCGTCCATAAATATTCTCCCGAGATTGATAAACATCTTACTGTATACTGCTTTCAGCCAATCCCAGGCTTCTGTGCATGCACCCTGGTAGAAGCGCCTCCAGAAGAAACGATGCCGGAGTAATCCTCCGGCATCTTCTTATATCTGATATATCCTGCCCTTTTTCTGATGATATCCTGACTGATGATCTATCCTGTTCTGTTTTCTAAAAACCAAGCTTTTCCTTCACACTTTCCAGGCGTTGATAAAATTCGCTGTAGAATCCCGTTTCTTCCTTCTCTCTCCAGAAAGATTCATAAAATGTACGCAGCACATACAGGGTCAGTGTGGCTGTATTCTTCTCATCCAGCTCCCCAAGTCCTTCTTCGCATTTCAGCAGAAACTGATGCCAGTCCCATATATATGTTTCATAAGCCTTCAGATTCGGGATACCGATCCATTTCTTAACCTTGATCTTGCTTCTGTCGTTCATCCTGCACTCATATATCTGCAGGAAATAACGGATTCCATTCTCACTGTAGTATCTTCCCATTGGAAACATCCTGCAGATGCCCGGCCGATATATATGAACCCTACATCGGCCGCTTTCATCCAGGAAGGGACAGGCTTCGTCCTGTCCGTTCATTTTCAGATGCGGCAGGATCATTCCATCCGCTATTCCAAGCTCAATATAGCCCTCATTTATCAATGCAGTGAAGTCCATCCCGGTTCCTGTACTCAGTCTCCACACATCCATAGGATCAAGAATTACTGTATCTCCCATTCCCCGGCAGCATGCAGAACATCCCTGACATCCCCGGCAGTCCGTACGTGCCATATCCCCTGCCGAATACAGTCTGCCGTCAGAAATATCTTTCAGATCTATGTCCCTTTTCATTATCCCTCATATCCGTCCGGATTCTGGCTCTGCCATCTCCAGGAGTCCTCACACATCTCTTCAAGGCCTCTCTCGGCTACCCAGTGAAGCTCATTTTTCGCCTTTGTAGCGTCACAGTAGCATGTAGCGATATCGCCTGCACGGCGGGGCTTGATCTCATAGGGGATCTCTTTTCCACATGCTTTGCTGAATGCTTTTACCATATCAAGTACAGAATACCCGTTTCCAGTTCCCAGATTATATACAGAAACACCGGCTTTTTCTTTCAGCTTCTCAACCGCACGCACATGACCGATAGCAAGATCTACCACATGGATGTAGTCACGTACTCCGGTTCCGTCTGGTGTATCATAATCGTTTCCGAAGACGCCAAGACATTTCAGTTTTCCAATGGCAACCTGAGTAATATACGGGATCAGGTTATTCGGAATGCCCTTTGGATCCTCTCCAATGAGACCGCTCTTATGAGCCCCGATAGGATTGAAGTAACGAAGCAGCACAACATTCCACTCCGGATCTGCTGTGTGAAGGTCTGTCAGGATCTGCTCCAGCATCCACTTTGTCCATCCATATGGATTGGTACATGTTCCCTTTGGGCACTCTTCTGTGATCGGGATAAAAGCCGGATCACCGTATACTGTTGCGGAGGAACTGAAGATGATGTCCTTCACTCCGTGGTTTCTCATAACATCACAGAGAACGATAGTTCCGCCAATGTTATTCTCATAATACTCCAGAGGCTTTACAACCGACTCTCCTACTGCTTTCAATCCTGCGAAATGGATCACAGACTCAATATCCTCTTTATCAAAAATATCATTCATCGCTTTTTTATCGCGGATATCAGCCTTATAGAATGTCAGATCTTTGCCTGTAATCTGTTTTACTCTCTCAAGAGCAATCTCAGAGGCATTGTACAGATTATCCACAACAACAACGTCATAGCCCGCATTAAGCAGTTCCACACAGGTGTGGCTTCCGATAAATCCGGCTCCTCCGGTTACTAAAATTGACATATCATTTCCTCCTTCAACTAATGCGTATTCCGTTTTTCCAGTTTCATACAGGGATCAGGATCTTCTTTCCTTATCCACATGCACAGTATAGCACAGCATATCGGAAAAATCTTTATACTTTTCTATCATCTTATGGTAAAAATGTTGCATGTCTCTTTTGTCTGACATGAAACTGCTGCCGGCCCCATAGCCGGCAGCTTATTTTGCTTGCCTATCTTCCCTGTCTCACTCATATTTCCGTACTATAGCCTGCATGGTATCCCATTTGGACTCCATGTCTTCCACCAGTTTAAACTGTGTCCGGCATCTGTCAAGATTATGTCCTTCCCGGTGTACCTTAAAATAGTGGTCGCCCTCCAGATAATCTGTGAGGAAACGCATTCCGCACTCGTAGGTCATGACCTTTGCTCCCATGGGAAGCAGCTCCACCTCTTTCTTCGTCAGCTTGCCGCCGCATCCCTCAAGGAAGCCTTTCACATACAGTTCGAAAAGCTCCATACTGCAGGAAACCTTGCTCAGATCCTTCTCATCCTCCGCAGCCGTGCTGGCGCCAAACCGGATGGAATCCCCGAAGTCATGCATGGCAAGACCTGGCATGACTGTATCCAGATCAATCACGCAGATTCCTTTTCCCGTAAAATTATCAATCATAATATTATTCAGCTTGGTATCATTATGGGTGACTCGAAGCGGAATCTCTCCCCGGTCAAGAAGTTCCCCAAATACATTTGCAACGTCCTCTCTTGCCAGTACGAAATCAATCTCTTTCTGAACAGAAGCAGCACGGCCGCATACATCTTTGGCAACCGCTTCCTTAAACACCTGAAATCTCGCCCTTGTGTCATGGAATCCCTTGATCGTCTCATGGAGTGTCTCTGCAGGATAGTCTGCCAGCAGTCTCTGAAAATTGCCAAAGGCAACAGCGCTTTCATAAAAGTCTTCCGGCTTCTCCACCTGGTCATAGCTGGTGGCATCTGTAATAAACTTGTAGGACCTCCAGTAATCCCCCTTTGAATCAACATAATAGGATCTTCCATCCTTATTGGGAATCGTATTCAATGTCTCCCGGTCCGGATCTCCGCCATTCTCAATAATCTTCTCTCTCAGATAAGCAGTAACTCCCACTACATTTTCCATCAGATCAATCGGATTATTAAAGATTTCACCGTTCATCCTCTGAAGGATTACTTTAATGACACCCATATCGCCAATCTCAAATGTAAGAAGAAATGTATCATTGATGTGGCCGCTCCCGTAAGGTCTGCGGTCTTTCAGTCTCCCGATATAATTAAAATTTGCGATTGCCTCTCTGATCTGAAGCTCCGATACTCTTCTCATTTTTACTCCTCCCACAGTTTTTCCGGATATACGCCTTGATCTTTCAGTGACTGGATCGCCGCAACCACTACCGGCTTATCCTCTTTATATGTAACTCCATACCATTTATCCTCAGATTCCAGAACCTTCACCGTGGCTCTGTCCTCCTCCAGCAGAGTACTCACTACAGACGGAAGGAAATACTCGCATTTCATCGGATTCTCTTTCAGTCCCTTTTCAAGGAATGCCGGGAAACCGTCACGTATCTCATCCAGAATACTTCTTGTAAATCCCCACATATTCATAGAAACAAGGGTATCACCATCCACCGGAATCCATGTTTTTCCATCATCCTCAGAGTAAGCGATCCCGCCGTCTCTCTTCTCGATCCTTGTCCTCTCAGTCACCTTCACCAGCTGCTTCTGATCATTAAGCTCACAGATTCCTCTTGCCACATGTCCGTTATCTGTAACAGTATTCTTCAGTCTGTAACCAACCATAGTGTAACGGAATTTGTCATCATCCTCATGAGTTGTCAGATAATCGTAGATCACGGAGAACGCATGCTTTCCATAATAGTCGTCTGCATTGATCACGGCGAACGGTCCGTCAATCTCATCGATGGCACTTAAAACTGCATGTGCAGTTCCCCAGGGTTTCACACGGCCCTCCGGAACCTCGAACCCTTCTGGAATATTGTGCAGATCCTGGAACGCATAGGCAACCTCCATGTACTGCTCCATTCTGTTTCCTACCGCTTCTTTAAAGTCCGCTTCATTTTCCTTTTTGATAATGAATATTACTTTTTCAAATCCTGCACGTTTTGCATCAAAAATGGAGAAATCCATGATAATATGTCCTTCTTTATCTACCGGGTCGATCTGTTTTAATCCGCCGTATCTGCTCCCCATTCCTGCTGCCATAATCACTAATACCGGTTTTTTCATCACTTTTACCTCCTTGATTGATCCGTCCGTTTCCGGACTGCCCGCTTCTGTTTTACAGGCCTTTTTCGTTTCTGTCCTTATTGTATGACAAACCATATAAAAAATCTTTATCCTATATTCTATTTGATTTGCACAATCTGCATTTTTCATTTTGCATTTTTGTCATAGATAGGCTATGATAGATATAAAGCAGATAAAAAAGACATCACCATTTTATGTTGATGTCTATTCTCTTATATTGATTTACGGCAGACCAGGGAGGACAGACTATGGAATATCAGGGAATCAGAATGACAGACTCTATACGGATCGGAGAGCTTTATTCTCTCCACTATTTTGAATATATGAACAGCTTTTACTTCCCGGGAGAATCCCATCCCTTCTGGGAATTTGTATGTGTGGACAAAGGAGATGTCACTATAGGAGCAGGGGAGCATTCCTTTGTGCTGAAACGAGGACAGATTGCTTTCCATGAACCTGACGAATTCCACTGGGTCCGTGCAGGAGGCGGCATCGCTCCCAATCTGATCGTGATCTCCTTCTCCTGCACAGGACCTCTGATGGACTTCTTCCGGGGCAGGATTCTTTCCATCAACGAAGAGGACCGCAAACTCCTGGCCCGGATTGTAAATGAAGCCCGGTCATTTCTGTCAGGAAGACTGGACGATCCGTACCAGACGGTACTTTCTGTACGTGAAGACGCTCTTCCGGGTTCATCGCAGATTATCAGGACTTGCCTGGAGCAGCTGCTCATCGGCCTGTACCGCCGTTTCAGCAGTCCATTGAACACACAGCTTTCCCGGACTGCACCGGATAAGACTACAAAGGAAAATGCGGATGAGGAACTGTTTACAAAAATCATGGACTATCTGGCAGTCAACCTGGCTGCCCATGTGACCATAGAAGACATATGCAGAGACAATCTGATCGGACGCTCCCGTCTCCAGAAACTCTTTCAGGAAAAATGCGGACAGGGGATCATTGAATATTACTCCGGCATGAAGATCGATACCGCAAAACAAATGATTCGAAACGAAGAAATGAACTTCACACAGATTTCAGAAAAGCTTGGTTACTCCTCCATCCATTATTTTTCCCGTCAGTTCAAAAAGATCACCGGGATGACTCCCTCTGAGTACGCCTCGTCCATAAAAGCTATGGCCGACCGCACTCACAGGGATGACTGACCTTCAGGCAAGGCCGAATTTAAAGGCATTGTAAATATTAATCCCGATGATCACGATCATCAGCATGATAAACAGCTTATTTACACCTTCTTCATCAATCTTTTTGTTCACCTTGCTGCCCAGTGTGCCGCCCAGGATCCCGCCGATGACCATGCCAAGGAAATAGGTGATCTCCACATCCGGTATGGTTCCTGTGGCGATAGTCTGCACCAGACTGGTAATCTGTGAAAACATAATAATGTACAGAGAACTTAATGCTGCTTCTTTCGTACCCATAGAGAAAAAGTATGCCAGCACGACCAGATTAATAGGGCCGCCTCCGATTCCCAGGAAGCTGGACATAACTCCCAGGATAATACCGATCACAACGCAGAGCCAGATCTGGCTGTACTCCTTTGTATGAATTTTCTTTTTATATATTGTATATATCAGTGTTCCGAAAGTGATGACGATCAGGACAATCGCCTGTGTCATTCCAACCAGGTTCTCATCACCCACCGCGCTTTTAAGCATCTGAAACATGCTCTTCCCCGCAACACCTCCAAATGCCGCTCCGACAGCAAGGCCTGTAGATGTCTTCACATTCAGTTTTGCCGTCTTTGCGCGAAGGTTCTTGTACACCGATACAACAGACATAGCCAGGACTGTGCATCCCGACAAAAAACTAATGGCACTCACACTCATCAGCCCTGTAGCGTCAAGCACAGGCTTGATGATTACTCCTCCTCCGATTCCGCAGATGGAGCCGATGATCGATGAGAGGATACTCACTGTAAAAAAAATCACCGTCATAATCATGACTTTCTCTCCCTTCCTTTTACCTTTATGTAAACTATATCTCATTTTCCGCCGTTGTTCTATATGTTCATTGTCTTTTTTCACGCATTTCTTGCTTTTTACCTGTGAATGTATTATTGTGAGTACAGGACCTGAATTACAAGGAGGAAAAGTGAAATGAACAAGCAGCCGAATATTGTTCTCATAATGACAGACCAGCTCCGCTGGGACTGTCTCGGGTATGCAGGCCATCCTGATGTGAAAACCCCTTATCTTGATACGCTGGCTTCAAAGGGCGTGGTCTTTGACCGTGCCTACAGCGCATGCCCAAGCTGTATCGCTGCCAGAGCCGCACTCCACACAGGAATGGAACAGAGCCATCACGGCCGGGTCGGATATGAAGACAACATTCCCTGGAATTATGCTCACACCATGGCTGGAGAGCTGTCCAAAGCAGGATACTATACCCAGTGTGTAGGCAAGATGCATGTACATCCATTGAGGAACTATCTCGGTTTCCACAATGTAGAGCTTCATGACGGATATCTTCACGCGGCAAGATACGGCAGCGTTCCATATCGTGAATCTCAGTTCGTAGCAGACGACTACTTCTACTGGCTGAAACAGGAGCTGGGCGTCACAGCCGATGTAACTGATACAGGCATCGACTGCAACAGCTATCTGGCGCGGCCATGGATGCACGAGGAGAAATATCATCCCACCAACTGGGTCACAGACCGGAGCCTGGACTTTTTAAGACGAAGAGATCCCCGGAAACCGTTCTTCCTGATGGCTTCTTATCTGAGGCCCCATCCGCCGTTTGACGCTCCGCAGTATTACTTCGATCTGTATAAGGATAAGGATCTCAGGCCGCCTTTCGTCGGCAGCTGGGAGACAGATGAATATCTGAAACGGGACGGACGTATCTTTGACTCCAAGACCGGACCTGTGGATCCGGAACTGCAGCGTCAGGCACAGATCGGATATTACGCCTGCATCACACATCTGGATCACCAGATCGGAAGGCTCATCATGGCATTGATTGAACATGAGGTTTATGATGATACAGTCATCCTCTTTACCTCAGACCACGGAGAAGAACTCTGCGACCATCATATGTTCCGGAAATCCCGGCCATATGAAGGCAGCTGTCACATTCCGCTGTTTATCTCAGCCGGAAAGAATGTTCTGCCGCAGATCCATCCTTCTACAGTCTGCCACGGCGTTGCGGAACTGAGGGATATCATGCCTACTCTGCTTGACATCGCCGGTGCGGAGATTCCGGACAGTGTGGACGGCGAAAGTCTCCTGCCGCTGGCGGAAGATACCGGGAAAAGGATCCGCCCGTGGCTTCACGGAGAACATTCATACGGGGAATTTTCCAACCACTGGATCGTCACAGAGACGGACAAATATGTCTGGCTCCCGCAGACCGGACAGGAGCAGTATTTTGACCTGGTATCCGATCCCCATGAGCTCACGGACCGCATCAACGATCCATCCTGCACAGCCCGGATCGGCAAGCTGAGAGGATATCTGATCCAGTCTCTGACCGGCAGAGCGGAGGGATTTACAGACGGAGAGCGTCTGATCTCAGGCCGTGAATACACGCCTACTCTGCCTTCGGTGACTGATGTAGGATGATATATTCTCAGATGTCCGCCATAGCGGAGCTGTGCTGCTCCGCTATGGCTGGATATTGAGATACGTCTGGATAATTTTCTTCAGGAACTTCAAAAGTCTACTTCTTTTTTATATTTATTCGTTTTTTATATTTCTTGCTTTTTCCCGCCGAAAAATATATAATACAGGGCAGAAAGACGTTTTTATCGTCTCTTTTATTAATCAGGATAATTGATCCTTCTGATCGCAGTAACTTACAGACAGCATGTTGTTTTTACAGGAGGTGCTTATATGGGACACAGACATTATTCCGTACATAATACAAATCTTGAAAAACTGAACGCCCAGCTTCTGTCCATCTCTTCTTCACGGGATGAGAAGGACTGGCAGAGCGTACTTCATACCCATCATTTTACCGAGATATTTTACGTGACGGAAGGGAAAGGGCGATTTCTTTTTCGGGACGAGACATATTCGATCAATACCGGAGATCTTGTTATCATCCCGCCTTATCTGGAACATACCGAACAGTCGCTCCCCGGCTTTCCGCTGAAATATTATGTACTGGCTATCGACGGGGTGACTTTTCAGCCCGACAGTGAGCAGACAGCCACTCAGATTTTCTGCAACTTCAGCGCCACGCCATATATCACGGAACTTTTCGAAGAGATGCTCTATGAAGTGCGGAACAATGAATACGGCTCTGACGCCATATGTCAGAAGCTGCTGGACATACTGATCCTGAAGATCACGCGGACCCATCAGCTGCGGCCTGTCCCCAGCACATCCGTACGTATGACTAAGGAATGTGCCCAGATCAAAGAGTATCTGGATACGAACTATGCAGAGCATATTACCCTTGACTCACTTACCAAACTGACTCATATGAATAAATACTATATGGCGCACTCGTTTACAAAGTACACGGGTCTTTCCCCGATCCAATATCTCAACGAGAGAAGACTGGAGACAGCCTGCCGTCTCCTGAAAGAGACCGATTATTCTGTGTCAGACATCTCGTCCTCCACAGGATTTTCCTCTCAGTCTTATTTCACACAGATATTCAAGAAAAGATATGGGATGCCCCCTATCAAATTCCGGCAGGAATGTGCGGCGGATTAAATTTCTGATCCAGATAATAAAAGATTTACCCAGCAAGACCTTCTTCTGTCAGATGCTCGCAGATAAAAAAGGTCTTGCTGGGTTTTAGGATCAGAGAGGCCGCTTTTCCGCCCCTTTCTTTACTTATACTGTTCTCCTCGTTCTTTGTAATAATATTCGATCTGAGTATTAAAGGCGTCCTTCTCTCCGCAGAGATTGTCCTGTCCTCTCCCTCTTACATCAAATTTCCTTGCGTCCATTTCTTCAACTGTATACTGTTTAAACCAGCTTTCCAGTTCTTCTTTCATCAAACTGATAACAGACGCATATGCCTCGTCTCCATAGAGATTCTTTTCTTCATCCGGATCAGAAGCCATATCATAGAATTCGCAGGGCTCTCCTCCATATCGATAGACAAGCTTATACTTTCCTTTTTTGATCATCCGTGTTTTACCGTACTCATCGTAAACTACAACACTTTCCCGGGCGGCTGCTCCCGGTTCCCGGATCATCGGGACCATACTTTTCCCGGGCTGCATCGGTTCCGGTATCCATTCACATCCCGCAAGTTCCAGGATCGTAGGGAATATATCATACTGGCTGGCCATATTATGACATACCATGCCTTTTTCGCCTTCACCCATGTCCGGTATGCGGATGATCAGCGGAACTTTTACAGAGGAATCATACATATTCGGGGGATATGTGCCGTTCCCCTTGCCCCAGATTCCATGATGCCCCATGTTCATACCGTTGTCGGCCGTAAAAATGACAATGGTATCGTCTGCCAGTTCTTTTTCTTTCAGTTTGTCCAGAATCTTTCCTACGCCGGCATCCATCGATGAAATCGCTGCATAATATCCTGTAAGGTTCTCTCTTCGTTTTTCCTTTGTATCGCCGATGGGGCAGGTCCTGATCTGATTCGGATGTATCGGAAGGTCAGGCGTCCCGGTAAATTCACAGTCCGCATACAGCTGTCTGTATTCCTCCGGATGCTCCTGCGCTTCCCACGGACTGTGCGGCGCAGTATAATGAACACTGAGATAGAATGGTTTTTCTGATCCGGACAGCTCGTCAATATACCGGAGAGATCTCTCTGTGATAAGATCGGTGATATAGCCCTGTCCTATGGACATATCGCCCTCGTCGCAGATATCCGGATGATAATAGCTGCATCCTCCACGGCCGATCGTATACCATTTGTCAAAGCCTTTCTTTTTTGCAGCGTTATCGCCAAGGTGCCACTTTCCGCTCAAAGCACATGTATAGCCGCTCTCAGCCAGCACTTCCATATAAGTCCGGTGGCCTGCCAGATAGTCGATCGCTCTGTCCGACATATCAAATCCATCCAGAGCGCTCATGTGCGGAAATTTGTACGCATCAACATTTCCTCTTTCAATCCAGTCCTGGACACCATGGCAGGAAGGCATCTTCCCTGTCACCAGAGAAGCCCTTGCAGGTGAGCATACCGGCGAAGCGCAATAAAACTCATCAAAACGCACGCCTTCTGCCGCCAGCCGGTCAAGATTAGGAGTTTTAACATCTCGATTGCCGGCGCAGCCCATCGCCCACGCGCCCTGATCATCCGTCAAAATAAACACAATATTAGGCTTCCTCTTCATGTCGTTTTCTCCTGTCTTATAAATAACTGCCGCGCACATAACGCGGCAGCTTTGTTTTTACACTTTTTACTTATATCTGTTTTCAGATCTCATACCATTTGATCTCATTGGCGTCCAGATCCAGGTCAAAACTTGTTCCGTCGCCTTTGTATACGGTCGTACTCTGAGGCTCGTAGGTATTGTTGACCACACAGTATTTGCCGTTCTTCACATAGGCGTGTACTTCTACGTTGAAGTTGGAGCTGAACCATCTGTGGAGGTTATCCTCATCGTGGGAAGCCCAGATGATGGAGCGGTACAGGATACGGCTGTTTTCAAAGCTGTATGGCAGGCCGCTGATATATACACATCGCCCGTCTCCGAAGTCTCTGACTGCCATCTGCACTTCCTTATCCCTCTGCACGAGGATCTCCGTACCGTCCAGAGCGTAGATATTCTTCTTTCCTTCTCCGAAGTCAATATCCTTCGTACAGTCTTCTTTGATGAAATGATCGTGCTCGTCCCAGTTGTATTTGTCAACGTTCAGCGTAAATCCAGTCTCTTTCTCCACGCCCATCACTGTGGCCAGCTGGAAGAAATGCCCCTCATACTGATGTGCCGCCGGCTCGCCTACGCCGATGAATCCACCGCCGTTGTAGATGAATCTCTTCACAGCTGTGATGATCTTCTCATCCGTCCAGTTCTCTCCGCCTGTGTACGCAGTGTCAGCGTCGCCCACATTCAGGATCACATCGATATCATCCAGGATCTCCGGATTATTCCGGATATCGTCAAAGCTGATAAACTTCACATCAAACGGAGCGCCGCTGAGCGCTTCGATCACGCCTGCATAGGAGTAGTTCTGCTTATAGTAGATAGCGTGATGGACCATATGATTGCCCCATGCGCGCATCTTGCCCCAGCAGTTGAGGACCGCAACTTTCTTGATGCAGTAGGGAGTTGTTCCCTTGATATTGTCATACAGTGTCCGGAACTCTTTGCAGACACTCTCTACATAATCAATGAAATCCGGGAACTGCATAGCTAGTTTCAGGTATCCGCCGTATCCGATCCGGTCAATAGGTTTTCTCAGGATTGCTCTTCTTGCGGTCACCCAGTTAATCTTGGCCTCTTTCACCGGATCTCCGCCTTCATGGAAGGTATCCGGGAAGAAGTAGGGAAGGAAACGTCCCTCCGTATATTTTACCCCTTCGATGTCACTGATAAGTCTGAGAGTGGCGCCGTTGCCCACGCTGCCCACGACTGCGTCCAGCCCGATATTTTTGAACTCATCCATGAAGGGCTCCATGCCGATCCAGTGATCTCCGAGGAACATCATGGCTTCCTTGCCGCACTCATGAGTGATATCTACCATTTCCTTGGCAAGCTTGGCCACTTCTCTTCTCTGGAACGCCTGGAAATCTCGGAACTCTTTGGACGGGATCCGATAAGTATTGTTCATATAGCCCTGGTCGATGATGAACTCAGGACGGAACTTGTATCCTACTTCCTTTTCGAACTGCTCCAGAATGTATGGGCTGACAGATGCGGAATATCCGTACCAGTCTACATATTTCTCTCTCGCCAGCTCGTCAAAGATCAGTGTGAACTGATGGAAGAATGTAGTATAGCGGATCACATCCACATAGGGATGGGTCTCGATAAACTTCCTCAGTCTCTCCATGGAATACTTGTGTGTCTTGGGCTGGCGCACATCAAATGTGATCTGCTTCTCAAAGTTGGTCCATCCGTTGGTCACCGCATTGTACATATGTACCGGATCCCACATGATATAAGCCAGGAAGCTGACTGTATAGTCATGGAACAAAGCGGCGTCATGGATCGTCACATCTCCGGTCTCGCTGCTGTAGTCCCACTGAGTCACAGGCACCACTTCGCCTGTCGTCCGGTCGATGACCTCCCACCATCTGGCGATGTCATCTCTGTCATTTACTTTCAGCATATCCGGATAGAGATAGTTCATCAGATGGATGGACAGCTCCTTCTCCACAGCCGTATAGAAAGGAGTCATGATGTACATCTGCTGGATCTCATCAGGATTTGCCTTTGCCCATTCGTTGTCTTTTCTTGTCGTATAGTAGGTGGAATATACTTTTGCATCCACACTCTTCAGTTCTTCTGGATAATCCGTTCCGTCACAGTCACGGATCGCATCCGCTCCCCAGCGCTTTAAAAGTTCCAGTGTCTCGGGTACTACGTCAACGTCTGTAGGTATTGTTACTCTGCCACTTGAATTCTCTTTCAAAACGATTCTCCTCTCTTATACATCGGGCTGATGCAGACTTCTGCGCCAGCCCGGTAATCTATCAGCCTTTTACACCGCCGCCGGTAACGCCTGCGATGATCTTCTCCGACAGGAAGATATACAGCAGGAACGTCGGAAGAAATACGATGATAACTGCCGCGAACAATCCGCCGTAATCGCTGGTGTACTTCATACCATTTACGATCTGAAGAAGTCCCACTCCTACCGGTGCCATATCTGTCGACGTTGCAAAAATGAGAGCAAGGAAGAATTCATTCCATACACTCAGGAAATTAAAAATTGTCACAGTTACAAGAGCCGGCTGCACAAGCGGAAGCATGATCTTCCAGAAAGTCTTTGCCGGCGTACATCCGTCAATGGCCGCAGCCTCCTCGTAGCTTTTGGAGAGGCTTGCAAAAAAGTTCAGCAGATACGTAGTAGTAAACGGAACACGTATAAATATGTAAAGTACCATCAAAAGGATACGTCCTCTGATGTGGTACTGTGCTGTCAGTGAATAGATCGGCATGATGATCATAACTTCCGGTATACTCATGGCAAGGATCAGGCATGCTCTGATGGGCTTGTTTCCGACAAAGCCAAATCTGGACAGCACATATGCCGCAGGAGCAGCGATCAGGACAACGACCGTACAGGTAACCACCGAGTATAACAGTGAGTTAGCGAAGAATACGGAAACATTGCTTGACTGCCATGCTCTTGCGTAGTTGTCAAAATGAAATCCCGACGCAAACTTAAAAACTGCTCCGGAGAATATCTCTCTTGATGTGGAAAGACTTGCGGCGAGGATCCAGATAAGGAATGCCGCCGTAAATGCGATCCAGATCAGCACGATCAAATACCCCGGAAGAAGCGACGCCTCTTTTTTCCAGTTGATCTTTTCTTTGTATACAACTTTATTTTTTTTGCTCATTTTTTCACCTCATTTCCGCGCGTTAGAATTCCAGATCGTCATCCTTGAGCAGCTTGTTCATAACGAAGTAAATGATCGCGACAAATACTGCCAGAGTCACGCCGACGGCCGCTCCGGCGCCTGCATCCCTCTGAGCATTTCCCTGTGTGCCGAACACGATATCATACAGATATACAACCGGTACGATCGTCGACGTCTCGGTACTGATGGGAGAGAACATCTTAGACCAGAGGAAAAAGGTGATACAGTTGACGCTCCAGAATGTGATGTTTGTCTTAAAAATACCGCGGAGCAAAGGCAGTGTAAGGCTCCCGAACTGCTGTATCTTGTTGGCTCCGTCGATAGTCGCCGCCTCATACAGATCCTCGGGAATACGCTCTATGCCGCTGATAAAGATCAGCATATAGTATCCTACCGCTCCGAAAGAGAATGCAACCAGCATTGACCAGAACTTCATATCTGTTCCGAGCCATCTTTTTCCTTCCAGCCCCAAAGCCTCAAGGATCTGATTGAGCATACCATAATCCTGGTTGTAAATGTACTGGATCCACATCGTCGCCAGAGCAACGGCGCTTATGATATTCGGCAGATAGATCGCCGCACGGAAAAATTTCTTAAAGCGGATACCGCTTGTAAGGATGACCGCAAACAGAAGCGCAAATGCAAGTACGATGATTCCTCCCACCAGCCAGATCAGAAGCATGTTCGTCATCGCTCTCTGAAAGGTCGGGCTCTCAAACAGCTTTATGTAGTTGTCTATCCCGTTGAACGACCACTCAGATATATCGGATGTCACGCTCTCGATCCCGAAGAAACTCATGATCACCGTGCGGACGATCGGATATAAATACATGATCAAAAGGCTCAAGACACAGGGAAGAATAAATGCTATGATAAACGCTTTTCTTTTTTTCATTTTGTAGACACCTCTCTGAAAAATGAGGTGACGCTGTTTCAGCGTCACCTCCGGGTAAAGAACTCGATCTTAATATAATGCGTCCAGAGCTGCTGCAAAATCCTCTCCTGTAGCAAATTGACCTTCATACAGCTGAACTACAACTTCCTGAATTGAAGAAGTCAGGTCAGCATTTGCATTAAGTCCCATATTCCAAACCAGTGAAGACTGGGCAGCATTAAGCGCCTCTACAGTTCCTGTCTGTGAAGCCGGAGCTGTGTTGGACGGATCAGCCGGAATCTGTCCTGCTGTATCAGCCATCTGCTGATCATATTCGCCTGATGTGATGAATAAAGCAAGGTCAAACGCCGCCTGCTGGTTCTCACTGTAATTTGTGATCGCGATAGAGTTGCAGCCTGTGTATGCAGCTGTCTGGTCCACTCCGTCTGCCGCGCCTTCAACTGACGGGTAGTTGAACAGTCCCCAGTTCAGCTCTTCGCCTGCCGTTTTGTTAACCTCAGATGTTACATAGTTTGCACAAACAACCATTGCTGCCTGCGGATCACCAAGAGCCATCTTGTTCTGGCTTGCCGGGTACTCGTCCGGTGCGCCGTCTACAAGGTATCCTGCTTTCACAAAATCGATCATATCCTGTGCAGCCTGAGCCACGAGCGGGTTGCTGCTCCAGCCGCCGGATTTCGCAAGCTCTGATGTCGCATCCTGTCCGATATATCTTGCAAGATGATATCCGAAGAAGAACGGTGCGTATGTGCTGTCAAGAGCCATCGGCGCATATCCAGCGTCTTTCAGTGTCTGGCATACCTCAAGGAACTCTGTCCATGTTGCCGGAGCGTCTACCCCCGCATCATCGAAGATATCCTGATTATAGAAAACGCCTCCAACCTGCGGCTGCTCTGTAATACACGGAAGGAATCCTGCCTGCTCTGTCGCCCAGTCATTGAATACTGCAAAGCTCTGATCAGCATATCCTGCCTCTTCAGCCATTGCCGTCAGATCTGCAACATACTTAACATAAGTTGAAGTGATCCTCTCGTATCCGTCTTCAAAGAGATCGATCTGTTCCTCTGACTCCAATGCAGAGGCGAGAATATTCTTAATGTCACGGCCTTTCCACTCAATCGTAACATTTGCTCCGGTCTCTTCCATCCATGCATTGACCGCTTCCTGAAGCACCTTTCCCTGCGGCTCTGTGTTAGACCACATGGACCAGTATGTAAGCTCTACGCCATCGTACTGTCCGCCGCCTGTGCTGCTGTCATCCGAACCGTCAGTGCTGTTTCCGCCACCACTGCTTCCACATGCTGCCAGGCTCATTGCCATAACTGCTGCGAGCAGAACACTAAGTACTTTCTTTTTCATATCGTATCCTCCTTCTGAATTTTGTCAATTATATTCCCCTGAGGGACATATTTTCAATCACTTTATTGTTTTATTTTTTATATATATTGTTAATTTGACATAAAAATCTGCAATATTTTTCAAGTGTCGCCGTTATTTCATACAATTCAGAAGGTGTTTTCAATGATTTTATATCAAAATTCCATAAAACGTTTCAAGTTCCATTTGTAACCTTGTTGTTTTTTCTGTACAAAGCCCTAGATTCCCCGGAAGGAAAATACAAACTCCATTTTCCTGTCCGTATCCAGCAGATATTCCGGATGTGGTCTTGCTCCCCAGCTGTCATCTCCTCCGATCCCCATCTGCCCGAGGGCTGCACGGACTACGGTATAATGAACTTCCGGAAGTTCAAAGGGGTGTCTTGCGTTCTCGATCTCATGGGGCGTCCAGGGGAGAGCGGAGAACATCATGGGGCCGCTCTTCTCATCCATCTCAAAGAGCATCCCTCTTCCCCTGCGGTCTGTCACCTTTGCATACCTGACGCCGGTCTTCGCGCCGCACTCCTGGGGCACGATGTAGGAGGCCATATTGTCTTTCACAAGATTGCGGTAGATTCCCAGCTTTGCGCCCCTTTGCCGGTCTGCATATGTCTCCGCCGGTCCCATGCCGTACCACTCCAGATGATCATAATCTGCGCTGAGTTTAAAGAGGACACCGAACTCCGGCATATCTCCCAGTCCCTTTACCGGATCATAAGTCAGCGTGGTCTTTACTCTTCCGTCTCCGAACACCTCATAGGAAAGCGTACATTCTGACGCCGGGCTGGTGGGCATGATATAAGAATATGTAATGACAGCGGAATTCTCCCTCTCTTCCAATACAGGCATCCTCGCTGGTACGTCCGCATGATCCCGATGGTCCTTGTGGGACAGATACAGGCTGGCGATCTTCCACTGGGCGCAGCGGGCAGGCATCAGGCTTCCGTTGTCATTGTCTGTAGGAGCCCTCCAGAAGTTGGGCTTCGGGATAGCCTCCAGCATTTCCTTTCCTCCATATTTATAGGATACAAGTCCGCCGTTCAAATTTGAAAACATAACTTCGAAATGACTTCCCCGCACTCCTGTATTGTGGGCGCTCCTGATCACCTGGATTTCACCACTGTTTTCTCTGCATTTCTCCGCCGCGCTCCCGTTTTCTACCATATACACATACTGTCCGAACGCGATCTCGTGTCCCGCTTCAGCCCATGGTGTATCTTTCTTCAATCGGAAAGATACGGTCACTGTATACTCTCCCGGAACTGTTTCTACAGGCAGGGGAAGATCATAGGTTTTCTCTCTGAGAGGTTCAACTGCAGTCTCCATATCCTTACTGCGTATCTGTTTTCCGTCTCTGTTCACTGTCACGACACACCGGAAGGCATCTGTACCGGTAAAAAGGTTTTTGTTGATCACATGCACCTTATCCCTGGATACCTGTGCCGTGATACTCTGGTAATTGAACTTAACCTCCTGCATTTTGGGAGACGGCAACCTGTCTTTGCCGTATACGATGCCATTTGCGCTGAACTCATAGTCTGTAGGACGGTCCCCGAAGTCCCCTCCGTAAGCCTGATATTCTTTCCCGTAGCGGTCCTTTTTATAAAGAGTCTGGTCGATATAATCCCAGATAAAACCACCCTGATACAACGGCTCTGTGTCTGTCAGATCTGTATATTTGTGCATGGCTCCGCAGGAATTTCCCATCGCATGGGTATATTCGCAGCAGATAAACGGCTTGTCCCGGTTCTCGGACAGAAATGTCTTGATGGACTCAACTGACGGATACATCTGACTCTCCATATCGCTTGTGTCATTGTAGCGTCTGTCATG
The DNA here is from genome assembly GCA_944381495.1 of uncultured Mediterraneibacter sp. GTDB lineage: Bacteria > Bacillota > Clostridia > Lachnospirales > Lachnospiraceae > Mediterraneibacter. The sequence continues at coordinate 121,976 of CALWLJ010000005.1, read as the reverse complement.
GAAGACACCCTCGTAGTGAACCAGACGGAAGGGATCTTCCCTGTGGAAAAACCGTGACATCTCATAAATATCTTTTCCGCCGTAGGACTCGTTGCCGCATGACCAGATCAGAATGGACGGGTGGTTCTTATCCCTCTGATACATGGACTCAGCCCGATCCAGCACCAGTCCGAGCCATTCCGGTCTGTCGCAGGGCACTACTCCGGAGATATCCCCGGACGCTCCGACCATATCCCAGGTGCCGTGTGTTTCCAGATTGGTCTCATCGATCAGATAAAGCCCCAGTTCATCGCACAGTCTGTACAGCAGAGAGCCGTCCGGATAATGGCAGGTCCGGATCGCATTGATATTGTTCTGTTTCATAGTCTTCAGATCACGGATCAATTCCTCCTCTGCTACGCACCGCCCGGAGGCAGAACTGAACTCATGACGGTTCACCCCGCGGAACACGACCCTTCTGCCATTCAGCGTCATGATGCTGTCCTTCATCTCAAACCGGCGGAATCCCACTTTCTCAGGGATCACTTCCTGGAGGATCTGTCTCTCATCATATACTTCAACGGTCAGATCATAGAGCTGAGGATCCTCGGCGCTCCAGAGAGCCGGCCTGTCAATCTCCCATACAAAAGTATCTCGGCCGCCCAGTTTTTTCTCATCTTTCACACAGACCGTCCCTTGATAAGACAAAGTGATCCGGGCCGTACCCGTTCCCCAGGTATCCGTCTGCAGTTCCAGAGATGCTTTCTCCAGGGTCTCATCCGCCAGAGCGCGGATCCTCATGTCTCTGATATGGACGTCCGGCACTGTATACAAGTATACATCCCGATATATTCCTGAGAAACGGAAGAAATCCTGATCTTCACACCAGCTGCCTGACGTCCATTTAAATACCTGAACAGCCAGTTTGTTTTCCCCATCCTTCACATACTCTGTGAGTTCAAACTCTGACGGGGTAAATGTATCTTCGCTGTATCCCAGAAACTGCCCGTTCAGCCAGAGAGCCATCCCACTCTCAGCGCCCTGTACAGACAGGAACAGTCTCTTTTTCTTCATCCGCTCCGGCACGTGGAAATACTTCACATAGCTTGCCACCGGATTGAACGTCTCCGGGATCTCCCCCGGACGGACTTCCTCATGTCCTTCCCATGGATACTGCACGTTAGCATACTGAGGCGCATCATATCCCTCCAACTGGATATGAGCGGGCACACGGATATCTTCCCAAAAACGACAGTCATACTCCTCTTTCTCAAATCCCGATATGGTACTCTCATAATTCCTCCCATAATGAAACTTCCAGAGCCCATTCAGACTTTCCCGGAAGCTGCTTTCCTTTATGTCTGCCTCCTCCGGCGAAGCATAACAGATATGATCCGAATGTGCGTCCAGCCTTCCGTCACGGAAATACTCCGGATCCTTTACCTTCCTGTAATCAAATTCTTTCATTGCCAGTTTCTCCTTTCAATCCTGTGTTCCAACTTCCCCGCCGCGGGGTTGGAAAACGTATGTACAATGGCTGCTTTTGAGATTATTATAAAGGAAATAGACAGACAGGTGTATGATATGTTAAGCTAAAGAATATAATATTTCGAAACAGGTGATATGCTATGTCTATTATTTTCAGGAATACTCCTGTCAGTGAACCATTTACATTTGATTCTCTCGGAAACGGATGGAAACAGGACCGGGTCAACCGGCCCAGAGGCTATCCCTATTATCATTATATCCAGACCGAGACCGGAGCCGGAAAGGTTGAAATTGACGGCCGGCATTTTACTCTGAAGGAACAGGAGGGGATGCTCATCGCCCCCTTTGTCCGGCATTCCTACGAGAAAACCACTGACGAATGGTACACTCTGTTCGCCACTTTTACCGGCACAGCAGAGAACGCTCTTCCACAAATGCTGGGGAACCGCCGTTTTATTCTGACCGGGCCAGAGCAGGGAAAACGGATTTCCGAGCTGATCTCCGTCTGTCTTGGCATCTGCTCTGCTTCACCTGCAGACGAAGCCGCCCTTTCTGTCGAATGCTATCGGCTGATTGTGTATTTTACAGAAAGATCCTCCGCGGAACAGACCGCAGAGGATCCTCTGTATCAGCGCTATGTAGATCCGGTAATCCGGGAAATCGAAAGCAACTACTCCCTCGCTCTTACCGTAGAAGAACTAAGCAGGATGGTGTTTATCACACCCCAGTATCTTTCCCGGTTGTTCCGGAGATTTCTGGGATGCTCTACTTATGAATATCTGACCTCCTGCAGGATCGGGAAGGCGAAACAGCTGCTCATCACGAACCCCAGACTGGAAATCCAGGACATTGCCCGCAAGACCGGGTTCTCAGACGCCAGCCATTTTATTGCGGTATTTAAAAAAATGACCGGATTCACTCCGATGGAATTCCGACGCATGAACTGACACAAAGCAGCAGTCCTGCCGGCAGCCCGGCCGTATCCGGGAGCTGATGAAACAACTGTCACCAGCCCTTTACCGCCCTCCCGGAGCTGCCAGATAAGCTGCGATCTCCCGCATCCGTTCCCCGCACTTTTCGAAGAAATACCGGTAACCTTCACAGAAATAATTCCGATACCCGCCGTCCTTATCCAGAACAGACCGGTGCCTTCTGCACCCGCTCCGACAGAGACTGTACCAGGGACATTCCCGGCATATGCCGGACACATTCCGGGATTCTTTTACGAAATCCGCCCCTGTTTCACTTTCAAAAAAATCTTTTATCTTATCTGTATTGAAATTTCCCAGGCAGTATTCGTCCAGCACATAGAAATCGCATGGATATACACTCCCGTCCGCCTCTGTAACGCATTGAATACTGCATATGCCTCTTTGCTCGCACGACTCCGGCGGATAGCCCATAAGGATGCCGATATAGTTCTCAAACTGACGGATATATGGCGCCCGCCCCTTTCTCCAGTCCCTGTACCAGAGGTCAAAAAGCTCTGTCAGGAATCCACCATACATCTCCGGCGTAAGTGAATACTCCCGCTGCCCCGGTTCCTCTCCCAGCGGATCCAGGCAGGCGATATACTGCTGATACATCCAGCCGTTCTGCCGGAACTCCTGGTAAATCTCATGGATATGCTCCGCCATCTGCCTGGTCACAACTGTAAGAATATTATATTCCACTCCATATTCTTCCAAAAGACGAATAGAGCTGCGAACCCTCTCATAAGATCCTCCCCCGCCGGCGCCATGCCTGTAACGGTCATGAAGTGTCTGAGTGCCGTCAACTGACACACCGATCAGAAAATCATGATCCCGGAACAGGCGGCACCACTCTTCGTCCAGATCATAGCCGTTCGTCTGCAACGTATTGCGCACACGCACATGATTCCGGTTAAAACGTTCCTCCAGCTCAACAGCTTTTCGAAAGAAGTCGATTCCCCTCAGAGTCGGTTCTCCCCCCTGAAAGGCAAAGCAGACCTCTCCTTCGGCCTGAAACATAACCTTTTTCACCAGACGGCGGAGCGTCTCCTCCGACATCATTCCATACGAAGCAGTCTCACGGTTCTGCGCCTCATCGCAGTAAAAGCAGTAATCGCAGCGCATATTGCACAGCCCGGAAGCCGGTTTGATCAGTATATTGCCAAGGGGCATAAGTTCTCCTCCTCACTGAATCAGGGAACATCGGAAAAGGAGACCATAAGTATCTCTGTCAAAGTGTTCTCCTTCTCTCCCATCTTTTTGTCTGTATTAAATCTTTTGTATTAAATACACTTCATTATAGACAGGATTCTGTAGCCTTTCAAGACTTTTGCGGAATGTCTTGAAAATCTGGCAGAATCATAGTATGATGCTAGGGGCAAAATACTATTTGCTTCAACATATAGTAATATAAAATAGAAAAGAAAGGATACTTGAACATATGAGTGAAAATAAGGAAAACACTTTTTCACCCCTGCAGTTTGTTTATCGCATTGTGCAGGGTGCGCTGATTGGCCTTGGTGCAGTGCTGCCTGGTATTTCCGGCGGAGTGCTGAGTGTAATCTTCGGCATCTACAAGCCGATCATGGAACTGTTGTCCAACCCCTTTAAGAACTTCAAGAGCCATGTTCCTCCGCTGATCCCAGTTTTCATCGGAGGTGTTATCGGATTCCTGGGCGTTGCGAACATCCTCTCCTTCTTCCTGGAGAAGTATCCGGATCAGTCCGTCTGTGTCTTCATCGGTCTGATCACCGGCATGCTGCCTTCTCTCTTCCGCGAGGCAGGCGAGCAAGGGCGAAGCAAAGGCTCTTTCATCTCCATGATCATATGTATGTGTGTGATCTTCGCACTGCTGATCGGACTTCAGATGTTCTCTGTTGAGGTGACGCCGAACTTCGCATGGTACCTCTTCTGCGGATTCTGTCTGGCACTCAGCGTGATCGCACCAGGCATGAGCTTCTCCACGCTGTTAATGCCGCTGGGTCTGTATACTCCCTTCGTGGACGGTATCGGCCACTTTGATCTGGGCATCCTGGTGCCTGGAGGGATTGGAACACTTGTCACCGTGATCTGCCTGGCGAAGGCTATCAACGCACTGTTTGACAACTACTATTCCATCGCCTTCCACGGCATCATCGGCATTGTGATTGCAGCCACAGTGATGATCATACCTGTATCCGGCTTCGCAACAGTCGGATCTGCTGTGGTGAACATCATCTGTATTGTGATCGGTATCGTGGTCGCACTGGCGCTGGATCACTTCAACAGCAAAGTAAAGGTTGAATAGACTGAATAAAAAAAAAGAAATCTCAGTTTCCCGCAGTAAGCAGGATCTGAGATTTCCTTCTTGGATAATAGTATCTTGATTGATATGAGAGACATGTTCTGCTTAGGCAGCGCGTGTCTTTTTTATTACCATCGTATACATCACCGCCATAAGTACAGCAAATATCAGCAGATAGACCGGCAGCAGAGATGCCGAAATGTGATTCGCGATCAGACCGAACAGCGGCGGCATCAGACAGGTTCCCACATAGGCACATGCCATCTGGACTCCGATCAGAGCCTGGGACCGTTCCGGCCCGAAGCAGGCAGGTGTGGAGTGGATGATGCAAGGATACACCGGCGCGCATCCCAGACCGATCATTACCAGCCCTGCAACTGCCGCCATATCTCCCAGCGGGAGCATCAGGATCACGATCCCGGCAATAATCATCGACTGTCCTGCCCGGATCATCTGTTTGTCGCTGAAGCGCATGGTCAGAAACCCGCTGACAAACCTTCCCGCTGTAATGCCGATACAAAACAGGCTGGCAAAGGAAGCCGCTTTCTCAGCGGATATTCCGTTGTGAAGCACCATATAGCTGCTGCCCCATAGCATAGATGTCTGCTCTACGGCGCAGTAACAGAAAAAGGCCGTCATGATCTCTTTTGCCCCGGGAATAGCAAATATTTCTTTTAGGGAAAGCGGCTTTTCCGTCCTTTCCGCTTCTTCACTCCGGACTGCTTTAACTCTTGTCTTATCCATTCTTTTCCAAATCGGCAGACTGAGGAACAAAAGCGCGCTGAGCACGATCTGAAGAAGAGCGATGTAAAAATATCCCCGGTTCCATGTCATGCCGTTTGTCAGAGCATATCCCATTACATTAGGTCCCACGATGGTCCCCACGCCCCACATACAGTGCAGCCAGCTCATATCCCGGCTTGTATAATGCAGCGCCACATAATTGTTAAGCGCCGCATCCACGCTTCCTGCTCCCAGTCCATAGGGAACTGCCCACAGACAGAGACTCAGAAATGAGCTGCTGATGGAGAATCCGAACAGTGCCGCAGCCGTCATGGCCACACTCAACGCCGTCACCATGCCCGCTCCCATTTTTCTCGTGAGACGGTCACTCTGAAGACTTGAGACGATGGTACCCAGAGCGATGATCATGGAGATCACGCCGGCATAGGATACCGGCACTCCCATCTCTCCGTACATGGAAGGCCAGGCCGAGCCCAGCATGGCATCCGGAAGTCCCAGACTGATGAATGCTATGTATATGATGACTAATAAGATCTGTACCATAATAAACATTTCCTCCTGTATTCCATTGTCGTTCATCCTGAGATGTCAGAGCATATTGTAAGACATGTCGTCCCTTCTGTCTACCCGTGATTACCTATCCGGCAGTTCTATGCAACTTTATAGCAGTTTTCTGCAATTTTTATACAAATATACTTGACTGTAAAGTCTCTTTACCCCCTATAATGAGTGCAGCAAATGAAGGAGGCGGGAAATATGACAATAAAAGAAATAGAAAACTTGACCGGCATGACCCGAGCCAATATCAGATTTTACGAGACCGAAGGGCTGATCCATCCTTCCAGAAATGCGAACGGATACAGAGATTATACAGAAGAAGATATGGCATCCCTCCAGAGGATCCGACTGCTCCGCACTCTCCATATAAGTCTGGAGGACATCAGAGCTCTCACCCATGGTGAAAAGGAGCTGACTGACACCCTGCTGTCCCACCTGGTCCGTCTGAAGAACGATGAGACAGATCTGGCGCAGTGCCGGGAAATCTGTGAAAAGATCTGCTCGGATCATCCGGATTACCGCTCTCTGGACGCCGTACATTATCTGACACTGATGGCTGCTCTGCCAGACTCTGCTGTACCGGAACTGCAAGAGGACTCTTTGCCGAAGGTCACGGCTCCCTGGAAACGTCTTCTTGCCCGCTGGGTCGACTTCGGAATATACAGTCTGATATTGAACTGTATCCTTGCCGTGGGCATGCATGTCAATATCCGCGCCGGAAATATAGGGACCGCCTTTTTCTCCTGACTGTTCCAGATTATATTCCTGCTCCTCCTGGAACCCGTCATGCTGTCTCTGACCGGCACGACTCCCGGGAAATTTCTCTTCGGGCTGTCGGTCACTGACCCCGAGGGAACACGACTGACTCGCAGAGCCGCTCTTAGAAGGACCTGGGCGATGCTCCGGTACGGATACGGCTTCCTTATCCCTGTGTACGAGCTGTTCCGCATGTACCGTTCTTACAAAGGCTGCAAAAAGGAAGAGATGCTGGAGTGGGAGAGCGACTCTGTCCTGGTTCTCCGAAACCGTCCGCTGCCCCTTCTGACGGCGGGATTCGTGGTCAGTGAAGCTGTGTTCTGTGCCGCGTCTCTCCTGTTCTGGCAGATGGGATCTCTCCCGGAGAACCATGGAGAACTGACCGTAGCGGAATTTTGTGAGAATTATAATCAGCTCCAACAATTTTACGGGATTGACCAGCCCGTCAATATTCCGGACACCCTGAGAATATACCTGGCATATTATCCGACCTATCCCATGCTGCTCGATGAAAACGGGGAGTGGATGCACGGAGCGGTCTGGCAGTCTTTTGGAAATACATATGGTGAACTCCCGCAACTGCAGTTTGAAACAGAAGGGGATCAGGTCACCGGCGTCAGTTTCTCCATGGCCTACGAGAACGAGGATGTGGACCTGGTGCTTTACGATGATTTCATGGCGGTTTCCGTCCTCTCCTATCTCTGCGCCCAGGATGGCTACTCCCTCCTCTCCATGCCGCCATGCCGTATCTATGAACAGATCAGGAGCCAGGCAGCAGACTTTCGTGATTTTACTTTTTCTGCTGCGGGCGTTACTGTAACATGTGAGAGGGAAATATCCGGCTACCGGCTGAAAAACGGAGGAGATGTACTTGTCCCCGAATATGGGAAAGAGCCGGTATACCGCCTGGAGTTTTCCATGTACAGATCCGGAATCTGATCTGTCGATCGTGAAAGGGGGAATCAATCATGACTATAAAAGAAATAGAAAACCTGTCCGGCATGACCCGGGCCAATATCCGCTTCTATGAATCCGAAGGTCTTCTGAAACCTGCAAGAAACGACAACGGTTACCGGAACTACTCTGAGGAGGATCTTATGATCCTGCAGAGGATCCGGCTGCTCCGGCCCCTTCATGTAAGTCTGGAGGAGATAAAAGCGCTGGATCAGGGACAGCGCAGTCTTAATGACGCACTCTCCGATCATATCTCCCGCCTGAAGCGGGAGGAAAAAGACCTGGAACAGTGCCGGAACGTCTGCGAACAGATCTGCAGGGACCATGCGTCATACCAGTCCTTTGACGCCGGGCCCTACCTGGAACTGCTTGCCACTCCTTCCGCCGGGACTGCTGAGCTGAAAGAGGACGCGCTTCCTAAGTTGACCTCTCCCTGGAAAAGACATTTTGCCAGAAATATCGATTTTCTGCTCTATACCCTGGCATGGGATGCCTTCCTTTCCCTTGTATTCCGCATCAATATCCACCCGTCGGTGCTCAACACCGGACTGTATGCATTTATAGCCGTATCCGGCACCATCGCAGGCGCTCTGCTCATGCTTCTGGCCGAGCCGCTGCTGCTCTCGCTGACCGGGACAACCCCCGGAAAACTGATTTTCGGCCTCTATGTGACCGCGCCGGACGGCTCAAGGCTGACCCAGAATGAAGCCCGCCGTCGAACCTGGGGCGTCATCCGATGGGGACTGGGATTCTTCATCCCGGTTTACGGATGGATCCGGCGCTGGAAATCCTACACTGCCTGCAAAAAGGAAGAAACGCTGGAGTGGGAACAGGAATCTGTTCTCGTTTTAAAGAAACGCAGCACATATCTGTCGGCATCCGCGTACCTCTGTGCCTTTGTCTTGCTTGAGGCGGCTTCCACTCTGGCCTGGCAGTCGCCGCTGTCGCTTTCATCTGCGCACAGGAGGATTATCAGTTGCTGAAGATCCCACCTCAGGAAATCTATGATCAGATCACGGAAAATGCCTGGCTGTATGACGATTTTTCCTTTACGGCTGCCGGAGTCACGGTCAGCGCTTCCTTTGATTACTCCGGATATGAGTGGTCAGAGAACGGACTGCTGATCCCCGCCTATGGAGAAGACCCATCTTATCATATGGAGTTTTCCATGGAGATCACAGGGGAGGCGGATACTCTGAAGACAAGTCCGCTGCAGTTCTTTCTGCTGAATTAATGCTCTGCCACATAAGAGAACGCTGCGTCGCACGAAAAGAGAATACCGACAGAATAGCCCCTCGGGCGCCTGATCCGAACAAGTATCAGACGCCCGAGGGGCTTTGATCTCCTTATCATCCGCGCCCGAAGTCTATCAGGCTGCTGTCTATCTTTTTACATTGAACGCCGCGAATCCCGGATATACTGCTGCCGCTCCAAGCTCTTCCTCAATCCGGAGGAGCTGGTTGTACTTCGCCACGCGCTCACTGCGGCTGGGCGCGCCTGTCTTGATCTGACAGGTGTTCAGCGCCACCGCAAGATCAGCGATGGTGGTATCCTCTGTCTCACCGGAGCGGTGGGAAGAGATTGCTGTATATCCTGCCTTGTGAGCCATCTTGATCGCCTCAAGAGTCTCTGACACGGAACCGATCTGATTCAGCTTGATCAGGATCGAGTTTCCGCATCCCATATCAATTCCTTTTTTCAGCCGTTCTGTATTGGTCACGAACAGATCGTCTCCAACCAGCTGTACCTTCTCTCCCAGTTCTTTTGTAAGGATCTGCCATCCCTCCCAGTCTTCCTCATCAAGACCGTCCTCGATGGAGTAGATCGGGTATTTCTCTACCAGGGATTTCCAGTGCTCCACAAGCTCGGCGGAGGTAAACTTCTTTCCGCATTTTGGAAGGATATACTCTCCCTTCTGGCTGCCCTTCCACTCGCTGGAAGCCGCATCCATAGCAAGGACAAAGTCTTGGCCCGGCTTGTATCCGGCCGTCTTCACCGCCTCAAGGATGTATTCGATAGCTTCCTCATCGCTTGCCAGATCCGGTGCGAATCCGCCTTCATCTCCTACTGACGTTGCAAGTCCCTTTGATTTCAGCAGAGACTGAAGCGCATGGAATACCTCTGTACACCATCTCAGACCTTCTGCGAAGCTCTCTGCTCCTGCCGGCATGATCATGAACTCCTGCACATCCACTGTATTTGCCGCATGAGCGCCGCCGTTTAAGATATTCATCATGGGCACCGGAAGCCGATTGCCATTCACACCGCCCAGGAACCGGTACAGCGGAATATCAAGCGAAACAGAAGCCGCTCTGGCACAGGCAATGGATACCGCCAGGATCGCATTGGCGCCCAGATTGGACTTGTCCTTTGTGCCGTCCGCCTGGATCATAGCCTTGTCCACTGCATAGATATCGTTGGCATCCATTCCTCTCAACGCATCATTGATCACAGTATTGATATTCTCCACAGCTCTGGATACACCCTTGCCGCCAAATCTGCTCTTATCTCCGTCTCTTAACTCAAGCGCCTCGAATTCCCCGGTGGAAGCACCGCTGGGAGCCGCTCCTCTTGCGACTGTACCATCCGCCAGATGTACCTCTGCCTCGACTGTCGGGTTTCCTCTGGAGTCAATGATCTCCCGTCCGATCACCTTTTCAATCTCTAAATAATCCATGTTCTTTTCGTCCTTTCCCACGGAAGTCCCCCGCCCGGTTCAGGCATTTCCAGGCAAAGGAGTTTCCATGATTCATTCACATATAGTTAGTTGTTACTAACTATATGTATCTTAACAGAATCATAGACTTAAAACAAGGGGTTTGTTGAGATTGATTATCATTTAATGTTGATCAAAGCTGATTACCGGAATTATTTTCTCCGATATCATCTATAATATACCGAAAATCGGCACTTATTTTATCTTCATAATCCATATTTCGTCCTCATATCCTCTATAATATCGTCTGCTCTTCTGCACAGTCCCTGTTCAGCATGTTTCTTTGATTCGTCAAGTTTTTTAATATCTTGTCTTCTGACATAGAAGTATATGGACTATTCGCAGTGGATTTTTCCTTTGTCTTGAAGGGAAATAACTTATCATCCACTCTTTCCTGTATTGTACGAAACATACCAATTCCTCCTTTGAATGAACTTTGGTTTTATATATATTATTATGAGGCAATTTAATTACTCATTCAATATGATTGAAATGATATGTTTAGATCTGGATTCCTTGCGAGAAAAAAAGTTGCTATAATCTTCTAAAAAATGTAACCTTCATATTCTGAACAGCGCTTGTTATAGTGAAGGCCTTTTAATGTACGAGGGAGGAGGGGAAAATTTGGATGACAATAAAATCATCGCTCTGTATTTGCGCCGGGATGAGACAGCCGTTAAACAGACTTCTGAGAAATTCGGAGATCGTTTACGCGCTCTGGCTTATGGTATAGTGAAAGATCATCAGACAGCAGAAGAATGTGAAAACGATACCTATCTGGAAGCATGGAACTCGATTCCACCGCATGAGCCGAGAAGTTATCTGTATGCTTTCCTTGCCCGGATCACCCGTCACATTTCTCTGGACTGCTGCCGGAAACGCAGCCGGCTGAAACGCCGCGCGTTTATATCTGAGCTCAGCGCAGAGATGGAACAGTGCATTCCTGCTCCGAATAATGTGGAATGTCGTATAGACGATATAGCTTTAAGGGAGGCGATCAATGGATTTCTCAGCACACTTAATGAAGAAAAAAGAAATGTTTTTGTACGTCGATACTGGTATCTGGATTCTGTTTCAGACATTGCCCGACGTTTTTCACTGTCTGAGAGCAAAGTAAAAACTATGCTTTTCCGAAGCCGCAACCGGCTTCGTGACTATCTTGAGAAGGAGGGTTACATTCTATGAGAGGAAGTGAATTACTTAATAAAATGGATCTAATAGATCCAGAATATATTCTGGCAGCGGAAAGTAGGGCCGTTCCAAAAAGGAACAGACAAAAAAGGTGGTATGCCATTGCAGCCTGCCTTTGCCTTATATTCTGTCTCGCCGTTCCTGCAATGGCTGCTTCTATGCCTGCATTTTATGATATGTTGTATGCTGTCTCTCCCGCCACGGCCCAGTTCTTCAAACCGGTGCAGTTATCCTGCGAAGATAACGATATCCGTATGGAAGTATCGGCGGTATACATACATGAAAACACTGCGGAGATCTATATTTCAATGCAGGATCTGGAAGGGACAAAATTCGATGAAACCATTGACCTTTTTGACCGTTATCAAATCAATACTCCATTTGACTGCACAAGCCACTGCATATTAGCCGACTATGATCCTGACACCCATACCGCCGAATTCCTTATCACGATCGAACAGTGGAATGGTCAGGAGATTACCGGTGACAAACTGACCTTCTCACTGCGGGAAATGATAGGCAAAAAGGAAACATATGAGGGGATCATTAATGATATAAATCTGTCTGATATCCGGCTTGACAACACAAGCCAGAGCGTTTATCCGCGAGGTATCGGCGGATCGGAGTTTATCGAGAAGAAAAAAGACTCTGACGACCAGGATCTGCTGACGGTTCTCAAACCATCCGGCAGTATCTGTTCGCCTGTCGACGGAGTGACTCTGACAGGTATGGGTTATGTTGACGGATATCTCCATATCCAGGTTTACTATAAAGATATTTTAAAGACGGATAACCACGGAATGATTGCTCTGATAAACAAAGAAACAGGCAATACGATCAACTGCGATAGTTCTGTCTCATTTTTTGATAACGCAGGAGAAAGCAGCTATGAAGATTATATCTTCAACGAAATTCCTGCAGAAACACTTGGTGAATATGATCTGTACGGGGAATTCATTACTTCATCTGGTCCAATAGAGGGAACTTGGAGCGTAACTTTTCCACTGGAAAATATGGATAACTGAAACGTTATACAACAGAGTACGCAGTCGGGTCTCAGCTTCTGTTCTGATCCAGACTGCGCACTCTGTTTTTCCAATTATGTCAGCTAAAGCTGACCCGAATCCCGCGCCAAGACTCGTGAGCGAGTCTTGAATTTACACAGGTCATCCCTTCCGCTTCCGTCCTGCCTTCTTCTTCCTTACGCTGTACCCGAAGGTGCCAAGCTTCTTCCCCAGCCCCAGATACTCCCCGTGGGAGTAAGCCAGAAGCCCGGTCCGGTTCAGCTCAAACTTGCCTTTTTCATCCATATAAGAATCATCCACCTGTACTGCTGTCACCTCGGCAAGGAACATATGATGACTGCCCAGCTTCTCAGTCTTCACTACCCGGCACTCAATATTCACCGGAGCCTCTTCAATAGCCGGAGCGTATTTCAGTGTCTCCGCCTTCTTCCTGGTCAGACGGCACTCCTTCCACTTGTCCACATCTCTGCCGGATCGCACTCCGCAGAAGTCCGTTGCCCGGGCAAGCTTCTCTGTCGTCAGATTGATCACAAATTCTCCCGTCTCCTCAATCATATGATAAGAGTAACGCTCCGGACGCACAGATATATATGCCATAGGCGGGTTGGTACACACCGTTCCCGTCCATGCAATAGTAAGAATATTGCTGTTTCCGTCTTTATCTCCCACGCTGACCATAACAGCCGGGAGCGGGTACAGCATATTCCCCGGTTTCCATGTCTGTTTTGCCATAAATTTCTGATTCTCCTTTAAATCGTCTTACTGCTGCAGCGCTCCCACCAGGGTCGGCACCAGCTGTTTCTTACGGGATACAACGCCTCTCAGCATCAGGTCCTCGGTATCTTCCCTCAAGTCAAATGCACTGATGATCTTCTCTCTTGCATCCGCTCCGCAGCAGAGAAGCTCGGAAGACTCTGTAATGATATTGGTCAGCATGAAGAAAATCATATTCAGCCCGTGGTTCTGGCGGGCTTTCTCCAGGTGAGGCAGAACGATATTCTTGATCTCTTTCAGTTCATCTGCGCTCATAGAATTCACCTGGCCTACGCCGAACACCGTATCATTTACAGTGAACTGCTTGAAGTCAAGGAAACAGATCTCCTCCGCACTCTTGCCCCGCAGATTGCTTCCCGCATTGAACATCTCCTGGGCCAGGGTTTCAATATTGATTCCTGCAACCTTTGCCAGAGATCTTGCTGTAGTCTCATCCAGAGGTGTACAGGTTGGCGAACGGAACATCAGCGTATCGGAAATGATAGCCGAGCAGAGAAGAGCCGCATTAGTCGGATCCACCTCTACTCCATTTTCCTGATACATCTGGTAAACAATGGTCGCCGTGCATCCCACAGGCTGATTGCGGAAGAACACCGGTGCCATCGTCTCGATGCTGCTCAGTCTGTGGTGGTCGATGATCTCCAGCACATCTGCCTCTTCTACGCCGTCTACCGCCTGATTCTTCTCATTATGGTCTACCAGGATTACCTGTTTCTTCTTTACATTGAGAAGACGTCTCCGGGAAATGAGTCCCAGGAACCTTCCCTTGCCATCTACGATAGGGAAATCACGGAAACGCTTTCTCGCCATAACCTCTTTCACATCATCTACATAGTCCCGCATCTTAAAGGAAACCAGATTGTCCCGGGTCATGAAGTATTTTACCGGAATACTCTGATTGATATGCTGTGCCGCCGTAAACGTATCGTGAGGTGTGCGGATGATAACGATCTGCTTCTCCTCCGCCTGCCGGATAATGGCATCCGATATGGGCGCGTTCTGGCAGACTACCATACAACTGGCATCCATATCAACAGCGCACTTCTGAGCGTCCTTCCGGTCGCCCATGATGACCAGATCATCTTTTGCAATAAAATCAGACATGAGGATCCGGCTGGATGCTGCTATCACAACCTTTCCCTTCTGGAAATAGCCATGCTCATTTCCCGTTACGATCTCACCATCGACTGCTCTGGCTATATTCCGGTACTGAGTCCTTGCCTTTGCCAGAATGGTACTGTCATATACATCCATATATGTCTTGGCAATATCTCCGATGGTGATCAGGCCCTCCAGCTTTCCGTCCCGGGTCACCGGCAGCGTATGTATGTTGGACTGACGCATCTCTTCCCATGCCGTCCGGATAGAAATACTGCTTTTCAGTCCCTCTACTTCTTTCAGTTCCACATCCTTGATCTGCTCCCTCAGATCAGACAAAAGGCCGGGAACCTTTACTTTAAAATGATCCAGCACATACTGAGTCTCCTCATTCAGCTGTCCTGCCCGCCGCGGTTCATGAGGCCTGCCAGTGATCTTTGTCTTCAGAGACGCATAGGCGATCGCCGAACAGATGGAATCTGTATCCGGATTCTTATGGCCTACCACATACACTTTTCTTTCCTTTTCTCTGCTCATAAATTTCACTCCATTCTTTTCTGTTTCTTACTCTTCTTTATTTATTTATACCTGTCATACATTCATATTTCAGAGTCATTTTCCACGTATGATTTTACTCTCCATCTAGTAGATTGCCATCTTTTTTCCGATTCGTCAATAAAAACTGTATATTTTTCACAGCTGTATCGCAAGGACCTGTTGTTTTTTCTGCGTCAGATATGATATACTGTTAAAGTATTTGAAAGAAAGAAGTAGAGGTGCTGCACTATGAGCGAAGAAATGAAAGAAGAATTACAGACAAACGAAACTGCTGAAACGGCAGAAGCTGCAACAGAGAATACGGCTGCTGACAAGCCGGCTGAGTCCATGGCTGATTACGAAGATCATTTTGACGATGCCAATCCCTGGAACAGGGTTCAGGAATATATGGATAACAAGACGATCCTGCCTGTCAAAGTTGAAGGTGTTGTCAACGGCGGTGTGA
The DNA here is from genome assembly GCA_944381495.1 of uncultured Mediterraneibacter sp. GTDB lineage: Bacteria > Bacillota > Clostridia > Lachnospirales > Lachnospiraceae > Mediterraneibacter. Next base: position 106,435 of record CALWLJ010000005.1, on the reverse strand, counting down.
TCGTTATGGTAGAAGGACTGAGAGGATTCGTTCCCGCTTCCAAGCTTTCTCTCTCCTACATTGAGGATCTCGAGACTTACCTTCTCAAGGATATCGAGGTAAGAGTCATCGATGTGGATCAGGCCAGCAACCGCCTCGTCCTCTCCGCACGCGAGATCCTGAAGGAGAAAGAGAAGAAGGCCCGTGAGGAACAGATCTCAAACCTGAAGATCGGTACCGTTCTGGAAGGAACAGTCGAGACGCTCCAGAACTATGGTGCATTTGTCAAATTGGAAAATGGCCTGTCCGGTCTGGTACACGTATCCCAGATCTCACAGAAACGTGTTAAAGTACCGTCTGACGTACTCAGCGTCGGCGATACGGTAAAAGTTAAGGTTATCGGCATCAAAGACGGCAAAGTAAGCCTGAGCATGAAAGCTCTGGAAGAAGTCAAAGAAGAGCCGGAAGAAAAAGTAGTGATCCCGAAGAGCGAAAACATCGGAACAAGCCTTGGAGATCTCTTCAAAAATCTGAAACTCTAATAGTGATACTGAGGGACGCGGGACGGCAGCTGTATTACTTCAGGATGCGGCGCCCGCTTCCTCAGCCATTCAGACGGATTATAACGAAAGAGCAGACACTCGTCCAAAGGGACTCCTGTCTGCTCTTTCTAACAATCCGGGCTGAATGTCTTCGTCTGCTCCTGCTTAACGCATCCCTCCGCAATACAGCTGCCATCCCGCTTACGCTAGTCTCACCTGAAGTTTCTGTCTCATTTTCAACACGCTCTCCAATCCCAAACCCTACTGAAACCGGAAGCTGCGGCGAACCGCATCATGCACAGACATTTCCCAGGATTTCTTCCAATGCGTTTTTGCTGCTTGTATGGCATCTTACTATATTGGCGTTGCATCTGCCGGCCTCTTCTACAGCACAGCGGACCATCTTATGAGATACAGTATTTGTAAAAAGTACGATCAGATCAGGACTTCCGATCTGTTTGCTCAGATTTGCTGACATCTGAGTAAATACTTTTGCCTTACAGTTATACTGTTTACATATTTTCTTATACTGACAAACCATTCTATCATGTCCGCCTATGATCACGATACTCATATAAGACCTCCTGTAATATACTTATTAAATATAAATGATGTTGGGGTCAAAAGCCCCCAACCATGATGCCTACGGATTGTTTCGTTAGTTAGTTATATCTAACTTTTTATATAAGTATAATACAATAATTGAGAACCGATATCAATATCGCATATCAATAAATTTTATCAATTTTGTTTTCTGTCATGCGCAGCAGCAGATCTTTTGCTCTCCCTTTTTCTCCTTCGGTTCCGTCGTTATGATCTGTCCCTTAGCATTTTCGTCGTCCATGATGATCTCGCCGACAGAAGGAACGCGGATACAGCCTGCTGCCGGATTTTTGATACTGATGACCGGAGTGATGATCTCGGCGTCCACCTCAGATTTTTCAAAGCAGAGATCCGTATCGATCATCTCACAGTTCACCAGTCTCAGATTGCGGCAGTAACAGAACGGCTGGGTACCGATGATCCGGCAGTTGATCAGCGTCAGACCGTCGGAGTACCATGCAAGATACTCTCCTTTTACCACGCTGTCTTTTACTGTAATGTTCTCACCATGCCAAAATGCATCCTTTGTGTCAAAAACACAGTTCTCAAAAACAGCATTCTTAATATACTGAAATGAATACTTTCCTTTAAACTCGACATTGGAAAATCTCAGATTTTCGGAACGCATCATAAAGTATTCGCTTTCCGCCTTTGTGTCTGTCATGGTTATATTTTTTACTGACCATCCGAATTCCGGTGAGACAATGTCACAGTTATCTATCCTGATGTCACTGCATTCCCTAAGAGCCTTAATCCCATACATTTTCGTTCCGGTGATCTCAATATGATCGGAATACCACAGCGCTGCCCGGCACAGTTCTGTCATCTCGGAGTCTGCAATCTGTAACATATGATCATGCCAGAAAGGATATCTGAGATTACAGAATGTGTTTTCGACTTTTATATTACTACTCTCTTTCAGTGCGCTTTCCCCGTCTGCGGGGCCGTCAAAGGCACAGTTCTTCAGATGCAGATCTCTGCTCCCGTAAAGGGCCCGTTCCATATCAAATGTCTGAGCTTCTATTAATTTCATCGCAAATTCCTCCTCTATACTGCTTTATACCCCCGGCTGACTATGTTCATACCTGTCAGTTTTGATCTGTATTTCCTTACAGTACACAGTCTAGCACCGGATATCGCAAATAGCAAATATTTATAACGAATACATTTCCATGCCTGAAACCTATGCGCCCCGCCCGAGTTGACATCTCTCTGTATTAATGCTAACATGAGTCAATACGCAAAGGAAAGAGGAATCAGTTATGCAGTATACAGTCCCACATTATTTCAAACAGTTTCAATGCATCGGAGGAGCCTGTCCTGATACCTGCTGTGCAGGGTGGCAGATTCAGATCGATCCCTCTTCTCTTCGAAAATACAGAAAGAAAAAAGGCCCTCTGGGAACCCGTCTTAGAAATGAAATTGACTGGAAAGAGGGCGTATTCCGCAGATATGAAGGACGCTGTGCTTTCCTGAATGAGGAGAATCTGTGTGATCTGTATCTGGAGGGCGGCGGTGAAAAGGCATTCTGCCGAACCTGCCGGATGTATCCGAGACACATCGAGGAATTTGAGGGGCTGAGAGAGATTTCTCTGTCGCTCTCCTGTCCTGAGGCTGCCCGTCTCATCCTGAGTCAGCAGGAATCGGTCCGATTTCTCCATGCAGAGAATACGAAACAGGAAAAGCCCTATGAGGAATTCGATTTTTTCCTTTTTACTAAGCTGGAAGATGCAAGATCCCTGATGATACAGATCCTTCAGAACCGTGAAAAGCCTTTCCGCCTGAGAGCAGCCATTGTCCTTGCGCTGGCACATGATCTGCAGCAGCGGATCGACAGAAACGCACTCTTCGAGACAGACAGCCTTCTGGAGCGATATTCATCGCCGCAGGTCTGGTCCTGGTTTGAAAGACGTCTCGAAAAAGCAGAATGCGAAAAGGCAGATAAAAATGAAGCCCGTCGCCTTGTGACCGGAAGGTTCTTCGTGATCCTGGATCTGATGGAAAACCTCCGCCCGGAATGGAAGACCATTTTGCGGACTGCCCGTGAAGCACTGGAACAGAATGAAGAGACAGAGTTCTCCAATAAAGCGGATTCTGAAAATTCCGTTAAAGTTCGGAATCTCGATACAAACTTTGAAAATGTATTCTCAGATATAACCGCCGAACAGCTTATGGTATATTTTCTGTTCACTTATTTCTGCGGTGCCGTCTATAACCGGAATGCTTATGGCAAAGTAAAGCTGTGCTTCGCCTCCACTGTACTGATCCGTGAACTTACCCTCTCCGAATGGCTCCGGACCTCCGGAAATGTCTCTCAGGATTTTGCGATAACAGCTGCATACCGGTACTCCAGGGAGATCGAGCATTCGGATTATAATAAATGCAGAATGGAAAAAATGCTGGACGATGAAGAACGCTTTGGCCTGGATATGCTTTTTGCCGGAATATAGTACAATACAGCCGCCAATTACGAAAATTTAACATAGTTTCCATCGATTCTTCTCTTCACATATGTTAATATAGCATCATCATTACCATTTGAAACAGAGAGGACGAGACCATGGCCGACTTATATTTCGTCCGGACGGAAACGGACTTTACCAAAACAGAGCAGAAACTGATCAATTATATCATTACAAACCCGTGTGCCTTCATGCAGATGACCATCAGTGAAGCAGCGCGTGCTGTTGGCACTTCCGAGCCTACAGTATCCAGATTTGCCCGCCACTGCGGATATGAGGATTTCAAAGAGCTTCGTAACACGGTGTCCCAGCACTACAACGAGGAGAACTCCCCTGCGGGCAAGCTGTCTTCCACGATTGAGAATCTCTCTCCCGACTCACCGGAAGGATTTCTGCGGAACCAGCAGCTGTGCCTGGAGAAGACCATTTCCTTTATGGATCCACGGCAGCTGGAGCTGGCGGTATCCACCATCCTTCAGGCAGAAAATATCTATCTGTACGCAAAGGGCGCCGCGCTCTCCATGGCGCAGCTCCTCTCATTCCGTCTGTCCAGGTTCGGCATGCGGATCACGATCCTGCCTCCGGGAAGTTCTGAGCTGTTTGAATATATGAACTTCTTTACGGAAAAGGATCTTGTTATCCTCTTCGGCTTCCAGAAAACTCCAAAAGAAGCTGAGGTTCTCCTGGACTACCAGAAGCAGATACCATATAGGGTCATCTTCTTTACCAGCAGGATGTATCAGCCCCAGGATGGAAGCAGCATCATTCCCCTGTATGTATACCGGGGGGAGCCGTCAGAGTACCATTCCATGGCAGCGCCTGCCGCTCTCCTGGACGCGCTGGTGGTCATGATCGGTGCAAAGCTTGGCAGCCGCTCCAGAGAGAGCCTGGACCGGCTGTATCATCTGAAAGAACATTACAGATTGGAGATTCCGCGGTAACCATTGTTCTATTTCCGTTTAATTCTCAGATCTCCGCCCCCTGAATGAGCACTTCCACATAATCCCCGCCCAGAGCATGGATGGTTTTCAGAGCACGTTTCAGAATTCCCGCAGTCTCCACCTGGAATTCCAGGTTCTGGGATGTGGCGATCCGGTAACTGCCCTGACGGATTTCTTCCATAAGGCTGGATACTGTATTCACTTCCCTGTCGAACACATTGTATGCGCAGCCGTACTGAAAGGACTGGTGGGTATCGCTTCCGGCTACAAGCGGTCGGCCAATTCTCTCAGAAAGGGCGCTCATCTTCTCCCAGGTCCCGTCATAGTCTCTGGCCAGGTCCTTTCCGTTCACATCCAGAAACATGAAGCGCCTCAGCAGTTCCTCCGGCAGTTCCGGAATATGTCCGCCTTCCCGGAAAGGATGTCCCGCGCCGAAGATCACCGGGTATTCCTCTGTCATCTCTGACCATTTTTCAAAGGGGAGGAAGTTTCCCTTCTCTTTGTACGGCTCCAGGCGGCGGTTCATCTCCAGGATGCACTCCAGGGGACCTGCCACAAGTGTATGCCCGCCTTCCGCTATATCCACCTCCATACCGGGGAAAATACGGAATCCGCTTTCTGTCACCAGACTGTCCCCATCTCTTTCACTGCGGTCTGCGATATACCGGTAGACCTCGGCAAATCCAAGGGTGTTGAAGTGCTCGGTCAGGCATAGGGCATCCAGTCCTGCCTTCCGTGCCTCACGGAACAGCCAGTCCGTATATTCTTTTGAAAATGGCAGTTTCTTTGCCAGCTTCGCATGTGTATGAAAATCAATCTTCACTTTTCTTCTTCCTTTCTCAGCCATTCTGCCAATGTATAAGCTTTCTGCAGCCTGTACTGTGTACCGGGTACTTTTCAGATCATCAGATAATCCTACAGCATGTCCTGAAGTGCTGCAGATATCGCCACACATACCGCGACCCATATAATGGATATCACGACAAAGATCATATCCTGACGGGTTACCCTCAGCATGGCAAGCTTCATCCGCTTCACTTCCGGATTCTGAAGGGAGTAACGGTACCCTCTCAGCTCCAGTGCCTCCACAGTCGTCCGTGACCGCTTCGCTGTGTTGAGCATCAGCGGATAGAAAGACTGGATGATCATTTTTATCTGATACCCCAGATATCTGATCTTTCCGATAAATGTCTTTTTCTGCGGGGGATTTCCTCTCAGTCGGAAGGAGAGCAGGATATTCTGGAACTCTTCCATCAATACCGGCAGGATCCGATAGGCAAAAGAGATGCTGAACGAGAGCTGTCCGGGACACCCGAACCAAAGCATTCCATTTGCCAGCCGATCCGGATCCAGCCCTGAGAATACCGTGATAGAAGCCAGGGACACTACCGCTACCTTCAGCGTCATCACCAGAAGAGGCGCAATGGTCTCCGCATTCCCCCCGAAGAAGAGCGCAACAATAAACAGATAGCCTGTCTGAGAGAATACCCCAACACAGAACAGAAACAGTACCAGAGGCGCGATCCTTGCTGCTCTGGTGGTCATTACTACGAAAAGGAACAGGCCCAGCAGCAAGGCAACATCATTCAGGAACCAGGGCACAAGGCCGAAAAACAGATACCATATGAGCAGCACTCTCGGGTCAAGCTTTGCGATGACAGTGTCATCATTACCGTATGCATTTTTCAGTACCTGATTTCTGAGATAATCAATCGTCAGTTTGTCCAGGATATTTTCCGTCAGCTTATGCATATTTTTCACCTCTGTCCTTTTCTCTGTTTTCTTCTCTGTTCCTGTCTCTGAAATGATCCATGAAATCATCGATGGTAAAGCAGCTGTCCACAATCCCCAGCCCTCTCCCCATATCATAAATCTGTGGAGGTCGGATCCCCACCTGCCCCCTCACATACATATCTGAAAAGACCTGTTCTCTCGGTCCGTCCGCGATCACATACCCTGCCGACAGAACGATGATCCTCTCCGCCCAGTCACAGACCAGCTGCATATCATGTGTTGCTATGATCACAGTATCCGTGATGCCTTTTAACATCTGGAGCGTCCGCATGATCTCCCTGCGGGTGGCAATATCCAGATTGGCTGTGGGCTCATCCAGGAGGAGCATCTCCGGATTAAGAGCGATTCCTATGGCAAGAGAGGCTCGCCTCATCTGTCCTCCTGAGAGAAGACGCCCGTCCCTGTCCGCCAGGTCTGACAGCCGGAACATTGCCAGGAGTTCCTCTGTCCTCTCCTGATAGTTCTCTATCTTTCTGACTTTCATGGCATACTCAATGTCTTTGCGGATCGAGTCCTTGATGAACATCTCCTCCGGATTCTGATATACCAGAGACATAGTATGTCCCAATTCTTCTTTAGACATATTCCGGACAGGCTTTCCCTTTACCTTCACAGTACCGCTCTCCGGATGCACCAGTCCCATCAGCAGCTTCAGCATCGTAGATTTTCCTGCTCCATTTGAGCCGATCAGGGCAATCTTCTCTCCTTTACGGATATCCAGGCTGAAATCATCCAGGATCTTCGGCGCCTCTCCCTTCACAGAACGATACCTCACTGTAATATTCTGGAACGATGCCATTACTTCATCCTTTTTCTTTACCTCACTGTTCCTCCGCTTCTGGTCCTTTTCTTTGATCCAGGGGCCGAAGATCTCCTTTCCCTCCTGGATACTGACAGGCAGGACAGTCTCCTCAGGCAGTATTCCTTCTTTTACCATACGGTTTGCAGCTATGGTGACCTGGGGCGGGAAAATATTGCTCTCCTGAAGCTCATCCACTCTGCGCATAGCCTCCTCTGCCGGCAGTTTCCACTTGACAGTGCCATTCTTCAGCAGGACTACATTACGGCAGTATCGGGCAATATACTCCGTATGGTGTTCGATCACGATGATCGTCTTGTTATATTTCTCATTCAGTTTCTTCAATACTTCATAGATTCCGTCAGCATGGGCGGGATCCAGCTGGGCGATCGGCTCGTCCAGGATCAGGATATCAGGGCTTAAGGCAGCCATTCCAGCCAGCGCCAGCAGATGCTTCTGCCCTCCGGAGAGCTGCCATACATAGTCGCTGATCTTGGAAGAAAGGCCGCATACCGTAAGGGCCTTTCTTCCTTTCTCCTGATAATCCTTCATTGCATAGTTCAAACAAGCGTATGAGGCATCTTCCCGTACGGTGGGACAGACGATCTGATTTTCAAAATCCTGATACACATACCCCACCTTTGCCGCAAGAGTCCCGATCTCAAGTTCTTTCGTATCTCTGCCGTCCACCAGGACTTGTCCGCTCATATCTCCCACGATAAAATGTGGGATCAGTCCATTCAGCGTCTTACACAACGTGGATTTCCCGCAGCCATTGTTTCCTACAAGGGCGATAAAGTCGCCTTCCCCGAACGTGACGTTCACGTTTCTCAGAGTTGCTTCCCGGGCGCCGGGATATGTAAATGTCAGACCTCTGATCTCAATCGTACTCATGTTGTTCTCCTTCTTGTTCAGGACTCGCCCGCGAGTCTTCTCCTATCTGATAATTCCAGTTTGGACCTTACCGTTCTGCCTGTGCAGCTCTGTTACGGATTACTCCTATTGCCACAAGGGCAACAACAGCCGCGATGATTATGGCAATGATAATATTGGTTGTGCTTCCCGCCCATGCAGCTTCCCAGTCAATCAGCTCATATCCGCCGGACGCCAGCAGTTCTGCAACGATAGCCGCTGCGAAACCGATGATGCTCATAATAATAATCTTCGGTGACAGACTGTTTTCTCCGCTGAATACGGTCTTCTCATCCCTGGGCTTCATGCCAAGCAGGGGCTCGATCTTGCCATACAGCTTCGGCACCAGATACATAGTAGGAAGCATACAGAACAGGATACCTGAGAACAGGATATCGTTCAGACAGGCGAACCCTTCTGTAAAGAACACACTCTGCGGAAGTCCTGCAACAGCTTCAAAATCTTCAACTGCAAACTGTACCTTCAGGATATCTACCACACATCCCATAAGCTGCTGTACCGCAACACCGATAATGGATGCTGCCGCAACAACGCCTCTTCTGCGTGGATCCTTTACAAGACGTCCGGCAATATATACGCCGATGGTCACGGTAATGAATTTCTCCAGCTCGCCAAGTCCGCCGAACTGTCCCAGCATGATCTCGCTGAAAACCAGTTCTCCGGCCGCCGCCCCGATTGCTGCTGACAGCGGGTCAAAAAGCATTGCAAGTGTCAGCGGGATAAAAAGGAAATATTCTACTGAGAATTCCACGATTCCCACCTGGAAACTGGGTATCAGCTCTGTAAACAGAGTAGCCAGCCCGTAAAGTGACATGGACAGTACGAATACCATCATTTTCTGTGACTGTGTGATTTTGTTGTCCGGGTTCATAATGATCTCCTCCATAAAACAATTAACTTTTTTCTGTTTTCCTCTGTCGTTTCCGACAAGGAAATTATATTATAGAGAAAACATGTTTGATATCATGAACCCATAAAATGTAAGTAAAATTTTCGTAAATTAAATTTGTGAAAATAAATTTTCATTATATTTTCATTTCCCAAATGTGTTCCTGATTCAAGACTCGCTTGCGAGTCTTGGCGTGGGATTCGGGTCAGCTTTAGCTGACATAATACATCTCCGAATCCCTGCGCATCTTCGTTCCACTACGGTCGGCGCTAAGCGAACGTCCACCGGACGTTCAGCGCCCTCGCGGAGCGTATATCAGATGGGGGATTGACACCGGAACGCAAAAGAGCGCCGGCATACGCCGACACTCTTCCTTTTTCTCTGTGAACTTGTTTATGAATCCTCTGTCAGATGACCCTGTCTTACGGATTACTCAACTTCTGAGAACTCGTCTTTTCCTACTCCGCACAGCGGGCAGACAAAATCATCCGGTACATCTTCCCACTTTGTGCCCGGCTCAATCCCGTTATCCGGATCTCCGGCAGCCTCATCATAAATATATCCGCATACATCACATACATATTTCTTCATCTTATTATCCTCCTGTATAATATTTATTTGAGCTTCCCTCTTCCCTCACCCCTGTCTGTTACCAGAACAGATCTGAGCGGAGATCAGACAGCTCTTCTGTTTTTCATCATACCATACCACTGCACCTTTTTCAACGTATATCTTATGGAGCAATTTTCCGGCAGCATTTCTAATATTACTGTTCGGGCGCGTCTCAATATCCAGCCATAACGGAGCTCTGAGAACGAATGAACAGGAAGTTTTAATCCTTCCAGAGGCTCAGTAGTCCGGACATAAGAAGCTTTACATCATTCAGGATATAATCAAAAGCTCCCGCCTGATACATATTGATCAGCACCATCCCCACCGGAACTGCGATGATCATGCCAAGTACTCCGCTGAACCGGTATCCAATATACAGCAGGAACAGCGTAAGCAGAGGATTCAGCCCCACACTGTCTCCCACCAGCTTGGGCTGGAGCAGCTGACGCACGACCTGGGTAATAACATAAATCACCACGAGGGCAACTGTTGTTCTGTAATCTCCCATAAAGAACTCGTATACCGCCCATGGGATCATGGCGGTACCCGTTCCAAAGAAGGGCAGGAAATCCAGAAATGAAATAAGGAACGCCACCAGTACAAAATACCGAGCCTGGAGAAACGCAAGTCCCACAAGCAGGATCAGAAATACCACACCCATGATCTTAAACTGTGCCTTGAAATATCCCCCCACCGCATACCGAAGGTTATCCATGACAAGTGTCATCCTCTTTGTGATTGCATCCGGCGCGTTCTTCTTCATCCAGAGAAGGAGCTCTTCCCGCTGACCAATGAAGAAGTAGGCAGACATAACAGCTACAATGAAGGAAATCAGATAGTTGGGTACGCTTTTGGCAAAATTACCGGCTGCAGTCATTGTTGGTTCACTGATACCAGATACAAGATCTCCCATATACTGGTCCAGATTTTCCACCACCGTATTCCATCCGTTCCGTATTCCTGACGGCAGTCTGTCAAATACTCCGGACAGAGTATCACCGATCTGCCGCAGCCCCTCCTCCAGCTGGGCATACATAGCCGGGAAATTACGAATCAGGTCTGCTATCTCGGCAACGATCCTGCTTATACCGAAATAAAAGATAAATACGATCACTGCCAGCACCAGAACGACGATCAGTGCAGAAGCCAGCTTTTTTACAATCCTCAGCCGTTTTTCCAGCCAGTTCACGAGAGGGGCTGCAATGGCAGCTATGATCCAGCCTATCACAAAAGGCATAAGGAATCTCAGCAGCAGAAGTCCTATAAACACAAAGGCAACAGTGGCAAGGATACTGAGCAGCAGCCGGACACCGATCTGCCAGTAAGGCCTTCTATTTTCCATCCGCTTCTTCCTCCCCGTCTGCCGGATCATCCGGGAAACATTCTTCCTTGATCAGTTCCCATATTTCTTCCTTTCCCTGTTTTGTGACAGAAGAGAAGGGGATCACACGGGTTCCCGGCACAAGGGAAAGTCCGTCTTTGAGCATCTTCACATGTTTCTGCACCTGACTTCGTTTGATCTTATCAAGCTTGGTAGCAATGATCACAGGCTCAAACCCCTGATCCAGAATCCAGCGGTACATCATCCTGTCATTTTCCGAAGGCGTATGGCGGATATCGATAAGCAGCAGGACCGCTCTCAACTGGTCTGATCCGTGGAGATACCGTTCGATCAGCTGCCCCCAGCGGGCTTTTTCCTGCTCTGAAACCTTCGCGTATCCATATCCCGGCAGATCTACCAGATACAGCTCCTCATTGATGTTATAGAAATTGATCGTCTGCGTCTTTCCCGGCGTAGCAGAAATCCTGGCATAGGATTTCCGGTTCATCAGAGCATTGATCAGGGAAGATTTCCCTACATTTGATTTCCCTGCGAAAGCTATCTCCGGCTTTCCGTTCTTCGGCAGGACACTTGTGATTCCGCATACAGTCTCAAGATTGATACTTCTGATAACCATTTCTTATTCCTTTCCAAGTGCCAGTTTCAGCACTTCACTCATGCTCTCCACGGGGATGATCTCCAGGCCTTTTGTAATCTCCGCCGATAGTTCTTCTACATCTGCAATATTTTTTTCCGGGACAAGGACTGTTCTGATCCCAGCGTTTTTAGCAGCCAGCAGCTTCTCCTTCAGTCCTCCGATAGGAAGCACTCTTCCCCGGAGTGTGACCTCCCCGGTCATGGCCAGATCCGCACGGACCTTTTTGCCGGTAATGGCGGAAAACATGGCTGTTGCCATTGTAATTCCGGCTGACGGACCATCCTTTGGCACTGCTCCTTCCGGAATATGTACGTGTATATCATGCTTTTCGAAGAAATCATCCGGTATGTCATACTGTCTGCTGACAGAGCGGATATAGCTGATTCCTGTCCGGGCAGATTCCTTCATCACATCTCCCAACTGGCCTGTCAGCATGATATCTCCCTTTCCTGGCATGACGTTTACTTCAATCTGCAGAGTGTCCCCGCCTACGCTGGTCCAGGCAAGTCCCCGCACGATTCCCACCTCAGGAGCGGGATTTGCCATCCTGTATCTGTACTTCTCTTTCCCAAGGAATTTATGGATATTCCTGTCCGTGACTGTGATCTTTTTCCGGTCTGTTGTAAGGATTTCTTTCGCAGCTTTGCGGCAGATATTGCCGATCTCCCGTTCCAGCTGCCGGACACCTGCCTCTTTTGTATAATTTCTCGCCATCTTCCAGATCGCATGGCGGCTGAAGCCGAGCTGCTCATCTGTAAGCCCGTTCTTCTCCAGCTGCTTCGGAATCAGGTGCTCCATGGCAATATGCAGCTTTTCATTCTCCGTATAACTGCTGATCTCAATCACTTCCATACGGTCCAGCAGCGGCCGGGGTATCGTCTGAAGTGTATTTGCCGTGGTAATAAACATGACTTCCGACAGATCCAGCGGAACTTCCAGATAATGATCTCTGAACTTACTGTTCTGTTCACTGTCCAGCACTTCCAGCAGAGCTGAGAATGTATCCCCTTTATAGTCTGTACTGACTTTGTCAATTTCATCCAGCAGCATGACAGGATTTTTTACTCCTGCCATACGAATCCCGTTCGCGATACGGCCTGGCATGGCTCCTACATATGTCTTACGGTGTCCACGGATCTCCGCCTCATCTCTGACTCCTCCAAGAGAGATCCTGACATACGGCTTCTTCATGGCACGCGCCAGAGAACGGGCAATGGACGTCTTTCCGGTTCCTGGAGGACCAACAAGGCAGAGGATGGGACTGTCCCCTTTCTCTGTCAGAGTACGAACTGCAAGAAATTCCAGTATCCTCTCCTTCACCTGTTCAAGACCGTAGTGATCTTCATCAAGGACATGCTTCGCGTAGGCGATATCCTGATTATCTTCTGCTCTCTTCTCCCAGGGCATCTCGAGCAGGGTCTCAATGTACGTCCGTATCACTCCGTTCTCTGCCGGAGAGTTCAGAGAACTCTTAAATCTGTTAATTTCCTTCTGAAGCTTCTCTTTCACCTCATCAGATGCTTCAAGCTCCTTGAGTTTTTCCTCGAACTCTTCTGCATCCGAGATCGTCGATTCCTCTCCCAACTCCTCCCGGATCAGTTTCAGCTGCTCCCGCAGGATATATTCCCGCTGGTGCTTATCTACTCTCTCTTTGACCTTTTTCTGGATCTCATCTTTGATATCAATGATCTGCACTTCATTTACAAGCTTAAAAGCCAGTTTCTCATATCTCTTCCAGAAATCCGTCTCACTGAGGATCTCCTGCTGATCCGTATAATAGAGAGGAATATTGGCAGCAATCTCATCAACCAGCCTTCTCAGATCTCGGATCTCCAGGATCTGAGCCACGGATTCCTTGGATATCTTACCGTTTTTGGAAGCGTATTCTACAAACATATCCTTAATCCCGCGTTCCATAGCTTCCCCGTTCAGGTCATCCGGGATCGTTACTGCAGCATCATCTGCCGGCTCAACTTCAGCTCTCAGATAAGGATCGCTGTACTCAATATTTCTGAGGATTCCTCTCTTTTCCCCTGACACCAGGACTCTTACAATATGTTTCGGCAGCTTAATGATCTGCTTGATCGTACCGATAGTCCCGACCTCGTATACATCCTGAATACCGGGATTCTCTGTATCAATGGACTTCTGTGCAACCAGAAATATCTCCTGTTTTTCTACCATTGCCTCCTGAACAGCGGCAATGGAACGCTGCCTGCTGACGTCAAAGTGTACAACCATTTCCGGCATGATCGTCATTCCCCGCAGGGCTACCATGGGCAGGCTTATCGTCTCTCTCTCCATCTGTCATCCTCCTCTGGATAATAATGGTTTTCTCTGTCATGCAGCCGCTCTCACAGCGGAAATCCACATAAAAACTAACCATATCATAAAAACGGGTACATATGGTTGTGATTCCATTGTACCCGCCTGTAGACAGGGCTGCTCACCCTGCCTCTCTCTATGCGCTTTCTGACGTCAGGAAAGAACGCCGCTCTTCTCCGTCACGGAAATAGACCGGATCCTCCTGTCCCAGTACAGCCGCTTTTGTAATGCGGCACTCTTTTATGGTGTCGTCCGAAGGCACCGTAAACATCGTGTCCATCATGATATTCTCCATGATGGCCCGAAGTCCTCTTGCTCCAGTCTTCCTCTTCAGCGTCGTATCAGCGATAGCTTCAAGAGCGTCCTTGTCAAACTCAAGCTTCACGCCATCCAGTTCAAGAAGCTTCTGATACTGTTTTACGATCGCGCTCTTCGGCTCAGTCAGAATCTTTATGAGTGCGTCGCGATCAAGAAGATCAAGGGAGACCGTCACCGGAAGTCTTCCTACAAGCTCCGGGATAAGTCCATATTTTACAAGATCCTGAGGGAGTACTTCATGGAGAAGGACATCCATATCGTACTCATGTTTTTCCGCGATCTCGGCATTAAATCCGATGGACTTTCTGTCCAGCCGGGTCTCGATGATCTTATCGATTCCCTCAAAAGCTCCTCCGCAGATAAACAGGATATTCGTCGTATCAATCTGGATCAATTCCTGATGGGGATGCTTTCTTCCGCCCTGCGGCGGAACGGAAGCAACGGTACCCTCAATAATCTTGAGCAGTGCCTGCTGTACGCCCTCACCGGATACATCCCTTGTAATCGAAGGATTCTCAGACTTCCTGGTGATCTTATCTATCTCATCGATATAGATGATCCCGTGTTCGGCCCTCTCAATATCGCCGTCTGCAGCCTGGATTACTTTCAGGAGAATATTTTCCACGTCCTCTCCGACGTAACCTGCCTCTGTTAATGCTGTTGCATCAGCAATCGCAAATGGTACGTTCAGGATCTTCGCCAACGTCTGCGCAAGAAGCGTCTTCCCGCATCCGGTCGGACCGAGCATCAGGATATTGCTCTTCTGGAGCTCTACGCCCAGATCCTGTTCTGCCAGTATTCTCTTATAATGATTGTACACCGCTACAGAAAGCACTTTCTTGGCCTCATCCTGTCCGATCACATAATCATCCAGAAATGCCTTGATCTCTTCCGGTGTCAAAAGATTGATATCATCCAGCGCGCTCTTTTCATTATAGTCCAGTTCTTCCTCGATGATCTCGGAACAGATTGCCACACACTCATCGCAGATATAAGTCCCGTTGGGACCAGCGATCAGTTTGCGCACCTGCGCCTGGCTCTTATTACAAAAAGAACACCTGACAATATCATCTGTCATTCTACCTGCCATACATGTCACCTCATACTGCCATTATGGATTAATGCTTTGTAATTATTAATGTTTTGTAATTACCTCGTCGATCAGTCCATACTCTTTTGCCTCTTCTGCTGACATAAAGTTATCTCTTTCGGTGTCAGCCTGAATAACCTCAAGCGGCTTTCCTGTATTGGCTGCGAGGATTTCATTTAATTTTTTCTTGGTGCGCAGGATATGCTCAGCGGCAATCTGGATCTCAGTTGCCTGTCCCTGCGCCCCACCGGAAGGCTGATGGATCATGATCTCTGCATTGGGAAGTGCAAAACGTTTTCCTTTCTTTCCTCCTGACAGAAGAAAAGCTCCCATACTTGCCGCCATACCAATGCATACAGTGGACACGTCACACTTGATATACTGCATTGTATCATAAATGGCAAGTCCCGCTGTCACAGAACCTCCCGGGCTGTTGATATACAGCTGGATATCCTTCTCCGGATCATCCGCTTCCAGGAAAAGAAGCTGCGCAACTACAACACTTGCAGATACATCGTTTACCTCTTCTCCAAGGAAAATGATCCTCTCTTTAAGAAGTCTTGAATAAATATCATATGACCGCTCTCCGCGGCTTGTCTGCTCAATGACGTAAGGTACTAAACTCATGATATATCTTTCCTCCTTGATGTCTGACAAAAGGTGCACCTGACGGCACACCTTTCGAAATCATGCTTACTCTTCTACTGCTGCCTCTGTAATGAAAGTAACCGCATCCTGAACCGCGATATCTTCTTTCATCTGTTTCTTTTCATTCTCGCCCATGAACTCTTTCAGCTTTTCAACTTCCATCTGATAGGACTCAGCCATTTTCTTGAGTTCTTCGTCAAGACGCTCGTCAGAAACTTCTATGTTCTCTGCTGCAGCTACTGCTTCCAGCACCAGTCTGGTGCGGATCCGCTTCTCTGCCTGAGGTTTCAATTCTTCCATCATCTTCTCCTCAGACAGTCCTGTAAACTGGAAGTACTGCTCCAGTGTAAGACCCTGCTGCATAATGCGGCGTGCAAAATCATCTGCCATCTGTCTAGCCTGAAGGTCGATCATCGGCTCAGGAATATCAATCTGCGCATTCTCCACAGCCTTCTCTACAGCCTGATCCTCTTTCTTCTGTTTTGCGTCATTTTCCTTGCGCTCTTTCAGTTTTCCCTTCACTTCTGCCTTATACTCTTCCAGAGTCTCGCTTTCTTCAGATACGTCAGAAGCGAACTCATCGTCCAGCTCAGGAAGCTCTTTTACTTTGATCTCATGTACGGTGCATTTGAAGACAGCAGCCTTGCCTGCCAGATCTTTTGCCTGATAATCCTCCGGGAAGGTCACATTGACTTCTACTTCCTTTCCGATCTCTGCACCGATCAGCTGCTCCTCGAATCCCGGGATAAAGGAACCGGAACCGATTGTCAGGGGATACTTCTCTCCCTTGCCGCCCTCAAAAGCTTCTCCATCTACAAATCCTTCGAAATCAAGAACGACCTGATCTTTGTCCTGAACAGCTCTGTCTGTCACTTCAACTGTTCTGGCATTGCGCTCGCGCTCTCTTTCGATCTCCTGGTCAACTTCTTCATCTGTAACTTCTGTGGAAATCTTATCCACTTTCAGCCCTTTATATTCACCCAGCTCAACTGCCGGCTTTACAGCTACTTCCGCCGTAAAGATAAACGGCTTGCCTTTTTCCAGCTGAGTAACCTCAATCTTCGGCTGTGAAACGATCTCAAGCTCACACTCGTCATATGCTTTGCCATATGCCTCAGAGATCATATGATTTGCCGCCTCGTCATAGAACACCTCCGGTCCGTACATCTTCTCGATCATCTGACGCGGTACTTTTCCCTTACGGAATCCCGGAAGGCTGATCTTGCTGCGCTCTTTCAGATATGCTGCCTGAAGCGCCTTCTCCACTTCATCTGCTGACACTTCAATGGTCAGCTTTGCCATATTATGTTCTAATTTTTCTACCTGTAAACTCATTTTCTTCCTCCTTGATAGTGCAAATCTTCCGTGTACATTTACACTGGCACAATATATTTGCAGTCATTGTAATAGTATAGCACACAAGCCCCTATATTGCCAGTGTTTTTGTATATAAAATTGCAACTGTTTACACATTATAAACAATGGATTTTCTGATTTCCTCGGCTTTTTCATCCCCGCAAAGGAGAGATGTAAGCCTGAGAGCGAATGGAATGGCTGCTCCCATACCTCTGCCTGTAATGATATGGCCGTCAACTGTCTCTGGAACTTTCAGGACTTCTTTGCAGTCCAGTTCTTCTTCAAAAGACGGATATGCACACGCCTTTCTGCCCCTGAGCATTCCAAGTCCGCTGAGAATGGTGGGTGCCGCACAGATCGCCGCTATATATTTTTTCTCACTGTCATATGCTTTCAGCAGATCGCAAAGTCCTTCGTGAGCCTTCAGATTCAGCGTTCCCGGCATACCTCCTGGCAGTACCAGCATATCGGCGTCTTCCCCGTTGATATCATCAAACAGGATATCTGCATCCACAGGAATATTGTGTGCCCCCTGTATCTGCTTTCTTCCCATAACAGAAACTGTCTTCACATCTACACCTGCGCGCCTCAACACATCCACAACAGTAAGCCCTTCGATTTCCTCAAAACCATCTGCAAGAAACACATATGCTTTTTTCATACCAATACCTCCTGCCAGTACAATTATTAACCATTGTCAAGTTTAGCAGAGAAAAGACGTAATTGCAATGGTTTACAAATTTTCTGCCGGGGATTATTATAAAATATGCAGCCCCTTTGAACATATACAGAATTCGTAACTAAAAAGGAGAACAGTAAACATGGAAATTGAAAGAAAATTCCTGGTTGATCCTGGCAGACTTCCGTTCCATCCGGAAGACTATCCTCACAGAAAGATCGAACAGGCCTATCTTTGTACCTCGCCTGTTGTTCGTATACGCAGAGATGGCGATGAATATTATCTCACTTACAAATCAAAAGGTCTGATGGTACGTGAAGAATATAACCTGCCCCTGACCGGCGAAGCCTATTGCCATCTTCGTAAAAAAGCCGACGGCAGAATTATCGAGAAAATCCGCTATGTCATACCTCTTGAAGATAGTCTGGCTCTGGAACTGGATATATTTGAAGGAGATCTCGCTCCGCTCGTACTGGGAGAGATAGAATTTCCTGACGAAGAATCTGCCAGAAACTATGATGCGCCGGAATGGCTCGGGGAAGATGTAACTTATTCCTCCTTGTACCACAACAGTACTCTGAGTCAGATCCCGGAAAAATAAGCAACATTTTGTTGCATATTTCTCTTGTTTTTCGTTTCGTTGCATATCCGTTCATTTTCGGGAAAAGTTGTTATAATGAAGACTAATTTTAGCGATTTCATTATGTTTCCCGATGGAGGTATCTCATTTGTCGAACGTGCAACTGATCGAAAATCTACGCAGACTGAGAAAAGATCACAAATTTACACAATTACAGATCAGTAAAAAGCTGAACATATCACGGCAGGCATATTCTAATTATGAAACGGGACAAAGAATTCCTGATGTAGATACCCTGATCCGTCTCGCTGATATATATCATATCACTCTGGAACAGCTGATCACACAGCCCTGTTCCGGCGACGGCGTTATCAATGAAAGCAGGGGACCGTATACTCCCGGAATGATCATCGACAGCGCGGATACGGTATACCTTACAAAAGATGAAATTACACTTCTGACCCATTACAGAAATGCTTCCGGAGATGACCGCAGACTTGTCAGGAAAGTGCTTGGTCTTTCTGAATAATCAGACTGAATTCCTGTAAAATACAAAATCACATAAGCAAAAATACAAAAACACAGACAGCATTCCTGAAATGTTCTGTCTGTGTTTTTTCTGTTTTCACTAGCACTTATTAAGAAGATGATCGATGAGACGGCATCCTTTTTCTATAAATACTCCGGTTTCCCGTCCGCTCTTTTCGTTGTAGGATTCTTTTCCTGTCACAGGTGCTGTACTGTCATAGAGAAGATAAGGGACCGGATCACCTGTATGTGTGCGGACCCGTACCGGCGTCGGATGATCTGGAAGCACCATCATCCGGAACGGAATATTCTGTTCTGACAATGCTTCGGCTACAGGGCCGATGATCATTTTGTCAATCGATTCAATTGCCTGGATCTTTTTAGACGCGCTGCCCTGATGTCCCATCTCGTCCGGCGCTTCAATATGTACATATACAAAATCAAATCCATCTTCCGAAAGAGCTTTTACAGCGGCCTGCCCTTTTCCGGCATAATTAGTATCCAGACCTCCGTTAGCTCCTTCTACAATGATATTATGCATACCGGCACCGACAGCAATTCCTTTCAGCAGATCGACAGCTGAAATCATCGCGCCTTTCACACCGTTCTTTTCTTCAAAGGAAGTCAGCGCAGGACGAGTTCCTGCTCCCCAGAACCAGGCTGAATTAGCAGGATTCTTTCCTTCTGCTCTTCGTTTAACGTTAATCGGATGATTTTTCAGAATATCATAACTTCTTTCCATCATCTCACGAAGGACCGGATCTTCCGGAAGATAATCTCCGATTCTTTTCGTAAGAATATCATGCGGTGCAGTCAATTCCACTGTTTTTCCGTTCTTCATGATCAGAAGGTGTCTGTAACTTGTGCCTACATAAAATTTGTATCCGTCCCGCTCAAGTTCCTCCTTCAGCGCTCCGACAAGAACAGCCGCCTCTTCCGTGCTTATTTCTCCGGAACTGTGATCAAGGATCCTACGGTCACTGTAGTTTTCCTCTTCTTCAGATAATGTGACAAGATTACAGCGGAAAGACACGTCTGCAGCATCCATATCCGCCCCGATACTCAAAGCCTCCAGAGGCGAACGGCCGGAATAATATATTTCCGGATCATATCCGATTACAGACAAGTTAGCTGTATCACTTCCCGGGGCCATTCCCTCCGGCACAGTCCGAACCATACCAATCTCAGAAACTTTTGCAAGCCGATCCATATTCGGCGTAGCAGCAGCTTCAAGAGGGGTTTTTCCGTTCAGTTCAGGAAGCGGCTCATCCGCCATCCCATCACATAATATTACAATATATTTCATTTCTCTGCCTTCCCTGTGGTTTTCATTCAGCGGCATTCAGGAATATTTCCTTTTTAAGCCGCAGCACCTTTTTTCCAACCGACATCTGTTAAAAAGATATCAGTCCTCCACACGTATCATATGAATAATATCCGCGAATTTTTCTGCGTTTTTCTGATATTCTCTCTCTGTCATCGTACTGGTCACAAAACCGAATTCATCCTTCAGCTCAGGAATACTGATGATCTGCACCGGACCAAAAGCCTCTTCAATCTCTGCCTTTCTCTCTTCTGCAGTTCCTCTCACCCGGACGAAAAAGCGCTTGCAGGTATCTTCGATCGGAAGCAGACTGAGTTTTTCTTCATCCCACATTGTCATAATATTCCTGTGAAGATGCTTGGCCTCATCCACTACGTCGGCAACTACGGCACTTGCGGTAGGAAGTTTTCCTGCCCCGCTTCCGTAAAACATAGCGTCTCCCAGCACATTACCATGTACAAAGACTGCATTGAATACTCCATTTACATTATAAAGCGGGTGTTCCCTTCCCAGAAGCGCCGGAGCAACGATCGCATGCAGGTGATCGTCATGGCGCTTACTTGAAGCAAGGAGTTTGATCGTCATATCCATGGCCTTTGCATACATCATATCCTTCTTCGTAATCTTTGTAATTCCCTCAGTATAAATATCCTCAAAATCCACCTGCTGACCGGAGATCAGAGAAGATAGTATGGCAATCTTCCTGCAGGCATCATACCCTTCAACGTCAGCCTCCGGATTTCGCTCTGCGTAACCATTATCCTGAGCCTCTTTCAGAACCTCATCATAGTCTGCGCCTTCATAGAACATCTTCGTAAGCATATAGTTTGTGGTTCCATTGAGGATTCCTGTTATCTCCTCGATTTCATCAGCCGTGATGCAGGAATTCAAAGCCCGAATGATCGGTATTCCTCCGCCGACACTTGCCTCAAACAGGAAATTGATATCCCGGTCTCTGGCTATGGACAGCAGCTCGGCTCCGTGTTTGGCAACAAGAGCTTTATTGGAAGTAGCCACACTTTTTCCGGCCTCCAGGCACCGTTTTACAAAAGTATACGCGGGCTCAATGCCTCCCATTACCTCTACAACGATCTGAACATCCGGATCATTAATAATCACATCCACGTCATGGACGATTTTCTCCTGGATCGGATCCCCGGGGAAATCCCGGATATCCAGTACATATTTTACATTAATCTCATTGCCTGCACGCTTATTGATAATGGCGCCATTCGTGTTGATTACTTCTACCACACCAGATCCCACTGTGCCATATCCCATTACCGCTATATTAACCATTGTCTCTTCCTTTCTGTGCTTCTGCATCCATGCTTAGATATGCATTGATAAACGGATCAATATTCCCGTCCATCACACTGTTCACATTACTGATTTCAGCATTTGTCCTGTGATCTTTCACCAGAGTGTACGGCTGCATCACATATGACCGGATCTGATTTCCAAAATTGATGTCTTTTACTTCTCCGCGGATATCAGACATCTTTTCCGCCTGCTCCTGCTGCTTCATCAGATACAGTTTCGACTTGAGCATCTGCATCGCCTTATCTTTATTCATATGCTGAGAACGTTCATTCTGGCACTGCACTACAATTCCCGTGGGCAGATGTGTGATACGTACTGCAGACGAAGTCTTATTGATGTGCTGACCTCCTGCGCCGCTGGACCGGTAAGTATCGATTTTCAAGTCATCATCATTAATTTCGATATCAATATCTTCTTCAATATCCGGGATCACATCACAGGAAGCAAAAGACGTCTGCCTTTTTCCGGCCGCATTAAACGGCGAGATCCGGACAAGTCTGTGAACACCTTTTTCCGAGCGCAGATACCCATATGCATTTTCTCCTGCCACCTCGAAAGTCACACCTTTGATACCGGCAACGTCTCCCTCCAGATAGTCCAGCATCTCAACGGAAAACCCTTTTTTCTCCGCCCATCTGGTGTACATCCGGTACAGCATGTTCGTCCAGTCGCAGGCTTCTGTTCCGCCTGCGCCGGCATGAAGAGTAACAATAGCGTTATCCTTGTCATAAGGGCCGATCAGAAGAGTTCCGATTCTCAGTTCTTCGAAGGACGCCTCAAACTGTTCCAGCTCTTCTTCAATTCCTTTGATTGTCTCTTCATCCGTTTCTTCTTCACTCATTTCGATCAGAAGCATCATGTCATCATAATCCGAGTACAGTTTTTCAATCTGTTTTACAGAATCCTGCAGACTCTTCAATTCCTTCATGACATGCTGAGAAACCTCAGGCTCATCCCAGAATCCCGGTTCCTCCAGTCTCTTTTCAAGTTCTTCGATCCTTAACTTCTTTGAAGCCAGGTCAAAGTGAATCCCTCAAATCTTTCAGCGGTTCTTCATAGGCGCCCAGTCTGGACTTTAATTCATCTAATAAAACCACCTTAATCACCTCTTTCAAAATATTTTATAATATATTTTCAGACTGATCCGTCACATAGACATTTCAGTCTGAATAACCTTTTCAACAGAAAGCACGCTTGATCACACCGCGTTCTTTCTTCCACAGCACTGTTTGTATTTTTTGCCGCTGCCGCATGGACAGGGATCGTTAGGATAAATCTTCTTCTCCTGACGCTTCTTCGGCGCACGGACTGCGCTGTCATCCTTGTTGGTTCCTGTAACCTTCGCCACTTCTTCTCGTTCTACCTTCTGTTCTACCCGGATATGGAACAGAGTACGGATTGTTGACTCAGCGATGGCATTGGTCATTGCGCCGAACATATCATATCCCATCATCTTATACTCTACCAGTGGATCTCTCTGTCCATATGCCTGCAGGCCGATTCCCTGCCGAAGCTGTTCCATATCGTCAATATGATCCATCCATCTGGCATCGATCACCTTAAGAAGAACAACACGCTCTACCTCCCTGATCTGTTCCGGCTCAGGGAATTCAGCCTCTTTCGCCTCGTAGGCTTTAACAGCACGCTCTTTCAACAGATGCTTGAGTTCTTTCTGACGCATGTCAGCGCATTCCTCTGCGCTGGGAAGCTCCAGCTGCGGAATGACATTATGAAGATTTACATCAAGCCCCTTAATATCCCACTCGTCTGAATCTGCATCCGGCGATGCGAAACGATCTGTCAGATTTTCCACATATTCTGTGATCATATTATAAATCGTATCACGCATACTCTCGCCATCAAGCACACGTCTGCGCTCTCCGTATATGATCTCCCTCTGTTCGTTCATTACCTGATCGTACTCCAGCAGGTTCTTACGGATACCAAAGTTGTTATTCTCCAGCTTCTTCTGCGCCTTCTCGATTGCGCTTGAGAGCATCTTATGCTCGATCTGCTCGCCGTCCTCTACGCCCAGTGTATTAAAGATTCCCATCAGACGTTCGGAACCGAAAAGTCTGAGCAGATCATCCTCAAGAGAAATATAGAATCTTGACTCTCCCGGATCTCCCTGACGACCGGAACGGCCCCGGAGCTGATTGTCAATACGGCGCGACTCATGCCGCTCTGTACCGATGATCTTCAGACCGCCGGCCGCTCTCGCAGCGTCGTCCAGCTTGATATCTGTACCACGTCCGGCCATATTCGTTGCAATAGTCACAGCGCCATGGACACCTGCATCAGCAACAATCTCCGCCTCCAGCTCATGATACTTAGCGTTCAGAACATTATGTTTGATTCCTTCCTTTTTCAGCATCTTGCTGAGCAGCTCAGACACTTCAATCGTAATCGTTCCTACCAGCACAGGCTGTCCGGTGGCATGAGCTTCTTTTACCGCTTTGACAACCGCCTCGTATTTTTCTCTCTTCGTCTTATATACGGCATCTTCCAGGTCAACTCTCTGTACGGGAACGTTTGTCGGGATCTCAACTACGTCCATGCCATAAATATCGCGGAATTCCTTTTCCTCTGTAAGAGCCGTACCAGTCATACCGCTCTTTTTATCGAATTTATTAAACAGGTTCTGGAATGTGATCGTTGCCAGAGTCTTGCTCTCCCGGCGTACCTTCACATGTTCTTTAGCCTCAATTGCCTGATGAAGTCCATCCGAATAACGCCGGCCCGGCATGATACGTCCTGTAAATTCATCGACGATCATAACCTCGCCCTGAGGGGTTACCACATAATCCTGATCCCGGAACATGAGATTGTGAGCACGGAGAGCAAGGATAATGTTATGCTGTATCTCCAGATTCTCCGGATCAGCGAGATTTTCAATGTGGAAGAATTTCTCAACCTTTTTGACTCCTTCTTCCGTCAGATTAACCGTTTTCTCCTTCTCATTTACAATAAAGTCGCCGGTCTCCTCAATCTCTTCTCCCATGATAGCATTCATTTTGGAGAATTCTCCGCTGGCTTCGCCGCGCT
Source organism: uncultured Mediterraneibacter sp. (assembly GCA_944381495.1). Taxonomy (GTDB): domain Bacteria; phylum Bacillota; class Clostridia; order Lachnospirales; family Lachnospiraceae; genus Mediterraneibacter. The sequence continues at coordinate 81,686 of CALWLJ010000005.1, read as the reverse complement.
CCAGCTGCCGTGCCAGAATATCGCATGCCTCATAGAGACTGGTTGACTTTCCGCTCTGGCCTGAAATGATCAGCGGAGTACGCGCCTCATCAATCAAAACGGAGTCAACCTCATCGATAATTGCAAAATGAAGTCCTCTCTGAACAAGCTGCTCTTTATAGATGACCATATTGTCACGCAGATAATCAAAGCCCAGTTCATTATTAGTTACATATGTGATGTCACAATTATATGCCGCACGGCGTTCATCATTGTCCATACTGTTCAGCACAACACCGACAGTAAGCCCGAGGAATTCGTGAACCTTTCCCATCCATTCCGCATCACGTTTTGCCAGATAATCATTGACAGTAACAATATGAACACCCTTTCCTTCCAGCGCATTCAGATACGCAGGAAGAGTAGACACAAGCGTCTTTCCTTCTCCTGTCTTCATCTCGGCAATACGTCCCTGGTGAAGAATCACTCCGCCGATCAGCTGCACTCTGTAATGACGCATGCCAATGCTTCGGAACGCGCCCTCACGTACAACTGCATATGCCTCCGGAAGGATATCGTCCAGAGTTTCTCCTTCTTTCAGACGTTCTTTAAATTCTCTCGTCTTTCCCCTGAGTTCCTCATCAGACAGCGCCTTCATCTCCGGCTCCAACGCCTCGATCTGGTCGATCACCGGACGGATCCGCTTCAGCTCGTTCTCACTGTGGGTGCCGAAAATCTTCTCTATTATACCCATTTTCCGTAACTTACTCCTTAAACTAAATTTGACATTATATCACAGCAGACAGGTCTCTTACGTAAATACCACGCGTCCACTGTTCCGATTTCAGATGCCACTCCGTTTTCCATTCTAACACTAACTGCGTCTCAATTCAACCAGTTCATAACTTGTTAACAAATCAAGGTTGCTGTTCACACTGTACTCAGGAAAAGGAGAATGCAGCGTCATGCTTGCATGTAAGAGGCATTCTCCTTTTCCTGAGTGCGAGTGAAACTCGCAACCGCCGCCCACATAAGCAGTCTTAGCACATAGTGCGGGACTGGAGCGCGCCAGCGCGACGAGTGCGCATGTGGGCGGCGGTTAAGTGTGGACTGCAGCAAATCATTCTCACCGCATTTCCTTTACTTTTTCATAGGGGACATTGCCTCCAAACAGATCAAGGGCGCTCCCGATCGTAAAGTCCAGTCTGCCTCTGCTTACATTATGGAACTGCTCCAGGTCATCCAGGGAACCGATTCCGCCTGCGTATGTGACCGGGATCTGGTTCCATTCAGAAAGCATACGTACGAGTTCTGTTTCCATTCCGGATTTTTTCCCTTCCACGTCCACTCCGTGGATCAAGAATTCATCACAGTAGCCGGCAAGCCTGGTTAAGACTTCATGCGTCAGCTTCATATCCGTAAACTTCTGCCATCGATCGGTTACTACATAATACCCGTCTTCTTTTTTCCGGCAGCTCAGATCCAGGACCACATGCTCTTTTCCTACACGATCAGCAAGTGTTTCCAGATTTTCTTCGTGGAATACGCCGCCCTGGAATACATAGGAGGTCACGATCACATGGCTTGCGCCGGCTTCCAGATATTCCGGTGCATTGTCCGCCGTAACGCCGCCGCCCGCCTGAAGTCCGCCGGGATATGTACGCAGGGCGTCCAGCGCCTGCTGCCGGGTGCGGCCGTAATATTCCGAATCTCTGGAATTCAGCATGATCACATGGCCGCCTTTCAGCCTGTCTTTCCTGTACAGCTCCGCATAGAAGGAAGCGCCCAGTTCCGACGAAAAATTGGTTTTCGCCTCATCTCCTTCGTCTTTCAGGCTTCCTCCTACGATCTGCTTTACCTTTCCATTATGTATATCGATACAGGGTCTGAATCTCATATTCACTTCCTCCGTCTCTTGACATCAGATCTGCCGCAGACCCGGTCAGACTCCCGGTTCTGCGGCAGATCCTTTCTTCTCTTACTTTTTCACGACTATATCATTTATCGATTTGTGTTATTTGTATCCTTCTGTACACCATTGTCTTCCGTCAGATCATCTGTCGCCTTATCGACTCCGTCTGTCACATCATCCGTCAGATCATCGACTCCGTCCGTAATATCATCTGTCACATTGTCGACTCCATCCGTCACGTCATCAACTGCATCATCGAGAACTCCATTTCCCTCTGTAGCATCATTCATATTAGGATCGTTTTTATCAGTTTCATCCATTGTCGATGAATTTCCACTCTGTCCGGACTGATCTGCGCCGTTATCCGCCTGATCTCTGCTGCTGCATCCTGTCGAACCCAACAGTACAAAGGCAAATGTAAGCAGCAATAGATAACGTTTCATTTTTTTCAGCATAATATTTGTATCTCCCTTTCCATAAATATTGTTGTATACATACTATCTGCATATTTTCAATATTTATTCAGGAAAATATAGCTATTGATCAGTCTTTTGCTTTTGATCTGAGCTTCTCCATAGCTCTTGCTTCTATCTGCCGGACGCGTTCTCTGGTAACACCCATCATCTCTCCGATTTCTTCCAGAGTATGTGTCTGACCGTCTTCCAGACCATACCGCAGACGAATCACCTTCTGTTCCCGCTCGTTGAGAGAATTAAGCAGATCGCTGACTTCCTCCTTGCGGGCAAGCACGTTAAGAGCCTCATCTGGTGTCGCTTCAGATTTGTCCTCCACCATATCGCCCAAACTGTTTTCCCCGTCCTCTCCAACCGGAGTCTCCAGTGATACCGGATTCTGAAGATAAGTCAGAATCTCTTTTACTTCATCTACACTTTTATCTTTCAGTTTTTCGGCGATTTCCTCGGGCACAGGATCTCTTCCAAGCGCCTGCTGCAGCTCTTTCTGCGTCTTCTGCACTTTTTTCATATTCTCAGCCACATGCACCGGTACACGTATTTCTCTTGACTGCTGGTCAACCGCTCTCTGCATAGCCTCCTTGATCCACCACGCAGCATAGGTGGAAAACCTGTTTTCCTTCGTATAATCATACTTCTCGGCCGCACGCATCAGGCCCATGTTTCCCTCCTGGATCAGATCCAGAAAAGGAACTCCCCGCCCTGTATAATGTTTTGCAAGAGACACCACCAGGCGCAGATTTCCCTCTGCCAGCCGGTGTCTGGCAGCTTCATCTCCCTGCGAGCTTCTGTATCCCAGTTCCTTTTCTTCCTCCGCTTCAAGCAGCGGTATGCGGCCAATCTCCCGGAGATATATTTTCAAAGGCTCTGTTGCTTCTGTTCCTTCCGGTATCTTCAGTTCTTTTTCTGTGTCCTGACTCATATATGCCTCCCTTTTCTGCTTTTTCAGGTTGTACCGCTGCCTCAACGCAGCCTTCTCTTTATTTTTCCAATTTTCTTGTTCCGCTAATCAGGGAAGGAAAACAGCTGATCATAATTTTTCTGTCAATTCTCCGTTTCTGTACGCCTCAAGAAGCCGTTCCAGATCTTTCACCTGTTCTCTCAGCTCCCGTCCCACATCCGTGTCTCCTACCATCACCCGGTCATAAAGCCGCTGAACCACTACTGTTTCAGAATGAATATCATTTTCCTTTCTCACCGCATCCTCAGTAGACTCAAAAGGTTCATGTGCGACAATCCTCAACCCGTAAGAATTATAGATCAGTGTATAGCCGGCTATCCCTGTCTCCTTCTGATAGGCCCGTGAAAATCCCCCGTCTATAACCATAACCTTCCCGCCGCATTTGATCGGGCTCTCCCCGTCTTTGCGCTTCACCGGGACATGTCCATTCACAATATGGGCCGTAGACGGATCCAGGCCAAATTCCCGCAGAATGCCATCAATAACCTTCTCATTTTCAATCAAAGAATAATAAGGATTTTTCTTTTCTGCATGAGTCTCCTTCTCGCTCAGGAAATATCGTTCAAAAGTTGCCATCCTCGCTTTTCCGAACAATGGTGAATCCGGATGCAGCCAGATATACCACATGATATCCTTGCCGTCTTCTCTCTCTTTCTTATCCAAGGCAAAAAAACCTTTTCTCACATAACTGTCAAGTACGTCATAAAGTTCACGTCCTCTATACTTTTTCCCGAAGACGTCTACTTCTCTGAGACTGCCGTCCTCATTTAAAGGAACACAGCCATGATAAAGCAGATTATCATTATAAACCTTGTACAGACTTCCTTTCGCCAGAAGGAAATGCATATGCTGCTGCATTTTCTCGCATCCTGTAAATGCAGCTTCCAGCCGGCGCATGATTTCTTCCTCTTCCTCTGTCAGCCGATAGGGATCCGACGGATCGATTGTCGGGAAATTCATATCCAGCATTTTATATTCTTTTCCGTAAATGCTGACTGTTCCCTTCTCAAAATCAATCCTGTGAAGAAGCGCCCGGTCATCGAGATGAAATGTTTTCTGTCTCTGGATAATCTGCCCTTCCACTTTAAACTGGATGACCGATATCGCCTTATGTATCCTGAGATTCATCTGCATTTCTTCAGAATCCGGCTTATCCGGCACCTTAAGCTTAAAGCAGACACATGGATCATTCTCATACGTCCTGAGGGCAAATGTAGCAAGGGGAAGCAGGTTGATCCCATAGCCATCCTCCAGAATATCAAGATTTCCGTAGCGCGCACAGATTCTGATCGCATTGGCTATACAGCCCCACTGCCCCGCGGCGGCTCCCATCCAGAGCACATCGTGATTGCCCCACTGAATATCCAGAGAATGGTAAGTCATCAGCTTATCCATAATGATATGAGGACCCGGACCTCTGTCATAGATATCCCCCACAATGTGCAGATGATCAACGACCAGACGCTGGATCAGTTCCGAGATAGCAATAATAAACTCCTGCGCCCTGCCGATCCGGATGATCGTAGAAATAATCTCATTATAGTAGGACTCCTTGTCATGGACTTCCGCCTTTTCCGTGATCAGCTCCTCGATGACATATGCAAAATCCTTTGGCAGAGCCTTTCGGACCTTTGATCTCGTATATTTACTGGCGGCGCGTTTTGCCACCTCGATAAGCAGATACAGATGAACCCTGTACCAGTCATCCATATTGGTCTCTGACCTCTTTATTATGTCCATTTTTTCCTTCGGATAATAAATCAGTGTTGCAAGAGCTTTTTTATCCTTCAGACTCATGGCATTTCCAAATACATCATCAATCTTCCTCCGCACAGATCCCGAGCCATTCTTCAGCACATGTGAAAAGGCCTCATACTCTCCGTGAATATCTGTAAGGAAATGTTCTGTGCCTTTCGGCAGATTCAGAATCGCCTGCAGATTAATGATCTCCGTGGATGCAGCTGCGATCGTGGGGTACAGATCAGACAGCCGCTCCAGATATCTGGTTTCCAGATTTTTCATATTGTCCTCCGCTCATATCTACCCGATCACGTCGCTCATATCGTACATTCCCGGTTCCTTTCCTGCCAGGAATTTTGCCGCTTCTATCGCACCCTTTCCAAAAACGCTGCGGGAATATGCCGTATGTTTGAACTCGATAACTTCATCCGTCCCGGCGAAAAGGACCTCGTGTTCTCCCACAATGGTACCTCCCCTGACTGCCGATATGCCAATTTCTTTGCTGTCTCTTTTCTTTCTCACCTGGCTTCTGTCATATATATATGTATATTCTCCGCCAAGCGCCTCATTTACTGAATCAGCAAGCGCAAGGGCAGTGCCGCTTGGGGCGTCCAGCTTCTGATTATGATGCTTCTCTACAAGTTCAATGTCAAACCCGGCGGGAGCAAGCACTCTGGATGCGTCCTTCAGAAGCTTGAGCAGCAGATTGATGCCAAGTGACATATTGGCAGATTTCAGGATTGGAATCTTCTTCGAAATTTCATTTACCTTGGCAAGCTGTTCTTCTGACAGTCCTGTTGTACACAGAACAACCGGCAGACCTTTCTCCTCACAGTAGCTGAGAAGTCCATCCATTGCCTTCGCATTGGAAAAATCAATCACCACGTCCGCTTCCACATTACACTTTTCAATAGAATCAAAGACAGGATAATCGTTCGGAACCTCCATATATGTATCAATACCTGCTGTGATCTCTGCTGCATCGTCTTTTTTCACCAGTTCAGTGATCATCCTTCCCATTTTTCCGTTGCAGCCATGCATGATTATTTTTATCATCGTTCTTTCTCCTCTCTCTTCATCTCGTATTCCAGAACAGAATCGTTCTCCTCTTCCAGACTTCATATTTTTAAGGATAACACATTTATCCCGTTATCACAATATTGTTATTTTGTTAACAGGAATAACAAAAGGGGCCGGAACTGCAGCCTTTCCTGCTGCGGCTCCGGCCTTCTGCCATTCCCTATTCATCCAGACATTCCAGCTTGCTTACGGACACTTCATACGCTGTTCTCGTCTCTGTTTCCGTCTCGGAAAGTTTCTTTACATATTCTCTGCTCTGGATACGTCCAAGGATTCTGACATGTTCACCAACTTCAAATCCAGACGCATAACGTGCATTTCTTCCCCAGCATATGCAAGGAATATAATCAGACTTTCCGTACGGCCGGTTTACGGCCAGCAGCAGATCCGCGATTTCTCTGCCCAGAGGCGTCTTCCTGTATACAGGCTTTTTGCACATAAAGCCTTCCAGAAGAATATGGTTTGTCTTAGCCCCGTCAGGCTCCTCATCAATAAACTCAACCTCCCGCGCAAACACAGACAGAACAAGCCTGTTTTTCTGTTCTTCATGACGGTTATAGGAACGGAACTGACCGGACACCATAATACATTCTCCCCGGTAGTCCTGTGTGACATCCAGCAGCCGTTCCGATATCATCACCGGAATCCTGTCGCAGGAACTGCTCAGCCTCTTCACCCGGATGTCCACCATATAGAATCCTTCACCGAATACTTCGTGGCTGTATGTAAACTCTGTCACCACCTCACCGATAACCGTCACCTGATTGTTCTCAATAATCTTATCTGACATAATTTATTTTCTCCCTTCCTCTGTTCGGTATTTTGAGTCACTACTAAATCTATGACCGATATTTGCTGAATAGAACCATTTTTTACAGAACCGTTCGACGGCCGTTTCCGACAGAAATCGCTCTCTACAGATAAAGAACAGTTCTCCCGAGCGAGACGGCTTGAGCGCAGGCTGTAATTCCCACTGTCGCCCTTCATCGGCGTTGCTTATTCATAATATGCTTGTAAATTCGGGATTTTGTGATAAAATAAAGCAGTTGCAGTATAATGGATTATGATTATTTAAGAAAGAGTGTTGAATTAATATGAAAATGAAACGAGAAGATGTGAGAAATATCGCTATCATCGCCCATGTCGATCACGGAAAAACAACCCTTGTAGACGAGCTTTTAAAGCAGAGCGGCGTATTTCGTGAGAATCAGGAAGTGGCGGAGCGTGTCATGGACTCCAACGATATCGAGAGGGAAAGAGGCATCACGATTCTTTCCAAAAATACAGCAGTACATTATAAAGGAACCAAAATCAATATCATTGACACCCCCGGCCACGCCGATTTTGGCGGCGAGGTGGAGCGTGTCCTGAAGATGGTAAACGGAGTCATCCTTGTTGTTGACGCCTTCGAAGGAGCTATGCCCCAGACAAAATTCGTACTCAGGAAAGCCTTGGATCTGAATCTGCCGGTTATTGTCTGCATCAATAAGATCGACCGTCCGGAAGCACGTCCGGAAGCTGTCATCGATGAAGTACTTGAACTTCTCATCGACCTCGGAGCTTCTGACGAACAGCTTGAGTGTCCGATTGTCTACGCATCAGCCAAAGCAGGTGTTGCTGTTCTTGATCTCTCTGATGAAGAAGTGGATATGAAGCCTCTCTTTGAGACGATTCTGAACTACATCCCCGCACCCGAGGGAGATCCGGAAGCTCCGACCCAGGTACTGATCAGCACCATCGACTACAATGAATATGTAGGGCGTATCGGTATCGGTAAAGTGGACAATGGAACCATCGCTGTCAACCAGGAAATGGTACTTGTCAACCATCATGATCCGGACAAGCAGGAAAAGGTAAAAATCAGCAAGCTTTATGAATTCGACGGGCTGGAAAAGGTAGAGGTAAAAGAGGCGACCATCGGTTCTATCGTCGCCATCTCCGGTATTGCAGATATTTCCATCGGGGATACCCTCTGCTCTCCGGAAAAGCCGGAGGCGATCCCATTCCAGAAGATATCGGAGCCTACGATTTCCATGCAGTTCCTTGTCAATGACAGTCCGTTTGCAGGTCAGGAAGGAAAATACGTCACTTCCCGCCATCTCCGTGAAAGACTGTTCCGTGAACTGAACACAGATGTCAGTCTGCGCGTAGAGGAGACTGACAATACAGACATTTTCAAAGTATCCGGACGGGGAGAGCTTCATCTCTCTGTACTGATTGAAAACATGCGCAGGGAAGGATATGAATTTGCCGTAAGCAAGGCTGAAGTTCTCTATAAGACAGATGAAAACGGCAAAAAACTGGAGCCTATGGAAATTGCCTATATCGATGTGCCGGACGAGTTTACCGGAGTTGTTATCGAAAAGCTGGGACAGCGGAAAGGCGAACTGCGAAATATGGGCGTATCCAACGGAGGCTACACCAGACTTGAGTTCTCTATCCCCGCAAGAGGCCTGATCGGATACCGCGGTGAGTTCCTCACTGACACAAAAGGAAACGGTATCTTGAATACCGCATTTAACGGATATGAGCCTTACAAGGGGGATATCCAGTACCGGAAACAGGGTTCCCTGATCGCATTTGAGACCGGCGAGTCCGTAACTTACGGATTATACAGTGCCCAGGAGCGCGGTACACTGTTTATAGGCCCCGGTGAAAAAGTTTATGCCGGAATGGTCATCGGGCAGAACGGAAAGGCCGAAGACATTGAACTAAATGTCTGCAAGACCAAGCACCTGACCAACACCCGATCATCAAGCGCCGATGAGGCACTCCGCCTTACTCCGCCGCGTATCTTAAGCCTGGAGCAGGCGCTGGACTTTATCGACACCGACGAATTGCTTGAAGTCACACCGAAGTCTCTTCGCATCCGCAAGAAGATTCTTGACTCCCGTATGCGTAAGCGCAGTGCAATGAAACAATGATTTTCTTTTCCTGTTTTAGCTCTTCTTTTCTGGAAAATCTAAAACAGGAAAATCATCTTCATAAAGTTGATTCGTTCTATACATTAAAGCTGTTCCATGCTATAATGTTTACATAATACAAACATAGATTTTACTTTGTTTTGTGTTAAATATGAACAAAGGAGTTGAGCAGCATGAATTTTATTATCAGCGGAAAAAATATTGAGGTAACACCCGGACTGAAAGATGCTGTGGAGCAGAAATTAGGAAAGCTGGAAAGGTATTTCACTCCTGAGACAGAAATCATTGTAACACTCAGCGTGGAGAAGGGCCGCCAGAAGATCGAGGTAACAATCCCCGTAAAAGGCAGCATTGTCCGCTCCGAGCAGACAAGCAGCGATATGTACGTATCCATCGATCTCGTAGAAGAGGTCATCGAGCGGCAGCTTAGGAAGTATAAGAACAAACTGGTAGCAAGAAGCCAGGGACATCCTACATCTTCCGCTTCGCCAAACAGTTTTAAGAAAGAGTTTGTTGAGTCCGAGGAGGATCCCGCAGAAGATGACGAGATTCGAATCGTAAGGACAAAACGTTTCGGAATCAAGCCCATGTTTCCGGAGGATGCATGTATCCAGATGGAACTGCTCGGCCACAATTTCTTCGTATTTTCCAACGCGGAGACAGATGAAGTCAATGTAGTTTACAAGAGAAAGGATGGTTCTTTCGGACTGATCGAACCGGAATTTTCTTAGAATTAAAATGAATAACGTCTTTACAGGGAAGCTGCCTCAGGCAGCTTCCTTGTATTTTAAGGCTATGTAACGGTGCCGCAGTGCTTGTCACTCCTGAAAGACCCGGAGCCCGTCCTCTGTATCCGCAAACCAGCACTCCTCTATCGTCTCGATGCCGGCCTTGCCGCCAGTCCCCTCTGTAATTTCTTCCCGGAAAGCCTTCTCCTCCGCATCCGGAACAAGCACTTCAAGGTCAACCTTCTCCGTATATATGCTATCCGCCAGATGCAGTCCTCTCTGTCCGATCATATACTGGATCTTCCCAAGCAAAGTATAATCCGTGCTGATCCGAAGCCTTGATCCATGTATCTTCTCAATAATGCTGCTCTGCCGGAGCCCCTCCGCTGCTGCTTCCGTATAAGCGCGGACCAGACCTCCTGTGCCAAGCAGCGTCCCTCCGAAATAACGGGTGACCACTACAAATACATCTGTAAGATGGTTTCCGCGTATCACCTCGAGAATAGGCTTTCCGGCTGTTCCTGCCGGTTCTCCGTCGTCGCTCATCCGTTCCATACAGGGCGTCCGGCCTACTACATATGCCCAGCAGTGATGGCGGGCATCCCAGTATTTTTTTCTGGTTTCCTCCAGATATAACATAGCTTCCTCTTCGGAAGACACCGGAAATACGTCTGCAATAAACCGTGATTTCTTCTCTGTGATCTCTCCCGAACCGCCTCTGTATATTGTATGATAACTTTCCAAAATGCTCTCCTCCTGATCTATGCTGTATCTAACTATATCAGATTACAGATAAATTCGGAAGATTTTCTTAAAAATGCGGCTTCAATTGTGAAGTTTTTATTTTTTCCTTTATTTAAAAGGGCATCTTTGCTATAATCATAGGAGTGAATAAAGGAGGATGTTATTCGTGAATTACGGAAAAAATAACATTTCGAAGAGAAAGAAAAAGATCTCTTCGAAAAAAAGAATGAAAAAGAAACGGCTTGGGGTTCGTCTCTTTAAAGCGATCATCATCTGCATCCTGCTGCTGGCTGTTATATGTGCTGTCGGAGCCGGCGTACTGGTAAAGCATGTCGTTGACAACGCACCTGCCGTCACTGCAGAAGATATCCTTCCGAAAGGATATGCTACGAATATCGTAGATCAAAGCGGTACAGTACTCAGAACATTGAACGATTCCGATTCCAACCGTGTATACAAAACCTATGACGAAATTCCGGAATACCTGGCTCACGCTTTTGTGGCCATTGAGGACGAGCGTTTCTACGAACACAACGGCGTAGATCTCCAGGGTATCATCCGGGCAGGGGTTGTAGGTATTACACACGGCTTCAAATTTACAGAGGGAGCCAGTACGATCACGCAGCAGCTGATCAAAAACAATGTCTTTCCTGACTTCGTCAACGAAACCACATATGAAAAAGTCGAACGTAAGATACAGGAAATTTATCTGGCTATCCAGATCGAGAAACAGATGAGCAAGGAGGAGATCCTTGAGGCGTATATGAACACCATCAATATGAGTCAGGGATGCCAGGGAGTTCAGACTGCTTCTCTCCGTTACTTTAATAAGGACGTTTCCGAGCTGAATCTGTCTGAATGTGCAGTACTTGCCGCCATCACCAACCGGCCTGCATATTATGATCCGGTCACTCACCCTGACCACAACGAACAGAGACGGCTCCGTATCCTGAACAGCATGCTGGATCAGGGATATATCACCCAGGAAGAATATGACGAAGCAATAGCGGATAATGTTTACGACAGGATTCTTGAAACTGCTTCTAATACAACCAGCAGTGAACCTTACTCCTATTTTGTAGACTCGCTGATCCAGCAGGTCGTGAAGGATCTGGTGAATGAGAAAGGCTATACAGAAACTCAGGCATACAACCTTCTCTACAGCGGCGGACTTACGATCCGCGCAACACAGGATACAGGAATCCAGCAGATTTGCGATGAAGAAGTGGATGATCTGGAAGAGCTGCTCCCGGGTGTGGAATATGGAATTGAATACGCTCTGACGATTCACAGAGAAGACGGTTCTGCTGAGAATTACAGCAAGGAAATGTTTGAAAGCTATTACAAGGGCGCCCACGATGTTTCGTATGTAAACTTTGATTCAGAGGACGAAGCAAGAGCAGCCATCGAGGAATATAAGTCTACACTTAATATTTCGGAAAATGACAAAATCGATGAAAATCTGGAAATTACACCTCAGCCTCAGGTTTCCATCGTGATCATGGATCAGTACACCGGACAGGTCAAGGCCATCGTTGGCGGCCGGGGTGATAAGTCATCTAATCTCTCCCTGAACCGCGCAACTGGTTCCTATCGTCAGCCCGGATCTGTATTTAAGATCCTTTCGACTTATGCACCTGCACTTGACAGCGGTGATATGACTCTGGCAAGCATTATACCAGACGAGCCTTATGAATATAAGGATGGCACACCGGTCAACAATGTAAATCACCGGTATGCCGGAGACGTAACTATGAGATATGCGATCCAGCAGTCCATCAACACCTGTGCAGTTCGGACGTTAACAGAGGACGTAGGAGTAGAAGAAAGTTATGACTTCCTTCTGAATCTTGGTTTCACAACTCTGAATGACGAGGATAAATATTCTCAGTCAAAGGCTCTCGGCGGTTTGAATCTGGGTGTATACAATATTGAGCTTACGGCAGCGTTCGCATCGCTGGCAAACGGCGGAGTTTACACAGAACCTACATTCTACACCGAGATTCTGGATCACGACGGCAATGTCCTGATTGACAATACTTCACCTGAGACCAAACAGGTAATGAAAGATTCAACTGCCTATCTTCTTACAAGCGCCATGGAAGATGTGGTAAATAAGGGTACCGGTGCTGCTGCTAAGCTTGACGATATGACTGCAGCAGGTAAAACAGGTACAACAACCAACTATGTGGATCTCTGGTTTGCAGGATATACACCTTACTATACCGGAGCCGTATGGGGCGGTTATGATAACAACAAGCCCATGAGCAGTTCGAATTCCCGCTGGCGTAACCAGCTGTGGAAACGGATTATGGACAGAGTACATGAAGGGCTGGAAAATAAAGATTTCGAAATTCCTACTTCCGTAGAAAAGAAATCCATCTGTACAAGAACGGGGCTTCTCGCTGTCAGCGGATGTCCGTCCATTACAGAATATTTTGCAACAGATACTCTGCCGACTCAGAGCTGTTCCGGCCACTATGTAGCACCGGATCCGGAACCAGAAACACCGAATGAACCCGCTGACAATAACACAGGAAACAATACAGGCGATACGAATAATCCCGGCGGAAATACAGGCGGCAATACTGGTTCCAATACGGACGGAAACACCGGCAACAATACTGGCGGTACAGGATCCAATACCGGCGGATCTACAGATGGAAACACCGGCGGCAATACTGGCGGTGGAAACACCGGCGGAGGATCTGGCGGTTCTACAGACGGTGGAACTTCCGGCGGTGATTCCGGCGGCGGAACAGCCGGTGGTGATTCCGGCGGCGGATCCTCTGATGGCGGAACGACACCAGCACAGTAAATATCATTTGAATTTATAACAAAAGAGGGTGTCGCAAAATCGAATCTGATTTTGCGACACCCTCTTCTATTTTTCTTATTATTTAGTATATCTTTCGCCGTTCTTTCACTCGTCAAGAACCAGTTTTGCAGCGCCACATATTCCAGCGTCATTTCCAAGTGTTGCCAGCACAAACTCTACACTCTTATTTGCAAAGAAAGCTCGTTCCATATAAGGCTCTTTTATGTATGGGATCAGAACCTCTCCTGCCTTCGACACTCCTCCGCCGATTACAAAGACCTCTGGATCAGTAACGGCTGCGAGATTAGCGAGAGCATGTCCAAGGTAAACACCAAATTCAACTGCGATCTCAACAGCGGTCTCGTCACCTGCTTTTACAGCATCAAATACATCTTTCGCTGTAACATCAGACTTATTGAGAATCGTAGGACTCATCTCTTCGCCAAGTTTTTTCTTTGCCAGCCTGACAATACCTGTGGCAGATGCATACTGTTCAAGGCATCCGTGGTTGCCACATCCGCAACTGTCTGTCTCATCATAATTCACGCAGATATGACCAATCTCTCCCCCTGCACCGTGGGCTCCCACCAAAATTTTGCCGTCAATGATGACTCCGCCGCCAACACCGGTTCCAAGTGTCACCATGATCAGGTTTTTATGTCCTGCTCCGCCGCCTTTCCACATCTCTCCAAGCGCCGCAACATTTGCATCATTTCCGATAAAAGCCTTCATTCCTGTCAGCTCTTCCATTTCCCGTTTTACTTCTTTATATGTCCATCCAAGATTAGCGCTTCCTCTTACGATACCATCAGAAGTTACAGGTGCAGGCACTCCGACACCTATTCCCAGAACATCCTCGCAGACAATCTGAAACTCTTCTGTTTTCTTTTTGATCGATGCTGAAATATCAGGAAGTATTGCCTCGCCATTGCGGGAAGTATCTGTCGTTATCTCCCATTTGTCCAGAATCTTCCCTTCTCCTTCTGCCTCAAACAGTCCCAGTTTTACAGTTGTTCCGCCAATGTCCACTCCAAAGCAATATTTCATGGCCACATTTCTCCTCTCCGTTATGTTTTATAAAATATCGGCCGTCAATCATGAACAGCTGATTTTTAACTATTTCGCTTTGCCAGGTTCTCCTGAACTCTTTTATACAATTCCTGGGCTGCATTATATCCCATCTGTTTCTGACGGTGGTTAACGGCAGCAGATTCTGTAATAATGGCCAGGTTTCTTCCTGGTCGGATGGGAATCCTGTGGCATACGACTTTATTTCCAAGGAACTCCGTATATTCTTCCTCAAGGCCCAGACGATCATATTCTTTGTCCCTGCTCCACTCTTCCAGCGTAATAACAAGATCAATATTCTGGGTTTCCCTTACGCTCTGAACACCAAACATGGAACGAACATCTACGATACCAATCCCTCGCAGCTCAATAAAATGTCTTGTTATGTCTGGCGCCGAACCTACCAGTGTCTCATCACTGACTTTTCGGATTTCAACCACATCATCCGTTACAAGTCTATGTCCTCTCTTGATCAGCTCCAGAGCAGCCTCGCTCTTTCCGATCCCGCTTTCTCCCATGATCAGCACTCCGACACCGTAAACATCCACAAGAACTCCATGAATGGAAATACATGGTGCAAGTTTAACATTCATCCACCGAATGATCTCCGCCATAAAGTCAGATGTCTGTTTTGGTGTAGTAAAAATCGGAACCTGATTTTCAACGGCTTTCTGGAGCAGTTCCTCTTCCGGGGGGAGATTCCTGCAGAATATAACACACGGAATCTGATGTGACAGAAGTTTGTCGTACATCTTCATCTTCTTATCCTGCGGAAGTGTCTGAAGGTATGTGTATTCTACATATCCTATGATCTGTACCCGATCTGAATCAAAATGATCGAAATATCCGGCAAGCTGAAGAGCCGGACGGTTAATATCCGGTACGTTGACTTCTCGTTCCGTCATATCAACTTCCGGGGTCATATTCTTCAAATTCATCTTTTCTACTATTTCTCTTAATTTAATGCCCTGTTGTCCCATTATTATCTCCTTTCTCCGTACAGCAGACAAACGCATGAATGCAGGCATTCATCGGTCTC
This sequence comes from uncultured Mediterraneibacter sp., assembly GCA_944381495.1. GTDB lineage: Bacteria > Bacillota > Clostridia > Lachnospirales > Lachnospiraceae > Mediterraneibacter. Next base: position 66,220 of record CALWLJ010000005.1, on the reverse strand, counting down.
TTCCAATTCCACATGCTTCGAACATTTTTCTTCCGGACGCTCCTCACGCTCCGCTCGATTCCGCTTCGCTTCATCTCGCTGTTCGTTGCACTCACATAGGATTTTCTTAGAGCCCGATTGAATGCAGGCATTCATCGGTCTCTAAGAAAATCCTGCGTTCGTCGCTATGCGTTCATTATATCATCTATGAAAAAAGTTGTACACTGATTCTGCGGCTTTTTCGTTCATTGAAGGGATCTGTGCCAGTTCTTCTTTTGTGGCGGCTTTTATTGCATCCAGGCTGAGGTAATGCCGCATCAGTGCCTTGCGTCTTGCCGGACCGATTCCTTCTATATCATCCAGAATGGAATGGACCTGTCCTTTTCCTCTGAGCTGCCGGTGGTATTCGATTGCAAATCGGTGGGCTTCATCCTGAATTCTGGTTATCAGACGGAATGCCTCTGAATTTTTATCAATCGGTATCTCCACATTATGATAGTATAACCCTCTTGTCCTGTGGTAGTCATCTTTCACCATTCCACAGACAGGTATATTCAAATGAAGATCATCCAGGACCTGGAGAGCTACATTTACCTGGCCTTTTCCGCCATCCATGAGAATCAGATCCGGGAAAGCGGTAAATTTCCCCATTTCCTTATTCTCTTCTCTTTCTTTCAGTCCATGGGTGAATCTCCTGGTCAGCACTTCACGCATGCTGCCGTAATCATCCGCGCCTTTGATTCCTTTAATGCGGAACTTCCTGTAATCGTTTCGCTTGGGCCTGCCTCTTTCATAAACAACCATAGAGCCTACCGACTCGAATCCATTGGTATTTGAAATGTCGTATGCCTCCATTCGAACAATCTCATCCAGATTCAGTAACGCAGCTATCTCTTTTACCGCTCCGATCGTTCTGCCTTCCTCTCGTTTCAGCCTCTCTTTATCTTTGCTGAGTACAAGTCTGGCATTCTCCTCTGCAAGTTCCACCAGTTTTTCCTTCGTTCCCTTCTTCGGAATGCGGATCGTAACTTTCTGACCTCTTTTCGCCGTAAGCCATGTTTCAAGGAGTTCCTGTTCTTCCACTTCTTCCGGCAGCATGATCTCCCCGGGAATATAAGGAGTTCCGGCATAATACTGCTTGATAAAGCTATCCAAAATGCTGCGCTTTTCTTCCCCTTTTGTAATGCGAAGATAAAAATGGTCTCTTCCGATGAGCCTGCCGCCGCGTATGAAAAATACCTGAACCACTGCATCCTCCTCTTCGGAAGCCACGGCAAGTACATCCCTGTCCTCTCCGCTTGAATCAGTGATTTTCTGCTTCTGAGCAGTTTTCTTCACACTGCTGATAAGCTCCCTGTACTCAATGGCCTTTTCAAATTCCAGTGCCTCAGACGCGGCATTCATTTTTTCCTCCAGATCTTTCAGGACTCCGTCATAATTCCCATTCAGAAAGCGTATCACTTCCCCGATGGATTTCCTGTATTCCTCCTGTGAAATATAGCCCTGGCATGGAGCGTCGCACTGTTTGATATGATAGTTTAGGCAAGGCCTTTCTTTTCCGATATCCCTGGGCAGATTTCTGTTACAGCTTCTCACGTGATAAAGTTTGTGTATCAGATCTATCGTATCCCGCACCGCCTGCGCATTAGTAAAAGGCCCAAAATATTTTGCTTTGTCTTTCTGCATGCGCCGCGACAGGATTACTCTTGGATATGCCTCATTGGTCGTAACCTTAATAAACGGATAAGTCTTGTCATCCATCAGCATCGTATTATATTTGGGACGGTGCTCTTTGATCAGATTGCATTCCAGTACAAGTGCTTCCAGCTCCGAATCTGTCACAATATACTCAAATCTCCGGATATGCGTCACCATCTGTTCAATCTTCACACCTTTATTTCTGCTGCTCTGAAAATACTGTCTCACCCGGTTTTTCAGACTGATTGCTTTTCCCACATAAATAATATGATCATTTTCATCATGCATAATATAAACTCCCGGTCGTCCCGGAAGCTTCTTCAATTCTTCCTGTATATCAAAATTATTATTGTTTTCCATAGTCTTTATTATACTGTTTCATTGATAAAAGGACAAGGGAAAATCTTCCCCTGTCCTCTTTAATAAACTCAATACGGCTAACCGATACTATTCTGTTGTCACACCATCTGTCTGAGTTTCCGTCTGCTCATCCTGATTCTGATCGGAAATTCCGGACGTAAGATCATCTCTCTGCTCTGCCGGATCACTTTTCCCGACCTTTCTTTCCTCAGACGTAGACTGTACGCCGGCCTCGGCATTATCTTCTGAAGGCACCGGTTTCATCAGGATGCGTCCGGCCCTGTGGTTCTCCTTATCCTCGCCTTCTTCCGGTTCAGGAATTCCTTTTACCTCACGGAATATCTTCATAAATTCCTTGCCTGTAATGGTCTCTTTTTCAATAAGGAAGGCAGCGATCTTATCCAGCGCCTCTCTGTTATCGGCAAGCAGACTCTTCGCCTCCTCATATGCTGCTTTCAGCATCCGCATTACTTCTTCATCAATTTCCCCGGCAGTCGCATCTCCACAATTTAATACCGGTCTTCCGTCAAGATAACGGTTCTGTACAGACTCCAGCCCCATCAGGCCGAATCGGTCAGACATACCGTACTGTGTGATCATCGCTCTCGCGATCTTAGTCGCCTGCTCAATATCATTTGCAGCTCCTGTTGTAACTGTGTCAAATACAATCTCCTCAGCAGCACGGCCGCCAAGTGCAACAACAATCATAGCTTCCAGTTCCTTCTTTGTGTTCAGGAACTTCTCCTCCTCCGGTGTCTGCATTACATATCCGAGAGCTCCCATCGTTCTGGGAACAATCGTAATTTTCTGCACCGGCTCTGTATTTTTCTGAAGTGCAGTTACAAGAGCGTGTCCCACTTCATGATATGAAACAATTCTCCTCTCTTCTTCGCTCATGATCCTGTCTTTCTTTTCTTTTCCGACAAGGACCACTTCAACTGCTTCAAACAGATCTTTCTGTGTAACTACCTGTCTGCCGTTCTTCACGGCATTGATTGCCGCTTCATTGATCATATTGGCCAGATCAGATCCAACTGCACCGGATGTAGCCAGGGCAATCGCTTCCAAATCTACACTTTCATCCATACGGACATCCTTTGCATGAACCTTCAGGACATCGATCCTTCCTTTCAGATCAGGCTTATCTACGATAATCCGGCGGTCAAAACGTCCTGGTCTGAGCAGAGCCGGATCGAGAACCTCCGGACGGTTCGTTGCCGCCAGGATCAGCAGACCTTTGTTCGTGTCAAATCCGTCCATCTCAGCAAGAAGCTGATTCAGTGTCTGCTCACGTTCATCATTGCCGCCCATCATAGTATCACGGGTCTTTCCGATAGCGTCAATCTCATCAATAAATACAATACATGGAGCCATCTGCTGAGCCTGTTTAAAAAGATCACGGACACGAGAAGCTCCCACGCCGACGTACATCTCAACAAATGCCGAGCCTGACAATGAGAAAAACGGTACCTTTGCCTCTCCGGCAACCGCCTTGGCAAGGAGAGTCTTTCCGGTTCCCGGAGGGCCTACAAGCAGCGCCCCCTTCGGAAGCCTCGCTCCTATTCCGCTGTATTTTCCCGGATTGTGAAGGAAATCCACCACTTCCTGAAGCGATTCCTTTGCCTCGTCCTGTCCGGCAACATCCTGAAATGTAACCCCCGTTTCCTTCTCCATGTATACCTTGGCATTGCTCTTTCCGATTCCCATCATGCCGCCGCCCTTTGTCATCCTGCGCATAAGGAAACTGAAAAGAATCGCCAAAAGCGCGATAGGCAGGATCAATGTCACAAAAAGCTCAAACAGCAGTGAACTCATCGTATCCGGCACTTCGCTGCCGAACTTAACTCCTGCATCTTCCAGTCTCTGAGGCAGAGTGTCATCGCTGACATATCCGGTGTAATAATCCGGATCACTGCTGTCTCCGGACTGATGCTCCAACCGCTGAAACAGCGAGCTGACTCCTCCATTTTGATCTGTCCCCTGATCCGTCGTCTGGCTTTCCTTCTGACTTTGATCAGAATTCAGTCCGCCGTTCTGATCAGTGTTCTGGTCATTTTCCTGCGTAGTGTCTTTCTGTGCATCCGCGTTCTGCCCATTCTGTCCGGCATCATCCTTCAGCGTAATATAGATTGCGTTGCTGCCCAGATTGACTTCTGCCACTTTTCCATCATCGACCAGTTCCAGAAATTCGTCATAACTGATCTCTTCCGGATCATTTCCCTGCATAAGAGAATATAAAGCCATAACAACAAAAGTGACCAGCAGGGTCGTAAAGAGGATGATCCCCCAACCCTGCCGGTTATTGTTGGAATTATTGTTTTTATTCTGGTTATCCATCCTTCGCCTCCCATAAATCAACTATTATCATTATAAGTACAGCCTTTCCATAAATCAACAAAAAGATTATGAAAATATTGTAAAACCGCGCTCTGTTATAGTATACTTGTCTGGTGTAGAAGTTACGTATTAAGTCTGAAATGGGGGATAAAACATTGAAAATCGGTTTTGACAATGAGAAGTATCTGAAGATGCAGTCCGAGCATATCCGCGAGCGGATCGGACAGTTCGACAACAAACTTTATCTGGAATTTGGAGGCAAACTTTTTGATGATTACCACGCTTCCAGAGTGCTGCCCGGTTTTGCCCCGGACAGCAAACTGAGACTCCTGAAGGAACTGAGCAGCCAGGCTGAGATCATCATCGCAATCAGTGCAAAGGATATTGAAAAGAACAAAGTACGCGGCGATCTGGGGATCACATACGACTCTGACGTACTCCGCCTGATCGAGACCTATCGCGAACAGGGACTCTACGTTGGCAGCGTGGTGATCACTCAGTTTTCCGGACAGGAAAGTGCTGTTCATTTTAAGAACAGACTTGAATCCCTGAACATTCCCGTTTATGTACATTATATTATCTCCGGATATCCGTCAAATATTCCGCTGATCATAAGTGATGAGGGCTACGGGAAAAACGATTATATCGTTACATCCAGACCACTTGTGATCGTCACTGCTCCCGGACCTGGAAGCGGTAAGATGGCCACCTGCCTTTCTCAGCTCTACCACGAACATAAAAGAGGGATCCGCGCCGGCTATGCAAAGTTCGAGACCTTCCCCATCTGGAACCTGCCGCTGAAGCATCCCGTCAATCTTGCCTATGAAGCAGCTACTGCTGATCTGAATGATGTGAATATGATCGATCCCTTCCATCTGGAGGCATATGGAGAGACAACCGTAAATTATAACCGCGATGTGGAAATCTTTCCGGTTCTGAATACTATATTCGAAAGGATTTATGGGAAGAGCCCGTACAAATCTCCAACCGACATGGGAGTTAACATGGCAGGGAAATGTATCTGTGACGACGACATATGCCGGGAGGCATCCTGCCAGGAGATCATCCGCAGATATTATGCCGCGCTGAATGCTCTTCTCAAGGGTGAGACTTCTGATAAGGAAGCGCAGAAAATCGAACTGCTTATGAACATGGCCGGAATCTCTGTCTCCGACAGGAAAGTAGCGGTCAGAGCGCAGGAACGTGCCCGGGAAACCGGAGGCCCCGCCGCTGCACTTGAACTTCACGATGGAAGGATCATCACAGGAAAAACAACAAATCTGCTCGGCGCTTCTGCAGCACTCATCCTGAATGTGCTGAAGGACCTTGCAGGACTGGATCACGATCTGCATATCATCTCACCGGAATCCATTGAGCCGATCCAGAAACTGAAAGTAGATTACCTGAAAAGCAAAAACCCTCGTCTCCATACGGATGAGGTTCTGATCGCACTCTCTGCAAGTGCTGCTGTAAACGAAGATGCGCGTCTTGCGCTTTCTCAGCTTCCCAAGCTGGATGGCTGTCAGGCGCATACCTCGGTCATGCTCTCGGATGTGGATATCAAGATTTTCAAAAAACTGGGCGTGCAGCTTACATGTGAGGCAGTATATGAACATGATCATCTGTATCACTGATGCCCTTGAAACAGCATGTTTTTCAGAAATACAAAAAAATATATTGTAATTTCCGTTTTAAGTGGTGTATACTTGGAAAGTATTTTTATTACAGCCCGGCCAAAGGCGGCAGGGCTGTAATAATTATTTTCAGAAACTTTTTATCCGAAGTTTTTGCACGGATCCGTTCTGGTATTTCTGTTCAGAAACTTCGATTGAGAACGAAGATGTCTTGCACGAAGGAGGAGAGCACATGGCAGTAAAATATGTATTCGTCACAGGAGGCGTAGTATCCGGTCTCGGGAAAGGGATCACCGCCGCATCCCTTGGAAGGCTCCTGAAGGCCCGCGGATATACCGTCACCATGCAGAAATTTGATCCCTATATCAACATCGATCCCGGAACCATGAACCCGGTACAGCACGGAGAAGTATTTGTCACAGACGACGGAGCAGAGACCGATCTGGATCTGGGGCATTATGAAAGATTTATTGACGAAAGTCTGACGAAGAATTCCAACGTAACCACTGGAAAGATCTACTGGTCTGTCCTGCAGAAGGAACGGAGGGGAGATTTTGGGGGAGGCACTGTTCAAGTCATTCCGCACATCACCAACGAGATCAAGAGCCGCTTCTACCGCAATCCTGCTGCAGAAGACACAGAAATCGCTATCATAGAAGTCGGCGGGACTGTCGGCGACATCGAAAGCCAGCCTTTCCTGGAGTCTATCCGCCAGTTCCAGCATGAAAAGGGCCGGGAAAATGTGATCCTGATCCATGTTACCCTGATCCCTTATCTGAGAGCATCTCAGGAGATGAAGACGAAACCTACCCAGGCCAGCGTCAAGGAACTTCAGGGAATGGGAATTCAGCCTGACATCATCGTATGCCGTTCCGAATATCCTCTGAGCACAGCGATGAAAGATAAGATTTCCCTGTTCTGCAATCTGCCTGCAAGTCATGTTCTTCAGAATCTTGACGTGGAGTATCTTTATGAGGCGCCTCTCGCAATGGAGAAGGAGCATCTGGCTCAGGTCGTATGCGAATGCCTCCATCTGGACTGCCCGGAACCAGATCTGAAAGACTGGACAGAGATGGTCGACAACCTGCGCCATCCTACTCAGGAAGTCACTGTTGCTCTGGTTGGAAAATATATCCAGCTTCACGACGCATACATCAGTGTGGTTGAAGCTTTGAAGCACGGCGGCATATACAGTCATACAACTGTAAATATCAAATGGGTGGATTCCGAGACTGTTACTCCGGATAATGCAGATGAAATCTTCAGTGACGTCAGTGGTATCCTTGTTCCCGGCGGATTCGGTCACAGAGGAATCGAAGGCAAGATCGAAGCCATCAAATATGCCCGCACTCATAATATTCCCTTCCTCGGGCTCTGCCTTGGCATGCAGCTTGCCATTATAGAATTTGCCCGCGATGTTGTGGGATACAATGACGCCCACAGCATGGAGCTTAAACCGGATACGACACACCCGGTCATCCACATTATGGAAGATCAGATCGGCGTGGAAAACATCGGCGGTACTCTCCGTCTCGGCGCTTATCCATGTGTCCTCAAGGAAGGTTCCCTTGCCTACAGACTTTACGGGACAAAAGAGATCAGTGAACGTCACCGCCACCGCTACGAAGTCAACAACGACTATCGTGAAGTTCTGGAAGAAAACGGCATGTCCCTGTGTGGCCTTTCACCTGACAACCGGATCGTAGAGATGATCGAGATTCCTTCACATCCCTGGTTCATTGCCACCCAGGCTCATCCTGAGCTGAAGTCACGCCCCAACCGGCCTCATCCGCTGTTCAAGGGATTTGTAGAGGCAGCACTTAAGAAGAAAAACGAAGACAGGAAATAAGATTTCTATTTCCAGATAAAGATTGGTCCCCGGACAGAGCATCATTTTGCAGGATACATTCTGCTTCTTTGATGCCCCGTCCGGGGACTTTTTACCTAAAAAACGAAAATGTATTTCCGGCCTTAAACGATGATCCTGTCCGGACGTTCACCCAGCCTGCTCAGAATCTCGTTGGAGATAGTCCCCGCCTGGGCAGCCATATCTTCTGCAGTCAGCTGCAGGCTGCCTGACCTTCCTATGAATACAGCCTCATCTCCCGGCACTGCATACGGAACATCCGTCACGTCCAGTGTCAGCTGATCCATACAGATTCTTCCGATCACAGGAACTTTTCTTCCCCTCAGCAGAGCAGCGCCCCTGTTGGACAGGCTGCGGGGGATCCCGTCTGCGTAGCCTATGGAAACAATAGCAATCTTCCTCCTGCTTGCAGCCGTATAAGTCAGTCCATATCCTGCCCCTTCTCCGGATTCCAGTGTCTTAATACATTCTACCCGGGCTTTCAATGAGAGGACCGGACGCAGCTCTGTCTCAGCTTTCACATGGTCTTCGGACGTACTGAGCACACCGTAGAGCGCAATCCCCGGACGTGCGCAGTCAAACTTTTCTTCTGGATAATTCAGGATCCCATAACTCCCCTGTATATGAGTCCGGAAGCCGCAGATTCCTTTCTCACGCAGAATCCTTTCGACGGAACGAAACCTGGAAATCTGTTCTTCCGTATATCTGATGTCCTCTTCCGTCACTCCATCCGATACACACAAATGAGAAAAAATCCCTGTAATCGATATCCCCGGGAGACTCCAGAGTCCTGCTATCCTTTCAATATCCGCAGAAGGTATTCCAAGCCGGTGCATTCCGGTATCCACTGCCACATGCACTGCAAGATTTTTCCCATATTCCGACAGTACCTTTGCATAAGACTCGTCTACCACGGTCTGAGTCAAATGATATTTCTCTAGCTCAGGAAACATTTCCGGGTATGTATATCCCAGGACAAGGATCTCTCCTTTCATACCTGACTTTCTAAGCAGGATCCCCTCTTCTGCGGAAGCCACACAGAAATCCTGGATACCTGCTTCCTTCAATATTTCCGCGGTCTGGATCATGCCGTGTCCATAGGCGTTTGCTTTGACCGCAGGCATAAGGATACAGCTGGGTCCAGTGATCCTGCGGAATTCTCCGGCATTGTGCAGAAGGTTCTCTCTGTTCAGTTCGATCCAGGCCCGACCTTTTCTGTTGTTCATGTTTTCTCTCCATTCCGCCTTATTCTCGGCAAATATTTCATTCCGGTCCCGATAGCCGCCGCTGCCGCCAGCGATGCCGCTGATACTGTCAGAAACTGTATCATAGGATTTCCCACCATAAGTTCTGTCATTCCCGTCGCTCCCGCGGCCCCTCTCAGAAGGATCAGCACTGCGGGATGGATGATGTAGACCAGCATAGATATATCTCTTGTCCAGCGGGGCGCTTTTCCAGGCATCATCAAAAGGAGCTGAAACAGGCAGTACATGACCGGCGGCAGAAACAGATACATGCTATTATGCCTTTGAAGATTAAAGTAAAAACTGATGTATCCTTCTGCCAGCATCAGACACAGACTGACTGCCAGGCCGCCTGTCAGGCTTGCCCGCTTGCTCCTTTCAGGGCATCCTTCCTTCCGGATCCATACTCCCAGCGCCAGGAAAAACGGAGCAAAGAAGATCCCGTTTCTCGTGTAACTGCTGACTGTGAACAGAGCCCTGTAAAACGTTTCCATCCCGGGTACATCTGCCGCAAGGCCGTACCAGCTGTCTCCGCCCAGTCCAAGCAGATAGAGGAGAAAAGTCACAGCCATCACTTTTCTCAGGCTCATGGCGCGAAGGAGAAGCATGACCAGAACTGACCCGATCAGTACCGCCGGGAAATACCAGAGGTGATAGAAGGTTCCGTCAAATATCAGATCCTTCAGAAGTTTTCCAGGACTGTCCGGCACATTTCCCGCATAGATACTCACGGGAAAGTACAGGATCACAGCCGCAAGATACAGTTTCAATGTCTTTTTCAAAGAACCCGCAGCGCGTCCGGTCTGGCGGAATCCGCTCTTCATCCAGGATCCAAGCACAAAGTATCCGGTTGTCATAAAGAAAAAGGGAACCGCCACTCTGCAGGCTCCATAGGTCACGAGCTGATCTGCCGTACTGCTGATCCCGGAAAAAGGCGCCGTATGGATTGCAATCACCATTACCGCAGCCGCCATCCGGAACCAGTCGACCCCGGCATACTCCTCTCCGCCTCTTCCCACGCCTGTCCGCCTGATCTTCATGCGGAATCACGCTCCTTTCTGTCTTCCTCCTTTTTCCAGCCAGTCCACGTATTCCTCCAGGACCAGACCTTCCCGTTGCATGATCAGAGCGTGAGGCATACCTACATAGCGGAAATGCCAGGGCTCATTTCCGATTCCGGTAACATCCTGCTTATCTTTCGGATATCTCAGGACAAATCCATAATATGGCGCCATCCTTCGGAACAGTCCGCAGATCCCGGTCTCGGGGAATTCGGGACAAATAAAATCAATGTCCGGCGCGTTCTCAGCCAGATCAATGGCAAGTCCTGTCTCATGCTCGCTGCATCCCGGAACCGCCACATACTTTCTTGTAAAATCAATTCCTCTTTCAGCCGCTGTATCATCCCATATCTTCTGCTGTTCCTCATGGGAACGCCAGCCGCTGACAGGAACGATCCGGCCGCCGCTTCCGATATCCCGGAGCAATCTTTTCAGCGCCTGTGCCGCAGTCTCCTCCATAAGGATTTCAGGATATTCATCACAAACAGGAATGAGAGACGGCCGGTTCATAGGCTGCGGGATGGGATGAGAAGCATTGACCAGCATAAGACGTTCTCCCAGAGGTTCTCTGTCCTTTGAAAAGAAATCTCCCAGCATAACCGTGCCCAGCGGAACCTCCCTGCTTTCTTTATATTCTTTTCGTCTGTTTTCAGACTGGATATAAACCCGACCCATTTCTACACCTCCATTTCAATCAGACGCTCCACCAGTTCTTTAAAGGAGATCCCGGCTGCTTTCATCATTCCGGGATAACGGCTGTGAGCAGTAAATCCAGGAATCGTATTCACTTCATTAAAGTAAATCTTTCCTTCCGGGGTAAGGAACATGTCTACCCTTGTGAAATCTCTGCACTTCAGCGCCCGGTAGATGGTCTCTGCAGTATGCTTGATCCTGGCAGCGGTTTCTTCAGGGATCCGTGCCGGGACATGGATCGATGACGTTTTCAGCGTATATTTTTCTTCATAGTCAAAGAATCCTTCCGACAGCTCGATCTCATCTACCTCTCCAATGGTCAGAGTCTCATTTCCCATTACAGCACATCCCACCTCAAATCCCCGGATCTGCTCTTCCAGGATCACTTCGTCGTCATGTTTAAAGGCGTCTTCCACCGCAGGGATGAGGTCTTCCGATGTGCTGACTCTTGTTATCCCAAAAGAAGAACCGGCACGGACCGGCTTTACAAAAAGAGGATAACCAAGCTCTCCTGCATCCTTTTTTAGCCTCTCCGCCTCATAGGGCCTGCGCACTGTAATGGAAGCCGGGACCCGGACTCCCGCCGCCGCTGCGATCCGGTGGGCCAGCTCCTTATCCATTCCTACTGCTGATCCCAGCAGGCCGCAGCCCACAACCGGAATTCCTGCAAGCTCGAACACGCCCTGAACGGTTCCGTCCTCTCCGTTTTTCCCGTGAAGTACCGGGAATGCAGCGTCAAGAGATATCTTCCGGATGCCCTCTTTCTCCTTTACACAGATACCGTGAAGCCTGCGGTCCGTGGACACGCAGACCGGAGTGCATGTTTCCGGGGAATACCATCTGTCATCGGGGATTGCGGCAGGTTCACCACGATAGAGATACCATTGTCCGCTTGTCCTCTCGATCCCGATCAGAACCGGCTCATAACGCCCGGTATCCAGACTTGTAATGACCGCATAAGCGGACTGAAGGGATACTTCATACTCTGTGGAACAGCCTCCGAAAAGTACCGCCACTCTTTTTCTCCCATTATCTTCTGCATTTTTCATTTTCTCTGAAATTTCCATATTCCCAGCATCTACTTTTGTCTCTGTCATTTCTTATCTCTCCTTTGTATGCTTTTTAGCGATGTAATAATGTTATCAGTGAAAATTTAATGTTTTCGAACGAATAATGACATAAATCTTTAAGATTTTCAGAAAATTTCTTTCTGAATCATGAACAAAAACTGAAGATGTTGTTCAACTGGTCTCGGATGTCCGAGACCATGTAAACAGTAGCAAAAAGATGGATGTTAATGAGAATACTTTACGGAACACATATTGTCAGATTCTTCAAATAATCGTAAAATAATAGCATATCCTGTCGGAAAGGAGACAATCTATGACGCTGAAATCGCTCTGTCACGAACTGATTCATACTGGAAACACACAGAATATACCTGATATTCTCTCCCGCTTTCGGATCCTCTGTCCGGAATATTCGGCATGTGATGAAGAGCGGAAGCCCTGGCCCGTTTCCGGAAATGAACACCTTTTCGCCCTGCTCTGAGAACTTCACGACGGAAAAACTCTGTCCGCCACCTTGCTTCCCAGGGAAGAGCCCTTTACTTTTGAAGCAGACTATATTCCAACAACCCGAACACAGATGCACTCTCACGAATATCTGGAGCTATTTTATATCATAGACGGGGAATATCGTCAGAAGATCATGGACAGTGAGTTTACATTTTCAAGAGGAGAACTCTGTCTGATCGACCGGAACTGCATGCATCAGGAAATCCTGGACGGTACCTCTGCCACGATTCTTTTTCTCGGGATCACGCCGGATATTTTCGATGATGTCATGAAGAAGAGACTGAATACCCCAGGTATCGCCGCTTTTCTGAACATGGCGCTTCTGGAACAGAAAAATGTCCAGCAGTACCTGCATTTTCATCTCCGCCAGGAAGTGGATCCGTCCCGGGAAAATGATATGGATCAGACGCTGGTTACTCTGCTTGGGGAACTGCTCCGGCATGACGAAGCGTCCCCGATCATCTGCCAGGGACTGCTTCTTCGGATGTTCCGTCTGCTGAGCACTCAATACGAATTTTCACTTTCTAAGAAGCTGAAAAAAGAAATGGCCTGGATTCTTTTTGAAGAAATCTCCGGATTTATAGACCGGCATCTCCAGGATATCTCTATCCGGATGCTGTCGGAAGAATTTCATTTTCAGGATGATTATTTCAACCGTCTCCTGAAGAGCCAGACCGGGCTGACCTATACGGAATATCTGCAGGCCCGGCGGCTGGAAAGAGCCGAATCCCTGCTCCGGGATACTGACATGAAGATCGATGAGATTGCCCGGAAAGTAGGGTATCACAACAAAGGATATTTCTATAAAATATTTGCGGAACGGCACCGGGTGACACCGGCGCAGTTCCGCAGGAAAATAAAGCAGTAATCAAACTGTAAGATTTTCATTTTCTTCAGGCACATGCCATTTCCATTCACGGATCTCGGGCATGTCGATTCCGTACTCATGGATATACTGTTTGTGCTCCACAAGCTTGTCATTCATCTCCTGGATCAGATAAGCGCCCCTGTTGCCCAGCTGCGGCAGGAAACGGATGGCATTCTTTACAAGATGGAACCGGTCGATCTCATTCTGGACGCGCATGTCGAAGGGGGTCGTGATGGTTCCTTCTTCTTTGTATCCGTATACATGGATGTTCCGGTTTGTCCTCCGGTAGGTCAGCTCATGGATCAGAGTATGGTAGCCGTGGAAAGCAAAGATGATGGGCTTATCCTTGGTAAACAGTGCGTCATACTCCGCATCGGTAAGACCGTGAGGATGCTTTGTGTGAGGCTCCAGCTTCATCAGATCCACCACGTTGATCACACGGATCTTCAGTTCAGGAAGGGCCTCTCTCAGAATGGTTACAGCTGCAAGCGTCTCCAGAGTAGGTGTATCTCCACAGCATGCCATGACGATATCCGGCTCCTGTCCCTGATCATTGCTTGCCCACTCCCAGATACCGATTCCCTGAGTGCAGTGTTTTACAGCCTGGTCCATGGTCAGCCACTGCTGTCTCGGATGCTTGGAGGCTACGATTACATTTACATAGTCTCTGCTGCGGATGCAGTGGTCAAAGCAGGACAGCAGACAGTTGGCATCCGGCGGAAGATACAGCCGGACTACATCTGCCTTTTTATTGGCGATATGCTCCAGGAATCCCGGATCCTGATGGGTGAAACCATTGTGATCCTGCTGCCATACATTGGAAGAAAGGATCAGGTTCAGGGATGCGATGGACTGTCTCCATGGGAGCTGATTGCACACCTTCAGCCATTTTGCATGCTGAGCGCACATAGAATCCACTACCCGGATAAATGCTTCGTAGCTTGCGAAGAATCCATGACGTCCTGTCAGCAGATATCCTTCCAGCCATCCCTCGCACATGTGCTCGCTGAGCATGGAATCCATGACTCGTCCATCCGGAGCGAGGAACTCGTCAGAGTCATATTTCTCATTGTTCCAGTCTCTGTTCGTAGCCTCAAATACCTTTCCAAGACGGTTTGACATCGTCTCATCCGGTCCGAAGATACGGAAATTGCGGGCCTCTTCATTGAGTTTAAAGATATCTCTCACAAATCCTCCCAGCTCGATCATATCCTGAGCCTCTACAGCGCCGGGAGCCGGCACGTCCACCGCGTAATCACGGAAATCGGGGAGCCGCAGGTCTCTGAGCAGCTTACCGCCGTTTGCATGAGGATTGGAGCCGATCCTTCTGTCTCCCTTCGGAGCCAGTTCCTTCAGCTCAGGGATCAGTCTTCCATTCTCATCAAACAGTTCTTCCGGATGATAACTCATCAGCCAGTCTTTGAGCATCTGAAGATGTTCCGGCTTGTCCATCATGATGGGAACCTGATGTGCCCGGAAGGAATTTTCGATCTGCTGTCCGTCCACTGTCTTCGGCCCGGTCCATCCCTTAGGCGTGCGCAGAACGATCATCGGCCATTTCGGTCTTCTTGTATCGTTATTTTCCCTTGCATTTTTCTGGATGGCTTTGATCTCATCCATACACTGGTCAAGAGCCGCCGCCATTTTCCTGTGCATTGCCATGTGATCGCTTCCGTCATCCTCTGTCTCTACGAAATAAGGCTTCCATCCGCATCCGTCCAGGAAATGTTCCAGTTCCTCGTGAGTGATGCGGGCAAGGATCGTGGGATTGCTGATCTTATATCCGTTCAGGTGAAGGATAGGCAGCACCGCACCGTCATTGATCGGGTTCAGGAACTTATTGCACTGCCAGGACGTCGCCAGAGGGCCTGTCTCTGCCTCTCCGTCGCCTACGATACATGCAGCGATCAGATCCGGGTTGTCAAATACAGCTCCGAAAGAGTGGGCCAGAGAATATCCCAGCTCGCCTCCCTCATTAATCGATCCCGGTGTTTCCGGCGCCACATGGCTGGAGATACCGCCCGGGAAGGAGAACTGCTTACATAGTTTCTTCAGTCCGTCCATGTCCTCTCCGATGTTGGGATATACCTCGCTGTATGTTCCCTCAAGATAGGTGTTCGCCACGAAGAAATTTCCGCCGTGGCCCGGCCCTGAGATCAGGATCAAATCCTGGTCATATTTCTTGATAACACGGTTCAGGTGGACATAGACAAAGTTCTGTCCCGGGACGGTCCCCCAGTGTCCTACGATCTTTTTCTTAACATGTTCCATGGTCAGCGGCTGGCGGAGAAGGGGATTATCCAGCAGATACAGCTGAGCTGCTCCCAGATAGTTTGCCGCGCGCCAGTAGGCATCCATCTTTTTCAGATAGTCTTCCGTGACCGGCTGTCTTTCTACAACATTCTGCTCTGACATCTGTCATTCCTCCTAAGAAATTTTTTCTATGTTTTGTGTTATATTTTAGACAATCTTTCCCTGGATTACAATTTCCGCAGTCTGTTTTATTTCAAAAAAGTTACCTATTCCGACTCCAATATCTTTTTTCTCTGTCCTCCCATATTTTTTACAGTTCCGTCCTCCTCTCCTGCTTCCGGATCCGATGTTTTTCCGCATAACCTGAAAGTATGAGAGTCAGCGCCCCGTCTCCGGTGATATTGCATGCCGTTCCGAAACTATCCTGCAGCGCAAAGATTGTCAGCATCAGAGCAGTCCCTGAACTGTCAAATCCCAGAATTCCGGTGATCAGTCCAAGAGAAGCCATAACTGTTCCTCCCGGGACTCCAGGAGCGCCAATGGCAAACACGCCCAGAAGAAGACAAAACAAGATCATACTTCCAGGAGATGGTATATTTCCATAAAGGATCCTGGATACTGTCATTACGAAAAACACTTCCGTCAATACAGAACCGCACAGATGAATATTGGCAAAAAGAGGAATACCGAACTCAACCATATCATCCCTCAGAGCCGGTTCCGACCTTTTTGCACACCTCAGAGCTACCGCCAGGGTTGCCGCAGAAGACATTGTCCCCACTGCCGTGATATAGGCAGGGCCATAGTACCTAATGACCTGGAAAGGATTTCGTCGGGAATAGATCCCTGCCGCTATATACAATACTGCCAGCCACAGGAAATGACCCAGGATCACAATTGCCACGATTTTTATAAACACGGGAAGCTGCCTTGTAATTGTTCCTTCATAAGACAGAGTCCAAAAGGTAAAACCGATGAATACGGGGAGCACCGGAATCACCACCCTCTTTACGATTTCCAGCACGATCTTCTGAAACTCATCCAGAAATTTTATCATCGTCGGGGCATTTATCCATGTGACTGCAAGACCAGTCAGCACAGACAATACCAAAGCACTCATGACCGGCATAATCTGCGGAATCTCAAGCTGAAAAACCAGTTCCGGCAGCTCTTTCAGGCCATCCGTCCGAGGGACAATGGACAAATGCGGTATCAGGCCATATCCTGCCGCCATAGACAGCAGCGCCGCCAAAATGGAAGAGACGTATGCACAAAGCAAAGCAACACCAAGCATCCGAGATGCATTCTTTCCAAGTCTTGTTATAGATGGGGCAATAAAGCCAATGATAATCAGAGGAATACAAAAATTGATCAACTCTGACAGGATAAATCTTACAGACACTGCCACATTCATCAGGCCATGGCCTGTACTTTGTATCACACCTGTTCCCATGTCTACAGCTGCACCGCAGAATTGTCCTGCCACAATGCCTGACGCTACTCCCAGGACAAGCCGGAAGGGAAGACTTCTGAATACTTTTTTCATATGTTTATTCCTTTCTGGCAGAAGCAGACACTCCGCTTCCACAATATCTTTTTCTGTCGGCCTGACGGCCGTCAGAGTAGACTTCATTATACGGGATATACAGAGGGGAAAACAAGGAGAAGATTTTGGCAGAAAAAGAGAGGACAGGTACCTTGTCCCGGCGGATTTAGAATACTCTGAATCCGGCCGAAAAAAGTACCTGTCCCCTGAAATAAAATTTTTACAGCTTGGCAATATCAATCAGCGTAAGCTTCTTGATATCTGTATTTTCAAGACTTGTGATCAGCGCTCTTGCCGTGTCGATGGCAGTCAGCACGTTCACGCCGGTCTCAATTGCATTTCTCCGGATGACAAATCCATCCTTGGAGTGCTCTACACCCTGGGCCGGGATGTCGATGACCAGATCGATCTTGTGTCCCAGGATCAGGTCGAGAAGATTCGGTGACTCCTGCTCGATCTTGCGGACCGGTGTTGCCTTCACTCCGGCTTCGTTGAGTGCGCGGGCAGTTCCGCTTGTAGCGAAGATATGGTAGCCGATATTTGCAAATCTGCGTCCGATCTCCACCGCCTCAGGCTGATCCTCGTCGCGGACAGTCATGATCATGTTCTTGAACTTGGGCAGCTTGATGCCTGCACCAAGGAATGCCTTATAAAGAGCCTCGTCAAATGTCTTCGCAATTCCCAGACACTCTCCGGTGGACTTCATCTCCGGTCCAAGGCTGACATCAGCGCCGCGGATCTTCTCGAAGGAGAATACGGGCATCTTCACTGCCACGTAGTCCGCCTCAGGCTGCAGTCCCGGCGTATAGCCCAGGTCGCGGATCTTCTTTCCAATGATCACCTGCGTTGCAAGGGGCACGATCGGAATTCCAGTCACCTTGCTGATATACGGCACAGTACGGCTGGAACGCGGGTTAACCTCGATGACATACACATCCTCCTCGCCGCAGACGATGAACTGAATATTGATCATACCGATCACGTGGAGTGACTTGGCCAGTCTTCTCGTATACTCGGCGATTTTTGCCTTTGCTCCCTCGGTCAGGCTCTGTGCCGGATAAACAGAGATACTGTCTCCGGAGTGGATACCTGCACGCTCGATATGCTCCATGATACCCGGGATCAGGATATCGGTTCCGTCGCACACTGCATCTACCTCGATCTCCTTGCCCTGGAGGTACTTGTCCACCAGGATCGGGTGATCCTGAGCGATCCGGTTAATGATGCCGATAAACTGATCCACATCATTATCGTTGATCGCGATCTGCATGCCCTGTCCGCCCAGCACGTAGGAAGGACGCACCAGTACAGGATATCCCAGACGGTTGGCCACTTCTTTTGCCTCTTCCGCAGTAAATACAGTTCCTCCTGTAGGACGGGGGATCTCACACTCTTCCAGGATCTCATCGAACAGCTCGCGGTCCTCTGCCTTATCCACGTTCTCCGCGGAAGTTCCAAGGATCGGCACACCCATCTTCATCAGTGACTCGGTCAGCTTGATGGCTGTCTGTCCTCCGAACTGAACTACCGCCCCGTCCGGCTTCTCGATATCCACGATGCTCTCCACATCCTCCGGAGTAAGAGGCTCGAAATACAGCTTATCCGCGATATCGAAGTCCGTACTTACTGTCTCCGGGTTGTTATTTACGATAATGGTCTCAAATCCTTCTTTTGCAAACGCCCATGTACAATGTACAGAGCAAAAGTCGAACTCGATCCCCTGTCCGATACGGATCGGGCCGGATCCAAGAACAAGAACCTTTTTCTTTCCTTCGGTCTTCTCCACCTCATTCTCACTGCCGTATACAGAATAGTAATAAGGTGTCTCCGCTGCGAACTCCGCCGCACAGGTATCAACGATTTTATATGCTGCTACAATGCCGTTGGCATGACGCATATCATGGATCTCACGTTCTGTCTTTCCGGTAAGCCGGGCGATCACGTTATCCGGGAACTCAATCCGTTTTGCCTCTTTCAGCAGTTCCGGAGTCAGCTCCTCTGTCTGAAGCGCATGCTCCATCTCCGTAATAATGGCGATCTTGTCGATAAACCATCGATCAATCTTTGTAATATTGTAAATGGTATCGTAGTCAATTCCTCTGCGGACCGCCTCTGCAATCCTCCAGATCCTCATATCGTCTACAATAGCCAGTTCTTCCAGCAGCTCTTCTTTTGAGAGACCTGTAAAGTCATAGGACATCAGGCAGTCCACATGCTGTTCCAGAGAGCGGATTGCCTTCATCAGCGCACCTTCAAAGTTGTCGCAGATGCTCATAACCTCTCCGGTAGCCTTCATCTGTGTCGTCAGCGTCCTCTTGGCGCTGATGAACTTGTCGAAGGGAAGACGCGGCATCTTCACTACAACATAATCCAGCATTGGCTCAAAGCTTGCATAAGTTTTCTGAGTGATGGCATTCTTGATCTCATCCAGGGTATATCCGAGGGCAATCTTCGCCGCCACTTTTGCGATAGGATATCCGGTTGCTTTAGAAGCCAGTGCAGAAGAACGGCTGACACGGGGATTTACCTCGATAACACAGTATTCAAAGGAATCCGGATTCAGTGCGTACTGCACATTACATCCTCCGGTAATATTCAGCTCACTGATAATATTCAGCGCGGAAGTACGCAGCATCTGGTACTCTTTGTCACCCAGCGTCTGAGATGGAGCCACAACAATACTGTCTCCGGTATGAACACCAACCGGATCAATATTTTCCATGTTACATACGGTGATACAGTTTCCTGCACTGTCACGCATTACCTCGTACTCGATCTCTTTCCAACCGGCGATGCAGCGCTCCACAAGAACCTGTCCCACACGGGAGAGACGGAGACCGTTTTCCAGGATCTCAACCAGCTGGTGGGAATCATGAGCGATACCGCCGCCGCTGCCTCCCAGCGTATAAGCCGGACGCAGCACTACAGGATATCCGATCTTGTTGGCAAAAGCCAGACCATCTTCTACATTCTCAACGACCAGAGACGCGGCCACCGGCTCACCGATCTTCTCCATGGTAGCCTTGAACTCCAGACGGTCCTCTGCCTTCTTGATCGTTTCAGATGTAGTTCCGATCAGGCGCACTCCATTCTCCTTCAGAAAGCCTGCCTCCTCCAGCTCCATGGCAAGATTCAGACCAGCCTGGCCGCCCAGTGTGGGGAGAACGCTGTCCGGCTTCTCCTTCAGGATCAGCTGCTCCACTACTTCAACGGTAAGGGGCTCGATGTAAACGCGGTCCGCAATGTCTTTGTCTGTCATAATGGTCGCCGGGTTGGAATTCAGCAGCACGACCTCAAGCCCTTCCTCTTTCAGAGAACGGCATGCCTGTGTTCCCGCATAGTCAAACTCCGCTGCCTGTCCGATGACGATCGGACCGGAACCGATGACCAGTACCTTTTTTATACTTAAATCTCTAGGCATTATTTCGCTCCTCCCATCATCTCAATAAATCTGTCAAACAGGTAGCCGGAATCCTGCGGTCCGGGGCAGGCCTCCGGATGGAACTGAACCGTGAAGATATTCTTTCCTACATAAGAAAGTCCCTCATTGGTTCCGTCATTCACATTTCTGAACGCCGGCACAGCAACCTTTGGATCTACACTCTCATCGTCGACCACATAGCCGTGATTCTGAGATGAAATATATACTCTTCCTGTCTGCAGATCTTTAACCGGGTGATTTCCGCCTCTGTGGCCGTATTTCAGCTTGTGCGTAGACGCACCGGTAGCCAGAGCCATGAGCTGGTGCCCAAGACAGATAGCAAAAATCGGTATGTCTGTATTGTATAGTTTTCTGATTTCTTCAATAATAGATGTGCAGTCCGCCGGATCTCCAGGTCCATTGGAAAGCATGATACCGTCGGGGTTTGATGAAATGATTTCTTCCGCGGTTGTGTGGGCCGGATAAACAGTCACTTCGCAGCCACGTTTGTTTAAAGACTTGGCGATGTTGTTCTTCGCTCCCAGATCAAGGAGAGCGACCTTCTTTCCTGAACCCTCGAGAACATATTTCTCGCTGCATGTTACTTTGGAGACAACATCCCCTACCGTATATGCTCTGAGTTTCGGAAGGATCTCATCCAGATCATAGTTTTCATTTCTGGTGATCATCCCGTTCATCGTTCCCTTTTCTCTCAGGATCTTGGTAAGCGCCCGGGTATCAATACCTGCAATTCCCGGGATATCCTGACTTTCCAGGAAATCCTGGATCGTGCCCTCACACCTGAAATTGCTGGGCATCCTGGACAACTCTCTTACAATATATCCGTCCGGCCATGCCTTCTTTGATTCCATGTCCGGCGTGATTCCATAATTTCCGATCAGCGGGTAGGTCATGACAACTGCCTGTCCCGCATAGGAAGGGTCAGTAAGTACCTCCAGATAACCTGTCATAGATGTGTTAAACACGATCTCGCTGATACAGTCTCTCGACGAGCCGATGCCTGTCCCTGTAAAGACAGTGCCGTCTTCCAATATAAGAAACGCCTTCATGTGTCCACCCTTTCCTTTTGTAAATTTCAATTTGCATAGGAAAGGCACTCTTGGAGTCTTTTGATCCAGAGCGCCCTCATTCTCAAATTGTAGAAATTATACTACAACTGAGCACATTTTTCAACCGTAAGTTTTGTTATAATTATGCAAATTTTTCTCATAATTATTCATTTCAATTCATTTGTTTCGCTTTTCTCTGTTATTTATCCTTTTTTCCTTCTCCATAATCCCAAAAAATCGTGATCTTGCAGTGGCTGTCATCCGGGGAATAGGTATACTTCACACTGCTCAGACTGTAATACGAAGCCAGATTCTGTGCGGCTCTGGGAAGAAGGTCGCGAATTACACCTTCTCTCGCCTCCTTGTATACTTCTCCTTCCTGAAATTTGCATACGAACGACTCTTCTCCGGCATAGATGCTTTGATCCATGGCCTGAAGCACTGTCTGTGGATCATAGTCATTATAATACATTCCATTCATCTTATAATAATTCAGATCATCAGATACACAGGCCGGATACTCAACGAAATCATCCTGCAAATGGTCTATCATGATTTCCTCATCTGTACAGCAGAGATAATCATAATTAATACTGTCAGCTGACAGATGTTCCCCGCTCTCCTCTTCCAGGAAAACCGGGTCTCCAAATGTCACATCCATCTGATACCAGTTTCCGCCGCAGCTGACGATATTCCACGCATGAGCGCTTTGTCCGGCTACAGTTCCCGTAACATAGATACAGCGGATCCCCGTTCTGCCAAGAAGAAACTGAGCCGCCCTGGAATACCCGGCGCATACAGAACGCTTTCCGACCAGCGCGCTGTATATGTTCTGGTCGTCCGGCGCCTCCTGATCATAATCAACTGTATCCACCAGATACTCATAGACATAACGGATCCGCTCATACTCCGAGGAATCTGCCGGCATTCCTGCCAGGCACTGCTCTGCGGCGCTGTCAATCTCCGCCTGTCGGCTGTCCCTTGTTTCCCGGCTGCATGTATATCCGGGAGAAAATTCTGTATAATCAGGATAAACCGTCATCCTGGAACTGCCGTCGCACCAGAAGAGCTCCGGTCTGTCGTACAGAAGGTATTCATAGACTTTCGCCGTATCCATGCTGTTTCCGGCGTGAAGCCGGATCGTCTCCTCCATCCCGTTCACTCCCTGAAGAAGCTCTCGGTAGACCGTCTGCTCCTCCTCTGTCAGGCAGTCAAAATAAAAGCTGCCTGACACTTCCTCCTCTGTCACCGTAAGCTCCGGGAACTCCGCCTGCTGCGGGACAGCGCTCTGAAATGTCTCCCGGGTCTCATCGATCACATCCGGGAGTATCCTGACCACTGCCGCGCCGCCCAGGCAGAGAACTGCCAGTGTACAGATAACCGCGGCACTTTTTCCCCATTTCTTTCTCTTACGTCTTCGTCTGCTCATTCTGCTCCTTTCTCTGCTTTATTATTCTGACCGGCTCCGAAGCCCTTGTGTCAGGAAATATAAAAGCAGGGTCATCATGTAAACTCATCATGTCAGCTCGGCAATCCTGGAAACCCCCACATAAATCTCTGATATCTTATACCAGGTGGCATAGTCCACCTTTCCGGTGACCGGAAGGCCGAATACAGACTGGAACTCACGCACAGCCGCCTCAGTAGCAGGGCCGTATATTCCGTCCGCATTGATCTTCGGAAGAGCCGGATAAGCTCCCGCGATCACATTCAGCTGTTCCTGCATCTGGCGGACCTTCTGGCCGGATGAGCCCTCCTCCAGCGTGTACCCGGGCCATGACGAAGGGATTCCCGAGATTTCCTGTGCCGTGTTGATGTACATGTCATCCCCGTAAAAGTAGCGCAGGATCTCGATGGCAGAATAGCCCCGGTCTCCCAGTTCCTTGGATCCCCACTGCGTCATCCAGTTAGGGCAGCTGACTCTCCTGCCGTCACAGTACTGGGTCAGGATAGGCTGACGTACATTCGGCCTGGAAAGATAATTTCCAAAGAGTTCATCTACGATCACGGAAATGGACTCGTAGATATTTCTCTCCGGGATCCATTTGTGATCGAAGGCAGTGGAGGATGTAATGGTAAAGTCGTATCCACGGTTTCTGTACCATTCGGTGTATACACGGTTCAGGGTAAAGGACATGATGGCCAGCACATTTGCCCGTATGGTATTCTCCGGCCAGGTGGCATAAATCTCACTGGAAGCCACATTTTTAATATAGTCCTTATACTTCACATAATAATTACTGGCCGTACTGTCTCTGGGCGAACCGTCATGGACCACGATGTACTCCGGCACTACTACTCTGCTCAGGACGATCTCCCCAGACTCATTGGTAGGTTTAATCTCATCTTCCGCAATCTTAGGCGGATAATCTCCGTATAAAGTATGGGCGGGGATGACGAACACTTCTTCCTCTTCCCCGCCCGTATCACTGGGTCTCATCCTGACATTCTGTATTGCCTTTGTATTCGCAAGGATCTCTGCTCCCGCGATACTCACCGGCTCAAATCCCGGCGCACTGATATCGAAAGTATATTCCGAATAAGGCTGTCTCTCATTTTCCGGATCAAGACTCCACTCTTCCGGAGGCGCATCCAGCTCAATGGTCTCCGTCTGTCCGGAAGAATCTGTAGTCAGCCTTTCCAGTGTACTTTCCGGCACTCCCGTATAGGAAATCGCAATCTGCGCATCTGATACCGGCCTTGAATTGACTGTTGATGTGATGTTGATCTGCAGACGTCCTTTCTCTGTCGCATCATTCTGCATTGCCCTGATATGGCTCATAACACTCTCCGCAAACTAAACTTCTCTAAATAATATATGCGGAATCTGTTTTTTAGAATAACTTTATGATATCGTTGCACATAACCACGATCATCAGCAGCATCAGAGCTGCAAAACCGGCGAAATGAACCATTCCTTCCTTCTCCGGCGGGATACGCTTCCTTCTTACGGCTTCTATGATAAGGAAGACAAGCCTTCCTCCATCCAGAGCCGGGATCGGCAGCAGATTCAATACTCCCAGGTTTGCCGAGATCAGCACACCGAAGTTCATCAGGTTCAGAAGGATCACAAGAGCTCCTGCCGGAGCAGCCGCCTGATATACTTCGTCCACCATACCTACGATACCAACCGGCCCTGAGAGATCATTGAGCCCCACCTGTCCAGTCACGATCATCCTGAGACTTTCAATAGTATAGGTGATCCAGTATTTCACTGTGTAGGTTCCATATTCCAGGGAACCCAGGATCCCGGGACGAACGGTTCCCGCACTGACAAATCCCAGCAGCGGCGAAACATCGCCTTCCTTCTGGCGCAGCTCCAGCTGAACCGTATGTTCCTCTCCGTCTCTCTCATAGACGATCTCGTAAGAGCTCTCATTGGGATGAGCAGCTGTATACAGACGCAGGTCATCCCAGATGTGAACGTTCCTTCCGTTGATCTCCTTGATCACATCTCCCGCCTGCATACCTTGCTCTTCCGCGGAATACCCTGGAGTGACCTCCCCGATTTCAGCAGTAGTATATCCAGCTGCCAGGATGATGATCACACTCATGATCCAGGCCAGGATCAGGTTGAAAACAGGTCCTGCAGCAATAACGGAAATCCGGGCCCAGACAGATTTGTTGTTGAAACTCTTCGGATCTGTATCCGTTGTCTCATCCTCCCCCATCATGCAGGCGCCGCCAAAGGGCAGCAGCTTGATCGAGAACTTTGTCCCGCCGATCTCTTTGCCGATCAGAGTCGGGCCAAGGCCAAGAGAAAATTCATCCACCCGGATTCCGTTTGCCTTGGCAAGCAGAAAATGCCCCATCTCATGAAAGATAATTATGAAGCTAAACAGCAGAATTGCAATAATAATACCCATGCATTACCACCTTTTTTTTATAAATTCATATGTCTCCTGTTCGGTCTTTAGTATCTCTTCTACGGTAGGAGATTCGATATTTCTGTGTTCCTCCATGCATGCCTGGATGATCTCAGGGATCTGCAGATAGCGGATCTTCCTGTCCAAAAACATGGCCACGGCTCTTTCATTTGCCGCATTGAGCACGGTAGGAAGCGATCCGCCCTTTCTTCCCGCATCATAGGCAAGTTTCAGTCCGTAAAATGTATCCATATCCGGCTTCTCAAAAGTAATCTCCGTCAGGGCTGCAAAATCAAGGCGCTCTCCCGGAAGATATCTTCTCTCCGGATAATAGAGTGCATACTGGATTGGCAGCTTCATATCCGGCGTCCCCAGCTGGGCGATCACCGCTCCGTCTTCATACTCCACCATAGAATGGATAATACTCTGCGGCTGCACGACCACCTGGATCTGATCCACTTTTACTCCAAACAGCCATTTTGCCTCGATGACTTCCAGACCTTTATTTACCATGGTAGAAGAATCAATGGTAATCTTGCGTCCCATTGACCAGTTCGGATGCTTCAGAGCATCTTCCACCTGAATATTTTCCAACTCTTCCCGCTTCTTTCCCCGGAAAGGTCCGCCGGAGGCAGTCAGCAGAATCTTGTGAAGAGCCTTTCTCTGCCCGCCCTGGAGTGACTGGAATATGGCGCTGTGCTCGCTGTCAACCGGCAGAATGGACACATGATATTCCTCTGCCAGCGGGATAATGATATGTCCGGCCGTCACCAGTGTTTCCTTATTGGCAAGGGCAATATCCTTACCTGCTTTAATTGCCTCGATTGTAGGAAGGATCCCGATCATTCCCACGATAGCAGTCACCAGGATCTCAGAATCCGTCTCTGCCGCCACTGCCAGCAGTCCGTCCATTCCGGACACGATTCTGACATCCAGATCCCGGACACGGCCGCGTAATTCCGCCGCCCGTTCTTCCTCCCATACAGCCGCCAGGCCGGGCCGGAACTCCCGGATCTGTTCCTCCAGAAGCGTAATATTCCTTCCCGCCGCAAGGGCTGTCACCTGTATATCGCCGTTGGTCCGCACGATTTCCAGCGTCTGAGTGCCAATGGAACCTGTGGAACCAAGTACTGCTATTTTCTTCATAAGTCACCTCTTGATCCTATTGATTCTATCCGATTCTGATACGGAGAAAAATAAGCAACGCTATTCTTTCATTATATTTCGCTGAACAGTCAGAATAAGACAGCCAGATAAAAAATAATGGGCGCTGTAAAGATCACACTGTCAAACCGGTCCAGAATTCCACCATGTCCGGGAATCAAAGTGCCGTAATCCTTGATATTGTGATATCTCTTAATAGCAGATGCTGCCAGATCGCCCACCTGGGAGATTGCGCCTCCTGCAGCCCCGATCAGAGCATAGGACAGTACATTTACTCCGGCATCTCCCCAGTAATTGATGGCCAGTCCATAGAGCACTCCGATAAGCGCGGCTCCAAGGATACCTCCGATCCCGCCCTCGATCGATTTCTTCGGGCTCAGTATGGGAGCCATCTTGTGCTTTCCGATCAGCATTCCCACGCAGTAGGCGCATGTATCACATCCCCAGGAGCAGACGAACACGAGCCAAACTGTGTAGACGCCGCCCGGCAGGATCCTTGTCTGGTAAATGTAGGACAGCATGACCGCTACATAGAACAGTCCGAAGAAAGCAGCCATAATCTGCTGTGTGTTATATTTGGGGTAGGCAAATACAAGCACCGCCATCTGGCAGACCAGATAAGCCATAAAGAGCAGCATGAACCAGTTCAGCTTTTCCCCGGGCAGAATCGGTTCAAAATAAACGAGAGCATAATAGCCCACAGCGAAAATATATCCTATGATCCCCGGAGCTTTCTTTTCCATTGAAAAAACCCGATAGAGCTCGGTCATACCGATCAGGCTGATTGCCAGCAGGACGGCAAAGAGGAGATTGCCTCCCATGATCAGGGTGATCAGAGCGATGATCACAAGCAGAATACCGCTTAACAGCCTTGTTTTAAACATTATGATTCCTCCTCTACCCCGCCGAAACGTCTTTTTCTGTGGTTATATTCTTCTATTGCTTTGACAAGTTCTTCCTTCGTAAAGTCAGGCCATGGCACATCTGTAAAATAAAATTCCGAATATGCCAGCTGCCAGAGCAGGTAGTTCGACAACCGCTGCTCACCGCTGGTGCGGATCATCAGATCCGGATCCGGGATCCCGTGGGTATCCAGATAGGACTCGAAAACTTTTTCATCGATCTGCTCTGGATCCAGCTTTCCGTCGGCACAGTCTGCGGCCAGCTTCCTGGCGGCGCGGGTGATCTCGTCACGGCTTCCGTAATTGAGGGCTATCGTAAAGTTCAGCCCGCCGTTATTCACTGTTGCTTCCTCCAGCTCCCGTATTCTCTTCTTAATATCCTCATCCAACGGCCTGATATCTCCGATGACACGGACTTTCATATCATTTTTCGCCGCCGTCTTCAGACAGGTCTTCATATAATTCCGAAGCAGGCTCATCAGTGCATCCACCTCACTCTTCGGACGGCTCCAGTTTTCTGTGGAAAATGCGTAAACGGTCAGATATTTAATTCCCATGCGCCACGCTTCTTCACAGATGCGTTCCACATTCTTGCTGCCCTGGGCGTGACCGTAATTTCTCGGCATTCCTTTTGCCTTGGCCCAGCGGCCGTTCCCATCCAGTATAATGGCAATATGCTGCGGTACTTTCATATTCTTCCCTCTCTTAATGATTAAATACGAACAGTTCAGCCAGCGCCATTCGGAAAACTGAACTGTAACGAAAATGCAGTTTCTCTACACGGAAAACAGAAGGAAGCCAGGTAATACAGGCCCCCTTCTGTTATATTTTTCCGTCTATACTGTCATGATCTCCTTTGATTTTGCCTCGACCATCTTGTCCACTTTCTCAATGTACTTATCTGTGATCTTCTGCAGTTCGTCTTCCAGATCCTTGATACCGTCCTCGGAGATCTCTGTTCCTTTCAACTTTTTGAAAGCAACGTTGCCGTCCCGGCGGATATTGCGGACTGCAACCTTAGCTGCCTCGCCTTTCTTCTTCACGTCTTTGGCAAGTTCTTTTCTCCGCTCACCTGTCAGTTCCGGGAACACCAGCCGGATGGAATTTCCGTCGTTGGTGGGGTTGATACCGATATCGGACGTCAGGATTGCCTTCTCGATCGCCTTAAGCATGCTCTTCTCCCAGGGCTGGATCTGGATCATACGCGCCTCTGGAACAGACACATTAGCCACCTGCTGGATTGGTGTCGGTGCTCCATAGTAATCCACGCTAAGCTTGTCCAGCACATGGGGATTTGCACGTCCTGCCCGGATAGTAGCCAATTCTCCGTCAAGGTTGTTGATCGTCTTCGTCATTTTCTCGTCATAAGGTTTTATTTTTTCATTCATGTCATGTTCCTCCTATACTGTGACTTTTGTTCCCGTAAAATTGCCGCTCATGGTCTCAACGATGCTGTTTTCTTCGTTCAGTCCAAACACCAGCATGGGCATCTTATTCTCAAGGCAGAGGATCGATGCGGTCAGATCCACAGCCGCCAGTTTCTTATCGATCACTTCCTGAATAGAGATCTCATCATATTTTACAGCCGCCGGATTCACCTTCGGATCGCTGTCATAGATGCCGTCGATGGCCTTCGCAAGAAGCATAGCGTCTGCCTCAATCTCAATTGCTCTAAGAACCGCTCCTGTATCTGTAGAAAAATAGGGATGGCCTGTCCCGCCTGCAAAAAAGATCACCTTTCCCTCTTCCAGGGCAGCCAGCGCCGCATCCTTGGAAAATAATGTAGTAAACGCACCGCATACAAAAGGAGTGAATACTTCTGTCTTCATCCCTACATGGCGGAAAATATCAGATACATAAATGCAGTTCATCACTGTTGCAAGCATCCCGATCTGGTCCGCCTTTGTCCGGTCGATCGTCTCGCTGGTCCTGCCGCGCCAGAAGTTGCCCCCTCCGGTCACGATGGCAACCTGTATCCCATCGTCCACAAGCTGCTTTACCTGCTTTGCCACGCCGATGCATGTAGCCTCGTCAAATCCGGTCTTCTTCTCTCCAGCCAGCGCCTCGCCGCTCAGCTTCAATAATACTCTTTTCATAACTGTATGGCTCCTTTATGTTACTGTTCAGTCCCGCGCCGGTTAATATTTTATAAAAAGCGGATTCTTCATAAAAAAGGGCAGAACTTCACCCCTTCCGGCGCCGTCTAAAGTGAAGTATAACATAAGTTTTCCAATTTGTCATGTACATATGCGGCATCTCTCTCATCTGATATGACGGTCAGTCTGTCTCCTGCCATCAAACCGGTCTTTCCCCGGGGAATCATCTCTTTTCCTTCCCTTTCCAATGCGACAAGAAGACACCGTCCGGGCCACTCTACATCCATTACTTTTTTCCCTTCCAGCGCTGATCCGCTCATGATCACAAATTCGTTCAGTACTTTCTGACCTCCCGGACTGTTTTCGCGGTTTTCATCCCGCTTTCCATCCAGGATGCGGTCCAGCAGACTCTCGTAAATGGGCCGGGACTTCAGCAGCGTAGCCGTAATATAAGCCGTCACAGATACAATGGCAAGAGACAGCATCTGATCCACAGTGCCGGACATTTCAAAGAGAAGAATGATCCCTGTAATAGGCGCCCGCACTATCGCTGTAAAATAACCTGCCATAGCCAGCAGCACAAAGTTGTTGATATAAATTGGATCCAGTCCGAAGAACTCCACTCCGGTCAGAGCAAATGCCCCGCCGATCATGGCTCCCAGGATCAGCAGCGGGAAAAAAATACCTCCCGGCGCCCCAGAGCCGAAACTTACTGCCGAGAATGCAAGTTTGACCACAAATGTCACCAGAATCAGTCCCAGGGTCATCTCTCCGGCAGTCAGCGAGACAATCAGATTATTCCCGCTGCCCAGCACTGACGGCATGATCAGCCCCATGATTCCGGCTGCAAGAAATGCGATCACGATCCTTCCGGTCACCCCCAGGAATGCAGACTTCTTGTACAGCTTCTGAGCAGTAAGCATAAACCAGTTATAGAAGGCGCCCAGGATACCCAGGATCACTCCCAGGACCAGGATCATCCAGTAGTGATCCTGGGGCAGCTCGTGAACCAGCTGAAACTGAAAGACCGGATCAATGCCGATGATGTGAGAGGAAATAAAGTCAGCCGTCACGGAAGCGGTCATCACAGCCACAAGGATGCTGGCTGAAAATCCTTTGTGGATTTCCTCCAGGGCGAACATCATGCCTGCCAGAGGCGCGTGAAATGCCGCTGCCAGACCGGCGCTGGCTCCACAGGTCATCAGATAATGTTCCTCTGTTTTCCCCCGGTCCAGCACCCGGGCGATTCCCTGTCCGGTCATGGCTCCCAGCTGGATAGACGGGCCCTCACGTCCAAGCGATAATCCGCCCAGAATGCAAAGAAAGCCTCCCAGGAACTTAGCAGGCAGTACTTTTTTCCAATTCTCCGGCAGCTTTCCGAGTATTTCTCCCTCTACTTGCGGAATTCCGCTTCCCGAGATCATGGGCTCCCATTTCACAAGCTTTCCCACAAGTACCGCCATCAGGAGCAGTACGAGGAACCAGCCTGCAATACGAGCAGGACTTCCATTTATAAAGGTGAGGATCTCATTGAGCCAGTTTCCTGCCAGGGTCAGAGCCAGCCGGTACAAGAGAACCGCAAGCCCTCCCACTGCTCCTACCAGTAGTCCCTCCCCGATCAGTATGACCGGAAGTCTTTTTACTCTACGTATTGTATATGAAGTATTCTTTTTCATCTTTTCCCTCTTTCATCCCTTTGCAGTAACAGTTCAGTCCGCGCCATTCGGAAAACCGTTGACATTCGGTTATCGATGTTTTATGATATTTATGTTTTCGCACTTTAAATAGTTAAAATTTTACAGTGCGAACTTATTCTTGAACTATATTATCATATTTTTCATATTGGAGGAATACTGAAATGATCATTGTGCTAAAACCACACACCACGGAAGAAAATATTACCCGAGTGGAAAACCTTGTAAAAAACCGTGGACTTGACACTCACGTGGTCCGCGGTACAGAAATGACCATCATCGGCTGCATCGGCGATACCACCCGTCTGGATCCCAGACTGTTCGAAGTTGACAGCAGCGTGGACAAAGTCATGCATGTACAGGAGCCATATAAGCTGGCAAACCGTGCATTTCACCCGGAGGATTCCATCATCGACGTATCCGGCGTAAAGATCGGCGGAGGCCACATGGGACTGATCGCCGGCCCCTGTTCTGTAGAATCTTTCGAGCAGGTGCTGGAGATCGCGAAGGCAGCCAAAGCCTCAGGGGCTAACCTGCTCCGCGGCGGAGCATTCAAGCCCAGGACAAGCCCCTATTCCTTCCAGGGACTGGGACTGGAAGGACTCGATATCCTCTGCAAAGTAAAAGAGGAAGTGGGACTTCCCATCGTCACCGAGCTCATGTCTCCTCAGTACCTGGATGTTTTCAACGAGAAGGTGGACCTGATCCAGATCGGCGCCCGCAATATGCAGAACTTTGACCTGCTCAAACAGCTGGGACAGGTAGACCGTCCCATCCTTCTGAAGCGCGGACTCAACGCCACCTACGAAGAATGGATCATGTCCGCAGAGTATATCATGGCGTCCGGAAACGAAAATGTCATCCTCTGCGAGCGCGGAATCCGCACCTTCGAAACATATACAAGAAATACCCTTGACCTGCAGAGCATCCCCGTCCTCCACAAGAAGACACATCTGCCTGTTGTCATCGATCCCAGCCACGCCGGCGGTAAATGGTGGCTTGTAGAACCTATGGCCAAAGCCGCTGTAGCAGCCGGGGCAGACGGACTCATGATCGAAGTCCATAACAATCCGGAATGTGCACTCTGCGACGGCGCCCAGTCACTGAAGCCGGAGAAATACGATACCCTGCTGAAACAGGTGAAGCAGATTGCAGAAGTTGTAGGTAAAATTCTGTAAATTTCCGGAAAAGGGAACAGATTCTTTTTCCCGGCATTTTCTGACCAAAGGAGAATAATTATGAAATTAACTGTTAATTTAGGTGAGAACTCCTATCCCATTTTTATCCAAAATGGGATTCTTGCAAAAGCGGGAGAATACATTTCCCAGGTATTTCACGGAAAACGGATCATGATCGTTTCCGACGACAATGTATTCCCCTTATATGGTAAAACCGTTACGGATTCTCTCAAAGAATATGAGTGTCACAGCCTTGTTCTTCCCCACGGAGAACCTACCAAAAGTTTCGATACTCTTCCCAGGATATATTCGGCATTTCTGGAAGCGGGGCTGACCCGGAGCGACCTGGTCATCGCGCTGGGCGGAGGAGTCATCGGTGATCTCGCAGGCTTTGCCGCGGCCAGTTATCTGCGTGGAGTCAAACTGGTACAGATCCCAACTTCTCTCCTGGCACAGGTGGATTCATCCGTTGGCGGCAAGGTGGCCGTGGATCTGCCGGAAGGGAAAAATCTTGTGGGCGCTTTCTTCCATCCGAAACTGGTCCTGATCGACCCGGATGTGCTGAACACTCTCCCCGCGCATTTTATCAGTGACGGCATGGGTGAAGTCATCAAATACGGATGTATCAAGGATGCAGAGCTCTTCGAAACTCTGTGCAGCCGCAGTTCCTTCGAAGACCTGAAGCCTGATCTGGTATCCGTCATCTCCAGATGTGTGGATATCAAGCGAGTTGTAGTTGAGGCCGATCAGTTCGACACAGGTGAACGAATGCTTCTGAACTTCGGACATACTCTGGCACACACCATCGAGCAGTATTATCATTACAACAGAGAGAGCCACGGAGAAGCCGTGGGGATCGGCATGTTCCAGATTACAAAAATGTCAGAAGAAAAAGGCCTGACCGAGCCCGGCTGTGCCGAAAAGATCCAGAAAGCTCTTAAAATCTACGGTCTTCCGTTCTCCTGCGGACTGCCGCTGTCCGATCTGACAGGAGCCATAAAACTGGATAAGAAAAATCTGAATGGAAATCTGAATGTTGTCCTGCTGAAATCCATCGGCGACAGTTATGTTTATCCTACCGATATTAACTTTTTCACAGGTACAGCCCTTGTATAAACAATCTGTTCCGGGACAGGTACTTTTCCTTGTTTACAGAAAATTCTGAAAATGGGAGAAAAAAGTACCTGTCCCTTTTTCTCCCATCTTTGACAACTCACAGAACTGCCCACGGATCTTCCTTTCCCTCTGCTCTCAGCATACAGCTCTCAATAGAATGTTTTACCATATCGCTGACTGCCTGATCAGTATAGAATGCCATATGGGGCGTCACGATCACGTTAGGGAATCCTCTGAGGATATAGAGATCCCGTTTGCTCAGCACATCGGATTTCAAGTCATAATAATACATTCCAAACTCATCTTCGATCACATCAAGACCTGCAGCGCCTACCTTGCCTGATTCCAGTGCGCTGATCAGCGCCTTGGTATCGATCAGTCCTCCTCTTGCAGTATTGACGATCACAACACCATCTTTCATTTTCCTGAAAGCGTCTTCGTCCAGGAGATGGAAATTTTCCTCTTCCAGAGGCATATGGAGGGTGATCAGGTCGCACTCACGGAAAATAGTCTCCAGATCTGCATACTGGGCATGTGCTTTCACAGACTCGTTCTCATACTTATCATAGGCCAGGATCCTGCAGCCAAAACCAGACAGATCACGGATCACCGAGCGTCCGATTCTTCCTGTTCCCAGAACGCCCACTGTAAAGTTAGGGAGCTCCCTTCCCTGGATACCGGGCAGTGAAAAATCATTGATCTCCTCCCGCTGCATGATCCGCTTCATCTTCCTGACAGACATAAGCATGAGCATAACTGTATAGTCAGCCACACACTCCGGAGAATAAGACACGTTGCTTACCTGAATTCCGAACTTTCTTGCTGCATCCAAATCCACATGATCAAACCCGACGGTACGGGTGGAGATCATCTTCACCCCAATCTCATGAAACCGCTCCATAAGCCGGGCGTCTATCTTAGAAGTGATGATACTGATATACTCATACCCTGCGGCCAGATGAGCATTTTCCAGAGTAGGAAGTTCCGTCGTGATCCCCAGTTCCACACCGTACTCCTTTGAAAACTTCTGAAAATACTCTGCCTCGTCAAACTCTCTGTAATTATAAACAAAAATCCTCATAAATCACTCTGCCTTCTTTCTTTACTGCCTGTATTTCAATAATACTGCAAACCGTATTGCTCCAATCAGTTGATCAGTCCATAATGCCGGAGCGCATAGGCGATGCCGCCGTCCTCTACGGTCCGCGTCACAAACTCAGTATATGGTTCAAGGACAGCCGCATGTTTTCCCATAGCGATAGCGTGATCCGCATATTCAAACATCGGCAGGTCATTGCCGCTGTCGCCGAACACATAAGCCCTTTCCTTTGGGATGTCCAGTTTCTTTAAAATATATTCGCAGGCCGTAGCCTTGGAATATCCCTTCTGGACGATCTCATAGGCTCCGCCGCCCCGGTCTATGACATCCATATCTTCCGAGACAAAGGCAAAAAATCTGTCCAGATCACTTCTGTCATCACTGTAGATAAACACTTTATCAAAAGTAAATCCGCCCCGCTCGAGAGGTTTCTCTATTCCCATTCCCCTGTTCCGGAAATATCTCCTGGACTGCTCCATATCATCGAACCGGGTCATCCTCTCCGGGAAGTAGACGTCTTCGATTCCTTCGGCCACACAGCCCACGTTGCACTCGCCCGCCTTCCGAATGATCGCTCTGCCTCTCTTTTCATCAATGGACCGTGAGAATATGAGCTGATCCCGGAAGATCAGATATGTTCCGCATCCGCACAGATAGCCGTCGAATCCGATCCGGGTTATCTCTGCCGGAAGACTGCTCACCGTCCTCCCTGTATTGATAAACAGCAGGTGTCCCGCCGCCTGAGCCGCCTTCAGGGCTGTCACAGCACTTTCAGGCACTGTACGGGTTATCTCGCTCAAGATTGTCCCGTCTATGTCAAAAAATAAGACTGCTCTTTCCATTCTGCACTCTCCTGTGGTTTCTTACTGAATTTCCTCTAACACTTTATCACTCTTTCTTTCAAATGTCCACTCACATCCAATGGCGATACGCATGTTTTTCCCTGTTTTCTCATATATATCTACAAAACAGAAAACCGTGCAAAATCTATGAAAAAAACGTTATCCAGACTCATTTACAATAAGGCCCTTCCCTTTCTGAAAAAATATATCCTTACCCGAGGCGCCGCTTTCACGCTTCTGCTCTTTATCTGCTTCTATGCCGCCGGAGCAGCTGTCGGATACATTTCAAATCAATACGGCAGCAAAAGCAATAATATGTCTGTAGCAGTTTCCGCAGAAGGAAACTGGGGACTCAGTTTCCAGGAGGAAGGATGTACGCCCGTTGGCAACGCCACGATCCAGGAACTGGCTCAGTATGACGCCTATTACGCAGAGGACACGGAAGAAAAGGTCCTGTATCTTACCTTCGACGCAGGTTATGAAAACGGAAACACAGATCCCATCCTGGACGCGCTGAAAAAGCACAATGTCTCCGCTACTTTCTTCGTGGTCGGCACATACATAGACTCAGAACCGGAACTGATCCGACGCATGGCGGAAGAAGGGCACACCGTTGGCAATCACACCTGGCATCACCCGGATATGTCGCAGATCTCCACTGTAGAGACCTTTCAGGAAGAACTGGAATATGTAGAGAACGCCTACAAAGAAGCAACCGGCCAGGAAATGACAAAGTTCTACCGGCCGCCTCAGGGAAAATACAGTGAAACGAATCTTAAGATGGCGCAGGAACTGGGCTACAAGACCTTTTTCTGGAGTCTGGCTTATGTGGACTGGTACCAGGATGACCAGCCCTCCAGGGAGGAAGCCTTTGACAAACTGCTGGGAAGGATCCACCCAGGCGCCATTGTTCTGCTCCACAGCACCAGCAGCACCAATGCCGAGATCATGGATGAACTGCTGACGAAATGGGAAGAAATGGGGTACAGCATCCGGCCGCTGAGCGAAATATGCGACTGAAGCCGGAATAAAGATAAACATCTCCGCCTACCACTGACTCTCAAAAACAATTGGCCTGTCAGCAGCAGAAAGTTCACATAGATCATGTCCATGATCCGCCTTCTGCCACTGACAGGCCGTATCAATGTATGTCAGATATCAAACCGGGAATCAAATACCCGCATCTACCGCCGCCCGTTCGATCACAAGCCCCTCGCGGTATTTCTCCATAAACTTCTCGTAACCTTCCACATCCTCCGGAACCGGATCCATGCCGGTTCCCACTGCGTCGCGGAAGACTTTGTCAGCCAGATAGGCGGTAAGGGTCTCTCCTGACTCTCTGCGCACCATATAATCCGCCAGCAGAGCGATTCCCCATGCGCCGCCTTCACCTGCGGTCTCCATCACCCAGACCGGTGTGTCAATGGCCGCTGCAAGGATCCTCTGACCTACCCCCTTCGTCTTGAACAGTCCTCCGTGTCCCATCATTTTGTCCAGTTTTACATCCTCCTTTTTCAGCAGGATGTCCATGCCGGTCTTCAGGGCGCCCAGCGATGTATACAGATGTACTCTCATGAAGTTGGCCAGATCAAACCGGCTCTCAGGCGAGCGGACAAACAGAGGCCTTCCTTCCTCAAACCCGGTGATATGCTCTCCGGAAAAATAGTTGTACGCCAGCAGTCCGCCGCAGTCTGCGTCTCCCTCCAGCGCCTTGTTGTACAGGACAGAGAATATACGGTCCATATCCGCATCCATGCCCATACAGTCGGCAAACTCTTTGAACAGCCCTGCCCATGCGTTCAGATCCGAGGTGCAGTTATTACAGTGGACCATGGCTACCAGATCTCCGGATGGGGTTGTGACCAGATCAATCTCCTCATATGGCCGTGACAGCTCTTTCTCAAGAACAGCCATGGCAAACACGCTTGTCCCGGCAGACACATTGCCGGTACGGACCGCCACACTGTTGGTAGCTGCCATCCCGGTCCCGGCGTCACCTTCCGGCGGGCACAGCGGGACGCCTGCTTCCAGTTCCCCTTCCGGATCCAGGAACAGAGCGCCCGCTTTCGTCAGTTTTCCGGCGTCCTCCCCTGCCAGAAGGACTTTGGGCAGAATATCGCGGATTTTCCACGGGAGCCCCTTCTCCGCCACCAGATCATCAAACTGATCCAGCATCCGCGCATTATAATCCTTCGTAACCGTATCTATGGGGAACATGCCTGATGCGTCACCGCTGCCAAGCACTTTTTCTCCGGTAAGGACCCAGTGTATATACCCGGCCAGGGTCGTGATAAACCGGACATCCTTCACATGTTCCTCTCCGTTCAGAATTGCCTGATAAAGGTGGGCAATGCTCCATCTCTGCGGAATGTGATAGGAAAACAGAGCGGACAGCTTCTCCGAAGCCTCGCCGGTAATGGTATTTCTCCATGTCCGGAAAGGAACAAGAAGACGATCATCCCCGTCAAAAGCCAGGTAGCCGTGCATCATGGCGCTGACGCCCATTGCCGCCAGCCGAGTCAGTCTTACTCCGTATTTTTCCGCCACATCACGCTTCAGAGCACGGTAGCAGCCCTGAAGACCTTTCTGGATATCCTCCATATCGTAAGTCCAGATGTGATCCACATATCTGTTTTCCCAGTCATAACTTCCGGATGCCACAGGCGAACTGTCCTCATCGATCAGCACCGCCTTGATCCTTGTGGATCCGAACTCGATTCCCAGCACTGCCTGTCCTTCCTCTATTGCTCTTCTGATCTCTTCTCTCTTTCTCATTTCTGCCTCCTGCCTGTCACCAAGCCATGAGTCCTTCCCGGATGCCTCCCGGCCTCATGCCTATAACATTGATCTTCTTAACGCTTCCCCGCGATTCGGGTGAAAACTGCAAATGCCTATTTCCTGTAAGCGATCTCGTT
Organism: uncultured Mediterraneibacter sp.; assembly: GCA_944381495.1. Classification (GTDB taxonomy): domain Bacteria; phylum Bacillota; class Clostridia; order Lachnospirales; family Lachnospiraceae; genus Mediterraneibacter. Next base: position 27,740 of record CALWLJ010000005.1, on the reverse strand, counting down.
CCATCTCAGTTCATTTTTCAGTCCCCGGATAGTGGTATCCTTATCAATGAACACCGCCTCAATGCCCATCATGTCTGCCCAGTCTCCCATTTGCTCCGCTGTCAGATCATAGGAGAATGCCGTGTGGTGGGCTCCTCCGCTGAGGATCCATGCCTCTGCTCCTGTAGCCAGATCCGGCTCCGGCGTCCAGAACGCTGTCGCCACCGGAAGCTTAGGCATAGGCTTCTCAGTCTTCTTACAGTTTACATTATTGATAATCAGGCGGAACCGGTCGCCCAGGTCGATCAGCGATGTCGCAACCGCCGGGCCCTCCTTCGCCGTAAATACCAGACGTGCCGGATCCTCCCGGTCCCCCATGGAAAGGGGCTGTACTTTTATGCTGATGGGACCGTCCGCGATGGTCGGGCACACCTCAAGCATATGTGCCTGAAGGATCCCTTCTTTCCCCGGAACAAGATTATAAGTGTAATCCTCCATAAATGAGGTACCCTTCGCGTCTTTCATGCCTTCTGTCATGATCTTCATGATGCGGAGCATAGCCGCGGTCTTCCAGTCTCCTTCTGCTCCGAAACCGTATCCTTTCTGCATAAGTCTCTGGATGGCAAGTCCTGGCAGCTGCTTCAGGCTGCCCAGATCACCGAAGTGTGTAACGATAGCCTGATAGTTTTTGTCCTCCAGGAAACGCTCGAACCCGATCTCGATCTGTGCCTGTACAGCTACATGACGGCGGAACTCCTCCGGGTCCCTTCCTTCAAGGAGGATATCATAAGTGTCATAGTATTCATCTACCAGCGCATTGACCTCCCCGTCTTTGACATCTTCCACAGCTTCTGCGATCTCATTTACCGGGTAGGCGTCTACCTCCCAGCCGAATTTGATCTGAGCCTCCACCTTGTCTCCGTCCGTCACGGCCACATTTCTCATATTATCGGCAACTCTCATAACACGGACATGGCTGCTCTCGATCACGCCCACAGCCGTACGCATCCATGACGCAATCTTCTCCTGCACTCTGCTGTCAGACCAGTGTCCGACCACCACCTTGCGTTCGATTCCCATCCTTGTGAAAATGTGCCCGAACTCGCGGCCGCCGTGAGCAGACTGATTCTCATTCATGAAATCCATATCAATGGTATCATAGGGAATCTCACGGTTGAACTGAGTATGCAGATGAAGCAGCGGCTTTCTGTATTCCTGAAGACCAAGGATCCAGGACTTTGCCGGTGAAAATGTGTGCATCCATGTGATGACGCCGGCACAGTTCTCGTCCATATTGGCCTCGTTGAACGTTCTGCGGATCAGCTCATTTGTGATCAGAGTAGGCTTCCACACCACCTCATATGGGAGTACACCGGACTCATTGAGCCTGTCCACGATAATCCTGGAATGTTCTGCCACAAGTGCAAGGCATTCGTCTCCGTACAGGTCCTGCGATCCGGTGCAGAACCAGAATTTGTAATTTTTTCTTTTCAGCATTATTTTTTCCTCCTGAATCTATAATTTTTATTCAAAACTTGTAAGTTTCTGGCCGTAATAAGCATTTGCCCCGTGTTTTCTGTAATAGTGCTTATCCTGAAGTTCCTGAGGAGCCGGCTGCACTTCTGGATTGATCATCTCACATCTGGCCGCCATCTTCGCCACCTCTTCCACTACTACGGCATTATGTACCGCCTCGTGAGCATCCTTTCCCCAGGTAAAAACACCATGATTCTTGCAGAGCACAGCCGGGACCGCATTGTAGTCCTTGTGACGCAGTTCAAATTCGTCAGCGATCAGGACTCCTGTATTTCTCTCATATGCTTCCTCGATCTCCTCCCTTGTCAGATTACGGACACAGGGGATCTCTCCATACATATAGTCCGCATGGGTTGTTCCATAACAAGGGATATCTCTCCCGGCCTGGGCCCAGCTGGTTGCCCAGGATGAATGGGTATGCACCACGCCTCCGATCTGAGGGAAACGGTTGTACAGCACCACGTGGGTGGGTGTGTCGGAAGACGGGTTATACCTTCCCTCAACTTTATTTCCTTCCAGATCCACCACTACCATATCATCGGGCGTCAGCTTCTCATATTCCACGCCGCTTGGCTTAATGACGAAAAGTCCCTTTTCTCTGTCAATCCCGCTTACATTTCCCCATGTAAATGTTACAAGACCATACTTCGGCAGAAGCATGTTCGCCTCATATACTTCTTTCTTTAGCTGTTCCAGCATGATATCTTCTCCTTTCTGCTCCCTTCATTTCATCCGCCTTTCTGTCCGTTCCGTCTGTCATTTCCTGATCAACTCAGCTCACTGACTACACGCACGGACTGCCGGATTACCAGCTCCGGTTTGAGTTCTATTGTCTCCATAGGTTCCCCTCCTGTCACACACCGGATCATCTGTTCCGCCGCTGTCCTTCCCAGCTCTTCCGCCGGGTTGTTCACTGAAGTCAGGGGAACCATACAGAACCGCGCCAGACTTGAATTATCTATTCCTACAATCGACAGATCGTCAGGTATCCTCTTTCCCTCATTTCTTAAAAGAGACACAAGCCGGTATGCAATCTCATCGTTGTAGCAGACACAGGCCGTACAATCCTCCAGTCTTTTCAGGATCCTGCTGCCCTCGCCCTCCATCTCATGGATTTCTTCCGAATCCATCCATATGATATTGCTTCCTTTCACTTTGATGTCCCTTTCCATAAGCGCCCGGGTATACCCGGCATAACGGAGATGTCCCTGGCCATCGTCAGCCTTGAAGATACCGCCTATCCTTGTATGCCCGCACTCCAGCAGATGTCTGGCCGCCAGATAACCTGCCCTGCTGTCATCCATGCTCACATGAGGGCAGTCCAGCTCCCGGTAGAAACTGTTGATGAACAGGACCGGAATACCAGCCTTTTCCATTTCCCGGTACAGCTCCAGATTGGGATTCGGCAGGCCGCTGCGCACTGTTTCCGCGATCAGCCCATCGATCGAGCGGTTCCGGAGGAACTCTCTGAGTATCATCCGTTCCTTTTCCACCGCGTTGTCCGTCACTGAGATCTGCAGTACACAACCCGCCTCGGAAAAGATCTCTTCCATTCCTTTCAGTATGGATGGAAAAATGTACGTATCTGCACATGTGAGCATAGCCGCAATCCTGACCTCTCTTCCGGAACGGACTCTCTTCTTCTCACAGACATATGTACCGCTGCCCCGGCGGCTCTCCACTACGCCCTCGTCCCCAAGCGTCTTCAGCGCCCGGCGGACCGTCTGGCGGCTGACGTTAAACTTCTCCATGAGATCCTTCTCCGGCGGAAGTTTGTCTTTATAGCGGAGAACGCCACTATCAATCTGCTTCTGCACCCACAGGATGATCTCTTCATATTTTTTGCTCATCCGCTATCCTTTCCCGGCCATAAATTACTGGTGCCTTTCATCTGTACCGGCAACTGACCGTCATTTCAATAGAATATCATTACAAATAAACTATACAACAGAACAACTTTCAATACAATTCATATTTTTTCTAAATATAAAAACTTGTTTTTATGTAAAAATATAAAGTTATACTGCTTTTCATCGCAAAAAACAGTACAACTTTATATTTAATAATCCTATAAACTAAGCAGACAAAATCTTATCTGTGCATGGAGAAGGAATCCTCATCATAATTGCTCAGGTTGTCATAGATTCCTCTGTCATCCGCCTCCTTGATCAGAGCGTCTCTGGATTTCTTTGCCATCATCTGATCCTTAAAGGAACTGGGGCCGCCCACACATCCGCCGTCACATGCCATACCTTCGATAAAGTCTTCCGGAAGTCTGCCCACCTTCATGAGCAGAAGAGCTTTCTTACATTCTGCAGCGCCGTTGGCCTTGCAGACCTTGATATCAACATTATTTCCGGACTCTTTCAGGCTTTCCAGAACTGCTGCGGTAACACCGCCGGAGTTTCCGAATCTCTTTCCAAATACAGATGCTTCCTGATATGTATTCTCCACCGGCTCCAGCGATACTCCCTTCGCTCTCATCATTGCGCGAATCTCACTGTATGTCATGGCATAATCCGCATTCCCCTCGATCTTCTGATCCACTACCTCAGACTTCTTCGCAATACAGGGCCCGATAAATACAGTTACAGCATCCGGATCCTTCGCCTTGATCATACGGGAAACACCGCACATAGGAGATACTGTAGTTGAAACTGCATCGCTCAGTTCCGGGAAATGCTTCCGAACCATATTGACAAATCCCGGACAGCAGGAAGTCACTTTCTTCTTGCCTTCTGCATAAGCTTCACGCCACTCCTCTGCTTCGGATTTTGCAGTAAGATCTCCCCCAAGTCCAACTTCTACAAAATCTGTAAAACCAATCTCTTTCATAGCCTTTTTCCAGCTGGCCATCGTGATCTCTGCACCGAACTGGCCCTCTGTAGCCGGCGCCAGCATGGCATAAACATGCTTTCCGGACTGAATCGCCTTGATCACAGGTACCATGTATGTTTTGGAAGCGATTGCACCAAAAGGACAGCTGTGGATACATTTTCCGCAGCGGATACACTTTTCATCGTCGATCACGGAAATACCATACTCGTCATAAGAGATCGCATCAACCGGACAGCTGAACTTACAAGGTCTCTTCAGATGAGCAATAGCATTATATGGACAGGCATCCGCACATTTTCCGCACTCCTTACATTTTGACGGATCAATATGAGTACGGTGGCGTCCCATCTCGATTGCTCCAAACTTACATGCATTCATACACGCCTTGCCAAGGCAGTTCTGACAGTTCTCTGTAACCGTATAGCTGGAAATCGGACAGTCCTCACAAGCTGAGTTGATCACCTGGATCACATTACCGTCATCCGTCACTCCCGGCGCTTTCCCCTCCGCCAGCCGGACACGCTGCCTGATGATTTCCCTTTCTTTGTAGATACAGCAGCGAAACTGGGGTGTAGGTCCCGGGATCAGTTTAAAGGGAATTTCATCCTTGCGCTCCTCAAGCTCTCCGTCAAATGCAAGCCGCGCTACCTCTTCCAAAACCGCATGTTTGATCTTGATTACATTTGCGTCTGCGTACTTCAACGTTTTTTCCTCCATAACTATCATTTTTTAATTTTTCCAGGCACATCGTTCCTGTACTTTTTTCTTATTTATGATACCATGGGAGAAAATATTTTCCTAGTGATTTTTTTAACAAAGTCTTGTATTATTTGAGATACAAACTACGGGTATGTTCAGGACAGCAGCTCTCTCACCATCGCAGCATCAAAAGCCACTGATTTCACATGTCCCACTTCAATCTGGTACAGAGCGTTCGCCGCGATGTGCTCCGCCGCCTGTTCCAGATCACGGATCCCGCTGGTATTTCTGTGCAGATCGATAACCGCATCCAATCCATCGGGTGTCAGGATACATTCATCCTCCCGCATACCGATCCTCTTCAGCACTTTCGGAAGAGCAAATCTGGAAAAGATCACCTTCTTCTCCTCGGGAGTATAATCAGGGATCTCGATCACCGCAAATCTTGACATGAGGGGAGCGCTGATCTGGTCCTTATCATTGGCTGTTGCAATGGGATAAACACCTACCGTAGGAATCATACACTCAATATAATTGTCAGTAAATCCAAGGTTATCCAGCAGAGTCAGAAGGACATCAGCCGGGTTGCCGTTTCCTTTGCCGGAAGCCGCCTTGTCCAGCTCATTGATAATAAACACCAGATTGGACTCTCCCGCCATGGAGAACGCATCCATAATGATCCCCGGCTTTGCATTGGCATAGATTCGGGAGCTTCCTGTCAGCTGTTCGGGATCGTTGATGGAACTCATATCGAGGGTGGTCCATGGCAGCTTCAGGATCCTCGCCACCGCATAGGCAATCTGGGACTTTCCTGTCCCTGCCGGGCCGATCAGCAGAAGTCCATAAGCCGGCAGCGTGTGAGTACGGTTGATCTGAATGATCGTCTCAATGATCCTCTGCTTCACCTGTTCCATCCCATAGAGTTCCTCATCCAGTATTCTCCTGGCCTCATCTGGATCAATCGCCTCGAAATAGTTTCCCTTCCACTGAATATTCATCATAATGGACAGAGCTCTCTGAGCATGGCGCCTCTCTTCCTGAGAAACTTCGTGAGACTTGGCTACCGCCAGATTTCTTCTTGCCCAGAGCCTGATATTATCCGGCAGTGTTCTTCCCGCACAGGTAATAAAGTCTGTAATACTCTGGATACTTGTCAGTTTCATGCTGTCCCCGGATTCTTCCTCGTCTTCATCTGGCAACTCTTCGGTTGGTGCGTCGCTGGAAAGCAAACGCTCGATCATAAACTGGAGGAAACCATCTTCAGCGGAAAGCTTTTTTCCTCCTCCGAATGCGATCTCCCGTATCTTGTACACTGCATAACCGTCCTCCCGCTCAGCGCCGGAAAGCCGCACATTGATATGGTTCTCTCCCAGCCATTTCAGAAGACTGACAAATCTCGCGTCAAGCTGCAGGATATCCGCGCTGACCGTCCCTTCTTCCGTCTGAACTTCGAACGCCGTCCGCTTGACCGGATTGGTGAACATGCCGCTGGAATGATGGCCCAGTTTTCCTCTGCTGTTATCCAGCACAAGGATGGGATGTTCTGCGGAAGGCTGTGATTCGTTGGAATAAAATATTTCATAGGTACATACAGAATGTTTTTCTGTATCCGGTGTACTGTTAAAATCAAAAACTGGCATAATTTCCTCCCTGTCTTATCATCTGATTTTTCCATAGTTTATCATAAAACCCTCCCGGAGACAATCTATTCTCCCGTGGCTTCCCGATACTCCTCTGTGCCTGGATACGCCCAGGCAGTCTTGCCGCTGCTGATCACGGCTCCAGAGTCGTAGACCCACGCGTACATATCCAGGATCCGAGCGTCCGCAGGCGACCAGGATCCGTCTTCATTCTTCTGAACAGAATAATATACATACAGTCCACATTTCCCGTTTTCAGACTCCCGGTCATACATCAGATACTCCACCTTCCTGTCATCTTCATGAAGGATGATCCGAAGATTTCCTTTTGCATCATAACTCTCGAAGAAACTGTCGTCCTGCTCCCGGAAGATCCTGTCATAGACAGCCATATATCCGTCTCTGATCTTCTGATAATACTCTGAGAGATCGTCGCTCCCCTGCAGACTGCCCGTGCCGGGATCCATACTCTCATCTCTTCCGCCGTCTCCCTGCATATAGTAATGACTGCCTCCTCCTGCCGCTCCGTTTCCGCCGGTTCCTTCTTCCGTCTCATCTCCGGCAGCGCTGTCCTCCTGCTGCATATTGTCTTCATCCCTTTCAGAGCTGACGGACTTGCTGTCTGCCGCCCCGTCAAATCCCAGGGTGATCTGCATATCGTCCTGCTCCGCTCCGGAAAGGATCACCACAACCTGATTCTCTTCCCAGTCTACCTGCCATACGGAAGGTCTGATCGAGCCGCCGTCATCATACAGGCTGAAATCATATTTCACAATTACTTTTTTTCCTTCCCTCAGCACCAGCCTGCCGTCTGCCGCGCTGAAAAACACGGGAGACCCTACAGACTGGAGCAGAATGGAATACTGACCGTCAGGGGATTCCTGACGGTCAACGGTATGTACCATATAGTTCAATACATAAATAAAAATTCCATATAAAACGAAAAGGACCGCTGCACTGACAGCAGCAACGATCAAAATGATCTTTAAAACTTTTTTCAACATGTCTGCTTCATCACACCTTTTAAAAACTGTTTTCCCGTCCTCTTATTTTATACGGTACTGATACTCAGGTATATCCTGTATCCCCCCGTTTCGTATTTTATTTCCCAAATACTGAAAACTTCCGTCGTCTTCAGGACGGATGGTCAATTCATGAGTGATCACCGTGTCATCATAAGATACCTTCTCATTTACAGCGTCTACTGTCAGCGTCATAGTGCCGTCCTCATTCTCCCGGACTGCCGTCACTTCAGGCAGAGATAAACTGAAAGTGGATGGTGTATAACTACATACAATACTGGCCCACGCATATGTTCCTTCTTCATCATCATAGGACGCCCACTCTCTGAGCTGCTCCGCTGAGACAGGCAGATATTCCGTGATCAGGCTCTCAAAATCCGCTGCCGGGATCTCCGTCCTGTCCTCGCCCGGATCATACCGTTCCCCGTATTTCATTGCATACAGATACTCATATAAGCCATTGTAATCCAATACTTCCATGTTTTCTGCATCCCAGTTGGAACAAAGGAGATTGTTTCCCTGATATCCAATGGCAGAGACATATTTTTCAGAAAGTTCTCTGTTCTCTTCTGACATAGGCAGGACCCGCAGCAGCCTGCTGCCGTCCACAATCTCGCTGACCTCCGGCGGTTGGGGCACGCACAGTTCATAGCCGAACCAGCCTTTCCCCGTATAGTCCCACTGTCGGATCCTGCTGAGGGAAATATAAGAGATAACCGGCTGACCACTGCTGTTCCAGACGCCATCTACAGACAGAAGATACATCTCTTCTCCGTCAAATGTATATTCTCTTCTACCAACACTGCCTCCGGATGAAATCTCATACAGCACAGCCGTTCCTTCTTTTTCTGCCATGCTGTCCCTCAGGAACCGGTCCATCTGCTCATAGTTTTCCATAACAGAATAGGCCTCCGATGTAAGGGCCGAAACTCCTGTTTTTCCAATGACTGCTTTCATCTGTTCCAGCATTTCATCTGTCAGGACCACATCTGATCCTGCTTCCACTCCCGCAGCAGCCCGCTGATACAAGTCCGAAACAGAGTCCATCACTGCTCTGCAGTCCGATTCCGCCTCTGCTCTGTCCCCATCGCTGATCGGAAGATCATACCCCTTTTCCCACTGATCTTCTGCTTCTCCATCCTCAGCCGCTCCGTTTGCATATGATTCACCGTTCCCGGCCTCTGTATTGTCATCCCCGCTGCTGTTAGCCATTTCTTCCTCCAGAACAACTTTGCCTTCATCCTGGTCCGCTTCAATCCATTCTCTCAGGCTGTGTATGCCATAGGCCGTCACGCCAGCCAAAAGTGCGAGCATGACAGCAGCGGCAGCTCTCTTTCTTTTCATAACAGACCTCCTGGTAAAACCATTCTAGCATAATTCGATGATCTTTCATAGCGGGAAGAGGGATATAGTTCATTTGTTTCCGGGGGGCCGCTGTAAAGGCGGTGTGTTGTCCCGGCGCTCTGCTACGGGCCTTCGTGACAACACACCGCCTTGACAGCTGGATACCGGAAACAGGCCTGAATAGTCCAGAACACAAATCGGCGCAGCTTGAAATTCTTACCATTTGTAAGACTTCCGAGCCGCGCCTCTTGTTTTCTGCCGGGAACTGAAGTATAATGCGCTTACATCAACAGATCAGAGCGGATCCGTCCAGGAGATTCATACGCTCGATGGGAAACAGATATCTTGTATCCCTTTCAGAAATTCATGGCCGTTCGGCTGCGAAATTCATGTTCAGTTTGATGGAGAAACAAAGCATCTAAATGCTACTGTTCATTTGTGTTCAAACGTCCGCTACAACGGCGCTGTATTATCCCGGCGACCACGCTTACGCTCGGAACATAGCGCAGCGGACACGTAAGGCCGCAAAGGACACGGCCTAAGTACCGGCGCTCTGTTACGGGTCTTCGTGACAATACAGCGCCGTTTAGCTGGATACTGAGACATGGGGAACAGTGCGGCCCAGGAGAATGTTAACGGCAGAAACGTCCAATCTTCTTGTTTTTCTATTATTGGATTGTTACAATAGAAATGTAGAAAGAGTAATTGGAATTTGTCTTTTGCCTGTACATTCTCAGTTACGAAAGGAGAAGCTATGGCAAAAGGCAAAAGGAACAACAGCATACGGAACACGAAGACTAGAGACAGCAGCTCAAAGAAGATCTTTGACGACCCGTTCCTCTGCGCCCAGTTTTTGCGTGGGTATGTGGGGATCGATATGCTGAAGGATGTGCAGCCGGAAGATATCGAGGATATGTCGGAGCGTTTTCTATGGCTCTGGCAGGAGGAAAGAGATTCGGACTCTGTAAAGAAGATCCGGATCAAAAGGGACGGAAAGGTGATCGTCCTGTATGTGATCGCACTGATTGAACATCAGTCATCGGTGCATTACGATATGTCATTCCGCATCCTCCGGTATGTAGTAATGATCCTGGACGAATATGCAAAGGATCAGGAAACGCTACATCCGGGAATCACGAAGACAAAAAGTTTTCAGTATCCGCCTATACTTCCCATTGTATTTTATGACGGGACAGACAACTGGACAGCGGCCCGGGATTTCAGGGACAGAGTCTTTCTCAGCGATGTATTGGGTGATTACATCCCGAGCTTTCAGTATCTGGTAGTACCCCTTCAGAAGTACACGGACCAGGAACTGATCGAAAAAGGAGACGAACTTTCCCTGATCATGCTCGTGGACAAGCTAAGGAATGCGTCGGACTTTAAGAAGTTTAAGGACATTCCCGAGGAGTATCTGGAAAATATAAGCCAGAATTCTCCCGAGTCCGTCCTGAAGCTCATATCATCAATCATCGCGGTACTGCTGTACAAGCTGAATGTTCCGACGGAAGAGGTGACAGAGTTCACCGACCGGATAGAACGGAGGGAATTTACAATGTTATTGGATAATTTCGAAGGATATGATGTTCAGGCCACCCGGAGAGAAAGCAAGGCGGAAGAAGTGGTCTATCTGCTGTCTGAGTTAGGGCCTGTTCCCGAAAAGATCCAGCAGAGGATCATGAGAGAGACAAATCTGGAGACTCTGAGAAGATGGAATAAGACAGCTGCCCGGGCGGATTCGCTTCAACAGTTTATGGAGCAGTGTCCGGAGATCACGGTGATGTAAAATGGCTGTTTAGCGCAATAACTTCGATGATTAAACATCCGAAAACAGCGGGATTTTCAAAACGTATTCTGCGGGGAGGGAGATGGCATCCGGGCTCCGCTCCAGGGTATAAGTTAAAACTAAGAGCTCCGGAGACAGACTAAATACAAGGACTGGCGGCGAGCAACTCACTTCGTTCAGACAATCTCACCGCCAGCCCTAACGTCTATCCCCGGAACTCTAAGTTTAACTAATACCCTTTCGAAGGCACCCGTCCACCATCTCCATCTCCGCAGAAAGGTTTTCGAGATCAGCTCTGTTTTCTAGTCTGTTCAGGACGGAAGTCAGCGGATAAACAGCCCGGAAACAAGAGGCGCGGCCCGGAAGTCTTACAAATGGTAAGAACTCCAAGCCGCGCCAGTTTGCGCTGTGGCCTGTTTAGGCAACAGCATTTCCAATTTGGACAGTGCAGGAAGCGGGGCGGACGATTTGAGTATACTTTCTGGGGGAAGGAGACGGCCGGGAGATGTGACTTTGGAAGAATCCGCTGAAAATCTTAAGGGCGGAGAGATGTTGTTAATCGGCGCGCAGGGATTGTTTGAGCGGAGTGAGTTGCCCTGCGCGCCGGTTTGCTTTTAAACATCTCTTCGGCCTGTTAGATTTTCCGGATTATGGAACGGAACATCGCACAGCTGTCTCCTTTTCCCAGAATACGTGACGCCAATCATCCGCCCCGTTTCTGGATGCTTTCTGAAAAAACGCTATTATCCAAACAGCGGTGTGGAGTAATACCTGTCTCCGGAATCGGGCAGGACCGCCACAATAACCTTCCCTCTGTTTTCAGGCTGTTTTGCCAGTTTGATTGCTCCGTGAAGAGCTGCTCCGGAGGAGATTCCCACCAGAACGCCCTCTTTTCTCGCCAGCAGCTTTGCTGCCGCATAGGCTTCGTCTTCTTTTACCCTGAGCACTGTGTCATATACGGAAGTGTTCAGCACGTCCGGTACAAATCCTGCTCCGATTCCCTGGATGCCATGTTTCCCGGCCTTTCCCTCTGACAGCACCGGTGATCCTTCGGGCTCAACAGCCACGATCTGTACTGCCGGGTTCATCTCTTTCAGATATTCTCCTGCCCCGGTAATGGTACCGCCGGTTCCTACTCCAGCTACAAGGATATCCACTTTTCCATCCGTATCCTTCCAGATCTCCGGCCCTGTTGTCGCTCTGTGGGCGGCCGGATTTGCAGGATTGACAAACTGTCCGGGAATAAAGCTGTCCGGGATCTCCCGGGCAAGCTCTTCTGCTTTCTCGATCGCACCTTTCATGCCTTTCGCTCCTTCTGTCAGTACCAGCTCGGCTCCATACGCTTTCAGGATATTCCGCCGCTCTACGCTCATGGTCTCGGGCATGGTAAGGATGATCCTGTATCCCCTGACAGCAGCAATTGCCGCCAGACCGATTCCTGTATTTCCCGACGTAGGTTCAATGATCACCGTACCTTTTTTCAGAAGTCCTTTTTCTTCCGCATCTTCGATCATCGCCTTTGCAGCGCGGTCCTTTATGCTTCCTGCTGGATTCAGATACTCCAGCTTCACCAGTATCTTCGCCTGCATCTCCTCGCTCTTTTCAATATTAGACACTTCCACCAGCGGAGTATTGCCGATCAGTTCCAGTGCACTGTTATAATAATGTGACATCTTTCTTCCTCCTTCTGTTTCTGCATATTCTGCCTTATCCGGCAGTATATCACTTCTGAAATATTATTATTCCGTCCGAATCATACTCTGTTACGGCTGATTCTGTACCGCCTCAAATGCCGCGTCAAGTGCAGCGATCAGATCCTCCGCCTTCTCGATCCCGATGGAAAGACGGATCGTATTCGGCCGGATGCCCTGCTCCCGCAGCTCTTCCGGAGTACACTGGCTGTGTGTCGTTGTAGCCGGATGGATCACCAGTGATTTGACATCCGCCACATTTGCCAGCAGAGAAAAGACAGGCAGCTGGTCGATGAACCTCTTTGCCGTCTCAGCATCTCCTTTGATCTCAAATGTAAAAATAGAGCCGCCTCCCTGAGGCAGGTATTTCTTATACAGAAGATGCGTGGACTCGCTCTCGAGAGACGGATGATGGACTGCCTCCACCTGAGGATGAGCCGCCAGATAACTGACGATCTTCAAGGCATTTTCCACGTGGCGCTCCACACGAAGAGACAACGTTTCCAGTCCCTGAAGAAGAAGGAACGCATGAAATGGTGAAATTGTCGCCCCGGTATCCCTCAGAAGCACTGCCCGGACATATGTTACAAATGACGCATCCGGAGCCGCCTCACAAAATGAAACTCCATGATAGCTGGGGTTCGGCTCAGAAATCCAGGGATATTTTCCCGATGCTTTCCAGTCAAACTTACCGCTGTCCACAATGACGCCTCCCAGCGCTGTTCCATGCCCGCCGATGAATTTCGTAGCGGAGTGAATGACAATATCCGCGCCATACTCAATGGGACGCACCAGGTAAGGCGTTGCAAATGTGGAATCGATCACAAGAGGGATCCCGTGCCTGTGAGCAATCTCCGCCAGCTTCTCCAGATCCGCCACATTGGAATTAGGATTGCCCAGTGTCTCCGCAAAAATTGCCTTCGTGTTTTCCCGGATCGCCGCCTCAAAAGCTCCCTCTTCGTCCGGATCCACAAATGTAGCCGTAATCCCGCTTGTCTGCGGAAGAGTATGAGCCAGCAGGTTGTATGTTCCGCCATAGATAGTCTTTGACGCCACAATATGTTCTCCGGCTCCGGCAAGCGCCTGAAACGTATAGGTAATGGCCGCCGCCCCGGATGCGGCAGCCAGAGCGGCAGTTCCGCCTTCCAGCGCCGCGATCCGTCTCTCAAATACATCCTCCGTTGGATTATTCAGTCTGCCGTAGATGTTTCCCGCATCCCGCAGGGCAAACAGATCCTCCGCATGCCGGCAGTCATCAAAGACAAAGGATGTGGTCGCATATATGGGTACAGCCCGGGCGCCTGTAACAGGATCCGGCTTTTCCTGTCCGATGTGTACCTGCTTTGTTTCAAAACTCCAGTTATCTGAATTTCTTATATCTCTTTTTATCTCTGTCATCCTCTTCTCCTCCATGCTTCATTCTGATGCTCTTAAGCAACTGCTATCTGCTGATTACTTTCTTATCCTAACACAGCAGATAATGATTTACTAATGCATATAAAAGATAGCCGGTTATAGGCTGAACCTATAACCGGCTGATACAATTCTGCACTTTCTGTTTCCTGCGCTGATGATGACCGTCATTCTTTCTCTTCGTTTTTTCCTCCGTCGATGGTGCTTATTATTTGTGTTCCGGACAGCTTCTCATAAAACAGCGGCCGGTGCATCATCATCCTGACCAGCTCAAACAGCAGAAAGAAAAACCAGATGCCGGAAAACATTCCCTGAACCGCCAATCTGTCTGCAAGATTCCTTCCTGTTGCTTCTGTCCATGCAGTCACAGCCATCAGGACAAGAGACGGGACCAGATACAGAACTGCCCAGAGTCCGCAGTATCGGATCACATACTGATGCCAGCACGGTTCCTGACCGTAAATCCCCCTGGTTTTCCCCACCCGTATCTTCATCAGCTTTTTACCAACAGTAGCACCTTTCATGATAAGTGAAGTAAAGATATAGTAGGAAAGCCAGATCACCCCGCACTTTCCTCTCGCTGTAAACGGTAACACAGCTGACAATACAGCCGTATACAGCCCCGCCGCCGGAAGGTCGATCAGAAACGCCAGCATTCTTCTTGCCACTGAGACGTCTCTGCCCCTGCGGAAGCTTGCCATATCCATCTCTTCCCGTGAAGGCAGTATCCCAAGGAACGGTTTCACCCCAAAATACCCTGCAGCTCCTCCCAGGGTATTTGCCATCAGATCATCTACATCAAAGATCCGGTATCCTCTGGGATAGATAAAATACAGTCCGGAAAGCTGGGTCAGCTCAAAAAACAGCGACAGAAGAAAGGAAAACAAAACTGTTTTTCTCAGCCCGCACCGGAAATAATAGCGCAGATACACTCCGAAAGGAACCGTCATGATCACATTGAACACAACCTGAAACAGCGCCTTATTATTGACCAGAGTCAGCCAGCTCACAGGATCCGAAAGACGGGCGCTGGACTCTTTCACGATATCCCGGACAAACTGAAAGGGAATCAGCTGGACTCCCGGTCCGGTCATGGCCTCCACTTCTTCTATAGACGGAAGGGGAAGGATCACCAGAAAGTATGCACAGATCAGATAAAGGATAAAAGAATACACAATCAGGATCCGTATACTCAGCACAGATCCATACTTATGATAGTTATACAATATATAGGGCAAAGTAATGATGCAGGCAATGACAGGAAAAGCGATCACGGCCTGCAGGATAACATCTTTATAAACTCCCACAGCAGTCACCTCGTCTTCTTTTGTATGCACCTATCATATCACCGCATTCAGATAAAAACCTGACAACCGCCTTGCATTTGTCTTACATTTTTGTCATATCATCCTCAAATTTGTATCCCACACCTCTTACCGTATGGAACAGCCCGCTTCCGTCCTGGATTTTGTTTTTCAGGGAATGAATCCTGGATTTCACATTACTTGAACGGATCTCATGACCTTTTCCCCGGTCTGGCACAATAATCATATAGCTGGCATTATCCTTTGATATAGAATCAATGGAAAAGCATTTCTTTTTCACCGCATTCTGTACACAATGCCGGTTTTTTCGCAGTTTTCTTCAGGTCATTGACAGTATTCTCCCCCAGTGCTATTTTTTCATTGGAACAAAGAAAAAGATATAGATTGCTCATAATTTTCTGCTTAATCCTATTTTTATTTATATCTTTTTCTTATTGTTCCAGAGTATATGTTCTTTTTATGTTTTTACAATTTTTCCAATCTGGATAAAAGGAGGACTTTACAATGCTTAGACTTAGAATGATGCGCGCACCTCAGAAATACGTACAGGGGAAAGATTCCCTGCTCCAGTTTCACAAGGAAATGACAAGTCTCGGAAATAAATGGCTTTTCATCTGTTCCAGAAGCGGATATAAAATGACCCACGATAAAATCGAAAAAAGCTTTGAAGGCACTGACGATACCCGTCAGTATGAGATATTTGGCGGCATCTCCAGTACCGGTGAGATTGATAAAATGCGCAGGATCGTCAGAGAAAACGGTCTCAATGTAGTAGTAGGCGTAGGAGGCGGTTCCGCGATCGATACAGCCAAAGCTACAGCTTATTACGAAAAACTTCCTGTCGTGATTATTCCTACTGTAGTGGCAACAGACGCTCCATGTACCGGTCTTTCCGTTATCTATAATGACGACAAGACATTCAACAGTTACCTGTTCTACCCCAAGAATCCGGAAGCGGTCATTGTAGACAGTGAAGTGATTGCCAATGCTCCGGTCAAATTCCTGGTAGCAGGCATGGGCGATGCTCTTGGGACATATTTCGAGGCACGTGCATGCGAGCGCACGGATGCTCCAAGCCTGGAGTCTGGCGGCATCACCCGTTCTGCCATGGCTCTGTGCAGACTGTGCTATGACACATTGAGGGAATACGGCGCCGCTGCCAAGAAAGCCTGCGAGTGCCATGTAGTCACACCTGCTCTGGAAGCCATCATAGAAGCGAATGTATATCTGTCCGGCGTAGGAGCAGACAACGGCGGACTTGCTACGGCTCATTCTTTCTATAACGGGCTGACCGCTCTTGGCGGACACAGTGCTCCTCACGGAAACTGTGTTGCCTTCGGTACTCTGGTGCAGCTGGTCCTTGAACGGGCGCCCAGAAAGGAATTCGAAGAAGTCCAGAAGTTCTGCATGGAAGTCGGTCTTCCTGTCACGCTGGAAGAGATCGGCATTACAAAAGAGGAAGAGATCCGCGTTATCGCCGAGAAGTCCTGTGTGGAAGGCGAATCCATCCATAATATGGTGTCTGATGTAACGCCCGATCAGCTCTACGCGGCGATTATAGCAGCTGATGCACTTGGAAAGGAAGCGCTGGCCAGATAAAAAATAAATGACCGTTTGGCCCGCTGCACGCAAGAGCAAAAAATTAACACCTTATACCCTTTGATGATAGAACATCCGGGAGATCAGAAGCTCTGACAGATTCAGCTGCTGATCCCCCGGATGTTTTTATTAAAAAAGGGGATACTGTAAAACACCGCATCTTGTCTTTTCCTATTAAATTTCAAACTCGTTCAAAATAAATCATTTTTGTGCAAACTACATCAATTTTAAACTTTATTTATGTGAATTATTATGGTTGAATTTGACCGAATTTGGTTTTATAATATAGCCATAAAAGAAATGGAGGGAATCAAAATGATCTATACGGTTACTTTTAATCCTTCACTGGATTACATTGTTTCTGTTGATGACTTCAGGCTTGGCCTGACAAACAGGACCAGTTCCGAACTGCTCCTCCCCGGCGGAAAAGGGATCAATGTTTCAACGATCCTGAAAAACCTGGGGATCGACAGCACAGCGTTGGGATTTGTCGCAGGCTTCACGGGCGATGAGATTGTCCGAAGAGTGGAAGAAATCGGCGTACACTCTGATTTCATACGTATTGACGAAGGAATCTCCCGGATCAATGTGAAGCTGAAAAGTATCGATGGAACAGAGATCAACGGCATGGGGCCGTCAATCAGCAGAGAGAAGACTCAGGAGCTGATGAATAAACTGAACGCTCTTGCCGCAGGCGATGTTCTTGTTCTGGCAGGAAGTATCCCCGCCACCATGCCGGACGATATCTACAGCAGGATCCTGGAACAGCTGAAAGACAGAGACGTTACCTGTATCGTGGATGCCACAGGTGATCTGCTGAAGAAAGTGCTCCCATATCACCCCTTCCTCATCAAACCTAACAACCATGAGCTGGGAGATCTGTTCGGCGTAGAACTGAATAAAAGGGAGGAAGTGGTTCCCTACGGCAGGAAGCTGCAGGACATGGGGGCAAGAAACGTGCTGATCTCCATGGCAGGAGAAGGAGCGGTACTTGTAGCGGAAGACGGCAGTATCTATGACACTCCGGCGCCCAGGGGCACGCTGGTAAACGCAGTTGGATCCGGTGATTCCATGGTAGCCGGATTTACAGCAGGATGGCTGGAAAAGAAAGATTACAGACACGCTTTTTACATGGGTGTTTCTGCCGGAAGCGCCAGCGCCTTTTCCGAATATCTTGCAACAAAGGAAGAGATCATGGATCTGTACAGACAGATTATATAAATGCACCGGCAAAAATAAGGTATGAATGAAAGTGAGGTTGTAAAAATGAGGATTACAGATCTGCTTGATAAGAGAAGTATCTCTCTTACTGGAAATCCAAAGACAAAAAGCGAAGCGCTGGATCAGATCGTAGATCTGATGGTTAAAAGTGGAAAAATTAATGACAGGGAAGCCTACCGCAGACAGGTATACGCCCGTGAAGAGGAAAGCACCACCGGCGTAGGAGAAGGGATCGCCATTCCACACGGGAAATGCGATGCTGTAGATAAGCCGGGACTGGCTGCCATGGTCATAAAGGACGGCGTTGATTTTGACGCTCTTGACGGGAAACCGGTTACTCTGATGTTCCTGATCGCGGCTCCAAATACAAAAGACAACGTTCATCTGGATGTACTCAGCAAACTTTCCGTCCTTATGATGGATGAAGACTTTGCCAATAACCTGAGAAACGCGAAGACAGTAGATGAATTTCTGTCCATTATCGATAAAGCGGACAAAGAAGAAAGCGATATCGATGAAAGACTTGCCGACACAAACGCTCCTGCCGAAAACAGCTTTAAGTTACTGGCAGTCACCTCCTGCCCTACCGGCATCGCTCATACCTATATGGCGGCGGAAGGACTTGAGAAAGCTGCAAAAGCAAAGAATTGCTTTATCAAAGTGGAGACAAGAGGATCCGGCGGAGCGAAAAACGTACTCACAGCTGATGAGATCCAGGACGCAGACTGCATCATCGTGGCCGCCGACGCGCAGGTTCCCATGGACCGGTTTGACGGAAAGAAAGTTATTGTCTGCCAGGTATCTGACGGTATCAGCAAAGCGGACCAGCTGATCGATCAGGCGATGTCCGGTAATGTTCCGATCTATCACGGAACAGGCGAAAGCGCCGGATCAGCTGCTGCAGGCGGAAAATCCGGAGGGATCGGACACCAGATCTACACCCAGCTGATGAATGGTGTGTCTCATATGCTTCCCTTTGTTGTGGGCGGCGGTATTCTGATCGCCATCGCCTTTCTGATTGATGGGCTCAATGTTGATCTGAGCGCGCTTCCGGCGGACGAAAGGGCGAACTTCGGTACGATCACACCAATTGCCGCACTCTTTAAAGGGATCGGAGATACGGCATTCGGATTCATGCTCCCTGTACTGGCTGGATTCATCGCCATGGCCATCGGTGACCGGCCGGCCCTTGCGGTAGGATTCGTAGGAGGCATGATCGCCTCCGGCGGAAAGTCCGGTTTCCTGGGCGCGCTGGTAGCAGGCTTTGCAGCAGGCTACATTATCCTTCTGCTCCGAAAAGTATGCAGCAAACTCCCCCAGGCCATCGAGAAAATCGCTCCTGTACTTCTCTACCCTGTATTCGGCATCCTGATCATGGGTCTGCTGATGAACTTTATCGTAGAACCGGTTATGGGAGCTATCAACACGGCGCTGAACACCGGTCTGTCCAACATGGGTGAGTCCAGCAAGATTCTGATCGGACTGATCCTCGGCGGCATGATGGCTATCGATATGGGCGGTCCATTTAATAAGGCGGCATATGTATTCGGTACTGCATCTATTGCCGCAGGCAACTATGACATCATGGCGGCCGTCATGATCGGAGGTATGACTCCTCCCTGCGCAATTGCACTTGCCACACTGCTCTTTAAACACAAATTCACAAAGGAAGAGAGAGATGCCGGACCGACCAACTTCATCATGGGACTCGCGTTTATCACAGAAGGAGCCATCCCCTTCGCAGCATCTGATCCTCTGCACGTGCTCCCCGCATGTATCGCAGGTTCAGCTGTTGCAGGCGCGCTTTCCATGGCTTTCGGATGCACACTTATGGCTCCTCACGGCGGAATCTTCGTATTCCCCGTGGTAGGCAACGCTCTCTTCTACCTGCTTGCCCTTGTTGTCGGTACCATAGTCTCCGCTCTTCTGCTGGGACTGCTGAAGAAAAAAGTAGATTAATCCGGAAAACCGGCGTACAATAGAGGAAGAAACCTCTCGGAAGGCTTTCAGAAGGAGAAAATATATGTTAACAGAAGAAAGATATAAGAAAATACTCACTCTGCTGGAAGAAAAGAAAAGCATTACCGTGGCAGAGATCACAGATCTTCTGGGAATATCGGAATCTACTGCGCGCCGGGATATTACAGCTCTCAGCAAAGCCGGACGCCTGACTAAGGTATTTGGCGGCGCTGTGACAAATGACGGAACTTTTGTCACTCAGGAGCCTACTGTCTCTCAGAAGATTCATGTGCAGACAGCAGAGAAGCGGCAGATCGCCCGATATGCCGCTTCTCTCGTCGTCGACACCGATTTCATCTATCTTGACGCCGGAACAACAACCGGATGCATGATCGACTATCTTTCCGATACGAAAGCGTCTTTTGTGACCAATGCCGTGGCTCATGCCCAGAAGCTTGCCTCCCTTGGGAAACAGGTCTTTCTTATCGGCGGCGAATTAAAAGGCTCCACAGAAGCCGTCATCGGCCCCCAGGCCATGGAGGCTCTGGAACGCTACCATTTCACCAGAGGATTCTTCGGCACAAACGGTATCACCCGCCGGGACGGTTTCACCACCCCGGACGCAGGCGAAGCCCAGGTCAAACGTACTGCCATGGGCCAGTGCAGACAGTGCTATATTCTGGCGGACAGTACAAAATTCGGCAATATCAGCGCAGTTACTTTTGCGCCGTTCCATGCAGGCATCATTCTTACAGACAAAATTGCCGAAGGCTATGAAAAGAATGATATGCTGATCGAATGTCAGTAGATAAAAGCGGATACGCCGTTCTTAGAGGGATAATATATTCCACTTATCCTTTTCTTATTTCTCTGCATCTTTGGCTGATCCCAGAGTGATGCTCAGCGTCTGCGCCTTATATTCTCCGCCGTCAGCCCGCTGGACTACAATATCTACCGTTTCACCTGCCGCATAATACTGGAGCGTATCCCGAAGCTGCTCCATATTCGCCACGGAGCGGCCGTCCAGCTCTGTTATAATATCCTTTTCTTTAATCCCTGCTTTATCCGCAGGCCCGTCTTTTACTACAGAGGCAACGATCACTCCGCCGGGAATACCGTAAAGCTGAGTCACATCTGCAGTCACGCTCTCGCCCTCAATACCAAGATATGACGCTTCACTGGAGTCCACTTTTTCTCTGGTCGGAAGGTTCATCAGCTCCTTCAGGCTGGATTCCGCCTTATCAATGGGAATGGCAAAACCGATATTATCCACAGATCCTCCGGTCGGTGTGGATTCTGTCTTTGCTTCATTGATCCCGATCAGCTCCCCGCTCATGTTCAGAAGGGCTCCGCCGCTGTTGCCCGGATTGATCGCAGCGTCTGTCTGGATCAGTCCGGTAGAGTTAATCGTATTTCCACTTTCGTCTGTAAGGCTTAAGCTCCGGTTCAGAGCACTGACATAACCGCATGTGACAGACTGTCCGTAACCCATAGCATTCCCAATAGCAACCACCTGCTGGCCCAGTTGCAGATCGTCTGAATTTCCCACTGTAGCCACCTTAATCTTCCCCATCGTATCAGTAGAGATATCAGAAAGTTTTACCGCTACCACAGCAAGATCGTTGTTGACGTCGGTTCCCTTTACTTCCCCTGATACACTGCTCTCATCAATAAAACCAACAGAGAGACTGGTGGCTCCTTCTACCACATGATTGTTGGTGGCGATCAAAAGCTCTGTGTCATTCTTTCCGACGATCACGCCCGTGCCAGCGCCTTCCACCTGATACTGCTGCGTACCTCCGAAGAAATTTCTCATCTCTTCTACCGACATTGTTGAAATCGTAACAACAGAAGGCATGGCATTTTTCGTCACTTCGATCACACTGTCATCCCCCACAGCACCGTCGCCGCTGCCATCAGAACTGCTGTTATCCGAACCGCCGTCATTCACTGTTTCTGTTTTCCCAATATTCTTTTCACTGCTTATTTTGTTCCCAATGGCATTTACGCCATACATGATTCCTCCTGCAATCAGACCAAATATGACTGCCATAAGAATCAAGGTTCCCCACTTCTTTTTTCCAGTAGATTCATTCATGATCTTTTCTCTCCTTTTCTGCATTTTTTGCAGAAAACAGTATGAAATCCCGCTTATTTTCTGTATATTTTCTCGTTGACTTCTATACTGTTCTGCATTATATTATGATAAAATTCAAAAAACCGTTTGAACAGAAACAATCGTGACAAAAAATAACAATGTTGCGCCACAAAAGGGAGACTTGCTTATGTGTTACAAAAGAATCGACATAGATGAAACCCGACAGCAGAAATTCGGCTACCCTGAAGGAGGCTTTCCGGTTCCGCGGATCCGCAACATACTGAATGAATTTTCCGGAGGAGAGGTAGACTGCCACTGGCACACGGAATTCCAGTTTGGACTTGTTCTCAATGGGAGATTAGATTACAACATCTTTTGTGATTCAGCTTCCATGATAAAAGCTTCCCTGAAAGCAGGAGACGGCTTTTTCATTAATTCCAAAGTTCTGCACAGTTACAGACAGCTGACGCCCGGCGCCGAATTATTCATTTTTTCGGTCTCACCCGGCTTTTTTTCCTCTTCCCTCGTATTCGGCAATATATATAAGAAAATAATTCTTCCGATCCTGCATTCATCGGTTTTCGGACTCTTCTTTAAACAGGAAGATAAAAAAAGCCGGACAATACTTGATCTTTTTCAGGATTTTCATGCCCTGGATCCACAGGATACAGACTATGAACTCCATGGATTAGAGCTGCTCTGCCGGATCTGGCGCAGTCTCTTTCATGAATTCCGTACAATACAGAAAATTCTGCCCGCCAGAAGATCCTTTCTTCTCCGGGAGCAACGAATGCAGCAAATGGTGGATTTCATCCACGGACATTATCCGGAACCCCTGACAGTAGAAATGATCGCAAAGGCAGGGAATACAAGCAAGAGAGAATGTTTCCGCTGTTTCCGGGATTTTCTCTCGCAGACGCCCACAGAATATCTGAATCAGTACAGACTCTCTGCCGCGGCATATATGCTGCTCAACTCGGCACAGAGCATTTCCTCTATCTGTGAGCAGTGCGGATTCAATAATGTAAGCTATTTTGGAAAACTGTTCCGGCGAAGCTATGGCACCACCCCAAACCGGTACCGGCTGACGGCACGGTAGTCGCAGTAAGAATTCTAAGCAAACTTTTCTGTTCACCAAAAAGCAGAAAGGCTTTGATAGATTTCCTATTTCGTTTTAGTTATTCTTATAAACGATAAAAATATAAACTGTTTTGTAACTCTTGTAAGACCGTTTTCAAAATGCTAGTATAAAACTGTCAAAGATGACGGGGCAGTCTTCCGTTGCCTTTTGATCTTTTTCAGAATCAAGCGACAAACTAATAAAACGGAAAGGAGCAGGCATTTCTGCCGTGAAAACATTATGAAAAAAATGATACTTGTTACATCTCCTCCTGCTTGCGGGAAGACCTATATTTCGAAACAGCTTGCCAGAAACCTGAAACATGTCGTCTATCTTGATAAAGATACTTTGCTTCCTTTATCCAATCGTGTGTTTGCAGTCGCCGGCGAAGAAATCAACCGAAGCTCAAAATTTTTTGAGGAAAATATCCGTGACTACGAATATGAAACAATCGTAGATATTGGCGTAGAGGCGCTGGAGTATGACGATATCGTCCTGATCAACGCACCGTTTACAAAGGAAGTCCACAATGAAGAAACTTTGGAGCGTTTCCGTGCAAAGCTCCGCACAAAAGGAGCAATGCTGGTCGTTATCTGGGTAGTAACCACTCCGGAAGTCTGTCACCAGAGAATGATAGAACGTAACTCAGAGCGTGACACGTGGAAGCTGGAACACTGGGACGAATATATCAAAAGTGTTGATTTTTCCATTCCCGAACCGCTGAAAAGACTTGATGCTGGGCATGACCTTATTCTCTTCCACAACTCTTCTGATGCGGAATTTGACGAATCCATGCAATCGATCCTGCCAAAACTGGAAGAGAGTTAAGTAATAATTTATAAACTGCTCTAATACAGAACCAATTATTCACACCATACTCAAACGTGTAAGAAAAATGCTGTTGTACGACAGCATTTTTGCCGTCGTTCGGCAGATGAATGAAAAATTATTATATTTCGAGTGTCACAGCCAATACATTGGATTTAATTTCAGCAGAAACTTTTCCGCCCAATTTATCCGTCAGTAACTTTACAACCGCAAGTCCTACTCCTGTACCACTGTTGTGTCTGGATGCGTCCCCTGTATAAAATCGTTCAAAGAAGCGGGTTGGATTTATTTCAGTTTTGCTATCTATCGGATTTTCAATCGTGAAAATAGCCCTATTTTTCCTTGCCTGCTTTAAGCTCATTTTTATGTCGCCGGATGAATAACGTATCGCATTTGTCAGTAGATTTTGTAAAATCCTTTCCACCATACTGTAATCAGAATTGAGATAGACAGAATGGGGCGGCAAATCAATTTCAGGGGATAAATTTTTTGCTTCCAATGCAGGAGCATTCTCTGTAATAAGATTTATCAGCAAATATACAAATCTTTAGCATTGATTAAAGTCTCTTGCTTGCATTTAGGACAGTAGAGAGGATAGTTCTTTAATACAGTATCTTTTCTAATTCTGTCACGGGTTTTATTGCCACAGACAGGGCATATTATCCATTCATTTTTCATCTATTTTGAACACCCCATCTTTCTTATTTTCAATAATCAGTAAAATACAAAAGACTATTTCTATGAGAAACATAAATGCTGCAATTAAAATTGTAGAGTTGTATATACTAAGTAGCAATGCAACGAATGGTATTATGATAGAAAAAGCATAATAGCATTTCGATTGATACAACCAACCATATGGTAAAAGATGCGCCCCAAAAATCATAGCATAAACCATCAGCATTTTCTCAGGCATAGCTGCATATACCCACATCGCAATAAGTATGTACAGCAATTGATTAAGCGAAATTAACAATCCTAATCCTGACAACGGATTTCCTTTATTCTGAAAATCTATCTTTAAAATCAATGAAAGTAAATACGCTAGAAAAGTCAATGGTGTTGAACAGCAA
Organism: uncultured Mediterraneibacter sp.; assembly: GCA_944381495.1. GTDB lineage: Bacteria > Bacillota > Clostridia > Lachnospirales > Lachnospiraceae > Mediterraneibacter. The sequence continues at coordinate 2,569 of CALWLJ010000005.1, read as the reverse complement.
AAAATAAATAAATTTTTTTTAATAATTGGCAATGGAGATAGATGAATAATCAGAACAATTATCCAAATAAAAACCGATGCCATAATAAAGTGTAATCCTCTTTTTTGTTTTCTGATATTATCTATTCGTAGCTCTTGCAATGCTAAAATAAATTCTTTTTTACTTTTCATGTTCTTTGCTCCTTTTTTCTTGATATTTTTGCAATGCTTGCGTATAGAGTTCTCCTTGCCTTTTGCTGTAATTTTGGTATATGACAATACATATCAGATATAAGGCTAAAATTATCGCTACAAATACGATCCATTGAGTAATTACTCCTTCTGCTGAGAAAAAATCCAGATAATAAAACCAGAAGCTTTCATATATACTAATCGCAATCATAAAGCCAGTTAATCGCTTTATAAATGTGAGTTTTGTTATCAACAAGTGTGTAAAAAACAAATTAAAAACAAAAACACCTCCTATAACTAAAAAGACCATTTTAGTTAGGTTCACAGTTGAAATCGTTTGATTTCCACAAATATAATTGTAAACTAAAATAAGAACAAGAAACCATGACGTGCAAAAAGCAATTCCATTTCTCATCCATACAAAGAACTGAATAATATCCTTTTTACGACTTCGCATAAATACCTCCTATATAGACAACATATTACGAATAATTTTTACATATTTTCTGGATATGTAAAGTCGCTCTCCGTTAAACAATGTCACTAAAATTGTGCGATTTAATTCAGGTTTTAATGACCTGATTTGATTTATATTCACTATCTGAGATTTTGAAATTCTAACAAAATCTTTATCAGAAAGAATATCTTCCAATTCATATAATTTCTGTTTTATTTCCATTACATCATCGTTGGTATATAAAAAAGTGCGATTATCCACGGAATCAAAATACAAAACATCTGATGAATTAATCAAAAACATTTCGTTATCTTTTTTGGCATATAACTTTTTATCAAACAGTTCAATATGTCTCCTTAAACGAAATACCTCCTCATTAATTATTTTACACTTTATAATTACCTGAAAAGAACTTTTTATATCTTCAACAATCTTAATATTCATCTTGCACCTCCAATTACAATTATACGCACTAAAAAATCTTTCTCAATTGTTAAGTGATAAGAGGTACATTTTTCATAATTAAGAAGCCATCTCCTAACCAATTAGGAAGATGATTCCCTACCTTTTAACTATGCAAAAATAATCTCCCTCTCCACAATCTCCCTCGCACACGCCCGTATGTTATTCATTCTCTGCACCCATTCTAAGGCATTTTCCGCCTTTAGCTGCTCCGTGATACCCTGCGCCCGTTTCATCTGCTCCGTGAGCCTTCCCATACGCTCCTGCGCCTGCCTGTCGATGTCGGCAAGGTAAGCGTTCAGCCTGCCGCTTGTGAGCAGGGTTATGTAGGTGGCTCTGCGGTATTCTTTCAGATACCGCAAGTGCCGCTGCCCCCATACGCCTATGGACTGTTCTTTTTCGTCTGGTACTGTGAGGCAGGGGAGAAGATAATCTCCCTGCTGTTCATAAGTGCCGCCCAACTGTTCAAAGATTGATTTTGCCATTGTCATTTCCTCCATTACCGTATTTTTATCTTTTTCGTCTTTGCGTACATGACCTTTATCAGCAGCTCGTCCACGCAGTCCGTATATCTGCCCGCCGCAATCAGCTTGTTGCGGAAGTCGATCAGAGCGTGGAGAACAAGCTGCCTTTCTTCCTCGCTAAGATACAAGTGATATTTTCCCATAGCCTTTCCTTTCTTTGAGAGGGCAGGCTTTTTTCCTGCAAGGGTGTTTCAGCACCTTTGCGGAAAATACCCGTTCCCCTATGTAGCCGCCGAAGCGGTAACAGATTTTAATCATCTGTTCTGCCCCGGCATTGGTTTCCGTGCGGTCATAGACCTCAATCCTCTCCACAAGGAGATTGAGATTTTCAGCAGTCAATTCCTGTACCGATTGCCTGCAGCGCACCGTGGATACTGGCGATCACGTTCCAGATGTCTCCGCCTTTGAAATTCTCCGGAGACTGGGTAATGATCTGCCAGATTTCCGCCAGTTTGCTGTTCAATGTGTCCAGGGCGTTCTGAAGGTTCTGAACCATCCAGTTATCACTCAAAACACATTCCTCCTTTCCGGCAGAAACAGGACAGACCGTTTCCAGCCTGCCCATCTGCCCGGTCTCTAAATGTTCCTTATCCAGTAATCAGTGTTAAGATTTCCCTTGCAAACGTGATGATCACGCCTCCGGCCAGTGTCAGAAATCCATTCGCCCTATGTGAGGGATCATGGGATTTTAAGGACAGGCCGATCTGTACAATACCAAATCCCAGCAGGATCATTCCAATGGCACGGATCAGCCCAAAAATAAATTCGGACAGATTATTGATTACGGTCAAAGGATCATCCGCTGCAAATGCGGTTGTGGCTCCTGCTGTCATCATCAGTACCAGCACCGCATAGATGACCATGAACCGCTTTCCTCTCCGGCTCATGGGAAGTTTCCGGGTTTCTTTTTTCTCATCTCTCTGTTTCATTGTCTGAGTCCTCCTCATTCTTACTGA
>CALWLJ010000004.1 GCA_944381495.1 uncultured Mediterraneibacter sp. | reverse complement strand
GAAGTTGGAGTGTTTTACTTCAACTATAGCTGAATACCCTGTGAAAAGATAGCCATTATTTTATTGAGCGCTTACTGAGAACACCGTCAACCGTGAGTACAAGTCAAGTATATTTGCTATGTTATTCCAAGATAAGGCAAAACTGCTGGAATTGTACAATGCCATCAGCAGCACGGAATTTACAGATCCGGATCTGCTGAAGATCGTTACTCTGGAGAACGCCATCTATATGGGCCTCAAGAACGATCTTTCCTTTCTTGTTCTTGAGATCAGGCTGTATCTGTATGAACATCAGTCCACCCCGAATCCGAATATGCCCCTGAGGGATCTGTTCTATGTAGCAGATGAGTTTTCAGACCTTACAAAGGACATGAACCTTTACGGCAGCCGGAAGATCAGGATTCCCGCGCCTCATTTCTTCATCTTTTATAACGGTGAGGAAGAACGCCCGGACCGGGATGTGCTGAAACTGTCAGATCTATATTATGAAAAGGAAGAGGATCCCTCTCTGGAGCTGAAAGCAGTCGTGCTGAACATTAATAAAGGGCACAATCCTGAATTGATGGCAACCTGCCGGACTCTTCGCGAATATGCGGAATACACGGATCGTGTCCGGAGATATGCGAAGGAGATGCCGTTGGAAGAAGCAGTGGAGCGTGCCATTACTGAGTGCATCCGGGAAGGAATTCTTGAGGATTTTTTGAGAAAAAATCGAGCGGAGGCGATGAAAGTGAGCATCTACGAATATGACGCCCAGAAGCATATCGAGATGGAGAGAGAGGATAGTTATAAAGACGGCTATCAGGCCGGCAGGGAGGATGGCTACCAGAATGGCAGGGAGGATGGCTATCAGAGTGGCAAAGAGGATGGCTACCAGAGTGGCAAAGAGGATGGCTATCAGAGTGGCAGGGAGGATGGCTATCAGGCCGGAAAGGATGATGGTTACCAGACTGGAAAGGATGATGGCCGAACGGAGATGCTGCGGCAGGTGATCCGTACGATGTTGACAAATGGAAAGACTGTTTCGCAGATAGCGGTTGATCTTGGGATGGATGAGAAAAGTGTGGATGATTTGAGCGGCAAATCGTAAAATCAAAATCAGTCCTGAAATAGTATCCTTTTAAAAGTAACCTTATTTAGTGCTTACAAAACAGTTATCCCCGGCTCATTCTTACCGGTAACGGGCCGGAATGAGTCGGGGAGCTGATTGATCTGGTGGTCAGATTATTCTGTCACTTCAGTTCTACTTCTCACATTTCTGATAGGCCAGCCTTTCGCTGCCGTTATCAGTATAAATAACCCCACAATATGTAAATCCATTCTTTTCCAGAAGGTGCTGCATGACAGTGTTGTCTCTGTGGGTGTCGATCTTCAGATTTCCACACTGCTGATATGCCCATTCCAGGCAGAAGCTGGCGGCGCCTCTGACAGAGCCGTCCGAAGTGATCCGATGGACCGCACCGTAGGGGTGTTCGTTGAGCCACTGTCCGCTGTAAATATGTGTGTATGTGCTGTCGTCTCCTTCTCTGTAATAGAAGGTGGCGATGATTTTACCATGTTCGATGCAGACATAGCTGCATCCTGTGCTGATATCTTCGGCGACCAGCTCCCTGGATGGATAGGAGGTGCCCCACTGGGTGGGATTTCCGTGAGAAGCCATGAACATGCGGGCATTTTCATACATTTTCAATAACAGTTCCAGTTCGTCGGGGGTCGTCTTTCTGATTTCCATAAGGTTCCTTTCTAAAATGAAATTGCTGTGCTTTATACATTGCAAACGATGCAATGAGACAGCAGTCATACATCCGTCTGTCCGTATCTATTATACTTGTCAGAGGAGGATGATTCAAGGGCAAGTATTACCAAGGAGAGTATGAACTTGCCATTCCGTTCGGCTGGTGATAGAATTGGTACAGTTAGAATGGTTGCTTGAAGGAGTGCAGTGTATGAACATAAAACAGGAGACAAAGATCCTGATCGTCGAGGATGAGCCCTATCTGCTCCGGCAGATCCGGGATCTTCTGACCCGGAAGGGGTATATTGCAGAGACGGCGTCATCCCGGGCGGAGACTGTGTCCAGGATCCTGAATGAGGATGATATCAGCTTGTATCTTCTGGATGTATGGCTGCCGGACGGGGACGGGTTCGGGCTGTGCAGTATGATCCGGACGAAAAATCTCCGGCCGGTGATCTTCCTGACTGCCTGTGATGATGAGGAATCCGTTGTAAGAGGGCTGGAGACAGGCGGAGACGACTATGTAGTGAAGCCTTTCCGAACTGCAGAGCTGCTGGCGCGGATCCGGGCGAACCTGAGACGGAAAGATGACAGGACGGCGGCTACGGTGTGGCGCTGCGGCGATATCCGGGCGGATCTGGATGCGAATGAAGTATATAAAGGGGAAGAGAAGCTGAATCTAAGTGCAGTGGAGTATAAGCTGCTTCTGGCCCTGATGGAAAACGGGGAAAGGATTGTCCGCAGAGAGACTCTGATGGAGTATCTGTGGGACCGCTGGGATCAGGAAATCGAAGACAATACACTCTCAGTTACGATCAGCAGACTGCGCAGAAAGATCGGAGCAGAATACATAGAGACAATCCGTGGATTCGGCTATCGCCTGAAAGGTCCGGTGGGAAAAGCGCTTGCATAGTATGGTCGATTTTCAGCTGCACCGGAGAAGCGGAAGAGAACCACAGGACAGAGCATCATAAGAGAGAATCATGGGAGAGCGGATTACAGGAGAGAAGATCGCAGGGGTGAGCATCACAGGAGGACGATGATGGCGGAAAGAAAAAGGTGGAGCCGCGGCATACTTCTTTTTATTACTGTATTTCTGGTGTTGGTCGGAAGTATCAGTTACATGGTCTGGACACTGGGACAGGACATGCAGACGGAGCTGGAAGAAATGATCGGGCTGGTGTACCGGGAAGACCCGGATGCGGCGGAACGTGTCATGGCTGATCTGTTTGAAGAAAAGAAATCCGAGAGACCGGAAGAGGAGGCAACCTCCTCCAGGGAACCGGCGGATGTACAGGAGGCTCTTGTAGAATTGGGGTATACCAGGGACAGGATGGAGTATCTGATGGAATACAATGGCATGCAGCATCGGATGCAGATTTTGATCTATGGTACTGTTATTCTGGGCGGTATCATGACAGCGCTGTATTTTGCCCTGGTGAGAGGCCAGGAAAGACGGGAACAGGAGCTGGCTGATGAGATCCGCGGCGTCCGTACTGTTCAGCAGAGGAAAGAACGCAGCTGCGCCGGAAGGGATGATACAGGGCAGGCTTATGGGAAGAACAATAATAAAGAGGCAGATATACTTCTTCTGACGTCAGCATCCCAGGGACTGCCGGAATCGGAGCTTGTGAAACTGACGGAAGAGATGCAGGCCAGGGAAACATATTTTCAGAATAAGAATGTAATGATCCAGAACTTCATCGAGAATATCTCACATCAGATCCGGACGCCTCTGAGCTGTATCGCGGTCTCCCAGGATATGCTTCTGGAAAGCGGAAATAACGAACAGAGGGAACTGGCCGGTCAGAGTCTGCGGTATGTGGAAGAAATCCAGGATCTGCTGAGAAAGATCCTGGATATAGGCAGGATGGAAGCGGGAAAGGTGATCTGGCACAGGGAAAAGTTTATCATAGGAGAGCTTCTGGATGAGTGCCGGGTATCTCTTGAGGACGGCCCGGAGCGGATTGAGACAGAGGGGGATCTTCAGGCGGAATATTGGGGTGACTATGAGTGGTTGAAGGAGGCATTTTCCAATATTCTGAAAAACTGTCTGGAGCATGATTCGGGACCGGAGAAGATCCGGGTGTCTGTGACGGCGGTGGACGAAGGAATCAAGGTAGTGATCCGTGATCACGGCCCGGGGTTCCATCCGGATGACCTTCCTCATATTTTTGACCGGTTCTATCTGCCGGAACGGATGAAGAAGTCTCATGTGGGCATCGGACTGAATCTGGCAAAGCTGGTGTTTGAGCATCATTTCGGCAGCGTGAGTGCCGCTGACAATGAGGACGGAGGGGCAGTGTTTACTGTGATCCTTCCGGTGTATTCGGTCATGACTGAGAAAATATAAGAAAAAAGAAAAAGTATCTTTCTGTCACCTTCCTGTAAGGTTCATGAGGTAGAATAAAGATGGAAAAGAAAATGAGCAGAACTTTTCCATCGTATCCTCCGCCGGGCGTTTCAAGGTCCCGGCGGCTGTGAACAGAAGAGAGGAGGGAGCGGCAGATGGGTACTTTTTTTCATCTTGTCATAAGGAGCATGAGGCGGAGAAGGAAGGAGATGCGGCTTGTGTCAGCGGCGGTGTTTATCACCGTGTTTTTTCTGTCTTCTGTTACAGTGTTCCAGAATGTGATGAATCAGTATGTGACGGAAAAGAATTTTCGGAACTATGGGGAGTGGATCCTGTCTGAGGTGGATGATCCCCGGGATCCGGAGACAGAGTTCCGTGAAATTGAGCATCCTTATCTGTCCGTCAGCGGCGTATGCAGGACCGGCGGTGCTATCCTGGACGCAGACGGAAATGAGAGCGGCAAGTATTTGGGAATGGCAGATGAAAAATGGACTGAGCTTGCTGTGAATCATACTATCTGCCAGGCTGCTATGTGACGGAGAGCGCTCTGTCTTCTATGGGAGGCAGCCTGTTTGATACCCATTTCTATCAGCTGGACAGGCAGTATGAGGATATAGACGTCAATGAATTTGCGCTGGCTATGACCCAAAACTATGATCTGTGTAATTATAACAGTTACGCCTACAACAACACGATCTGGGGATCGACGGAGATGTTTACGGCCGTGAAAGTGATCCTTGTGGTGATCGCAGGGCTTGCGGCGGCTTATCTTCTGATCTCTTATGAATCAGGCAGAAGAAGGTGGTATTATCAGTACAGGACGATCGGGGCGGAAAGGTCTCAGATACGGGAAATGATCTTCCTGGAGGGAGCACTGGCGGTATTTCCGCCGGCGGCAGCGGCATTTCTTCTCCCTCAGGCAGGAGGCGTCCTGATCTGCCTGGCAGTGTCCCGGATGCTGGGGATCCCGTTCTTTTATAAACTGCATTTGGCGGAAATACTGATTCAGGCAGGGACGATTGCCGGAGTGCTGCTTCTGGCGGTCCTGAGCGCGTGGGTCGGCAGCGGGGACAGAGCTCTGGCAAGGAATACGCAGGAAATAACCGAGAAACAGAGAAAACGTCTGAGAAAATGTATCGGGAAAAAATATGAGAATAATCTTCCGGCAGGGTTCCTGGCAAGGCAGAGGAAGCTCCATCCCTGGAGGCAGACTGCGTTTATATTGTTTGCAGTCCTGGTCAGCACAGTGTGTGTGGTGACGGCCAATCAGGTCTATGCGTCTGTTGACGAATATTTGCATACAAGAGAAATGTTTGATGACTTCAGCGCGCAGAAAAAGATAGAATTTGGCTATGAGTGGAGAAATCCGGACGGATCCGGGGGAACGAATTATAACAGTTTTTATGATATGTACGATGGAATAGATCCTGAAATGTCGGCTGAGTTGGAAAGCCGATTGGTATTGATCATCTTCAGATGGGAATCCGGGACGAAAGACATACGCTGGAGTGGGAGAATATGGAAGAGAGCCCGGTCATCCAGGATATTATGAAGGGCGCAGAAGAATACTGGAGATATGATGTGCTGGAATTATTCCAGTTTTATGAGAATTATGAGGAAGCATCAGAGCAGCCGGGATTCCGGGCTGAGGACGAAGAATTTGATCCGGATGCCTTTGACCGGGGAGAGCAGATCATATTTGTGACAGGCATACATTTGCCGATAGAGGATATTTCCGCGGGAAACGGAAATATGCGGGAAACCGGGATCATCTGCGGGCAGCAGGTTGAGATAGGCAGCAGAGACACCGACGGAAAGACCAGTGTCATAGTGGGCGCGATCATAACAGATCCGGAAAATGGTTCCCAAAAGATGAACATGAATTTTGGAAACAGGCCGTATGGAATCATAGGTTCTGTCAAACTTGCAGAACGGATCGCGCAGACAGATGGCGGGAAGAATATTATGGAAAATTCCGTGGACATTCTGCTGAACCGGCAGGCTTCATTTGAAGCAACGGATAAACAGCTGGCTGCTTTGTTTCAAAAATATGGACTGGAGTATGGTTCTTATACAGAATATGTGAATGAAGTATGGAACAGAATGGTGAGAGATGTATGTATTTACGGAATATTTGGAACTGTAGTGGCAGCGGTATTTCTTGTTCTTCTGTTGAATTTCCGGAAAAATCAGAGTTTTTATATGGACAGGGATTACCGGTTGCTGCGCAGGATGGGAATGGAAAAACAATATTTCTGCCGGCTGCTGCGGGCAGATACCGGAAAACAGACGTTGTGGCTCCTGGCAGGCATTCCTCTTGCCTACGCGGAGATCCTGCTTGTGTTTTATATGGAGGCGCTGAAAACTGCGGAATGGGATAAACAGCAGGGACAATATGGAGTGACATTTTCTGCTATATTGAATCAATATACGGATGACCCCTTCTGGTGGGCGGTGGAATGGACAGTTACAAATACGGCATGGTTCTGTACAGTGGCAGTACTGATCCTGGTGATCGCGGCATTCCTGCTCAGTTCGGAATGGTCGGCAAGGCGGATAGAGAAAGGAGCGGATCAGGGAAATCCACTCTGCTCCGGATGCTGGGGACATTGGAGCCCCCGGATGAAGGAAAGATATTTTTGGAGGGAAAGGATCTGTCCGGACTGTCGGACAAGCGGCTGTCACGGATCCGCAGACGCAGGATCGGGTTCGTCTATCAGGACTACAGTCTGTTCCCGGAGTTTACGGCCTATGAGAATATTGCCATGCCCTTCCATCTGGACGGGAAGAAGGAGAATAAGAGTTATATCAAGGAAGTGATGGATACTCTGGGAATCACAAAATGCAGGGATAAGTTCCCTTCAGAGATGTCCGGCGGGGAGCAGCAGCGTGTGGCCATCGCGCGGGGAATGTGCATTTCCCCTGCCATTATCCTGGCGGACGAGCCAACGGGGAGTCTGGACGCGGAGAACGCGGAAGAGGTTGCCATGCTCATGAGCAAGGCGTCCAGAATGTATCAGCAGACCATTATCATGGTGACCCATGACGGGCAGATGGCGGACTACGCGGACAGGATCCTGCATATCCGGGACGGACGGGTGAAAGAGCAATGAGAGAGGGCTGAAAAGCAGCTGCTGAAGGAAAAATCTTGTGGAAATTGTATTTTTGTGAATACAATATATAGTACAGATGTGAGGGTTTTGTACAAAATCAAGTACAAGGGCTTATTTGAGAATGATTTTCAAATAAACCCTTGTCTTTTTTTTAACGGGATGGTATACTTGCGCATGGAAAGGGACGGAAAAAGATTTTCTGCTCTCTGATGAATTAACTATTACAAGATTTCACGAGGAGGTTTTCGGAAAATGGCAAAAGCTAATTTTGACCAGTGGGCAGGCTTTCAGGGACATCTCTGGAAAGAGGAAGTAAATGTGCGCGATTTCATCCAGCACAACTATACTCAGTATGACGGAGACGAGTCATTCCTGGCAGGGCCTACAGAGGCAACAAACAAACTTTGGGGAGAGCTTCAGAAGCTTCAGAAAGAAGAGAGAGCAAAGGGCGGAGTCCTGGACATGGAGACAGAGGTTGTTTCCGGTCTGACAGCATATGGCCCGGGATATATCAATGAGGATATGAAAGATCTGGAGCAGGTAGTTGGTCTTCAGACAGACAAACCGCTGAAGAGAGCATTCATGCCGTACGGCGGAATTAAGATGGCAGAGCAGGCATGTACGACTTACGGATATACACCCAGTGAAAAACTGCATGAAATCTTTACAAAATATCATAAAACACACAATCAGGCAGTATTTGATATTTATACTCCTGAGATGAAGAAAGCACGTCACAACAAGATCATCACAGGTCTTCCGGATACATACGGAAGAGGACGTATTGTAGGCGATTACCGCCGTGTGGCTCTGTATGGTATTGATTACCTGATCGAGAAGAAGCAGAGCGACTTTGTAGAGTACGAGAGACACGGAATGAAGGGAACAGATTTCCGCCTTCGTGAAGAGATCGCAGATCAGATCCGTGCTCTGAACGGAATGAAAGAAATGGCACAGTCTTATGGCTACGACATTTCCAAGCCGGCTACAAATGCGAAAGAAGCTGTACAGTGGCTGTACTTCGGATACCTTGCAGCAATCAAGACTCAGAACGGCGCTGCAATGAGTGTGGGACGTATCTCCACATTCCTTGACATCTATATCCAGAGAGATATGGAGAAGGGCATCCTGACAGAGGAGCAGGCTCAGGAGCTGATCGACCACATCGTTATGAAGTTCAGAATGGTGAAGTTCGCAAGAATTCCTTCTTACAACGAGCTGTTCTCCGGTGACCCGGTATGGGCAACACTTGAGATGGCCGGAATCGGAATGGACGGACGTCACATGGTAACAAAGAACGATTACCGTTTCCTCCACACACTGGAGAACATGGGACCGTCACCGGAGCCGAACCTGACAGTGCTGTATTCCTCACACCTGCCGGAGAACTTCAAGAAATATGCAGCTTATATTTCTGTGAAGACAAGCTCCATCCAGTACGAGAACGACGATGTTATGCGCCCGGTATGGGGAGACGACTATTCCATCTGCTGCTGCGTATCCGCAACAGAGACAGGAAAAGAGATCCAGTTCTTCGGTGCGCGTGCGAACCTGGCTAAATGCCTTCTCTACGCAATCAACGGCGGTGTTGATGAGAAGACAAAACAGCAGGTAGCTCCGCTGTACAGACCGATCACATCCGAGTACCTTGACTATGATGAGGTAATGGAAAAATATGATCAGATGATGGAGTGGCTGTCCAAGCTGTATGTAGATACACTGAACATGATCCACTACATGCATGACAAATATTACTACGAAGCTGCGGAAATGGCTCTTATCGATACAAACGTAAGACGTACATTCGCAACAGGTATCGCAGGATTTTCACACGTAGTTGACTCCCTGAGCGCGATCAAATATGCGAGGGTAAAAGTAATCCGTGATGAAGACGGACTTGCTGTTGACTATGAGGTGGAGGGCGATTTCCCGAGATACGGAAACGACGACGACCGTGCAGACGAGATCGCAGTATGGCTGCTGAGAACATTCATGAGCAAGCTGAAAAAATGCCACACCTACAGAAACTCTGAGCCTACAACATCTATCCTTACAATCACATCCAACGTTGTTTATGGTAAAGCAACAGGATCCCTGCCGGATGGAAGAAAAGCAGGCGAGCCGCTGGCACCGGGAGCAAACCCGTCTTACGGCGCAGAGAAGAACGGCCTTCTGGCATCCCTCAACTCTGTGGCAAAACTGCCTTATGAGCAGGCCCTTGACGGAATCTCCAACACCCAGACGATCAGCCCGGGAGCACTTGGACATGACGATGACGAGCGTAAGAACAACCTGGTTCACGTAATGGACGGATACTTCGATCAGGGAGCACATCACCTGAATGTAAATGTATTCGGTACAGAGAAACTGATCGATGCAATGGAACATCCGGAGAAAGAGGAGTATGCAAACTTCACAATCCGTGTATCCGGATATGCCGTGAAGTTCATCGACCTGACAAGAGAGCAGCAGCTTGACGTAATCGCAAGAACCTGCCACGACAGAATGTAATTTTCGGGGACGTAGTGAAATCGAATTTGACTACGTCCCTTTTTAAGATTTGCCCTGTCCCTTTTTGAGATTCACCCTGTCCCCTTTTGAAAAGTGCACAAATCAGCCTGTTATTTTGTGGGATTAGACAGGGCAATTTTGGGCAGTATTCACAGGGGGGACACAGTGAAATCGAAAAAGGGACAGGGCAAAGGTCAATTTGGGACAGGGTGAAAGTTAATTTGGGACGTAGTAAAATCGAGTTTTACTACGTCCCCGAAAGGGGAAAGTATGCAGGGATATATTCATTCTACGGAGAGTTTTGGCTCGGTTGACGGGCCGGGCGTCCGTTTTGTTATTTTTGTCAGTGGATGTCCAATGCGCTGTCAGTTCTGCCATAATCCGGATACGTGGAACATGCAGGCCGGAGAGCAGAAGAGTGCGGATGAGCTACTGAAGCAGGCGCTCCGTTACCGTTCTTACTGGAAGGACGGAGGGGGCATTACGGTGAGCGGCGGGGAGCCGCTGATGCAGATTGATTTTCTGACGGAGCTGTTCCGGAAGGCGAAGGAGCAAGGCGTCCATACGACGATTGATACCAGCGGAGCGCCGTTTACAAGGGAGGAGCCCTTTTTCAGTAAGTTTAATGAGCTGATGAAGTATACAGATCTGCTTTTACTGGACATCAAGCATATTGATGATGAGCAGCACAAGATACTGACCGGACATACAAACCAGAATATTCTGGATCTTGCCCGTTATTTGTCTGATATAAAGAAACCGGTATGGATCCGGCACGTGCTTGTGCCGGGACGCAGCGATAAGGATGAGTATCTGGAACGTCTGCACGATTTTATAAAAACGCTGGATAACGTGGAGAAAGTAGAGGTACTGCCGTATCATACGCTGGGCGAATATAAGTGGAAAGAACTGGGGTATGATTACCCGCTGGCCGGAGTTGAGCCTCCGACAAAGGAAAGGGTCGAGAATGCGAACCGGATCCTTGAGACGGGAAAGAAGTAGCATACAGGCGACATGATAGAGAGAAAGATACAACAAGCAGGAGACGCATCAAACCAGGGAGCGATAAGAAACCGGAGAAGCATTAAGTATTGAGATAGAATAACAGTTAATACCGATATTCGGGAGCGTGGAGAGAACGCTGCCGGATATCGGTATTTTATCATTCAAACCGATGCACCGTTCCTTTGGGGAAGTGCAGCAGTATTCTGGTATATTCCCCTTCCGCCGACTCGGCGGTCAGGTCCAGTCCCAGCCGCAGAGCCAGCTTTCTGGCAAGGTAAAGCCCCATCCCAGTAGCATTTGCCCTGGAGCGGTCTGATCCGGTAAATCCTTTCTCGAAGATTCGGGGAAGGTCAGCGGCGGGGATACCGCAGCCATTGTCTTCCATGATCAGAGTGACACTGGAGGGGCGGACTAAGGTTTGGACAGACAGTATCTTTTCAGACTTGTCAAAATATTTTATGGAATTTTGGATGATCTGGGACAGAATAAATGTCAACCATTTTATGTCTGTGTAAATAATAACATTATTTATGTCAATGTCAAGCTTTACATTATGTTCCATCAGGTAACGCCGGTATTTTAGAATAACATTGTGAACGATCTCGTCCAGGAATGTCTCACGGATAAAAGAATCCTTTTCCGGATTCTCGCTCCTGGCGTAGTAAAGCATCTGTTCCACAAGCTGACTGATGCGGTCCGTTTCTTTCTTTAAAGCAAAATTGTTTTCGTTGTCAAATGTAAGTGAAAGAGCGCTGATCGGAATCTTGATCTCGTGAGCAAAGGTTTCGATATATTCCTGATATTCCTGATGGTCCTGTTCCTGGGCGGACAGCCGGTTGTTCATGGCCAGGCAGGCCTTTTGCAGAGCATAGTACATGGCCTGGTCCTGCAGCCTTCTCGGTTTAGGAAGAACCTCGGATATATAGTATGCTTCTTCTATGCTGTCAGCAAGAGTCCTGATCTTTTCTGATTCTTTTTCTGCCTTGCGGAAGGAGAAGAAAAGAAAAAGCAGGAAGGCTCCCGCGGAGATAGCAGAGAACAGAAAGATATAGAACCCTTTTGTTCCTGCTGCGGCAAGAATAAATATTATTAGAAACAAAAAAAGTATATAATAAATGATATCATATATTCTGCTTTCCAGATATTCTAAAAATTTCAAAGGATCCAGCCCTCCCCTCGAATGTTCCTGAGCAGGTGTGTGATGCCAATATCACGGAGCTTGTGTTTCAGGCGCGTCATATTGACAAGAAGTATGTTTTCATCCAGGTAATAGCGGTCATTCCACAGTTTTTCCAGAAGCTCCTCTTTGCTGAGTATCCTTCCGTTGTTCATAAAGAAATAGTACAGGATTCGGAATTCATTTCTGGTAAGCTCGGTCTCCCTGCCTTTATATTTTATTACAGACATATGGAGATCCAGCGTACAGTCCTTTCTCGTCAGCTCCCGGTAGTTTTCGGGATCTGTAAGGTGCAGGGCCCGGCGGATCTTCTCCAGAAGGATCAGAGGATCATATGGCTTGGCAATAAAGTCGATCCCCCCTGCCCGGATGCTTTTCAGCTCATCTTCAGATGTGTCTCTGCTCGTGACAAAGATAACCGGGACCCGGGACGTATCCCGGATCCGGCGGCAGAGTTCATATCCGTTCTCATAGGGCAGGTTAATGTCCATCAGGATCAGATCAGCGGGAATGCCGGTGAGCTCTGCGGCCATATCCTCAAAATGATCGGGCTGGACTGTGTCGTATCCATATCTGATCAGAAGCTTTGCCAGCTCCTGACGGGTTCTGTCATCGTCTTCAATAATCGCGATCCGCATAAGCGTACCTCCTGGTTTTGTTGAGTTTTTTTGCCCCGCCATATCCTGAATGGAACATCAGTACGATCACTGCACCTGAATATTTCTCTTAAATCCCACAAACGCCGCGGCAAAATATATTCCGTAAACCAGCAGGAAGATTCCGAGCCCCGCCAGAAAATACAGCAGATAAATATATGGGTCATAAAGCGCCAGGCTGTACACTCGATTGATGGAAGTCATACACAGGAATACAATGATCACCGGATAGATAACCGGCAGCCCGAACAGGATCAGAAGCTGTCGTAAGATCGTCCGGAAAAGGCTGCCTGCTTCCACGCCCAGGCGGTTCAGCACAGTGTAGCGGTAACGGTATTTTGAAGCGTCGCTCAGCGACTGGACAGCCAGAATGGTCCCTACTGTGGAGAGGAAGATAAAGGCGATATACAGGCAAAGGGAAGAGATCATGGCAGTCATGCTGTTCGTTTCTTCAATGACCAGTCCCCGCACGTTGAAGCGATAGAATTCATGTACCGTGTCACCGTCTTCATCAGTATAGACCAGATGCCAGCTCATTTCATCTTCGATTTTCTTCTCTAAATCAGCAGAGGTTT
This sequence comes from uncultured Mediterraneibacter sp., assembly GCA_944381495.1. Lineage (GTDB taxonomy): Bacteria > Bacillota > Clostridia > Lachnospirales > Lachnospiraceae > Mediterraneibacter. The sequence goes on along the minus strand of CALWLJ010000004.1, from coordinate 181,094 downwards.
CCTCTATGGTATCTACGACCAGATTGCTCTCGGCAGTTTCCAGGCCTTTAGTATACTGATCCGGGAAGACAGCGGCATAATTGGCGATTCCGCTCATATACAGCCAGTAGCCCCGGTCCGTGATTTGAGCAAGATTAAGGATGTTTCCGTCTGCAAGAGTGAGAGATTTGATACTGTCGGTGTTTTCAAACAGTTCCAGATACTGAGGATTGCATACGATCATGTACTCATCATCTTTCAGCGTGACCGGTTCCATCCCCCGGAGTTCCAGCAGGGCGTTGTAGCTGCCAAGGGAGATGACACTGTCGAAGTCTTCATTGGATCCGGGCAACGCTACAATGGGATTTAGAACCATTTTTGGTTCTTTGTAAATATCATACTTTACTATGTCCTGGATCGTATAGTCTTCTTCTATGATATCGATGTAATCATCCAGTACCTCTCTGTTGTCATGAACAGATACGTCATAAGGGGCTTCTGATTCAAGTGTATACTCATAAACTCCCTGAGACAAGTAGGAAAAGTTAAGCGCCAGAAGAGTCAGCGTGACCAGTACGGACAGAGTCCCTGCAGTTATGCTCATGCTCCGTACCTTAGAGGAGAATGTTCTGGCGAGAAAAAGATGATCACCGGTATATTTGACCTTCTTCCGTTTTAGCACAAAGGTCAGGAGCATATCGGATCCGGTCACGGATATGCCATAGATGCTGATGATAAACAAGGTAACGGCGACCATCAGCCAGGTTAGCGTCTCTCCGGTGCTGATCGCTGTCAGATCAAACTGGGAATTCCATAATGCGAATGCCCCGACGCCGAGCAGAAGGCTCAGGAAAAACAGCAGATTCCGCTGTCCGGAGGAGCGCAGCATCTTTTTTTCATTTTCTCTTTCTGTATCAAGAAAGCGGCGGATATTCATCTTTCCCATCCTGCGGAGCATATTCAGGAAAACCAGCAGGTACAGGATGGAAAAATAAACAAACAGCTGTTCCAGAGCCTCAGCCTGAAAGGTGATCAGAATAAGCTCTGCCACTCCGAAAATATTTACAATGAGCATGGACAAAAACTGGCTGACGATAAAGCCCAGCGGAATGGAAAGAGCAAGGGCAATAAGTCCAAGCAGCAGGATTTCCAGCAGGAACATCCTCACAATCTGGTTTCTGCGGATCCCGAGGAGAAGGTACATGCCGAACTCACGGCTTCGTTTCGTGAACATAAATTTCGTTGTGTAGTTGACCAGAAAACAGATCACCAGTATGATGACTGCATTGACAAAATCCAGAAGGGTCCGGAAGAGGTTCATCCCGCTGGAGAGATCAATGACGGCTTGGGATGATGCGATCAGACCAAAGGAAAATACAAGGGAAAAGGCCAGTGTAATGGTGATCAGGTACACGGCATAGTCCCCCAGGCTCCGTCTTACGTTGCGAAATGCAAGTCTGCTAAGCATTTTCAAGATCACCTCCCAGAAGATTCAGTGTATCCAGGATCTCCGTGAACAATTCCTTCCGGCTCTTATCGCCCCTTGAAATCTCGCTGAAGATCCGGCCGTCTTTTAGAAAAAGGATGCGGCCGCAGAAGGACGCACAGAATGGATCATGAGTTACCATGAGAATGGTGGCGTTCATTTTCCGATTGACAGCGGACATGGCCTCAAGGAGCATCCGGGATGCTCTGGAGTCAAGGGCGCCGGTAGGTTCGTCGGCAAGGATCAGCGCGGGTTCATTGATCAATGCGCGTGCACAGGCGCAGCGCTGTTTCTGTCCCCCGGAAATCTCATATGGGAATTTATCAAGAATATCTTTGATGCCCAGTTTCTCCGCGATATTCTGCACTCTGCTGTCAATGGCCTCAGGGTCGGCCCTTCCAATGATCTGAGACAGCGCGATATTTTCCCCGACGGTCAGTGTGTCCAGAAGATTGAAATCTTGGAAGATAAATCCCAGATTCTTCCGCCGGAAGTCTGCCAGACGGCTTTCCCGGAGCTCCGTGATATCCATGCCTCTGATATAGATGTGCCCGGCGGTCACATTGTCGATCGTGGCAATGCAGTTCAGCAGGGTAGTCTTGCCGGATCCGCTGGATCCCATGACAGCTGTAAATTCTCCCTTTTTAACGGATATGGATATGCCGTTGATTGCTTTGGTAATGTTTGCGTTTCTTCCGTAATATTTTTTGACTTGCTCCAGTCTGAGTATGGGTTCCACCATAATAACTCCTTTCTCTATGCAGAAACTAACACGTCATGGGAGGCAATCCCTCACCAGGTGTTCATATTATACCTTGGCCACTAGGCTCGTGAAATGCCTCGCCAGGTGTTCATATTATATCAATGACCGGAGGGGATTACACTTACAGTTTTGAAAGGGAAGAACAGTCCGCGCTTGCAACGTCGCCCCATATTCTCTATAATGGATAAATGACGACCGGACCTTGGAGAGGGTCTGAAAACACTACTACATAATAAGACAAGCGAGGAGTATCGATAATGAATAAGAAGGAAATACTGGAGATCCGCAAGCAGTTCACGCCGAAGAACTGTGCCATTACAAGGATCTGCGGCTGTTATGTGGATCATGAGAAGAATAAAAAAATGGAATCAAAGGATGCCTTCCTTTCTCTTCCGGAGGAGGAAGCTTTCAAATATTTTGATATCTTTAAGAAAACGTTGTCCGGCACGGTGGGACGAAACATGCTGAACATGGAGTTCCCGCTGGATGCGGAGATGCCGGGCGGGACCCAGGAGTTTTTACTGAAGCTCCGGAACAGTAAGCTGGAAGATGACATGCTGCTGGAGGAGTTTTACGACAAAGTGATCGCTACATATGAGTATGGGGAGAATTATTATATCATTCTGATCCATGCCATGTACGATATCCCCGGGAAGTCAACCGACGATCTGGAGATGTTCGATGCATCGGACGAAGTTTACGAGTATCTGCTGATGAGCATCTGTCCGGTATCCTTATCAAAGGCCGGACTCTGCTACAACGCAGAGGACAACCGGATCCAGGACCGGATCCGGGACTGGATCGTGGATATGCCGGACAAAGGATTCCTGTTTCCTGCTTTCAATGACAGAAGCACAGATCTTCACAGCGTGCTGTATTATACGAAGAAGTCTGAGGACCTGCAGCCGGAGATGATCGAGCAGCTGCTGGGGGCGAAGATGCCTATGTCGGCTGACACGCAGAAGGAAACCTTCCAGATGATCATCGAGGATACGCTGGGCGAGGACGGGGATTATGAGACGGTCCGCAACATCCATGAGACGCTCAATGACCTGATCGAAGAACACAAGGAGGAGCCGGATCCTCTGAAGCTGGACAAGACGGATGTGAAGAAGATCTTCGAGCAGAGCGGCGTGCCTGCGGAGAAGATGGAGAACTTTGACCGGAATTTCGAGGAGAATGCAGGAGAGAAGGCGTCTCTTCTGGCGTCCAATATTGCAGAAACGAGAAAGTTCAACATCGAGACACCGGATATTGTCATCAAGGTTAATCCGGACCGGGCGGATCTGGTAGAGACCAGGATCATCGACGGACGGCAGTGTCTGGTTATCCCAGTGGATGATCATATTGAAGTGAATGGGATCAATGTGAGAACGATGAAGTGGGACAGACCGCCGGTACAGAACGCAGAGAGTGAAGTCCCTTTTGATGAAGACGAAGCATAAAGGGAGAAATGGGGTCACGATCGGGGGAGACTTCGGAAAGAACAGGATTAATTAGTTATCCGAACTAAATTTATGTAAAATTTATAAAGAAATTGTGAAGTCAGGCAGAATATGCTTGACTTCTTTGTCTATTAATACTAATATATCGTTTAGTTATCTAACTAATTTATAATTGGAAAGGAGGGACAGTCTTGAATTGCGATGTAGATCATATCCCTACATTTGGAATGATGGGGCTGGTTTTTCACAGGATGATGAATCGGGCGCGGAGTATGTATCAGGAGTCTGATCTGAACCGGAGTCAGGCGAGCATCCTGTTTTCTCTGCATCAGAAGAGTTCCATGTCTCAGAAAGAGCTGGCTGCTCTGCTGAATATGACGCCGCCGTCTATTACTTCAACCATACAGAAGATGGAACGGAGCGGTTACATCACAAGAAAGCCGGATCCGTCTGATCAGCGGGTAATGCGTCTGGAGCTGACGGAAAAGGGAGAATCCTGTATCCAGACTGTGAAGAGGATCGCAGATCAGATGGAGGAAGTGCTGTTCCGGGGAATGAGCACGGAGGAGAAGATACTTTTCCGGAGACTTCTGCTGCAGATCAACGACAATCTGGCAGTGGAAAAAGATGAGAGTGGGAATAAAGCAACAGAAAGGAAAGACAGATCATGAAGAATTTATTCAAGTACGCGGCTGCACAGTGGAAAGCTCTGCTGGCTGTCATCGTTATTCTGTTTGTTCAGGCATACTGCGACCTGTCTCTTCCCGCCTATACTTCCGACATTGTAAATGTGGGAATCCAGCAGGGCGGAGTGGAGGAACAGGTGCCGGAAGCAATCTCTGTGAAAGAGATGGAACGGCTGACGCTGTTTATGTCTGACGAAGATCAGAGTCAGGTCATGGACGATTACGAAGAGGATGACAGTTCCTATGACCAGGCCGCATATGTGTTAAAAGATTCTGTCTCCGCAGATGAAGAGGAGATGGGAGATCTGGAGGATATCCTGGCAGGGCCGATGATGCTTACGGCAGGATTTGAGTCTGGAAGTGATATGACGCAGCAGATTGAAGAGCAGTTGAAGGAAAATCTTCCTCCAGAGATGGTCAGTGACGATATGGATATATTTGATATCATGGAAATGCTTCCTCAGGAACAGCGTTCCGCCATGGTGGAGAAAATGGAAGAGCAGCTGGATGATATGCCGGACAGTATTCTGGAGCAGGCTGCAGTCAGTTATGTGAGAAGCGCCTATGAGAATCTTGGGATGGATATGGACCGGATTCAGACAAACTATCTGCTTACAACAGGCGGGAAAATGGCGGCTCTGGCATTTCTGGGAATGGCGGCCAGCATTATGGTGGGCTTTCTGGCGTCAAGGATCGGAGCCTCGACAGGCCGCGATCTGAGAAGCAAAGTGTTCCACAAGGTTGTAGGATTCTCAAATAATGAGTTTGACCATTTCTCTACAGCTTCACTTATTACAAGAAGTACAAATGATATCCAGCAGATACAGATGCTGATCGTAATGCTGCTGAGGATTGTGCTTTATGCTCCGATCCTTGCTATCGGCGGTATCTTCCAGGTATTCCAGACAAATGTGTCCATGTCCTGGATCATTGCCCTTGCGGTTATTGTGATCGCTTTCGTGATCCTGATCCTGTTCCTGGTGGCAATGCCCAAGTTCAGGATCCTGCAGACTCTTGTAGATAAGGTAAACCTTGTTATGAGGGAGATCCTGACCGGACTTTCTGTTATCCGTGCCTTCAGTACGGAGAAACACGAGGAGGAACGTTTCGATGAAGCGAACAGGGAACTGACCAGGACCAACCTGTTTGTAAACCGCGCCATGACATTTATGATGCCTGTCATGATGCTTGTGATGAACGGAGTATCCGTCCTGATCATGTGGACCGGAGCTCACGGGATCAATGACGGACAGATGCAGGTGGGAGATATGATGGCATTTATCCAGTATACCATGCAGATCATCATGGGATTCCTCATGCTGTGCATGCTTTCCATCATGCTTCCGAGAGCTGCTGTTGCGGCTGACCGTGTGGAGGAAGTGCTTACCAGTGAGACGGTGATCCATGATCCGGAGAATGCGAAAGATTTCCGGAAGGAAGACAAAGGCGTACTCCGGTTTGACCATGTTTCCTTCCGTTATCCGGGAGCGGACGAAAATGTCCTGCATGATATTACATTTACAGCGAAGCCGGGAGAGACGACTGCGATTATCGGAAGTACGGGAAGCGGAAAGTCTACGTTGGTGAACCTGATCCCCAGGTTCTATGATGTGACGGAGGGATCTGTCACTCTGGACGGAGTGGATATCAGGGAAGTGAGCCAGCACGACCTGCGTGACCGGCTGGGATATGTGCCGCAGAAGGGTGTCCTTTTCTCTGGTAATATTGCTTCCAATATTATGTTCGGCAATCCGGACGGAACAAAGGAGGAGATGATCGAGGCGGCTGAGATCGCTCAGGCGGCAGAGTTTATCGACGCCAAGCCGGAAGGATATGAAAGTCCTATCTCCCAGGGAGGCGGAAATGTTTCCGGCGGACAGAAGCAGAGACTTTCAATTGCAAGAGCGATTGCAAAGCATCCGGAAGTGTTTATCTTTGACGACAGCTTCTCCGCGCTGGACTTTAAGACAGATGTGACTCTGAGAAGAGCGCTCAAGAAGAGAACAAAGGACAGCACGGTCCTGATCGTGGCGCAGAGGATCAGTACAATCCTCCACGCAGAACAGATCATCGTGCTGGATGAAGGAAGAATTGCGGGAATCGGAACTCATGAGGAACTGCTCCGTGACTGTGAAGTGTATCAGCAGATCGCCGCATCCCAGCTGTCAGAAGATGAGCTGAAGTCAGGGAGCGGAAATGCCGGAGGCAAGAACCGCGGCACAGAAGGAGCAAATGCGGCCCCGGGAGAGAATATGAGCGGAAAGGAGGCGCCAAGTCATGCCTAGAGGAATGCACGGCAGAGTCCCGGAAAAAGCGAAAGATTTCAAAGGGACTCTGAAAAAACTGATAAAATATATGAGCGCCTTTAAGGTGCATATGATCTTTGTGGCTGTATTCGCAATATGCGGAACGATTTTCAATATTGTAGGGCCAAGGATCCTTGGTAAGGCAACGACAGAGATATTTAACGGACTTGTGAGCAAAGTTTCCGGAGGAGCGGGAATGGACTTCGGGAAGATCGGTCGGATCCTTCTCATGACACTGGGACTGTATGTGATCAGCGCCGCCTGTTCGTTTATTCAGGGAATCATCATGACCGGCGTGTCACAGAAGACCACATACCGGCTGAGAAAAGAAATCTCTGAGAAGATCAACCGGATGCCTATGAATTATTTTGACACGAAACCTGTAGGTGAGATCCTGTCCCGTGTGACAAACGATGTGGATACGCTGGGGCAGAGCCTGAATCAGAGTGCGACACAGCTGATCACTTCAGTGACCACCATTATCGGTGTGCTGGTCATGATGTTGTCTATCAGCCCCCTGATGACACTGGTTGCCCTTTTGATCCTGCCAATCTCCATCCTGCTGCTGTCCTTTGTTATGAAGCACTCCCAGAGATATTTCCGGGGACAGCAGGAATATCTGGGAAATGTAAACGGTCAGGTGGAGGAAATCTACAGCGGTCATAATATCATTAAGGCATTCAATAAAGAAGATGATGTGATCACAGCGTTCAATAACACCAATGACAAACTGTATGATTCCGCATGGAAATCTCAGTTCTTCTCGGGAATGATGATGCCTGTGATGCAGTTTATCGGAAACCTGGGATATGTAGGTGTTGCCATCCTCGGCGGCTATCTGGCTATCCGAAATGTGATCGAGGTCGGGGATATCCAGTCCTTTATCCAGTATGTAAGGAACTTCACCCAGCCGATCCAGCAGGTGGCCCAGGTGGCAAATATGCTCCAGTCCACAGCGGCGGCGTCAGAGAGGGTATTTGAATTCCTGGATGAGGCAGAGGAAGATCAGACCGTGCCGAACCCGGTATCGGTAGAAGGACTTTCAGGAAATGTTGAGTTTGATCATGTGCATTTCGGTTACAATCCGGATAAGATCATTATCAACGATTTCTCCGCAAAGGTGAAAGAAGGACAGAAGATTGCCATTGTAGGACCGACCGGTGCAGGAAAGACCACTATGATCAAGCTGCTGATGCGCTTCTATGATGTAAACAGCGGCGCCATCAAGATCGACGGACACGACGTCAGAGACTTCAACAGAAGCGAACTGCGGCAGATGTTCGGAATGGTGCTTCAGGATACCTGGCTGTTCCACGGCACGATCATGGAAAATATCCGTTACGGCAGACTGGACGCGACAGATGAGGAAGTGATCCAGGCAGCGAAAGCAGCCTATGTACACCGTTTTGTACAAACGCTTCCCGGCAGCTATAACATGGAGCTGAACGAAGAGGCAAGCAATGTCTCCCAGGGACAGAAACAGCTGCTCACTATCGCAAGAGCGATTCTGGCAGATCCAAAGATCCTGATCCTGGACGAAGCCACCAGCTCTGTTGATACAAGAACAGAAGAACTGATCCAGAAAGCTATGGACCGCCTGATGAAAGGCCGTACCAGCTTCGTGATCGCCCACCGGCTGTCCACCATTCGGGACGCCGATCTGATCCTCGTCATGCGCGAAGGCGACATCGTCGAGCAGGGCACCCACGAAGAACTCCTCGCCAAAGGAGGCTTCTATGCGGATCTGTATAACAGTCAGTTTGAATCCACAGATCAGACGTGTGCGTGATGGCTGTATAGTTCATTGGTTTCCGGAAGGCCGCTGTCAAGACGGTGTGTTATCCCGGCGGCCACGCTTTCGCTCGAAGCACGAGCGCAGCAGACACGTAAGGCCGCAAAGAACGGCCTAAATGCCGGCGCTCTGCTACGGGCTTTCGTGACAACACACTGCTTTGACAGCTGGATACCGGGAGCAGGTATGAACTGGCCAAAAACGTAAACTGGCGCGGCCTGGAGATCTTACAATTTGTAAGGCTTCCAGGCCGCGCTTTTGTTTTTCGACGGTATTTTAACTTCTGAAAATGTTTATTCTGCATACAATTCTGACAAATATTTCTCTATGATTTATCGCATCCCATATGTTTTTTATAATGTTTACGATATTAAACGTTATCGCAGATAATGTTAATATTTATAACCACTATAAATTAGAACTGTGCGGTGATATTTCCCCTATTTGTTTTGTCAGAATATTTTCCTGATGTTATACAATTACTATGAGGCAGGAAATGGAAATGAATGACAGAATCCAGGATTGTGTATTGCAACTTTGCTGATATTAAGTTAATTAACGTGTCCCATTGACTGAATATATGGTACTATAGATGGAAAAGGGCTGTTACAGACAGAAAATGATCTGGAAAAGATCGGAGGCACAAATATATGAAAAGAAGTAAAGTTTTGATCATACTGGCAGTGCTCGCGGCGCTGGCATTGGGACGGTTTCACCGCGCTGTATATATGTCCTTCCGCAACATGACAGTGAAATCATATGAGATTCCGGAGAAAGACACATGGAGCGGAGGAAAGATGTACCGGAATGTCAGATATTCGGAGGTTTCTCCTTCGGATTATCTGGATCTGTATCTTCCTGAGAACAGTGAGGGCGGAGAAAAGCCCCGGTTGTTTGTTATCATACACGGAGGAGGATTTGTATCAGGAGATTCCACTTCCAGACAGGCACAGCTGATGTATCGTTTTTTCAGGGACAGGGGATATGCTTGCGCTTCGATCCACTACAGACTTGCGCAGGAGGCTGCTTTTCCCGCTGGGGTGGAAGACTGTAAGGCGGCTGTCAGATATCTGAGGGCAAATGCAGATAAGTACGGGTACAATGCAGACCAGATCACGGTTTTCGGAGAGTCTGCAGGCGGTTATCTGGCACTGATGTGTTCGGTTACCGGTGATGATGAATTCAATTCTGTTCCGTTTATCGGACAGACGGATTCCCATAATCCTTCTTCAAAAATAGATATTCTTGTAGATTATTACGGTTATACTGATATCACCGGACTGGATAAAGATCTGAAGGCTATCGGCCTGCCGCGGATTGTGTACACAGTGGCAAATTACTGGATGATCGGGAAAATGGAAGGATACGAGGATTTTGCCTCATACTGGTTCAGAAAAAATGTTTCTGAGATGAGCGAGAGTGAGCGGAATGTTGTTGATCCCTATTACTATATAGGTAAAAATAAGGATATTGTCACAGATCTGGCTGTATGGATGGTACATGGCGACTGTGACCTGACGATTCCCTATCTGTCTTCCGCGCGGCTCTATGACTGTTTGTCCGGAGTGACCGGTCAGGATGATATATATTTCCGGCTTGAGCAGGGAATGGGACATGCCAGCGATCCGTTGTATTCTGATGAAATATTATCGGAGATGGATGATTTTATCAGAGGACATCTGTCGTGAGGAAAGTCATAAAGATCAAAAGGGACTGAAAACGGACAGTAATTAACATACGATTAAGTGGAAAGGAAAGAATAAATAATAATGAGGATAAAAGGAAGAAGTTTTCCAACAGATATCCTTATCTTTGCGGGAACAACGGAAGGCAGAAAACTTGCAGAATATGCTTCAGCCAAAAAAATCCCCTGTTTTGTCAGCACTGCTACAGAGTATGGCGCAGAGCTTATTTCGGATCTGGAGGGAATCCGGCTCCTATCCGGCAGGATGGACCGGGAAGAGATGGGACGTTTTATCAGGGAGAACGGGATCCGCCTTGTGGTCGATGCTACTCATCCCTTTGCAAGAGAGGTTACGAAGAATATACGGGATGCCTGTGCCGCGGAAAATGTACGCTATGTCCGCTGCCTGAGAGGCACCGGCGGGAAGGAACCCGCTAGGAATAAATCCGGCGGGAAGAAACCCGGACAGCAAAACCCGGACGAGGGAACCGGTGATATAAACAGGTCAGGCAGAAGCGATACACCTGGGGTTATTTCTGTATCCTCAGTAGAGGAAGCCGTAGATTATCTGAGAAAAACGACAGGAAATATCCTGATTACCACAGGCAGCAAAGAACTACATCTGTATACTGCTATTGAGAACTATGAAGAGCGATGCTTTGCCAGAGTGCTTTCCACGCCGGAGGCAGTGCTGGAAAGCGCCCGTCTGGGCTTTAAGGGCAGACATTTGATCGCCATGCAGGGCCCCTTCTCCGAAGAAATGAACCTTGCTCTCCTTCATATGACAGAAGCCCGGTATTTTGTCACAAAGGAATCAGGGAGAGAAGGCGGTTTCGAGGCAAAGCGGACTGCGGCAGAGAAAGCCGGGGCAGCCCTGATCGTCATTGCCAGGCCGGAAGAAGAAGGAAAAAGCCTGGATGAAACACAAAGCCTGATTTACAACCATGCCTCATCGTGTTAGAATGAAATAGATTTTTCAGAAGGGAAGATTATTATGAGACAGGGATTGATCCACATTTACTGCGGGGACGGAAAAGGAAAGACGTCTGCCGCCATCGGGCTTGCCGTTCGGGCGGCCGGCAGCGGGATGAAGGTGCTTTTCGCAAGGTTCCTGAAGAATGAACAGTCCGGGGAGTTGAAGATCCTGGACGGAATCCCCGAGATTGAGGTGATCCATCTGGAAAAATCATACGGTTTCTTCCGAACACTGACAGATCAGGAGAAGGGAGAGGTGCGGATCATGTACGGCAGTCTGTGGAAGCAGATCCGGGAGAAAGTATCCGGAGACGGCTTTGACGTGCTTATTATTGATGAGTTTATGGCTGCATATCAGTACGGACTGATCGACCATGAGGAAGCGCTGGCTTTTCTGAAGGGGAAACCGGAGAAGCTGGAGATCGTTCTGACAGGGCGGGATCCGGATCAAGCCATTGTGGAGCTGGCGGACTACGTGTCAGAGATCCGCAAGGTAAAGCATCCTTTTGACCGGGGAATCCTGGCCCGGCCGGGGATTGAATATTAAATACTGAGAGAAATACTCAGGCGCATACATCTAAAAGATAAGGGTCTCTTTCTGCGAACTGCTGTTCCGGATACAGACCTGAGGAAGACAGGTGAGAATCCTGCACAATACCCGTTGCTGTATTGGGGGAGCGGTGTTCCACTCTGACAGTTTTACATGACCGGACATTGACTCCGGGCCTTTATTCTGTCAGAAGTCACTGCGGGCGAGAGCCTGTGGGAAGGCGGAGCATTTGTGTTGATCCCTGAGTCAGAATATTCACTTTTAGAGCGTGGTTACGGGAATATGACCGGAGTATGCCGCAGAATCTTCATTCTTGTGGCACCGGGGGGTATTCGGAAGCATTTCGAAAACCAGGAGATTGTCACAAGAAGGAGAGAGAAAAATGACAAAAAGAGAAAAGATCTTACTGAAGGCCGCCGTGGCTTTTGCTGCGGTGTCTGCTGTCGCACCCGTTTCCAATGCGATGCATATCATGGAAGGCTATCTTCCTGCAGGATACTGTATCGCATGGGGAGTCATCTGCCTGCCGTTTCTGATTGCAGGTTATATTTCACTGAGAAACAGGATCAGAGAAAACCGAAGGAATATGACGCTCATTGCTATGGCCGGAGCGTTTATTTTCGTGATCTCATCTTTGAAGATCCCGTCTGTGTCGGGCAGCTGTTCCCATATGACAGGGACCGGGCTGGGAGCCGTGCTGCTGGGGCCGGCTGCAGTCAGCATCCTGGGGCTGATCGTCCTGATCTTCCAGGCGGTCCTGTTGGCCCACGGGGGACTGACCACTCTGGGAGCAAATACATTTTCCATGGCGGTGGCAGGGCCCCTTGTATCTTTCGGCATTTATAAACTGTGCGGAAAAATGAAGGTAAACCGTCGGGTCAGTATTTTCCTTGCGGCCTTTCTGGGGGATCTGTTCACATATTGTGTGACCAGTCTGCAGCTTGCCCTGGCCTATCCTTCTGAGGCAGGGGGCGTGGCCGCTTCAGCGGTGAAGTTCCTGGGGGTTTTTGCACCCACACAGCTGCCTCTGGCGGTGATCGAGGGGCTGATCACGGTGGTGATCCTGATTGGTCTGGAGACTTATGCAGGTCCGGAGCTTCGGAGCATTGGATTCCTGAAAGGGAGTATCCGGAATGAAAAGGGGGGAAGGTAAGATGTCAAAAAATACAAAAACGGTTATGATTCTGCTGATCGCAGCAGTACTGATCGCGGCAGTCCCACTGTTCGCTCTGAGAAATGCGGAGTTCGGAGGATCTGATGACGCGGGAAGTGTTATGGTAGAGGAGATACAGGGAGAAGAGTATGAGCCCTGGTTTACTCCGGTTCTGGAAAATATACTTGGCAGGGAACTGCCGGGAGAGGTAGAGAGCCTGATCTTCTGCGTGCAGACCGGAATCGGCGTGGGCGTCATTGCTTTTTTCATGGGAAGGTTCGTAGAGCGGAAAAAATGGATGAAGGCTACAGGTGTGGAGGAACCTGCAGAGAAAATGTCAGAAAAAACGGAAGGAAATGAAGTATGATTTCCATAGATCAGCTGGCGTATCAGTCCGCTCTTCGTCAGAACAGTGCGGCAGGGAAAATGGCCTATGCGTGGATGACTCTTGTCGTCTGTGTGGCAGGCCGGTCTCTGGAAGTTTCGGCAGCGGCTTTCGTTGTAAATGGATTTCTGGTCATAAGAAAAGGAAAAATTTCTCCGCTGCGATACGGAAAGATGCTGCTTGTGCCTCTGGCGTTTCTGATCCTGGGAACCGTGGCTATTATCGTCAATATTTCAGAAATACCACTGGATGCCTTTGCCATCCGGCTGAGAGGCTGGTATCTTACCGGAAGCCGGGCGGGAGTTCGGAAAGGGCTGGAACTCTGCGCTGTAGCGATGTCGGCAGTAAGCTGTCTGTATTTTCTGGCTCTGAGTACACCTGTGACAGATATGCTGGGAGTTTTAAGGAAGATTCATCTGCCGTCTCTTCTCATAGAGCTGATGCTTCTGATCTATCGGTTTATTTTTGTACTTCTGGATACAGCTGAAAGGATCATGACAGCTCAGAAATGCCGTCTGGGAAACCGGAATCTGAGCACCGGGATCCGGTCCTTCGGCATGATGGGATCAGCACTCTTTATCCGGTCTGTGAAACGGGCGGGAGCTCTGTATGATTCCATGGAAGCAAGATGCTACGATGGAGAGATCCGGGTGCTGTCCCGGGAGCGTCCTGTGAGGAAAAAGGAGATCCTGATGATCGGAGCATGGGAAATCCTTCTGGTGTTTGTCACTTTATGGAGTATAATGAAATGAAGGAATATGAGATGGATCAGAAACAGGAATGGGCCGTAGAGGCGGAGGACATTTGCTTTACTTATGAAGGCAATGATGTCCCGGCGCTGGATCATTTCAGCCTGAGGATTGCCCGGGGAAGCCGGGTGGCTTTTATGGGAGGAAACGGATCCGGAAAATCAACCTTTTTCCTTTGCCTGAATGGGATACGCAGACCGGACAAGGGAAGGATCATGATAGACGGGAAGCCCTTTTCCTACACGAGAAAAGGACTTCTTGACGTGAGAAGAAAGACAGGAATCGTGTTCCAGGATCCGGATGATCAGCTTTTTTCTGCCAGCGTATATGAGGATATGTCATTTGGCGTATTGAACCTGGGGATGGGGGAAGCACAGGCACGGCAGGCGGTGGAGCATACAGCGGAAGAACTCGGGCTTACCGCCCTTCTGGACCGTCCGGTCCACGCACTGAGCGGAGGGCAGAAGAAACTGGCGGCCATTGCAGATATCCTTGTAATGGGGCCGGAGATCGTGATCCTGGACGAGCCGGCTGCTTCTCTGGATCAGATGCACACGGATCTGGTGCGGAAGGTGATCGCAGAGCTTTCTGACAAGGGGATCACAGTCCTGACAGCCACGCATGACATGGACTATGCATATGAGTGGGCAGATGTGATCGTAGTCATGAAAGACGGGAAAGTTCTGAGAAGAGGCACTCCCCGGGAAGTGTGTACCGACAGAAAGCTGCTGGAGCAGGCGCACCTGAAGCCGCCAGTAGTACTGGAAATGTATGAATCCTTGAAGAAAAGCGGAATCATATCCGCCGGAGAAGAACCGCCCGGAAGTGTGGAGGAGCTTAAGAAGATATTGACTGGGAGGAATGATGTCCGGAAGGGCATCAGTGAGATGGAACGAACTCCGGATGCGGAAGAAAACAACTGAATTTACAGAAAAAATATAGGTCGTAAAAAAGAAAGGAAAACAGAATGAAAAAAGGTATCCTTGCTGTAAGCTTTGGAACAAGCCATCTGGATACGATGGAGAAGACCATAGCAGTGATCGAGAAAGAAATGGAAGAAAGATTTCCCGACTGTAATGTTTACCGGGCATTTACCAGCGGGATGATCATCCGCAAGCTGAAACGGACAGAGGGAATCCATATTGATACGGTGCCGGAGGCACTGAACCGTATGGCGGCGGATGGGATCGAGGATGTGATCATCCAGCCTACCCACATCATCAACGGGATCGAGAATGACCGGATGATGGAGGATCTGATGGAGCGAATGAGTCTGTTCCGCCGGATCCGGGTGGGAAAGCCTCTGCTCAGCAGTGTGGAGGATTATAAAAAGGCTATCCATGCTGTCATGGCGGAAACAGAGCTGGATGACGGCGAGATGCTGGTGCTCATGGGCCATGGTACGGATCATCATGCAAATTCGGCTTATCCCACGCTGGAGTACACGTTTCACGCGCTGGGATACAGCCAGGTGCTGGTGGGAACGGTGGAGAGCTTCCCGGAGCTGAAAAATGTGATGGCGAAGCTGAAAATCGCCGAGAAACAGAAGGTAGCGCTTATGCCCTTTATGCTGGTGGCAGGGGACCATGCGAAAAATGACATGGCCGGGGAGGAGGACTCCTGGAAGAGTCAGCTGGAGGAAGAAGGCTACAAGGTGCGGGTGATCATGAAAGGACTGGGAGAGTTCAGAGGAATCCGGCAGATATTTATGGAGCATATTGAAGAGGCAGCCGGGGAGTAGTATGTCTCAGGAGGCCGGCGGGGAGATGCCGAAAGAGGAGATGATCGTGCCCTGAGAAGGAACAGAGGGCTGTGGACACAGCTGGGATGAGATGATAAAATGGGACTGTATTGCGGCAGTGCCGCATAGAAACGCGGAAAAAGATTATGGCGATACCCGTGGAAACTTACAGGCAGACAGAAAAATAACAGATGATTAACAGGAGGAATTGATTATGCTGGAAATTGGAACGAAAGCGCCGGACTTTAAGCTGCCGGATCAGAACGGAGAGATGCATACGCTGGAGGAATACAGAGGGAAAAAGGTGATCCTGTATTTCTATCCAAAGGATAATACACCGGGGTGTACGAAACAGGCCTGCGGGTTCGGCGAACTGTATCCGCAGTTTACGGAGAAGGGAGCGGTTGTCCTTGGAGTGAGCAAAGACAGTGTGGCTTCGCACAAGAAATTTGAGGAGAAATATCAGCTTCCGTTCACTCTGCTCTCTGATCCGGAACTGACATGCATTCAGGCATATGATGTATGGAAAGAGAAGAACATGTACGGAAAGAAGGCCATGGGAGTAGTGAGGACCACATATCTGATTGATGAAGAGGGCACTATCATCAAGACGTTTGGAAAGGTGAAGGCAGCAGACAATCCGGCACAGATGCTTGAGCAGCTTCAGGAAATGTAAACCGGGGCCAGATAGCTCGTATAAAGAAACTTGAAGAATGATGAAGAATAATATTGGAACTACCCGGTCGGGGCTGCGGCTTGGATACACCACCGGAAGCTGTGCCGCAGGGGCTGCCAAGGCAGCAGCGGAGATGCTCCTGTCGGGAACGGAGATCCGCACAGTGCGTCTCTCTACGCCGAAAGGGATCGAACTGTTCCTGGATGTGGAGGAGATCTCACGGACAGAGACATATGTGGAGTGTGCCGTGCGGAAATATTCCGGGGATGACCCGGATATTACGGACGGGATCCTTGTCTTTGCCAGAGTGGAAGCAGTGAATGCAGGAGATATCGGGGGTAAGAGGATCTCCAAGAATGAGAATACTGCCACAGCATTTACGGAGGCGGCCGGGCAGGTATTCCTGGAGGGCGGCCCGGGAGTCGGGCGCGTCAGCGGTCCCGGACTGGAACAGAAGCCGGGACAGGCTGCCATCAATCAAGTGCCCCGGAAGATGATCGGGGAAGCTGTGTCAGAGGTATGCAGGAAATACGGATACGGCGGCTGTCTGAAGGTGACCATATCCGTGCCCGGCGGAGCCGAGCTGGCGGAGAAGACCTTCAATCCCCGGCTGGGAATCACAGGAGGGATCTCTATCCTTGGCACCAGCGGGATCGTGGAGCCTATGAGCGAAAAAGCACTGACAGATACCATCTGGCTGGAGATGAAGATGCTCCATGACAGAGGCATGGACTACTGTTATGTGGTGCCGGGAAACTACGGCACGGACTTCCTCAGGGAAAAGCTCCATGCAGATCCGTACTACGCAGTAAAGTGCAGCAATTACGTGGGAGAAGTCATCGACGACGCAAAGCTGCTGGGGATGAAAGGAATCCTGCTCATCGGCCATGCGGGAAAATTTATCAAGCTGGCTGCCGGAGTGATGAACACCCACTCCAGACAGGCGGACTGCCGGATGGAAGTGCTGGCGGCTCACGCGGCCATGGCAGAAGCAGATTCGGAGACAGTGAGGCTGATCATGGGCTGCATTAACACATCTGAGGCGATCCGGCTGATCCGGCATAGGAATCTGCTGGAACCTGTTATGAAGACGGTGATGGAGCGGATCTCATTTCACCTCAGCCATCGGGCAGGGAAGGAGCTTCAGATCGGTGCAGTTATGTTTACGCTGGAAGACGGGATCCTGGGAAAGACAGATACAGCGGACCGCCTTCTGGAAGTCCTGAGAAAAGAGCAGGACAGCAGGAAGAAGGAAGGGCTTTGCTGACAGACAGATATATGAACATACAGGAGGAACAGACAAAATATGACAGGAACATTTACAGGAGTGGGAGTAGGTCCCGGAGATCCGGAACTGATGACGATCCGTGCAGTCCGCGCGATCCGGGAGTGCAGCACGGTGGCGGTACCCATATCTGACAGAGAGCTGGAGGATACTGTACTTTTCAGTTGTGGCGATCCGAAGGAAGAATGGGGCCGGAAATATCTGGAGAGGTGTACTGCCTGGCAGATCGCCGGGAATGCAGTTCCTGAACTGGATGAAAAACAGGTGCTCCTTCTCCCCATGCCCATGATCAAGGAACGGGACAGATTAAAGGAGATCCATGACCGGGACGCGGCAGAGGTTGCAAAGCTTCTGGACGAAGGGCAGCAGGTAGTATTTCTCACTCTTGGGGATCCCACGGTGTACTCTACCTGTATGTATATTCATAAAAGGCTGAAGGCAAAGGGATATCCCACTGAGATCGTGCCCGGCGTCCCCTCCTTCTGTGCGGCAGCGGCAAGGATGGATATTTCTCTTGTCGAGAACCGGGATGAACTGCATGTGCTTCCGGCCTCCTATGACATCGAGAAGAGTCTGGAGCTTCCAGGCACAAAGGTACTGATGAAATCAGGAAAGAAGATTGCTGACGTGCGCCGGCTCCTTCTGGAAAAGGGACTGGAGGCAGAGATGGTGGAAAACTGCGGTATGGAAAATGAGCGGATATATCTGTCGGCAGAGGAGATTCCGGAAGAGGCAGGGTATTATTCCCTACTTATTGTAAAAGAGAGAAAGGGGGATGGCAGGAGATGATCACATTTGTAGGAGCGGGACCGGGAGCGGAGGATCTGATCACGGTCCGGGGACAGCGGCTGCTGGAGCATGCGGATCTTGTGATCTACGCCGGTTCCCTGGTCAACCCGGGGCTGTTGTCCCTCTGCAGAGAGGACTGTGAGATTTATAACAGCGCGAAAATGACGCTGGAGGAAGTTTTGGATGTGATGATACAGGGGCAGGCTGCCGGCAAGGAGATCGTCCGCCTGCACACCGGCGATCCCTGTGTCTACGGAGCAATCCAGGAGCAGATGGATGAGCTGGAAAAGAGAGGAATCCCATATGAATACTGCCCGGGAGTAAGTTCCTTCTGCGGCGCGGCGGCTGCCCTGAAGGCAGAGTATACACTGCCGGGGATCTCCCAGTCGGTGGTGATCACCAGAATGGCAGGCCGCACTCCGGTTCCGGAGAGAGAGTCCATCCGGAGCTTTGCGGCCCATCAGGCTACCATGGTCCTTTTCCTGAGTACGGGAATGCTTGGAAAACTGTCTGAAGAGCTGATCCTTGGCGGTTATACGGCAGATACCCCTGCGGCCATCGTGTACAAAGCCACATGGCCGGAGGAGAAGGTACTCCGCTGTACGATAGAGACTCTGGAGCAGACCGCTGCTGAGGCAGGAGTGACGAAGACCGCCTTGATCATAGTTGGAAGAGTGCTGGAAGGAGAGTACGACCGGTCCAAGCTGTATGATCCGGCGTTTACGACAGAGTTCCGGCAAGGGACTTCCTCACACAGTTTCGACAGTACATCAGCAGGAACAGAAAGGAGCGGACAATGAACAGGATCTATGTGACCGGACTGGGCCCCGGGGCAGGGGACCAGATGACCATAAAAGCCAGAAAAGTACTGGAACACTGTCCGGTGATCATCGGATATACTGTATACATTGACCTGATCCGGGAGATGTTTCCGGACAAAGTCTTTCTCAGCACGCCCATGCGTCAGGAAGCGGAACGGTGCAGGATGGCCTTCCGTGAGGCGGAGAAAGGCCGGGATGTAGCCATGGTATGCAGCGGGGATTCAGGGATTTATGGTATGGCAGGACTGATTTTCGAGATCGGGAGAGACTATCCGGATATCGAGATTGAGGTTGTGCCGGGAATCACGGCTGCGTCCGGAGGCGCGGCAGTACTTGGGGCTCCTCTCATGCATGATTTTGCAGTGATCAGCCTGAGCGATCTGTTAACTCCTTGGGAGACCATAGAGAAGAGGCTGGACGCAGCGGCACAGGCGGATTTCGTGATCTGTCTGTACAATCCTTCCAGCAGGAAAAGAGCGGATTACCTGCAGAAGGCATGTGATATCATCCTGCAGCACAGAGACCCGGGAAACGTCTGCGGGATCGTGAGAAATATCGGAAGAGACGGGGAGTCCTGCCAGATCATGACTCTGGAAAAGCTGCGGGATACCGGGACAGATATGTTTACCACAGTTTTTATCGGCAATTCCAAGACATTTGAATGGAACGGGAAGATGATCACTCCCAGAGGATATAAAGAGGAGAAAGGAAATGAGTGAGACCGCAAGAAAAGTTTTTCTGACAGGGATCGGTCCCGGATCCCGGCAGGGCATGACCCAGCAGGCACGGGAGGCGATCGCGACTGCTGACTGCCTGATCGGAGCGGAACGGATGCTGTCCTGCGCGGAAGAATTCCTTTCCGAAAGAGGCGGAGAGAAGAAAAAGGATATCCCCCGGCTCTGCGAATACCGGACCGGGGAGATCTGTTCTTACATCGAGTCCCATCCGGAATACCGCAGGCTTGTGATCCTGCTGTCCGGCGATACAGGATTTTACAGCGGAGCGAAAAAGCTGGGAATGGCGCTGAAAGAGCGGTTTCCGGAACTTTCCGTAGAGATGATCCCCGGGATCTCTTCCATCGTGTATCTGTCGGCAAAGCTTGGGACTTCATGGGAAGACGGCGCCCTGGTCAGTCTTCACGGGCAGGATGCTGATTTTATCAGTACGGTGAACCGGAACAAGAAGACCTTTCTGCTGCTGGGCGGCAGCCGGAGCGGAAAACACATGCTGGACCGACTGAAGGAATTCGGCATGGATCAGATAATCCTTCACTGCGGAACCCGGCTTTCCTATCCCGATGAGCGTATCCTCTCCGGAAGCCTGGATGCGCTCAGTGAAGAGGCGCTGGGCGGGCTGAGTACCGTACTGATCGAAAATCCATGCCCGGACAGACGGGTATCTTCCCACATAAGGGACGAGGAGATGATCCGGGGAAATGTACCTATGACAAAGGAAGAGGTACGGTCTGTCAGCATGGCGAAACTGGAACTGACGGAAGACTCTGTCCTGTGGGATGTGGGAGCCGGCACCGGATCTGTGTCCGTGGAGGCTGCCCTGTCCGGAAAACATATCCGGGTCTATGCTGTGGAGAAGAAGGAAGAGGCGGTGGATCTGATCCGGCAGAACCGGATCAAGTTCCGCACAGACGGGATCCGTATCATCCCAGGGGAGGCGCCGGAATCCCTCCGAGATCTGGAAACGCCCACACATCTGTTTATTGGCGGCAGTTCCGGCAATATGAAGGAGATCCTTCGGACTGCCCTGGAAAAGAATCCGGATGTACGTATCGTCATCAACGCCATTTCCCTTGAGACTGTAGGAGAAGTGATGGAAGCTGTGAAATCGGGAATGCTCAGAGACGAGGAGATCGTCCAGCTCAGCGTATCCAGATCCAGGACTCTCGGCAGATACCATATGATGACCGGGCAGAATCCGGTGTATATCATATCAGCAGGCGGCCCTCGGGAGAAAGGAACGATCTGACATGAGTGAAAGACAGGGAAAACAGGAAAACTTCACACAGCGGCGGGCTCCGGCTTTTCTCCTTACGGCCCCGGCCAGCGGTAGCGGGAAGACAGCGGCAGCCTGTGCTCTGATGCAGGCTTATCAGGACATGGGACTTGTGGTGAGAGCCGGAAAATGCGGCCCGGACTATATTGATCCCATGTATCATAAACTGGTCCTGGGAGTGGAGTCCTCCAATCTGGATCTGTTTTTCTCAGAGAGAGAGGAACTGATCCGGACCTTCAACCGACATGCTGGAGACGCGGACATTGTTGTGGCGGAAGGTGTTATGGGATATTATGACGGAATGTCACTGGACTCCGATCAGGCCAGTTCCTATGATGTGGCAAGAACACTGGGGCTGCCGGTGATCCTGGTGCTGCCCTGCCGGGGGGCCTCTCTTTCTCTGGCGGCAGTGGTGAAGGGGATGGCGGAGTTCCGCCCGGACAGCAATATCCGCGGGATCCTGCTGAACCGGGTCTCAGCCATGCTGTATCCCAGACTGAAGGCCATGCTGGAAAAAGAACTGAGCAGCATGGGACTTGATATTCCTGTGGTTGGTTACCTTCCAGAAGATGAAGCATTCCGGATGGAAAGCCGCCATCTGGGGCTGGTCACGCCTCAGGAGATCTCAGGTATGAAGGAACAGGCGGAGCGTGCAGGCAGAATTCTGGAGCAGACCGTGGATCTGGAGCGTATCCTGGAGATCGCGGGAGAAATTCCCGGGGAAAAGGATCCGGATACAGAAGAACGTCAGACATCCCATCTGTTTCCCTATACGCCTCTTCGAATCGGGATTGCCCGGGATGAAGCCTTCTGTTTTTATTACAGGGACAATCTGGAATTGCTGAAGGATCTGGGATGTGACCTTATTCCCTTCAGTCCGCTGAAGGATGAGGAGCTGCCTTATGATCTGGACGGACTTCTCCTGGGAGGCGGTTATCCGGAATTGCATGGAGAGCGGCTGGCGGGAAATGAGAGCATGCTTGCGTCGGTGAAGAAAGCTCTGGCGGAGGGAATGCCCTGTATTGCCGAGTGCGGGGGATTTATGTATCTTCATGAAGAGCTGTTGGATAAGGAGAACCGGAGTTATAGGCTTGTGGGAGCGGTTCCCGGACGGAGTTTCCCTACGGGACGGCTTGTAAGGTTCGGCTATATCAATATTCAGGCGGAAGATAAGGAAAATCCGGCGGGCTGGCTCCTGCCCGGCGAGATCATCCGGGGACATGAGTTCCACTACTGGGACAGCACAGATCCGGGGGAGGACTGTCTGGCGGTAAAGCCGGACGGCAGGAGAAAATGGAAATGTATTCACATGAATGAAAGCCTTTTTGCGGGATATCCCCATCTTTATCTTCCATCCATGTGTGGATTTCCCCGGAGGTTTGTGGATAAGTGCCGGAAATGGCGGAAAGGAAGGGGAAAATGAAGACAGATCTTGAACAGGAAACAGCAGAAGAGGAGGAACTTCAGGCCCTGATCCGGCAGATCAGCCCCGCTGACCATATAAGTATGGAAGAGGCCGCCGCCCGGTGGAAAACGGTAGGAAAACCTCTTTTTAGTCTGGGAAAGCTGGAGGATGCAGTGATCCGGATAGCCGGGATGCGGAAGAAATCCATATACAGTCTGGATAAAAAAGGACTCGTTGCCATCTGTGCGGACAACGGCGTGGTTGCAGAGGGTGTGACTCAGACCGGCCAGGAGGTTACAGCCATCGTTGCGGAAAACTTTACAAAAAATGAGACAAGCGTCTGTCTCATGGCCCAGGTGGCAGGAGTGGATATTTTTCCCATAGATATGGGGATGATCCGGGATGTGCCGGGAGTTACAAGACCGGAGTACAAGGTTGCATATGGTACGGAAAATATGGCGGAAGGCCCTGCCATGACGAGAAAGCAGGCAATACAGGCGGTAAGGAACGGCATCCGGATTGTGGAAGAATTAGCTGAAAAAGGCTATGACATCCTTGCAACCGGCGAGATGGGGATCGGAAACACCACTACCAGCAGTGCTGTTGTCTCTGTCCTGCTGGACCGGGATGTCCGGGAAGTGACCGGACGGGGAGCAGGACTGAGTTCGGAAGGCCTGGAGCGGAAGATACAGGTGATACGAAGAGCGATTGAACGGAATTGTCCCGATCCTTCCGATCCCATCGACGTTCTGGCTAAAGTAGGCGGCCTGGATATTGCGGGACTTGCGGGAGTATTTCTGGGAGGAGCGCTTTTCCATATTCCTGTTGTGATCGACGGATTTATTTCCTCTGCGGCAGCGCTCTGCGCGGTGCGCATGGCGCCGGACTGCAGGGACTATATGCTTGCCTCCCATAAGTCCGGGGAACCGGCGGGAGGAATGGTGCTGGACGCGCTGGGGCTGTCGCCCTTTATTGACTGTAATATGTCTCTGGGAGAAGGCAGCGGAGCAGTGGCGGTCATGCCCCTGCTCGATATGGGGCTGAAGGTCTATCTGGAGATGAGTACCTTTGATGAGATCCATGTAGAGCAGTATGAGGAACTGAAGTAGAAGGATGAAGAGATAAGATGCAGCTTTTAAGATCATTTGCCATTGCCCTGTCCATGTATTCAAAGCTTCCTGTTCCCATGGTGGAATGGAATGAAAAAAATATGAAGTATGCTATGTGTTTTTTCCCTGTGATCGGCGCCGTGATCGGCGGATTGCAGCTTCTGGCAGCGTATGTTCTGACCGGGTATACTTCCTGCGGAAGATTCTTCACAGCGGTTGTGATGACTTTGATTCCGGTGGCTGTGACCGGGGGGATCCATCTGGATGGTTTCGCAGATACCGTTGATGCTCTCAGCTCTTATGGCGACAGGGAAAAGAAGCTGGAGATCCTGAAAGATCCCAATACAGGAGCCTTTGCGGTTATCTGGCTGTGCGCCTATTTCGCAGCGGCGCTGGGACTCTGGACGGAACTTCCGGCCGGACAGCTGCCGGTTGTGGCATGTACATATGTCCTTTCCCGATCCCTCAGCGGCATCTCTGTGGTGACATTTCATGCGGCAAAGAACAGTGGACTGCTGAAGACCTTCCAGGATGGTGCTCAGAAGAAAAAAGTCAGAGTTGTGCTGATTATCTGGGCATGCGCTGCGGCGGCGGTCATGATCCGGCTGTCCGTTCTGTCAGGGGTCGCGGCAGTCCTGGCGGCAGGAATCATATTTTTCTATTATGATCGGATGAGCAGGAAGCAGTTTGGAGGAATTACCGGTGATCTGGCGGGATATTTCCTCCAGGTCTGCGAGCTGGCCATGCTGGCAGCGGTGGTAATGAGCAGTATAACATTTGTGAAATAATATCGGCGGATTGCAACGGAAGATATTTTCCATTTATCTTATATATGGAGGTGGAGAATGATGAAAATGAACAGAAAATTGAAATGGAGCGCAGCATTGTGTGCAGTAATCCTCTGCGGCGGCATGTTTTCAGGATGCAGCACGGAATCAACAGCGGAAAATGCGTCGCCGGAGGCCCTTTATGAGGCCGATCATACGATCGATCTGTTTGTATGGGAAGATACGGCTTATGTAAATGCTGATGATGTGGAATGGGTCCAGGCGATGGATCTTCAGAAAGGGGAAGAAATCGGTACGATCCAGAATACAGGGGTAACAGAAGATTTCCAGGACTGGGATGCCACGGTGCTGGCAGAGGACACTGTGATTTATGAATCAGACGCATCTTCGGTTCTGCTGGCAGAAGTTGACGGAAGTCTGGTACCCTATCTGGCATATGTGGAAGGATAGTACAGAAATCAGGTGACATAAGCGATGAAGAAAAAGAAAATAGCGGCTATTGGGCTGTGTGCGGCGGTCTTGGTCATAGGGGGCTGTGCACTGTATCGCTGTCGTTTCTACTTTATCGGTACGAGCAGCGCGCCGGTGGCAGCAAAAGAAAATGAAGATTTTGGCATTCCTGATATTCACAGTTCCGTGGATAAGGACGGAGACGGAATCGATGATCAGACAGATATTCTGCAGGGAGCCAGAGATTATATTGCTACAAAACCGGTTTATAAAAGTAAATATTACAACACAGGATATCCGGATGACCAGTATGGAGTATGTACAGATGTGGTAGCCAATGCACTGCGCAGCGCAGGTTATGACCTGATGGAGCTGGTCAGCGATGATATAGAGTCTCATCCCGGGGACTATGGCATCGAGAAACCGGATCCCAATATTGACTTTCGGAGAGTGAAGAATCTGAAGGTCTATTTTGAACATACCGCTGTCCCGCTGACCACAGACGTCTATGATATCAGTCAGTGGCAGGGAGGAGACATTGTGATCTTTGAGAAGCATATCGGGATTGTTTCCAATAAAAGGAATGATGACGGCGTGGCCTACGTGATCCATCATAATGATCCTTTTCAGGCGTCTTATGAGGAGGATATCCTTGAGAAGAGAGATGACATTGTGGGGCATTATCGGGTCAGTGAGTAGAACTGAGGTTAGATTGGTATAGATTGCAGGAAATAAAAGGGAAGTGAAGCGGTTATGAAAAATAAGACAATAGATGCTAATGGGACAGAGATTAGAGTAATTGGGGATATTGTAAATGAAGAGGCTTATATCTCATTAACAGATATTGCAAAATATAAAAATCAGGAAAATGCGTTTATAGTAATTGCTAACTGGATGAGAAATTATTCTACAATCTCTTTTCTTGGGTTATAGGAGCAGATTCACAATCCGGAGTTTAAACCTATCGAATTCGATAGGTTTAAAAATATGGCTGGGGATAATGCATTTACATTGACACCTCAACAGTGGATAAAGACAACAAATACTATAGGAATTGTGTCAAAATCAGGACGGTATGGCGGAACCTATGCCCATACGGACATTGCGTTTGAATTTGCCTCTTGGATTTCGCCGGAGTTTAAGCTATATATAATTAAGGATTATCAAAGACTTAAAAAAGCTGAAGCAGACATCCTTAATATGGCATTATTTGGAAAAACGGCAGCTCAATGGAGAAAAGAACATGAAATAAAAGGAAAAACTCCGAATATTCGAGATTATGCTTCTGCAGAAGAATTAGTTGTGTTGATCAACCTGGAGGATACGAATTCTGATTTGATTAGACAGGGATTGCCTCAGTTAGAGCGATTAAAAATTCTGAGGGAAAAGCTTATCGGCAGCTTGAGCTTCTTAAGAAAAATCAAGAGACTATTGAAAATTTGAAAAAGAATTTGATTGAGAAAAAGTAAAATAGATTTGACGAGATCGATATTATTCAGGTTATGATGCTAAAGAATTAATGTTCAGAATAAACGTGAATATATGAATAGGAGCATAGAGATGATAAAAGGAATGAAAAAAGCGGCCGCGGCCTTGCTGGTTCCGGCCGTTCTGTTGACGGGATGTTCCGTGAACTTCGGAAAACAGGTATATGACAATGAAGAAATGATCGGGGCGGACTATGACAGGTATAATGCGGATTACTTTTCCCAGTCTACAGAAGGGAATACCATGAGCGGGTCGGCGGAAAAGCTGGAGGGAATGCGTACCATTAAGAAATTTGATTCTTCCGGAGAGGGCGAGATCAGCCTGACTTATGATCTGAACGTATCTTCCGGCAGAGCCAAGATCGCGCTGGTGGCGCCGGACGGCGCTGTTATGATCCCCGGAGAATGTACTGCCGAAGAGGAAGAAACGACAGGCAGTGAGCAATATGAGGCAGTAGAAGGAGAATACCGGATCAAGCTGGTAGGCGATGAGGGAACAAAGCTGGAGTATGAAATAACAATAGAAACAGGTGTTGATGCCTGATTTTTACCAAAGAACAAAGGAGGATAACCGGAATATGAAATTCGCATTTATTATCATGGGAGATTTCGACGCGGAAATAGATCAGGCGTCCATCCATGACGGAGAGGCACAGATCGCTGGAGTATCCAATCTTCAGGAGGCCTGCACAGTGGCCGCCCGGTTCTGTGAGGAAGGGGTAGACTGTATTGAGCTGTGCGGCGCCTTCGGACCGGATGGTGCAAAGGCAGTCATAGCGGCGGTGGATAACAGGATTCCTGTAGGATATGTCACTCACCTGCCTGAGCAGGATGAAATCTACAGAAAAGTATTTGGATAAGCTGATCGATGAGCTGGCAAAGGGAAAGTCTATGGATAAAATCCTCAGGAAATGAACATAAAACACATTTCGTTGTGAATAAATCTCAGAAAACAGGAGAGAGTTGTGAAAAAGAAGTTTAGTCAGCTGATCGCCAGTGCTGCTGCTTATTTCATCATAGCAGCGATTATCCTTGTAGTGATCGCTGTGATCGCTCTTCTGAGCGGATCCGTTATGAGGATATTTGGATTTGAGTATGAATCTGTATGGCATTATTTTTCATTATTACCATGATCGTGGGATTCCCGCTGGAGCTTCTGGCGGAAGGACTGCCGAGAACGCTTGTGTCATTGGGACGGGCCGGGAAAAATGACGGTTTTGTATGGAGGTATACACGTATGACAGAAAAAGAAAGAATGCTCTCCGGGAAATTATACTGTCCCTTCAAAGTGGGAGACAATACATGGGAAAAGAGCAGAGAGGCCCTGGAGAAGTTCAATTCCATGCCCTGGCAGCAGGAGAAGGAACGGATGCAGGTGCTCAGAGATATATTCGGACATCTGGAGGATGACGCTGTGATCGTACCGCCGTTTTATTGCGACAAGGGCTCTCAGATCTACATCGGCAGACATTTCTATGCCAATACAGGGCTTCTGATCCTTGACGAAGCAGATGTAAGGATCGGAGATCATGTATTTATCGCGCCCCGGGTGTGCATATACACGGCCGGTCATCCGATTGACGCAGGCGTCAGGAGAAAAGATCTGGAATATGCAAAAGGCGTGACCATCGGTGATGATGTGTGGATCGGCGGAAATGTAGTGATCAATCCAGGAGTGACCATCGGAAGCAACGTGGTGATAGGCTCCGGTTCTGTGGTGAACCGAGACATTCCGGACGGAGTGATAGCGGCCGGCAATCCCTGCCGGGTGATCCGGAAGATCACAGAGGAGGATCGGGAAAACTGGGAACGGCAGGAACAGGAGTATCTTAAGGATCCTGATATTTTACGGTGAAAATACGACGGAGTATACTGTTATTACAGCTGCCCCACATTTTCAGACTTATGAGCAAGACAGAAATGGAGGAATAACAATGCAGAAAGCAAAGATAGTCAACAAGATGATAGATTTTTATAACGGGAACCGGTCCGACGTCCGGCATTTCCTCAAGGTTTATGCTTATGCGAAGACCATCGGAGAGCTGGAGGGGCTGGATGCGAAGACTCAGGACACTCTGGAGATCGCGGCCATCGTTCATGACATCGCGTGTCCGGTCTGCAGAGAGAAATACGGAAATACGCACGGAAAGCATCAGGAAGAGGAAAGCGAAGATATCCTCAGGATCTTTCTGTCTGAATTTTGTCTGCCGGAGGAGATGGAGGAAAGGATCATCTATCTTGTGACTCATCATCATACATATATAAATGTAGAGGGAAAGGATTATCAGATCCTTCTTGAGGCGGATTACCTGGTAAATGCGGACGAGTCGGAATACAGTGAGGATTCCATCCGCAGTTTCCGGGAGAAGGTATTCCGGACAAAGAGCGGGATCCACATGCTGGAATCCATTTATCAGATCAGATAGGAAAACGGTTTGATTAGGAAATGATCAGGGAGGCGGAAGGATGCAGATTACAGATCTCTGGATACGGAATTTCAAATCCATTAAGGAAATGCATGTAAAGGATATTGAGAATGCGCTGATCCTTGTAGGGAAGAATGATACCGGTAAGACTGCTGTTCTTGACGCAGTGCGGGCTGTGGGAGGCGACTACACGGTTCGGGAGGAGGACTTCAGGGAGAATTTTCCCAATGTAGAGATTGTCGTAACGCTTCAGATCACGGATGACGACCTGAAGCGGTTCCACCGATATGGAATGGTCAGCTCCTACCGCAGATATGACGCCTGGCTGCGGGACTTCTGCCGGAAGCTTCCATCTTTTCGGGAGGGACTGATCACGTTTGAATACTCTGTAAACCGGGAGGGCAGAGTCAGGTACAGCGACGGTTTCCGCAAGAATAATCACTACATATCTGAGATATTCCCGGATATTTATTATATGGATACAGAACGGAATCTGGAGAAGTTCCAGGATAATCTGCTGTTGATGCAGGAGGATGAGCTGCTGAAGCAGATGCGGTCCGGATGCTGTATGTTTGATATGGCGAAGGAGTGTACTCACTGCTTTTCCTGCATGGGACTGATCAGTAAAAAGACGCCGGAGGAGCTGAATGCTTTTGAGGCGGAGAAACTTCTGGAGTATAAGCTGTACAACCTGAATCTGGACAGCTTTTCAAAAAGTGTAAACGAGAATTTCCGGAAAAACGGCGGCCGGGACAGGATCGTATACTCTATGAACCTGCCTATTGAGCAGACCCTTGCCGTTACGGCGGAAATCCAAAAGGAAGGGCAGCAGGAGACATATCCCCTGGGAAATATGGGAAAAGGAATGCGCAGCATCTACATGCTGTCCCTGCTGGAGACCTACGAGGAAGAAGGGCGGCATATGGCGGATCTGATCCTGGTGGAAGATCCGGAGATATTTCTCCATCCGAAGCTTCAGAAGGTGACCGGAGATATCCTGTACCGGCTTTCCAGAAAGAATCAGGTTCTGTTTTCCACCCATTCACCGAATCTTCTGTCGAACTTCAGCAGCCTTCAGATCCGTCAGATTTATCTGGACGGAGCCGGCGATTCCCGGATCCGGGAAAAGACAGATATCAGTGCGGTACTGGATGACCTGGGCTACTCTGCAAACGACCTGATGAATGTGAATTTTGTGTTTATCGTGGAAGGTAAACAGGACAAGAGCAGGCTTCCGCTGCTGCTGAAAAAGTACTATTCCGAGGTATATGACAGCGAGGGCAGGCTTTCCCGGATCGCCATTATTACTACGAACAGTTGTACCAATATCAAGACCTATGCAAACCTGAAATATATGAACCAGGTTTACATAAAAGACAATTTCCTCATGATCCGGGACGGAGACGGAAAGGACAGAGAGGAGCTGAAGTCCCAGCTCTGCAGATACTATGCCCTTCGAAATGAGGAGGATGTGGACCGGCTGCCAAGAGTAACGGAAAAAAATGTCTTAATCCTGAAATATTATTCTTTTGAGAATTACTTCCTGGATCCCAGGGTCATGGCCCGGATCGGTGTGGTAGGATCGGAAGAGGAGTTCTATGAGATCCTTCTGGAAAAATGGAAAGAATATCTTCACCGGATCCGGAGCGGACAGCAGCTCGTGGAAGTCATCGGTCAGGATCTTGAGACAGTGGAAGATGTGAAAAAATACATGGAGGAAATCCGGATCCATGTCCGGGGACATAACCTGTACGATATTTTTTACGGAAGATACAAGGATCATGAACAGGAAATCCTGGAGAAATATATCGACGCGGCACCCAGGGAGGATTTCGCGGATATCCTGGATCCCATCGATGGATTCCTCTATTTTGAAAGCCGGAAAAGGAGAGAACAATGAAAGCAGAGAAATTAAGAAATCCGTATAAATATACTGCGGGAGAGGAGTGTCTGTAAATGCTGGCGTCACTTCTGGCCTGTGGGGCAGGCTTCCTATTAGACTGGATATTGGGAGACCCGGTATGGCTGTATCATCCGGTACGGCTCATCGGAGCTTTTATCTCATATGGAGAGAAGATCCTGCGGAAGGTGTGCGCATATGAGGAAGATAAGAAAAATATTCAGATTGCGGCAGGTGGGCTGCTCTGGATCCTGACGGCGGCGCTGGCATTTCTTGTCCCCTTCCTTTTGCTCCGGCTGGCAGGCATGATCCATCCGGGAGTCCGGTTTATCCTGGAAACCTTCTGGTGTTATCAGATCCTGGCTGCCAGATGTCTGGTGCAGGAGAGCGGGAAAGTATACCGGAAGCTGAAGGAAAATGACCTGCCCGGCGCCCGGAAGGCGGTCTCCATGATCGTTGGACGGGATACGGAGAATCTGTCCTTCGAGGGAGTTACAAAGGCGGCGGTGGAGACTGTGGCGGAAAATACGTCGGACGGGGTGACAGCGCCTCTGATCTGGATGCTGATCGGCGGAGCCCCTCTGGGATTCCTATACAAAGCAGTGAATACCATGGATTCCATGCTGGGATATAAGAACGAAAAGTATCTGTATTTCGGACGGATCCCGGCCATGATGGATGATGTGTTCAATTATATCCCTGCCCGTCTCACCGCACTGTTCATGGTGGCAGCCGCATTTCTCACCGGACTGGACGGAAGAAATGCATGGAAGAT
This sequence comes from uncultured Mediterraneibacter sp., assembly GCA_944381495.1. Taxonomy (GTDB): domain Bacteria; phylum Bacillota; class Clostridia; order Lachnospirales; family Lachnospiraceae; genus Mediterraneibacter. The sequence goes on along the minus strand of CALWLJ010000004.1, from coordinate 149,479 downwards.
CTACTTAAGAGACCGGAGAAAACATGCCAGTCCCAACGCCGCCCAGACAGAATCCGTCTGCGCGGGGGCGCTGAATGTGCAGCTGGCAGGGGATGCAGTGTATTTCGGAAAAGTACATAAAAAAGAATATCTGGGGGATCCGGTCCGGCCCATCGAGGCAGAGGACATTCCCAGAGCCGGGAGGCTTATGTATGCCACAGCCGGAATGATGCTGGCGGTGCTGGGAGCGATCAAAGCGCTGGTGATTTTTCTGATGTGGTAGAAAGGAAACATATATGAGGATATTATTCATCCGGCATCTTCCCACGCCGGGCAATGAAAAGAGACAGTATATCGGCCGGACGAATGAAGATCTGTCCGAACGTGCGGCGGAAGAGTTCCGTCGGCGGCTGGAAAAAGGCGTCAGTGACCAATATCCGTCTGTGCAGTATGTCATCGCAAGTCCTCTGAAGCGCTGTATCCAGACAGCAGAACTTATATTTCCCGGACAGGAGATCATCACAGAGCCAATGCTCCGGGAATGCGATTTCGGGGAATATGAGGGAAAGACATATGAGGATCTGAAAAAGGAGCCGGAGTATATCCGGTGGATGGAGTCCGGCGGAATGACCGCATTTCCGGGAGGAGAATATCAGACGTCGTTTCGGGCAAGATGTGCGGACGGTGTACAGAAGTGGATCAGCAGGCTCATGGAGGAAGGAGCGGACAGTGTGGCTTTCGTTGTGCATGGCGGGACGATCATGGCAGCCATGGAGAAACTGGCCGGGGACAGACATGAGTTCTACTACTGGCAGGTGAAAAACGGCGGCGGATATATGGCGGAAGTAGTAGAGAAAGAGTGGGAAAATGGCGCCAGAGTGTTGAAAAAAGTAAAGCGGATACAGGAAAACGCAGGTTATTAACAGAACAATCTGGATCGGACTAATCTGTTGTTTTAAGGGAGGTGCAAAAATGGACGAAGCAGGAAAGAGAGTGGCAGCTAAAAAATCTGATTGGGAAATATACATCCTTCAAGATGATATTACCACGCTTGATTGTGAGTGTATCGTAAATGCTGCCAACAACAGTCTTTTGGGCGGCGGTGGCGTAGATGGTGCAATTCATCGTGCGGCCGGACCGGAACTGCTTAAAGAGTGCGTAAAGCTGGGCGGCTGCGAAACCGGAAAGGCAAAAATAACGAAGGGCTACAATCTGCCGGCAGCATGGGTCATCCACACTGTGGGACCGATTTATTCCGGTAAGACGCAGGATGCGGAGCTGTTGGCAGATTGCTACCGAAACTCATTGGAGCTCGCCAAATCTCACAACATCCACAGCATTGCATTCCCCGCGATCTCTACTGGGGTCTACGGGTATCCTCTGGAGAAAGCAACCGCTGTCGCCATGACTACTGTTAAGCAATGGCTGGATGAGAATAGCGACTACCTCATGGAAGTGATATTCTGTTGTTTCAGCCGACGGGCATATGATGTTTACCAGTCCTATGCGGCGGAGCATGATATTTAGAATTGAGAAGAAATTTTTGAGGAAAAAAGATGAAATTAAGAAATGTATTGATCGTGGTTGACGATATGGAAAGATCCAGGAAGTTTTATCATGATCTGTTCGGTCTTGATAGGGTGCTTGACAATGATGGGAATATGATCCTGACCGAAGGACTTGTCCTTCAGGACAGAAAAATATGGAAGAAATTTCTGGAAAAAGATATTATTCCGGAAAGCAATGCATGCGAACTGTATTTTGAGGAGAGGGATATAGAAACGTTTGCCGAAAAACTTGAGAAACTGTATCCCACGGTAAAGTATGTCAACAGGCTTATGACTCATAGCTGGGGACAGAAAGTAATCCGGTTCTACGATCCGGACGGAAACCTGATCGAGGTGGGAACCCCGATGGAGACAGTTGATAATCCATAAGAAGAGGAAATGATACAGATGGAGATCAGACCATACAAAACAGAAGATATACAACAAATAACTGAGCTTTTCTATCAAACGGTACATACTGTTAATGCAGCAGACTATACAGATGAACAGCTTGATGCATGGGCTGACGGCAATATAGATCTGGCGGCGTGGGACAGATCTTTTCAGGAGCATATGACGCTGGTGGCCGTCATAACGCCGTCAGAAGCAGAAGACAAAAAGGATGCTCCGGATCAGATTGCGGGCTTTGCGGACATGGATAGTACAGGCTACCTGGAACGTCTGTATGTACACAAGGATTTTCAACACTGCGGGATTGCGTCTGCGCTCTGTGACAGACTGGAAGAGGCGGTGGATGCAGAGCAGATCACAACCCATGCATCCATTACAGCAAAGCCTTTTTTTGAAAAAAGAGGCTATAGAGTCATACGGGAGCAGCAGGTGGAGCGAAAAGGGATCCTGTTGACTAATTATGTGATGGAAAAAATATTGAGAACGCAGTTATAATGTGATAGAATAAAACGCGGGGCAATCGTGTTGCAGGGTGGCTGACCGCTATTCTTATATAGAATGGGGGTGGTGCTGATGGACAAGAAACCATTTGACTTTAAAGACCTGATGGCCTTTGGTATGTTCATACTGGCATTGCTTACATTCGTATTTGCGAACCTGAAGTAGTGCTTTTGGCATAGAAAAACCACCCTCATAACTTTGACCGGTTTAGGGTGGCATTTCTATGTTTTACCTTATTTTAGGTCAACCCCCTTGTGGGCGGCTGCTCCTTTTCTATTAAGAATATAGCATATTCAGAGAAAAGATTCAAGTTATGAAAAAACAGGAATATATGTGATGGAGAAGAGAAGGGAGTAAATGATGGCTGTGGAGACGGTATTTCAAAGTGCAGATATATCTGCACCGGCATTGATCAATCCGACAGATACGACAGAGAAGATTAAAGATTTTCCTAAGATTTGTGTATCTACATTTTCAGACAATATTATCCGGAAATTTGCTTCTATGGAAAATGTGGAGCAGATTGCCAGATTATATACCGCGAACGGGGCGATGCCGGTCTATAAGCTCCGCTATAAAGATACAGATATCGCATTTTTCCAGTCAAGAGTAGGTGCGCCGGCCTGTGTTGTTGGTTTTGAAGAAATTGTTGCAATGGGTGCGGAGCGGTTTGTCCTGTTTGGATCCTGTGGTGTATTGGATGATGAGAAAGTAAATGGCAGGGTTATCATTCCAGTTTCAGCAGTACGGGATGAGGGGACAAGTTATCATTACGCGGCGCCGTCACCGGAGATAGAAGCGGATGAGCAATGTGTGAATGTATTGGAGCATGTCCTGCAGGCTTCAGGATGCCCTTATGTCAAAGGAAAGACATGGACGACAGATGGTATTTACAGAGAAACGTTTCCGATGATACAGAAGAGAAAAGAACAGGGATGCCTTGCGGTTGAGATGGAGTGCGCATCTATGCTGGCAGTTTCGCAGTACAGGAAGATTCCTTTTATACAATTTCTGTACGGCGCGGATAATCTTGATGATGACAAGTGGGAGATCAGGGATCTGATGCAGTACGGACTGAACAGTGCGGAAAAATATATGGCGCTGGCGTTTGAGTGCGGACTGGCGATGGAAAAGAGCATTGAGCATAAGGAGCATATCATGATAGAATAAATCGCGGAACAATTGTGTTGCAGGGGGGGCTGACCTCTATTCTTACATAGAATGGTGGTGCTGATGGACAAGAAACCGTATGTTCATACTGGCATTGCTTACATTCGTATTTGCGAACTTGAAGTAGTGCTTTTGGCATAGAAAAACCACCCCGGTAACTTTGACGAGTAATGAGGTGGTAATTCTATGTTATCTCTTTATTATTAGGTCAACCCCTTGTAGGCGGCTGCTCCTTTTCTATTAAGAATATAGCATATTCAGAGAAAAGATTCAAGTTATGAAAAACAGGAAGAAAAGAGAAATGAATATTAAAACTACATCTTCGCATGACTCCATGCAGAAAGTAAAAAACAACTGTCTGGTAAACGGAAAAGAATACCGGATACTGAAACTGCTGGGCAAAGGCAAGGGCGGATATTCTTATCTGGCAGAATCCGATCAGGGAAAAGTCGTATTAAAGCAGATCCATCACGAGCCCTGCGATTACTATCAGTTTGGCAATAAGATCGAGGCGGAGATGAACGATTACAAGCGGCTGAAAGAGATCGGGATCACCCTGCCGGAGATGCTGGATACAGATATAGAAAATGAGCGTATCATAAAAGAATACATAGCGGGCGATACTGTATATGAGATGGTCTTGAACGACAGACCTGTTGAAGAATGTCTGTGCCAGGTGAAAGAGATGTGCCGCCTGCTGTATGCGGCTGATACGAATATTGATTATTTCCCCACGAATTTCATCATGCAGGATGGCGTGTTGTATTATGTGGATTACGAGTGCAATCAATACATGGAAGAATGGAATTTTGAAAACTGGGGAGTAAAATACTGGTCAAAGACGTCGGAATTTCTTAAGTATGTACAAGAACATTCATAAAGGAAAGGCAAAAGATCATGAGAAAGGTTATTCTGTATATTGCCATGAGTCTTGACGGGTACATCGCCGATAAAGATGGCGGGGTTGAGTGGCTGACAGGGCAGGACAAAGAGGCGGAGAATGAGGATACCTATTCCGAGTTTATCAAAGGGATAGATACGGTTGTGATGGGACGGACGACATACGATCAGGTACGGGAAGAGCTTTCTCCGGAGATATGGCCTTACGAAGAACTGACAAGTTATGTCATCACGCACAAAAATGAGGGATCAACTGAAAACATCAAATTCGTCCGGGAAGATCCCTGTGAGCTGACAGAACGTCTGAGAAGTCAGCCGGGTAAAAATATCTGGCTCTGCGGCGGAGGAAGTATTATCCAGCCGATGGTCAGAGATAATCTTATCGATGAATATCATATTTCAGTTATACCTAGTATATTGGGCGGCGGCATTCTCCTTTTTGGTAAGGGAGAAAAAGAAATCAAACTGCGGTTAAAGTATGCAAAGACCAGTAACGGGATAACAGAGCTTGTGTATGAAAGAAGATAAAGAGAGAACATGTATACAGAAAAGAGACGATAACGCTATGATAGAAGTATTGTTCGGAGAAAGTGAAGCAGGTTCCATGAAAACCGTGAAAGGAAAGAAAATCCCCGGAGATCCTGATAAGGTTGTATGCCTCGGATTTAGGATGGATATTGGTGATATAAGAAAAAGTGTGGACAGTCAGTATCGAAAAGAATTGATCAATTCTATGTATGTACAGGAACAGTACGGAAGAAAGGAAGAGACGGATCTTGAACTGCGGACAACAGACGATTTGCATTGTAATGAACTGGAACGGCTGCGTAAGTATCTGAAAGATGGAGAGATGATCAGAGTATGGTACAGCGACGCCCCCTATTCAATTTGTGGCTTTTATTCTCTATGCGGTGCATTGCAGAATTATGAAAATGAGATCCGTGTTGTAAAACTGCCGGAGTATACGATATTGAAAGACGGGATTGTTTTACATAGCCGCTGGGGGGAAGTGGATCCGGAGACTTTTCTGCAGTATTTGTCCTGGGAAAAGATACTGTCGGGAAAAGAAGTAAAGATGTATGCACAGATCTGGGATGAGCTGAAGGAGGATAACAGTCCTCTTCGTGCTGTGGTAAACGGAAGGGTTCTTGGTGTGCCGGAGGATTTTTACGACTTTTTGATATGGAAACAGCTTACAGATAAACAGGTAAAGGAAGCGTATCTGATCGGAATGATCCTGGGATCAAATCAGATTGGAATAGGAGACTGGTGGTATGCAAAAAGGATCGACAACCTGATCCAACAGGGAAAGATCAAAGTTACAGAAGACTCAGAAAATAAATTTGCAAGGATGATATGCCTCGCAGGAGCATGAAGCAGATTGGAGATACGTTATGAACACAGAAGCAAAAGAAGAATGCCTGATCTGCGGAGCGCCACTTGAATATCTGGATGAAGACGTCCTGATGGAGTGCTCTGTCTGTCACAAGCAAGAAAACAGTAAAACAAGATGTATTAATGGACATTATGTATGCAATGAATGTCATACAAGTGGAATGGACCGCATAATTGACATATGTCTGCACGAAGACAGCAGGGATCCTGTCGTTATTCTGGAAAACATGATGTCCGAAGACTTCTGTCATATGCATGGACCCGAACATCATGTTATGGTGGGAGCAGCGCTTCTGACCGCATATAAAAATGCCGGCGGAGAGATTGATCTGGAGAAGAGCCTTTCCGAAATGTACAGACGCGGCAAGACTGTACCAGGCGGAGCCTGTGGTTTCTGGGGAGCCTGCGGGGCCGGGATCAGCGCAGGCATGTATATGTCGATCATTACGGATGCCACGCCGCTGTCCGGAGCAGCATGGGGCCTGTCGAATCAAATGACTTCCCGGGCGTTGGAAAGGATCGGCAGTGCAGGCGGTCCGCGCTGCTGTAAAAGAGATTCCTATCTGGCTGTCGAAGAGGCTGTCCGTTTCACCTGGGAAAAACTGGGAGTTATGATGCGATCTCATGATATCACATGTACCAGATCAGACAGAAATAACCAGTGTATCAGGAACAGATGTCCCTTTTACAATCCGGAGGTGTAAGATGGAAAAAATCAAAGTTGCTTTTGTCTGTGTCCACAATTCCTGTAGAAGCCAGATCGCCGAGGCACTGGGCAGAAAATATCTTTCCGATATCTGTGACTGTTATTCTGCGGGGACAGAGACAAAGCCCAGGATCAACCAGGACGCGGTTCGCCTGATGAAACAGGTTTACGGGATCGATATGGAAGCGGACCAGTATTCCAAATTGTTTACAGATATTCCGAAAGCGGATATTATAGTTTCTATGGGATGCAATGTTGCCTGCCCGTATATTCCGGGAAGCCTGAACCTGAACTGGGGGCTGGAGGATCCCACGGGACAGGGTGATGAGAAATTCATGGAGATTATCAATCTGATCGAACAAAAAGTGCATGAACTTAGAGAAGATATCCTGAAACTGCAGAAGAAGGAAATTTGAAAGTAAACTTCCACAGCTACCATTATTGACGCAGCAAGTGCGCAGAAAGGAGAAAAAATGATGAAACTCGATCTTGAAAAATTCAAATGGACAAGGGAGCCGGAAAGTTACCGGATCACAGACGGCACAGTGGAGATTGTGACGAAACCCCACACGGATCTTTGGCAGAGGACATACTACCATTTCAGAAATGACAATGCCCCTGTTTTCCAGATGGAGACAGAGGAGAAGTATTTCAGTTTTACCGTAAAGACTGATTTTCAGGAAAGTCATCACAGATTTGACCAGTGCGGCATCGTTATGTACCTGGACAGCGAGAACTGGCTGAAAGGATCTATTGAGTATGAGAATGAAGAATATCAGCATCTTGGGAGCGTAGTGACGAACAACGGCTACTCGGACTGGGCGACAACGGTTATAGGAGCAGATATCAAGTCCATGTGGTACCGCTTCAGCAGACGGGAGGATGACTACTGTATTGAGTGTTCCGAAGACGGGCTACATTTTCAGCAGATGCGTATCTGTCATATGAATAAAGGAAACGGAAAAATACAGTTCGGGATTTATGCATGCTCCCCGGAGGATTCTTCCTTTAAGGCTGTCTTTTCCAATATGCAGCTGACGGAATGCCAGTGGAAGGCACACGACGGGCAGCAGCCGGATGAATAAGTGGTTCACAGAAAGAGAGATGATTACATGACAGAGACAGCTTTATTTACGGACAACTTTTACATACTTGATGACGGCCGGGTGAGACAATTCCTGGTCACCGGTGAAGAGGATGCACTTCTGATCGACACCGGATTTGAAGACAGTCATGTATGTGAGGCAGTGCGGAAGATCACAGATCTGCCGGTCAAAGTGATCCTGACACACGGCGACAGAGATCATGCAGGCGGTCTGAAGGATTTCGGTGAATGTTATCTCCACAAAGGAGACTGGCACCTGATCCAGGACGGAGTCCGGCTGAAGCCTCTTTCTGAAGGAGACGTATTTGAGTGCGGCGGCTATCGGTTTGAAACCATTGAGATCCCGGGACATACATACGGAAGCGTTGCTTTTTTCGACCGTGAGAAACGGCTGCTCCTGCCCGGCGATTCGGTGCAGAAGGCCGGTCCCATCTACATGTTCGGGGAACACCGGAATCTGGAGCTTTATATCAGAAGTCAGAAAAAGCTGCTTTCCCTTGCAGATCAGGCAGATACGATCATCCCCTGTCACCATGAATATCCCATCGGACCGGAGTATATCGGGCGAAATCTGGAAGACGCAGAAGCTCTGAAAAACGGGGAGCTGAAGGGGGAGAAGCACCCGGTAATGCCCTGTTTCTCCTGTAAAGGGAAATGGACGGAATTTTATTATGAATGATAAAAGAAAAAAATTGTATCTGATTGGCGGTCCTATGGGAGTGGGGAAAACAACGATTGGACAGTTCATGAAGATGCAATTGAATAATTGTGCCTTTCTGGATGGTGACTGGTGTTGGAACATGGATCCTTTTCAGGTTACGGCGGAAACAAAGAAAATGGTGATTGAGAACATCTGTTTTCTGTTGAATAATTTTATTCACTGCCCGGTTTATGAAAATATTATATTTTGTTGGGTAATGCAGGAGCAGACTATTCTGGATGACATACTGTCCCGTCTGGTTACAAAAGATTGTGACGTCATTAGTGTTTCTCTTGTCTGTACTGAAAAAGAGCTGCGGAAAAGACTGGAACAAGATGTGAAGGTTGGTTTGCGGCAAGCAGATGTGATTGAGAGGAGCATTTCCTATCTGCCCCTGTATTCGGAAATAAATGCAGTAAAAATAGATACGTCCGGGAAAACGATAGTTGAGATAGCAGAAGAAATAATGATTAATCTGAGTACATAAAAAGGAGTTGAAAACTTATGAAAAATCTGATACTGGTATCCATGCTTTACCAGGTCACAGATCTGGTGCGGACAATCAGACCTGACCTGAAGGGGAAAACAGTGACATATATTCCCACGGCGGGTATTGTGGAAGAAATTGATGGAATGGTGGAAGAGGAAACAAAAATCCTGGAAAGTCTGGGAATGGATGTAGATGTTCTGGATGTCAGTACCGCTTCTTTTGAGATGATTGAAAACAGCCTGACGAAGAATGACGTGATCTTTGTGGGCGGAGGAAATACATTCTTCCTGCTGCAGGAACTGAGACGCTCCGGCGCAGATCGGGTACTGCTCCGGGAAATCGGAAAGGGGAAAATATATATCGGTGAGTCGGCGGGCTCTGTCATTGCATGCCCTGATATCGGGTACTGTGCCGGTATGGACAGCCCGGATCTGGCTCCGGATCTGACGGATCATACCGCGCTGGGACTGGTTGATTTCTACATTGTACCCCACATCGGAAATCAGCAGATGGGCAAAGCGGCGGAAAAAGCTGTTGAGGAATACAGTAGCAGACTGAATATCAAGGCAATCACGGATGAGCAGATCATCCTGGTGGAAGGCGATAGTGTTAAGGTGTTGAAGCAGGAGTAAGGCGGTATTAAGCAGCATATTGTCAGAACATGAGATAGAAGGGAGAAAGACATATGGATGAATATAATGTGGACCGATCAGGAGAAACAATCAGGAAACCTCAGGTAAATACGGAACTGCTTGCAAAATGGACAGGCATTTTATTCTGGCTTGTTATTGTGTCGGTTATAGCAGACTTACTTACATCAGAAAATATTTCAGGGTTATTTCCGGCGCTGTATTTTGCAGGGCAGATCTTAAATGTGGCGGAAATGATAGGATATGGTATTATACTATGGATCATTTCGTCAGAAAGTATACATTACCGTAATGCGGCAATCTGCCAGTTTATCACTGCTGTTCTCGGTATTATATTAATACCGGTATCCGGAGAATCAGATTTCCTGGTGGCTGTGCCGGCAGCGCTGCTTTCTGTTATAAGCGGTATGACAGGTGTTTACTATGAGATAAAAGGGCATATGGAAGTACTGCGGGATGTGGATCCTGTACTTTCCGATAAATGGCACAAACTGTGGAAATGGTACATTGGAGCATTCCTGGGAATTTTTGCGGGAGCAGTTGTTTCCGTGTTGATTCCTCTGATCGGCCTGCTTCTTGTTTTTGCTTCTACGGTTGGAATGCTGGTCGTAAGTGTGTTGAAGATTATTTATATTTATAAAATGTCCAAAGTCTTTCGTGCGTATTCTGCAAGCTAGACAGTCAGGCGGCAGACAGAAAAGAGAAGGTGATGACATGAAGATTGATTTTGCTGATATCGTTCTTATAAATTCTGAACTGAAAAAGCAGGATACCAGGTATCATGTGACTTATAAAGACGAAAATACTGCATGTATCAATCCGCCGGGAGAGTGCTGCCTGACAGATGACAGGAAAGCAGCGGCAATGGATTGCATCAGAGATTACTACAGGAAGAAAGGTGTCGAGGTTCATTTTTCTGAAAATGAGCTGTATTTTACGTGTGAGGACTAGGTGAAATCGAATGGAATACGGACATGGAGGCGATATCTATACTTATAAGGGAATGCTGGATTTCTCGGTGAACATCAATCCTTTTGGTCCTTCGGAGCAGGTCATCCGGGCTGTAAGGGACAGCGCCGGGCTGGCGGGAAATTATCCGGACAGCAGCTGCCGCAGGCTCAGGCAGAAGCTGGCGGAGAAGAAAGCACTTCCCCGGGAATTTTTCATCGCTGGAAATGGAGCGGCTGATCTGTTTTTTTCTCTGGCGCTTGCGGAAAAGCCGGAGAGAGCGTTGATCCCGGTTCCTGCATTCTCCGAATATGCCCGGGCATTACATACGGTCGGCTGTGAGATCCGGGAATATCCGTTAAAAAGAGAAGATGATTTCCGCCTGACTGAGGACTTCATAAATGCCCTGGAAAGGGATATTGATATGGTATTTTTATGTGATCCGTCCAATCCCGCCGGGCAGACTACAGACCGGGAGCTGATAGAAAGGATTGCTGAAAAATGCCAGAAGTACGGGATCCGGCTCGTGGTGGATGAGTGCTTTATCGAATTCCTCTCTGATCCGGAAGAATACACGGTGGAACAACTGACCCGTCAATACCCCTGTCTGTTTGTGGCCCAGGCGTTTACAAAAATGCATGCTATACCAGGTCTGCGTCTCGGGTACGGGATCACATCGGACAAAGAGCTTCTGGAAAAGATACAGGAGAGCCGGCAGCCCTGGAGCGTATCCACACCGGCTCAGGCAGCGGGTACAGCAGCGCTGGGCGAGGATGATCGGGTGAAGATGACCCGGGATTATGTAAGAAACGAGAGAATGCGTATGGAGAAAGCGCTTGGAGAGACCGGGGTGCAATATATTCCCTCGGAGGCGAATTTCATCCTTTTTTCCAGTCCCCTGGACCTGTTTTCCCTTCTGAAGGAAAGAGGGATCCTGATCAGGGACTGTTCGAATTACAGCGGGCTTGGGAAAGGCTGGTACCGGATTGCGGTAAAAAGGCAAGAGGAAAACAACCGGATCCTCAGAGAGATCCGCAGCATATATCAGATGTGGGATGACTCCCGCCTCTACAGGCGGTGAGTGACAAATCAGTATCAGTGGCGGGGGTCAATCCCCCATCTGATATACGCTCCGCGAGGATGCGCAGGGATTCGGGGATGTATTATGTCAGCTAAAGCTGACCCGAATCCCGCGCCAAGACTCGCAAGCGAGTCTTGAACAAGAGCAGTGCGTATGTCAGAAGCAGTAAGGAAAGAAATTACATCAGTAACATCAGGAGGAGAAAAATGGCAAGACCGATTATGATACAGGGAACTATGTCCAATGCCGGGAAAAGTGTTCTGGCAGGAGGACTCTGCCGGGTACTGAAGCAGGACGGATACCGGGTGGCTCCTTTCAAATCCCAGAACATGGCATTGAATTCCTATATTACAGCAGATGGGATGGAGATGGGCAGAGCCCAGGTGATGCAGGCTGAAGCGGCAGGCGTAGAGCCGGATGTATCCATGAATCCCATTCTCCTGAAGCCCACCAGTGACAGCGGCTCTCAGGTCATCATAAACGGAGAACCTGTGGGAGTCATGCCTGCAGTGGAATATTACCGGCGTAAAAAGGATTACATTCCTGCGATCATGGAAGCCTACGGCAGACTGGACCGGGCATATGATGTGATTGTCATCGAAGGAGCAGGCAGCCCGGCAGAGATCAATCTGAAACAGGATGACATTGTGAACATGGGGCTGGCCGAGATGGTGGATGCTCCGGTGCTTCTGGCCGGAGACATTGACCGGGGCGGAGTGTTCGCTCAGCTGGTTGGAACGATCATGCTGCTGGAGGAAAAGGAGCGGCAGCGGATCAAGGGGATGATCATCAATAAGTTCCGGGGAGACGTGTCCATCCTGAAGCCGGGCCTGTCCATGCTGGAAGAGAAGACAGGAATCCCGGTGCTGGGAGTGGTCCCTTACTTTTATCTGGATATCGACGATGAAGACAGTCTGACAGAGCGATTTTCAAGAAAAGGGAAGGGAGGGCTGGCGGATCTGGCGGTGATCCGGCTGCCGCGTATCTCAAACTTCACGGATTTTGCCCCGCTGGAGGCCATGGAGGGGGTAAATGTAAGATATATCTCATCTGCGGCTGATTTCGGCAGCCCGGACGCGGTGATCCTGCCAGGCAGTAAGAATACCATCCGGGACCTGCTCTGGATGCGGCAGAATGGACTGGAGGCGAAGATCTTGCAGCATGCGGCAGGAGGCGGGATTGTATTCGGTATCTGCGGGGGCTATCAGATGCTGGGGATGGATATTTCCGATCCGGAGGGAGCGGAACAGCAGGGAACAATAAAAGGAATGGGACTTCTCTCCGTACATACGGTCTTCCGGCAGGAAAAGCGGCGGACCCGGGTGGAGGGAAATTTCCTTGAACTGTCAGGTGTGCTGAAGGACATGAGCGGAGCACGTTTCGAAGGATACGAGATCCACATGGGAGAGACATGGACGGATCAGAATGCTCTCGTCCGTTTTACAGAAATATCAGCGGGAAGCAGAGAGAGCAGCCCGGCCCGGACGGACGGTGTCTGGAGTAACAATGTCTGCGGATGCTATATTCACGGTATCTTCGATGAACCGGAAGCGGCAAAGGGATTCCTCTCGGCAGTCCTCAGAAAGAAAGGTTGTGATCCGGAACAGATCCGGGCGGTTGACTGGAAAGCCCACAAGGAAGAGCAGTACGACAAGCTGGCAGACATTATCCGGAAGAGTCTGGATATGAAAGCTGTCTACAGGATCATAGAGAAAGGAAATGATGCGTCATGCATTCTGTAATAAGAATCGGAAGCAGGGAGAGTATGCTGGCAGTCAGACAGGCGGAGATCATCCGGGATCAGATCCTGCATGCTGATCCGCAGATCAGTGTGGAGATCGTTACCATGAAGACGACAGGAGACCGGATCCTGGATAAAAGTCTGGCACAGATTGGCGGAAAGGGTCTGTTTGTAAAGGAGCTGGACCGTGCGTTGATGGAGGGCCGGATCGACCTGGCAGTCCACAGTCTGAAGGATATGCCTATGGAGGAGAACGAGGAGCTGCCCATTCTGGCATATGGAAAGCGGGAGGATCCAAGAGATGTGCTGGTATACCGCCCGGGGCTTGCATGTCTGCCAGAGCATCCGGTCATCGGTACGTCCAGCAGACGGCGTGCCCTTCAGATGGAGCGCCTGTATCCGGGCTGCACGTTCCGGGGGATCCGGGGAAATGTACAGACCCGTATGAGGAAGCTGGAGACAGAAGGATACGACGGCACACTGCTGGCAGCGGCAGGCCTGAGGCGGCTGGGGATGGAGCATGTGGCAGGAAGGTATTTTTCCGCGGAGGAGATGATCCCCGCCGCAGGACAGGGAATCCTGGCTGTACAGGGCCGAAGAGGAGAAACTTATGACTGGCTGGAACAGATCGATGATCCTGCCAGCAGAGCGGCGGCTCTTGCGGAGCGCCAGTTTATCCGGATCCTGGGCGGCGGCTGTACTTCACCTTCGGCTGCTCACGCTCAGGTCAGCGGAAATGAGCTGAAACTGACCGGGCTTTACTATGACGAGGAGACGGGAACATATACAGTAGATTCTATCTGCGTGGATCTTTCCAAAGATCGTGCTATTGATGGAAAAGAACATTTCTCCAAGGCAGAACAGGCAGGAGAAGAGCTGGCAGAGCGGATGCTCAGCCAAAGTCTGGCCCGTTCCTGAGCGTTGGGCTGCCGCATAAAATGACAAGGATAGTTGTCAAATCTGTTGACAACTATCCTTGTCATATGTTATGGTTGCTTTGACAAGAATTCTTGTCAAAATGATTTTGGCCAAATCATGAACAGCATGAAAGAGGTGGGATGTTATGCCATTATATAATCGGTTGAAGGAATATCGTGCAAGGCTTGGGGTGAACCAGCAGCAGATGGGAGCTCTTGTAGGCACGTCGCGCCAGACGATTTCCCAGATCGAACGGGGCGATTATTCTCCTTCTGTAACACTTGCTCTTAAAATTGCAAAAGTTTGCGGCACAACGGTAGAAGAGATTTTTGAATATGTGGAGGATGTGAGATGATGGGACATTCGGTCGATAAAGAGAAGAAGGAAGGGTATCTTATTTTTCGTTTTATCCTGATAATACTTGGCTGCTGGGCGGCAGGGTATTTTGTGGGAAGAGGGGCGGCACATATCCCGGATGATTATCTTAAGTTACCTCAGCGTATTTTGGAAAATGGAACCCGTTTTTTCCCGTTTGTGTTTGCCGGATATAATATCATCCTGGCGCTCAGCTGTTTTATATTGAACTACAGAGCAAAGAAACGTCTGACAGAATGGGACGGAGTGGATGAAGATGTTTTAGATTCGGTTGATCATAAGCTGAACTATCCGATTTTTCTTGCAAATATAGCCATGATTATGAACATGTTCTCATTTCCTCTTGCGATAGAGATGACTGAAAGTCCGGTTTTTGAGAATGGTGAGCAGGAGATTTTTATGGCTGCCGTTATGGTGATACTTTTTTTAGGATTTGTTTGGATCACTGCAGTTCAATATACTGTTTTGAAGCTGACAAGGAGAATGAATCCTGAAAAAAGAGGAAGCGTGTTCCAGCTTAATTTCCATAAAATCTGGGAGAGCAGCTGTGATGAAGCAGAGAAAATGGCTATGTATCAGGCGGGATTCAGAGCATTTAAGACTGTCAGTAATACCTGTATGGTGCTGTGGATTGTCACATTGACCATGCAGCTTCTGTTTCAGACAGGGATTTTTCCTGTGTTGTGTGTATGTATCATTTTTCTGGCTGGAAATATCAGTTATTTCGTCGCTGCCATGAAGAATGAGTCCGCAAACAGGAGGTGATTGCCATGGGACCATATGTGGGAATATTGATCTGCTGCATGGTTGCCGTGTGGTACTGCTGTTTGATACCGATGAGGCAAAGATACAGATCGACAGTCGTCAGAAAAAGAAAGATACAGAAAGGAATCAAAAAAGATATGCCTGTAAAGATGTTAAATGATTATATTGGAAAAGAGTGTTCAATTACCATTATGGGAGAATTATGCGGATTTAAGGCTGTGCTTCTTGAAGTAGAAGAGAACTGGATTAAAGTAAAAGAGAAAAAGCAGACCCGCATTATAAACGGGGACATGATCAGTTATATTTCTGTTGAAAAATAGGAGGAAGGTCAACCTGATATGGAATATAATAATAAGCTTGAAAAGGGAAAAGTCTGGCTTGCAGGAGCGGGACCGGGAGATGAGATGCTACTCACTCTGAAAACAGCAGAACTGATAGATCGGGCAGATGTGATCGTGTACGATGCCTTGATCAGCGCGGAGATTTTAAGCCGCATTCCTTCGGATAAGGAAACCATTAACGTGGGAAAACATGCGGGAAACCATCCGGTTCCTCAGGAGGAGATCAGCCGGATCCTCGTCCGTGAGGCGGAAAAGGGGAAGAATGTGCTGCGGCTCAAGGGAGGAGACCCTTTTGTCTTCGGAAGAGGCGGGGAAGAACTGGAGCAGCTGGTGCAGGCCGGGATTCCCTTCGAAGCGGTGCCTGGTATAACTTCTTCTGTAGCTGTGCCGGCTTATGCGGGAATTCCGGTCACGCACAGAGATTATACATCGTCCTTTCATGTCATAACCGGTCACGCCAGAAAGGACGGCACCCTTCATATAGACTTTGAATCCCTGGTAAAGCTGGACGGCACTCTGGTATTCCTTATGGGTGTATCCTCCATGGAAATGATCCTTAACGGGCTGATGGATGCGGGAATGGATCCGGATATGCCCGCCGCTGTCCTGGAATGGGGAACCACAGCGGATCAGAGGAGAGTGACGGCTACGGTAGGAACGTTGAAAGGAGAGGCGGATCGGGCAGGAATCGGTACTCCTGCCATTATCCTGGTGGGAAGGGTATGTTCGCTTGCGGAGCAGCTTCACTGGGCGGAAGACCGGATCCTGGGCGGGAGGCGTTTTCTCCTTACCCGTCCAAGACAGAATATGTCCGCGCTGGCAGGAAGACTGAGAGAACTGGGAGCACAGGTTATCGAGATGCCAGCAATCCGGACAGAACCGATCTCTCCAAATGAGACTCTGAAAGAAGCTCTGGAACAGTTCCAGAGAGAAGAGGGGGAAAGATGGCTTGTATTTACCAGCTCCATCGGCGTATCTGTTTTCTTTGAACAGCTGGCGGAGTTGAAACTGGATATACGAGACGTATTGTGCGGGAGAGCGAGAGTGCGGATCAGCGCCATTGGTTCCGCCACCGGGAAAGCACTTGCATCAAGAGGACTCTTTCCGGATCTTGTGCCGGAGGTATATAATGCAGGAGAACTTGGAAAAAGTCTGGCACATACAGCTGCGCCGGGCAGCAGGATCCTGATCGTCCGGGCGGAGAAGGGATCGGAGGAACTGATACCGCCCCTTCTGGAGGCTGGTCTGGAGGTGGAAGACGTACCTCTGTACCGAACCTGCTATGAGACGCATCCGTTCCTGCGGGACAGGATCTGCACTATGCTCCGCAGAGGGGAGATCGACGGAGTGACATTTACAAGTGCCTCCACTGTCCACGGCCTTGTCCGCGCTCTGGAAAAAAAGGAAGGTGACAGTCCGGCAAGGGAAGCCTTTGATCCTGAGCGGATCCGGGCGCTGTGCATTGGCAGACAGACTGCTCAGGCAGCGGAAGGATACGGGATGCGGACCGTGACGGCGCGGGAGGCATCCATAGACGCTCTTGTGGAGATGATTGTAGAAATATATAGTAAAAATATATAGTAAGTGAGATCAGCGGTATGAAAGAGAGAGAGACAAAAGGAGACAGGACCAGGCGCTATCTGTATAACTGTTCGGTCCAGCTGTTCCGGGAGAAGGGGTATGACCAGGTCTCCGTGGATGAGATCGTGAAAAAAGCCGGGGTGGCAAAAGGAACATTTTATATCTATTTTAAGAAGAAATCAGATATTATTCTGGAAATGCTCCGGCAGTATGATGATTATTATGACAGGATCATGAGTTCTCTTGATGATGATCTGCCGGTAGAAAAGCGGCTGGAAGAGATTGTCAGGGGCGCATGCCGGTTTACCGGAGATGTGATCGGTCTGGATCTGATCCGGGTACTGTATACAAAGCAGATCAGTTCCGGAGACAGTCAGAGCAGACTGTTGAACGAGGACAGGGCGCTGTTCCGTATCCTGTCCGGCCTGGTTCGGGAAGGACAGCAGCAGGGGATATACCGGGCGGAGTATGATGCGGAGCAGGTTACGATGCTGATCCTGCGGGGAATCCGATCTGTCTTTTTTGAATGGTGCAGCAGCGGTGGAGAATTGAATCTGACTGAAGAGTGTCTCTGGTTCCTGAAAGTGTTCCGGCAGGGGCTCTGTACCGGGAAGGCCATATTCTGACATAGAAGGGCACTGCAGAACATCAATTTTGTGAATGAATAATTATACGAACAAAGAAATATCGTTGTTTTTCCAGTTTTAATCTGAAAAAACAGCGATATTTCGGCTTATATGAGAAAATTTCTTGACGAAATCTGCAGATAGGCAGTATAGTATTAAAATAAAGTAAAATATGACTGCAGTCATATTTTCGTATTTTTTATATTTATACAGAAAGGAATTGAGAGTTTTATGGAAAAAGAACGAAAAACAGGCGGCGTCCTGGGGACCATTGAACGTGTGGGCAACATGCTCCCCCATCCGTTTATCCTGTTCTTGTACATTATCGCTATTCTTGCGGTTGTCTCTGCAGTGCTTTCTCTGATCGGGGTTTCTGCAGTGAATCCGACCACCGGCGAGCTGGTAGAAGTACAGAACATTATCAGCAGAGACGGTCTGGTATGGATCGTGGAGAACATGCTGAACAACTTTTCAACATTTGCGCCTCTGGGCCTGGTCCTTGCCATGCAAATGGCCATCGGACTTGCAGAGGGATCGGGACTGCTGGATACTTTCATGCGGAGAGCAATCCTGGGCGTGCCGCTGTGGGCGCTGAGCGCTACCGTATTGTTTCTGGGTATTAACGGAAGTATTGCATCCGAGGCATCGATCATTGTGATCCCCGCGCTGGCGGCAACGGCGTTCCAGGCTATGGGAAAACACCCGATCGCCGGTCTGATCGCAGGATATGCAGCTACGAATGCAGGATTTACCGCCAATGTACTGATCACAGCTACTGACGCGCTTCTCTATGGAGTGACAGAGGAGGCAGCCCAGCTGATCGATCCGGAGATAAGTCTGACGCCGGCTATCAACTGGTATTTCATGATCGCATCGACTTTCCTGCTTACATTTGTCGGCGTGTTTGTCAATGACAGGATCATCACCCCCAGATTGGGCGAATATAGAGGGTCTGAGAAAGCATCGGAGCGGGTTGCCACCGATGTGGAGAAAAAAGGTCTTCGTAATACAGGAATCTTTACGCTGATCTATATTGCGCTCCTTCTTGTCTGCCTGATTCCCCATAACGGAATCCTCCGCGGAGAGAACGGCAGTATCCTTGAGTCGCCGTTTATTAACGGACTGGTACCGATCCTGATCGTGTACTTTATCCTTGCAGGTGTCGTATATGGCAAGACTGTGGGAACGATCAAGAGCAGCGGTGATGTGCCGAAGATGATGGCAGATTCCCTGCAGTCCCTGACCGGCTATGTGGTGCTCGTATTTGTTATTGCCCAGTTTATCAACATGTTCAGTTACACGAATCTGGGAACTATTATTGCGGTCAATGCGTCAAATGCTCTGCAGAATGTTGGCTTTACAGGAATCCCGCTTGTAATCGGCGTGATCCTGCTGACGATTGTGGTGAATTTCTTTATGACCAGCGGTACGGCAAAATGGTATATCTTTGCCCCGATCTTTGTGCCCATGTTCATGCTCCTGGGATATTCTCCGGAGTTCGCCCAGGTAGTCTACAGAATCGGAGATTCCATCGCAAATCCGCTGACGCCGATCTACCCGTATCTGCCTATCGTGATCGGTATGGCACAGAAATACGACAAGAAAACCGGAATCGGCACGATCATTTCCATGACCCTCCCGTATTCGATTGCTTTCCTGCTGGTCTGGATCGTACAGGTGATCGTATGGATGGTATTCGACCTGCCTCTCGGACCGGGAGCTTCTGTGTTTATGTAACATTATAGTTTGGGGCTTTTAACCCCAACATCATTTCGTACAAGAAAGAAGAGGGCTGCGGCATGTGGACATGCGGCGGCTCTTTTCGGACAGGAGATAAATATGAATGATATAAAACTGATCTGTGGAAAGCTTTACGACGGGATCCATGATGAACTGAGAGAGCATCAGGAGATCCTGATCCGGGATAAAAGAATACTGGAAGTAGGGAAACATACGGCTCAGCCTGCAGGATGCCAGGTTATTGATCTGTCCGGGCTGACGGTAACGCCGGGGATGATCGACGCCCATGTGCATGCCTCTTTTTTTGACTGGCGGGAGATCCCGAAGGATACGGTCTGGTATTCGGACGGTATGCGGGCACTTGCCGCTGCGGAGTGCGCCCGACGTGCCCTTTCAGGAGGATTTACTACGATACGGCATGTGGGCTGGTTCCGGGAGGACTATTCCCTGGATGTGCGTCGCGCCATCGACCGGGGATTTATCCAGGGCGCCCGAATGGTAGTGGCTCCTCATTTCCTCTGCGCTCCGGGAAGCCATGGGGATCCCTCGCAGAGTGTGGCCTCCAATCCGGCGCTGTCGGGATTCCTTGAGAGACAGTATCCGACCATGGGCAGCGGTCCCGAGTTCTTCCGTGACGCGGTGCGGCATGAAGTGAAGCTGGGAGCAGATTTTATCAAGATCATGGCAACCGGGGGCTTTTTCACTCCCAATGATTCCCCGGAGGACAAGCAGCTGTCCGATGATGAGATGGCGGCGATCATTGACACGGCCCATTCCCTTCACAGGACAGTCACTGCCCATGCCTATACCGGAGAACTGATCACCACACTGGCAGAGCTGGGAATCGACGGAATCGAGCATGCATCTCTGGCGGATAAGAAGACGATCCGGCTGTTGGAGGAGAAAGACATTTATGTAGTGCCTACTCTGTGTCCCTACGATGAGATCGTTCTTCTGGATGAAGAAAAGCTGGCGGAGAAGTCGCCGGAATTCCAGCGCAAGCTGCGTTATTACCGGGATCAGCTTGTGGAGAGCCGCAGACTGCTGATCGATAGTGATCTCCGTCTGGGATACGGCACGGATCTGGTGGTCAATTATCAGAACTATGAATGTGGACGGGAATATTCCGCATGGCTCAGGAACGGTATCTCGCCTTACCGTGCTCTGAAGGCCGCGACCGCCGAGAATGCGCGGATCCTGGGGCTGGAGAATGAGATCGGTACCATCGAGCCGGGAAAACTGGCGGATGTGGCCGCCTGGAGAAGGAATATCCTGAAGGATGACAAGGCTCTGCTGGACTGCGCCTTTGTGATGAAGGAGGGCGTGGAATACACTCCTGTCTCCATGCTGGAGGCATATCGGTAGAGAACCAGAGTGAAATCAGCAGATTCGTCTGAGAAATGGCAAGGAGGTTTAACTGTGAATTATCAGGAATGTATAAGTACGATAAAAGAACTGAACCGGAAATTCAGATATTATAAGAGTATAGAGTCGCTGTTTGAGTACGACCAATGGTCTGCCCTGCCGGATGAGGGAGCAGCCTACCGTCAGGAGACGGCTGCCTTTATCGGAGACGGAAAAAACGCACTCTACCGGGGAGAGGATGCCCGGCGTTCGGCCGCGTATCTGTCAGGAGTCTCTCCGGATGAAATCGAAGATGATGTGGAACGGGGACTCATCCGTACCTTCCGGTTCCGCTACCGCAACGCGGTAATGACGCCTGAAGATACTTTGCGCAGCTACAACATGATCAAGGCGGACTGCATGAAGGCGTGGAATCAGGCCAGGGCTGCAAAGGACTACGGCATATTCATGCCGTGGCTGAAACGGGCTTTTGAACTGAAGAAGGAGATTGCTCGGGCCATCGATCCTGATGTACCGGCTTTCGAGACACTGGTGGGGATGACAGATGAAGGACTGTCGGTAAAGGAGGTGTCGGAACAGTTTGATATATTAAAGAAAGGTCTGCGTGCGCTGCTTCATAAAATATCAGTTTCGGGACAGGCAGACACGCAGGAGGCGGGACCGATCCCGGACAGCGATCCGGAACAGATGGCTGCCTTTGCCCAGAGCCTTGCCCGGGAACTGGGCTACCGTCCGGAGCGGGGCGGGTTCAACGACCGTGTGGTCCATGGCTTTACTTCCTTTATGGGGCCCCGGGACGCCCGCGTATCCACTTACCGGAGCGGCAGCTATAACCTGATCTTTACCTGCCTTCATGAGGCGGGACACGCGATGTATTCCTGCAGCAGCAGTGAACGGATGGTGGAAGCCGGGATGTGGGGCGGCATTGAGGGCGGCTTCCATGAGGCAAATGCCCGGTTTTTCGAAAATATGGTGGGACACAGCCATGCCTACTGGGAATATTACTATCCCAGACTTCAGGAAGAGATACCTATGTTCCGTCAGATTTCGCTTCAGCAGTTCTATGATATGACCCATCAGGTGAAGCCAAGTCTGAGACGCATTTCTTCAGATGAAGTGACCTACAGTCTCCACGCGATCCTCAGGTTTGAGCTGGAGCGGGATTATTTTGCAGGTGAACTGAAGGCAGAGGACATGGCAGAAGCATGGAACGATAAATATGAGACTTATCTCGGCATCCGCCCGTCCAATGACACAGAAGGTGTGCTCCAGGATATGCACTGGGCAGGAGATTATATCGGATATTTCCAGAGTTATGCACTGGGAAATATTTATGACGGCCAGATCCTTGACGCCATGAAGAAGGATATCCCGGATATGGAAGCCCGTCTGGCAAGAGGAGATGTGAGATCCATATCACAGTGGATGGAGGAGAAGATCTGGCAGTACGGGTGCTGCTATACAGCAGATGAGATGATACGTAAACTGACAGGAAAAGGACTGGATGCAGAGCCTTTCCTCCGGTATCTGGAACAGATCTACCTGCCGCAGAAATGATAAGCCCCTTTTGTAAGCATCGTTTTATTCCTGCGAGCAACGAGCCAGGCGGACATGCCTGCATCGGAGGCTTTGACTGAAAAGGCAGAATAATATGGAACATGGAAGAGACAGCCGCGGACCGGTGATTTTGGAAAGGTCCGGCGGCTGTCTTGATATTTCTGACAGATTACGGTACACTTAGAAAGTATTCCTGCTGATTCGGGAAATTCAGAGCAAAGGAGTCTGCCATTATGTGTATGAAGGAAAAGATGCATACAGGGGAGCTTTATCTCCCCTATGACGATGAGATCATGGAAGAACAGAACAAATGTCTGGATCGTCTGTATGATTATAATATGACCCGTCCCACAGAGGGAAAGAAGCGGGAGAAACTTTTGCAGGAGATGTTCGCTGAGATCGGAGAGGGATGTTATGTGGAGCCGCCTTTCCATGCAAATTTCGGCGGGAAGCATGTACATTTTGGAAAGTACGTTTACGCGAATTTCAACTTGACCATGGTGGATGACACCCATATTTATGTGGGCGACTATACCATGTTCGGCCCTAATGTGACTGTGGCTTCGGCGGGACACCCCATCCTTCCGGAACTGAGGGAAAAGCTCTACCAGTACAATATGCCCGTACATATCGGGAGAAACTGCTGGATCGGGGCAGGTGTGATCATTGTTCCCGGAATCACCATCGGTGATAATGTGGTGATCGGCGCGGGCAGCGTTGTGACAAAGGATATCCCCGATAATGTTGTGGCAGTGGGAAATCCATGCCGTGTGCTCCGTGAGATCGGAGAGCATGACAGAGAATATTATTTCAAGGACAGGAAGATCGATCATGATATCATTTGAAAACGATTATAATCAGGGGGCGCATCCCGAGATACTGAAACGGCTTATGGAGACCAACCGGGAGCCGCTGTCCGGTTACGGGACGGATCCTTACTGTGAGAACGCGCGGAAAAAGATCCTGGCAGCATGCGGATGTGAAGGCGGGGAAGTGCATTTCCTCGTCGGCGGCACCCAGACCAATGCAGTGGTGATCGACGCCATGCTGCAAGGGTATGAGGGTGTTGTGGCGGCAGATACCGGACATGTGGCTGTACATGAGGCAGGAGCAGTAGAGTTTACAGGGCATAAGGTGCTGACAGTTCCCCACAGGGACGGGAAGATCGCCCCGAAGGTACTGGAGCGGTATCTTGCAGGATTCTACCAGGATGAGAACCACGAGCATATGGTATTCCCAGGGATGGTCTACATCTCTCACCCCACGGAGTTCGGAACACTGTATACAAAGCAGGAGCTGGAACAGCTCTCACAGATCTGCAGGCAGTATGAGATCCCGCTGTTTCTGGATGGAGCGCGGCTTGGATATGGCCTGATGAGCAGCGGGACAGATGTGACGCTGCCTGATATTGCCAGCCTCTGTGATGTGTTTTATATCGGAGGGACCAAGGTGGGAGCATTATGTGGGGAGGCGGTGGTATTTCCCAGGAAGGCGCCCCGGCATTTCATGACAGCGGTGAAACAGCATGGCGCTCTGCTGGCAAAGGGAAGACTGCTGGGTATCCAGTTTGACACTTTGTTTACAGATGATCTGTATTTTGAGATCAGCCGCCACGCCATTCAGATGGCGGAAGAGCTGAAAGAAGTCCTGAGGAAGAAAGGGAGCCGGTTCGCCTGGGAATCTCCCACCAATCAGCAGTTTGTCATCCTGGAGGACGAGATGCTGGAGAGACTGAAGAAAGAAGTTGCGGTCAGCTTCTGGGAGAAGGCGGATGAGAACCATACGACGGTCCGCTTTGCCACAAGCTGGGCGACAGAGAGCGGAGATATCCGGCGGTTGGAAGAACTCTTATAGAGCGGAACGGTCAGATATGAATGCGGACAAGTGTGAAAGTCAGCAAAGAAAACGGCGGAACAGGGCGGACGGCCTATGGAAAGGAGTGTGAGGGAAAATGCTGCGTTATACATGGAAACGGCTCCTGACAGGGCTTCTGGCCCTGTTTGTTCTTGTCTGTGTTACATTTTTCCTCGTCAGGCTCATGCCTGGCAGTCCTTTCCAGAGAGGTGCCGTGTCGGAACAGGTGGTTGAGGCCATCGAGCAGGAGTACGGACTGGACCGGCCCCTGACCGAACAGTTTGCTGTCTATCTGGGGAATCTGCTCCGGGGAGATCTGGGTGTCTCCTATGAGGATCCGGGTACCCGGGTGACCGATATCATCGCCAGGACGTGGCCGGTGACTGCCACACTGGGGATCCTTGTCCTGGCTGCAGCAATCCTCGTGGGGACAGCGCTGGGCATCCTTATGGCGGTATCCCGCCGAAAAGCAGTGCGGGAGGTGATCTCCGCCGGAGGAATGCTGGCGGCGGGCATCCCCAGCTTTGCGGCGGCCATCCTGCTGCTCCTCGTGTTCAGTGTCCGTCTGAAATGGTTCCCGGCGTCGGGACTTCTGTCACCCGCCCATTATGTCCTTCCCGTGACGGCTCTTGCTCTTTATCCGACAGCGGTGATCGCGCGGATGACCGGAAATACGCTGGCGGCGGAGATGGAGAAGGAGTATGTGCTTTTCGCCCGCGCAAAGGGACTTGGCACAGGGCGGATCATATTTACCCATGCTCTGAAAAATGCCTGGCGGCCGGTGCTGAATTATGTGGGACCGGCGTCTGCTTACCTGCTGACAGGGAGCTTTGTGGTGGAAAGTATCTTTACCATACCAGGCATGGGACGGGAGTTTGTAGGCTCCATTACCAACCGGGATTATACGCTGATCATGGGCCTTACGGTCTTTATGGGGACAGTGGTCATCCTGGTCAATCTGATCACAGACCTGTTGGGAGCATATCTGGACCCGGCTTCAAGAAGAGCGTACAGGAGGGCGGACCGGTGAGAGAAACAGTATGTCAGTTTATCAGAAAAGACCGGCAGGCGGCAGCGGGTTGTATCATACTTGGAGTCTGGATCCTGCTGGCTGTTCTTGTCCCTCTGTTCTGGCCCTTCTCCTATTCGGAACAGAATGCACAGATCCAGAACCAGTCCATGTCTCTGGTCCACTGGTTCGGAACGGACAAGTTTGGCCGGGATCTGTTTGCCCGGGTGTGGTTCGGAGCAGGGATCAGTCTTCTTATCGGGATGACCAGCGCTCTGCTCAACGGCGTCATCGGGATCCTCTACGGTGCGGTATCCGGCTATCTGGGCAGGGGGACAGATCTGGTGATGATGAGGATCGCGGATGTGGTCTGTTCTATCCCGTCCATGCTCTATGTGATCCTGCTGACTCTTGTAATGGGAGCCGGTGTGAAGAGCATGATACTGGGACTCTGTGTGGCTGGATGGGCGGATATGGCCAGAATTACAAGAGGAGAGATCATCCGGCTGAAAGGGACGGATTTTGCCTGTGCGGCCCGGATGGAAGGAATCTCTCCTGTCCGCATCCTGTTCCGGCATCTGCTGCCAAATGCTGCGGGGCCGGTGCTGGTGAATCTGATCTTCCTGATTCCCCAGGGGATATTTACAGAGGCATTCCTCAGTTTCCTCGGGGTGGGCATCCCGGCCCCGGCGGCAAGCCTGGGTACCATCATTCAGGAAGCCCGCAGCCAGATGCTCCTGTATCCGTATCAGATGGTCTGTCCCCTTCTGGTGCTGTGTGTGATGATGCTTGCGCTGAATATGATCGGGACAGCGCTGGAAAAGAAGGTGAAGGCATGAGTGTTCTGGAAGTCCGGAATCTGAATGTACAATATCATACGGAACAGGCCATATGCCAGGCGGTCCGGGGCGTCAGCTTCTCTGTGGAAAAGGGAGAGATTGCCGGGATCGTAGGGGAATCCGGATCCGGGAAGAGTACGGCCATGCGGGCAGTCATGGGCCTTCTGAAGAGCAATGCCAGGGTCACGGCAGATGAGATCCGGGTTTCCGGGGAATCCCCAAGACCCGGAAGGAACATCGCCATGATATTCCAGGATTCCCTGAGCTGTCTGAACCCTTCTGTCAGAATCGGCAGGCAGATCGCGGAGACCGTCCGGGTCAGGGAAGGATGTACCTGGCGGGAGGCGAAGAAAAGGGCGCTGGAGCTGCTGGATCTGGTGGGGATCCGTCAGCCCCGGATTCGGATGAGACAGTATCCCTTTGAACTCTCCGGAGGAATGCGCCAGAGAGTGGTCAGCGCCATTGCCCTGGCCTGCAGGCCGGATCTTATCATCGCAGATGAGCCCACTACAGCGCTGGATGCCGCCGTGCAGGCACAGATCCTCCTTCTGCTGAGGCGGATCGTCAGGGAGACAGGGACATCTCTTCTCCTGGTAAGCCATGACCTGGGAGTGATCGCTTCCATGTGCGGCAGCGTCTATGTCATGCATTCCGGAGAGATCGTGGAGAGCGGCTGTGCCGAGGATATTTTCTATGCACCCCGGGAGGAATATACGAGGAAGCTTCTGGAGAGCGCGGCCGGAAAAGTTCCGGATATGAGACGGTCTCGATCAAAGGGAAGAAACCGGACAAATGCAGGTGAAGATGGAAACAGAAATGAAAGTGCAGACGGCAGAGCGCGGACGGGCGAAGAAAAGATCCTCGTTTCTCTGGAGAATGTGACCAGAGAATATGACAGTCATGAGGGAGTCAGGGATATTTCTCTTACTCTGGAAGAAGGGGAAACCTATGCGCTGGTGGGAGAGAGCGGAAGCGGAAAGACCACACTTGCCAGGATCCTCTCCGGCATCCTGAAGCCGGATGGCGGATCGGTCCTGTACAGAGGCCGGGAGGCAGCGGAAAGAGAACGCACAGGAAAGATACAGATGGTGTTCCAGGATCCGGCGGCGTCACTGAATCCCTGCCTCACTGCGGGACAGACTCTGGAAGAGGCGCTGAGGGCGGCTGACAAATCTGGCGAGGGGCGGGAGACCATCAAGAAAAAGAGTTCACATGAGAAAAGGCAGATCTGGCGGGAGAAAGCTTCAGTCATGCTGGAACAGGTAGGGCTTTCAGAAGAAGATATGGGGAAATACCCGGGCAGTTTCTCCGGCGGGCAGCGGCAGCGTATTGCCATTGCCAGGGCACTGATCAACGGGCCAGAGCTGCTGATCTGTGATGAGGCCCTTTCTTCCCTGGACGCTGTGACCGGGAGCAGGATACTGGAGCTGCTGCTGAGGTTCCAGAGGGAGAGAGGAATCTCGATCCTGTTCATTTCCCATGACCTGCACACGGTGCGGCAGGTCAGCAGCAGAGTGGGAGTTCTGTACGGAGGCAGGCTGGTGGAATCGGGAAGGACGAAAGAGGTCTGTTCCGATCCCTGGCATCCCTATACCCGGCAGCTTCTGGAGGCAGTGCCGGAGGCGGATCCTGTGAGGGCCAGGAAGATCAGAGCGTCTCATGTTCAGGAGCAGGACAGGGGAGAGAAAAAAGCCGGCCGTGGATGTCCGTTTGCCGGACAGTGCGGATATGCCATGGACTGCTGCTTCGAGGAGACGCCCGGGAACTATAGCTTCGGCGGCCGGATGGTCTCCTGCTTCCTCTATTCCCAGGAGCACAGCGGCAGAAGAGGCGAGGGCTACACGATGACATCTCAGATATGAGAAATGATGTATGTGACAGTTCAGTCCCCCTTATCGGGGGGGGGCATTTCGAATGGCTGAACTGTGACAGAAAGATAAAGGAGACAGCATGAAAAAGACAGACAGAAAAAGAAACAGCAGGATGATCTCACTTGTTCTGGCGGTGATCTTGTCCGGCGTGACAGTTTTATCCGGCTGTTCCTACGGGGACAGTCATGGGGCAGCAGGCGAAAAGGAGATCACGGTTGCCATCAACAGTGAGACCGGTTCCATGGATCCGGCGGGGTCTATTGCCCTTACCTATCTGGCCTACTCGGTCGCTGCTCTGGACGAACTCCTCACCTATGATGAGAATGGGGAGATCGAGTACCGGGCAGCCGAGTCTTACGAGGTCAATGAAGACCAGACGGTATGGACGTTTCATTTAAGAGAGGACGCCCTCTGGTCCGACGGAAGCCAGGTCACGTCAGAGGATTTCCTCAATACCATGACCCGGGCGCTGGATCCGGCTTCCGGAAGCGGATATGCCAACTATCTCTTCCCAATCGAGAATGCGGAGGAGATCTACAACGGGGAAGCGGACATGGACACGCTGGGAGTGGAGGCGCCTGACGATCATACCCTTGTATTCACCCTTGAGGAGCCATGTGTCTATTTCCTGGATCTGCTGCGGCTTCCCGTATACACGCCATCCTGTGCGAAATATGCGGACTCTCCGGAAAGCGGCTGGGACAGGGATCCTCAGACCAGTCTGGCCAACGGACCTTTCTGTCTGACGGAATATGTGCCGGACCAGTATTTTGTCCTTGAGAAGAACGAGAACTACTGGAATAAGGACGCCATCAGTCTGGACCGGATCACATACCGGTTCTTTGACGATACCCAGTCCATGGCAACTGCCTATGAGACGGGAGAGGTGGACGTAGCTACATCTCTTCCCTCATCAGTCATGGAGCTGTACGAGGGCAGAGACGACCTGTATGTGACAGATCAGATCGCCACACGATATATTTACTTTAACCTGAATGTGGAGCCGCTGGATGATGTGCGAGTCCGGGAGGCTATGAACCTGGCGCTGGACAGGGAAGAGCTCTGTACAATTGTCGGGACGGATACAGAACCGACTTATAACCTTGTGGCCAAGTATATGACCGACCGTTCCACAGGAGAATATTTTGTTGACGGTGCAGAGCAGCCCTTTGAGGAAAATGCGGAGCGGGCACGGGAGCTTCTGGCTGAGGCGGGGTACCCCAACGCGGAGGGATTCCCCACACTGACTTACAGCTACCCTACGCTGGAGATGGATTCGGATACGGCCCAGGTGATCCAGCAGCAGCTTAAAGAGACGCTGAACATTGACATCCAGCTGAATCCCCAGGAGCTTCAGGCCAACTACAGCGCCCGTCATGCGGGGGACTTTGAACTGTGCAGGATGAACTGGACAGCGGATTTTGCTGATCCGTATACCTACCTGTCCATGCTTCTTTCCAACAGCACTTATAACTGCAGCGGGATCCATGATGAGGAGTACGACTCTATCGTGGCGCAGTCTGACCGGGAGACAGATCCGGCGAAGAGGTCCGAGCTGATGCATCAGGCGGAGCAGCTGGCTGTGGGAGAACAGTTCTATATCATGCCTCTTTACGCCATGAAGAGTGTGAACCTGGTGAACCCTGACATCACCGGCATCCGGCAGATCCCGGCCACGGGAGCGCTGGATTACCGCATGGCAGATATCGGGGAATAGGCGGCAATAAGCAGTAATAAAGTAATAAGCTGCCGGAAGATGAGGAAAGACAGAGAGTGGACAGCGGGCAGACAGCGGGCAGACAGACGCGTGAGAGGAGGCAGATACATGGATTACAGATTAATTGCAGATACTGCGATCCTTGCGGGAGAGATCATGCTGAGAAGCGGGGCGGAGACTTACAGGGTGGAGGATACGATGAAGCATATCCTGGACACGGCCGGAGCAGAGAAGACAGAGGCTATCGTAATGCTGACCGGGATCATCGTTACCATCAATGATCCGGGCGCAGATGCGGTAACCGTCATGCGGAGGATCCGGGACCGGGGCACCAACATGAACCGCATCGTGGAAGTAAATGAGATATCGAGGAAATACTGTGCCGGGGAAGTTTCTCTTGAGGAGATCCGGCAGAAACTGGAAAGTATGAAAGGACATCGCTATTCTACATGGATGTATAACCTGGCTACCGTTCTGGTTCCGGCAGGTTTCGCGCCTCTCTTTGGCGGAGGCATAGCCGAGATCGCAGCTTCTGCGGTGACCGGAGTTGTATCGGCGGTCCTTATTACAGCCGGGAAAAAGACGGGGATCGGAAGCTTTATCCTGAATATGCTCTGTTCTGTCGGGATAGCGGTGACTGCGGTCCTTCTGAAAGCATGGCATCCTGCCCTGAATATGGATACGGTCATAATCAGCGGAATCATGCCTCTGGTGCCCGGAGTCGCGATCACAAACGCCATCCGGGATACTCTGCGGGGTGATTATATCTCAGGAGGCGCAAGAGTTCTGGAGGCATTTGTGACGGCCGCTTCGGTGGCGATCGGCATCGGAGCCGGGATCGCATCTGTCAGTATGCTGTGGCGGGGAGGTGTTCTTCTGTGATGGAAGTTCTGTTGGGAGCGGCAGGATGCTTTGCAGCTGTTATAGGCTATTCGATCCTTGTGGAGACTCCGGGAAAATATATTCTTCAGGCGGGGGCGGCCGGAGCCGGCGGCGCCGGAGTCTACATCTGCTGTCTTCAGCTTGGGCTGGGAACGGTGTTTGCAACATTTCTGTCTGCGCTGGTGATCGCCCTGCTGGCACACACATTTGCCAGGATATTCAAGGCGCCGGTGACCGTGTTCCTGATCGCCGGGATACTGCCTACCGTACCGGGAGCGGGGATGTACCGGATCGTTTACTATATGATCCTGAATGACAGGTCGCAGACCGCATACTATCTGCTCCAGACTCTGGAGATCGCCGGAGTGATCGCCTTGGCAGTGTTTATAGTGGACGCTCTGTTCCGGCTCCATGTAAATATCAGGAAAAAAGGAGCCTGATCCTCTGCTGCGGGAGGAGCAGAGAGGAGAAACGGGCAGATATGAAGCAACGGTATATCCGACAGAGAGGAGAGAAGATCATGATGGAGCTGGTCATCGGCGGCAGCGGCAGCGGGAAGTCTGCCTATGCAGAGGCATCTGTCTGCCGCTGGCACAGTCATGCAGAAGAAGTCCTGAAAAAGGAGATACCTCTTTATTACATTGCCGATATGATCCCATATGGAGAGGAAACTCAGGAAAAGATACGCTCTCACAGAAGGATGCGCGCAGGAAAGGGATTCCATACGCTGGAGTGGTATATGGGGCTGGAGGAGCAGGTCAGGAAGAACAGCAGGGCGCTTGACGGCGCATGTGTGCTTCTGGAATGCATTTCCAACCTTACCGCCAATGAGATATATACGGAAGGCGGGGCTGCAGGGAATACAGTGAAAGCTGTGGCAAATGGAGTGCAGCTGCTGAAAGAAAGCTGTGATCATCTGGTGGTGGTGACAAATGATGTGTTCGCCGAGTCCGTGCCGGATTCTCCGGAAATGCGGATGTATAAGGAAAATCTGGCAGA
The DNA here is from genome assembly GCA_944381495.1 of uncultured Mediterraneibacter sp. Lineage (GTDB taxonomy): Bacteria > Bacillota > Clostridia > Lachnospirales > Lachnospiraceae > Mediterraneibacter. Next base: position 117,716 of record CALWLJ010000004.1, on the reverse strand, counting down.
TATCAATAGCAGTCTGGCAGAGATGGCGGACCGGGTGACAGAGGTAGTTTCAGGAGTTCCGGTTCCGGTAAAAATGAACGGCGAGGCTGTATGCAGTGTGATGGAGAACGGGAAGATGGGACAGATATCAGATATGGAAAAGGAGCACTGGCCGGGAAAGAACCATGGGATGGAAAAGACCGTGTTCAACGACCCGGATATATGTGCGGAAAAGCCGCAGGAGGGCGGCGTACGTTTGATAACAGGAGGCGCTTTCCAGGGAAAGCGTGCCTTTGCAGAGATTCTTTATCCGGGGAGACAGTGGACAGACGGCGGAGTATGTCCTCTTGTGGAAGTCGAAACATATACCGCTATCGATCATTTTCATCTGCTTGTGCGGAGATGGCTGGAGGCGGGCAGGACGGCGGAAGAGCTGACCGGGAAGATCCTGGAGAATAAGAAAGATGTGCTGATCATATGCGATGAGATCGGATGCGGTCTTGTTCCCGTAGATGCCTTTGAACGGGAATACAGGGAAACCGTCGGAAGGATCTGTACCGCTCTTGCGGAGCGCAGTTCCCGGGTAGACCGGGTGGTCTGCGGGATCGGGATCAGGATCAAATAGCCTTTGGGACAGAACAGGAAGAAACGGAAGGAGACACAAGGATGCTGAAGGAACTGGAGCAGGTTCTGCCTGCAGATATAGAAAAAAGAAGCTTTGAGATCATAACGGAGGAGCTGGGGGACCGGCATCTGACGCCGGGAACGGAGCCTGTTGTAAAGCGGTGCATCCATACCAGCGCGGACTTTGATTATGCGGATAATCTGGTCTTTTCGGATCATGTTATTGAAAAAGCGCTTGACGCGATACGAAACGGGGCATCCATTGTGACGGATACACAGATGGGGCGTGCGGGGATCAACAAGAAACGGCTGGCCCGGTACGGCGGCGAAGTCTTCTGCTTCATGTCCGGTGAAGATGTGGCGGAAGCGGCAAAGAAGAACGGCACCACCCGGGCGGCTGCCAGCATGGATAAAGCGGCGGCGCTGTGGGAGAGGGATCACCGGGGACTGATCTTCGCGGTTGGAAACGCCCCCACCGCTCTTGTAAGGCTTTATGAACTTGTAAAAGAAGGAAGACTGAAGCCGGAGCTGATCATTGGAGTGCCGGTAGGATTCGTCAATGTGGTACAGTCCAAAGAGCTGATCCTGACACTGGAGGATACTCCGTACATTGTTGCAAGAGGGAGAAAGGGCGGCAGCAATATCGCCGCCTGCATTTGTAATGCGCTGCTTTATATGATGGATTAATCGTTACAGTTCACGCCAAGTGCACATGCGGGCGGAGATTAGGCGCGGACCGTAACGATGCATGAAAGGGCAGACGGAGAGGAGAAAGAGATGGAAAAGCCGTATTTCCCCATGTTTGTTGATATATCAGGGAAGAAAGTGCTTGTCGTCGGGGGCGGCAGGATCGCTTTGCGCCGGGTAAAAACACTGCTTATGTTCGGCCCGGAGATCCTGGTTACCGCTCCAAGGCTGGAGGAAGAGTTGATAGAACTGGAGCGCCGGGGCAGGATCCGGATCTGTCAGAGAGAGTACTGCCCTGAAGACATCTGCGGAGCGGACATTGTACTTGCTGCTACAGATGACAGAGAGCTGAACCGGAATATATGGAAAATCTGCAGAGAACAGGAAATTCCTGTGAATACCGCTGATGATAAGAGCCTCTGCGACTTCTACTTCCCCTCTGTGATCATGACAGAGGATGTGGTGATCGGGATCAACTCGGGAGGCACGGATCCGGGAAAGGTGAAAGAGACACGACGGCGCCTTACAAAGTATATGAACGAGTCTTGAATTTATAATTACACATATATTTCAAAAAAGCTTGCATTATTTTATGTGTAATGTTATAATTCAATTACGTCAAAATCAAGGACATATATATCTGAAAATTCCAATGTCCGGAAAGGAATATCCCAGTAACGAGATGCGCATCTCTTTGTTCATGGCACTATCGCCCGAGATTCCAGTTTTGATGAATATATTCCATTAAGGAGAAGAAGAGAAATGGTAAACAGAAAAATAGCTATAAAAGTTACAGAGGCAGCAGGAACAGCAGCGGCAGTAATAAGTACTAAACGGATGAAAACGAAAAAAATCGCAGGGATGCTTCTCGCAGGGGTTATGATCATGGGAACAGGCACACAAGTCTTTGCTGTAACTCCCCGAATGGATACGTCCTGGGTACCAAAGATCCCGAAGATCACGATCGATCAAAGCATTCTGACGGAAAGCCTGTCAGAGATTGAGCTGGTGCAGGCTCCTGAGATTACACAGGCAGTCTATTACCACGGGTCATCATTCTTTAACAGGGCACGGCTCCAGGTGCGTTGGAATGAGGTGGAAGGTGCTGATTCCTATGAAATTAAAGTGACGAAGAAGGACGGAACTTCTAAAACATACACGAAAACCTCCACATCTCTGTTCGCGTATAAGGATCATGATGATTTTATAGACGGATGTGTCAACGGCGCTACAGTACAGATTCGTTCTGTCACCGGGGACGGCTCGTACAGCGGCTGGTCAGATGAAGAAACCGTCGGGTGCAATTCGGTAGTACATTAAGAAGAATTTGTACATCCGGCAGATAAAGTGAGCGGAATAAGGGAGTCAGGGAACAGTGGAAATACAAAAGAAAGTTGCAAAAACCCCCTATTTTGTTTATAATTGATTCTATATTGTGTCAGGAGGAACAGTCTGCCTTTGGATGCAGGCCGTTCCTCTTTTCATGATAAGAGAAACGTGCTGATGATTCGGCGCGGAATACAGAAAGGACATATGGAATGGGAGATACAATTCAGATTCTGATTGCCATGGTCATCTATATGGCTGCGGTGATCATCATTGGTGTAACTTTTGCCAGGAAGGCAAATGCGAGTTCAGACGCGTATTTCCTCGGCGGCAGGAGTCTGGGACCCTGGGTGACAGCTATGAGCGCCGAGGCGTCCGACATGTCAGGATGGCTGCTCATGGGACTGCCGGGAGTGGCTTACTGGTGCGGGATCGCAGATGCAGCATGGACAGCGATCGGATTGGCAGCCGGTACATATATTAACTGGCTGATTGTTTCCAAGCGGCTTCGCCGCTACAGTGAGAAGGCTGGAAATGCCATTACCCTTCCGGAATATTTTTCCAACCGTTTTCATGAGAAGAAGAAGGTGATCATGACCATCGCGGCAGTGTTTATCCTGATCTTCTTCACCGTTTACGCAGCAAGCTGTCTCGTGACATGCGGCAAGCTGTTTTCCACACTGTTTGACATGCCCTACATCCCCATGATGATCGTAGGCGCTGTGTTCGTCCTGATCTATACGATCATAGGAGGATTTCTGGCAGAGAGTGCGTCGGACTTCATGCAGGCTATCGTCATGATCGTGGCTCTGGGCGTTATTGTTGTGGTTGGTACTGTATCAGCAGGAGGACTTGGCGCAGTTGTTGATAATGTGAAGGATATACCGGGATTCCTTGAATTTTTCGGCATGGCAACACCGGAGACTGTAGACGGGGTACAGCAGGCTGCAAATGGAGTGCCTCTGTTCGGAGAAGCGGCTCCCTATGGCATCCTCTCTATTGTATCCATGCTTGCATGGGGACTGGGATATTTCGGAGTACCCCAGGTGCTCTTAAGATTTATGGCGATCCGCCACGAAGATGAGCTGAAACGGTCCCGCCGGATCGCTACGGTATGGGTGCTGATTTCCCTTACGATCGCAGTATTCATCGGAGTGATGGGACGGGCTCTCTACCCGACGGCGCTGACCACATCATCTGATGCGGAGAACGTGTTCATCCTTCTGGCAACGAACCTGCTCCCTCCGTTGATTGCGGGATTCGTTATGGCAGGTATCCTGGCAGCTACCATCAGTTCCTCTGATTCTTATCTGCTGATCGCCGCATCCGCCTTCGCCAAGAATATCTACCAGGGACTGTTCCGTAAGAAAGCGACAGACCGGGAAGTGCTTAACATTTCCAGGATCACTCTTCTGGCTATTGCGGTGGTGGCAATTATCATTGCCCTGGATGAGAACAGCGTGATCTTTACAATTGTAAGTTTTGCCTGGGCAGGGTTCGGCGCTACCTTCGGGCCCCTGATGCTTTTCAGCTTGTTCTGGAAGCGGACCACCCGAGCAGGAGCCATCGCAGGAATGATAGGCGGCGCAGGTATGGTATTCGTATGGAATCTTCTCGTGCGTCCTCTTGGCGGAGTATGGGATATTTATGAGCTCCTTCCAGCGTTTATCTTCTCCTGTATCTGCATCGTAGTGGTGTCCCTGCTGACACCGGAGCCATCAGAAGAGATACAGAAGGAATTCGAAGCAGTGCAGAGGATGTAGAAAAATCGGTCTTTGACACAATGAAAACCTCTGATATGGATAGAAAATTATAATCGACTGTGCAGACGCACGAGTGCAGGTGTTACTCCCGGCTCAGGACGCTTCGCTCTAATTCGCCGTCCGCAACACCTGTATTCGTGCTGTGTGTTCAGATCAGTGATTTTCTATTCATATCGGAGGTTTTTCTTATGGTCAAAGATATTCTTTTTCGGGGAGCATCCGAGCGGATGCAGCTGCCGGTACATACCTGACTGGGATGCCATCTGAAAAAGCCGGTCTTCCGTCTTAGATAAAGTGAGTCCGGGGACAGGGCGTCACGTGAGCAGGACATTTCGCGGGAGCGTTCCGAAAAGCATTCGTTCTGGATGTTAGGCAGGTGTAAATGGAGTGCCTGTGCACGAACATTTGCTCCTGACGTTACATCCATTCGAATCTTTGAGGTAGAGCGGAGCGTGTCCTGCGATGTGACGCCCTGTCCCCGGACGGCCCTTTATCTATACTCGAAAGACTGATTTTTCAATATCCGTCTAAACAGAATCTGAACACAGGCAGGGGCAATATTATCACTGTCTTAATGAAAAATGGAATATGATATAGACAGGAAAGGAAAGAAACCCGGAAATTAAAAGACAGGAGGGTGATCGATATGTTGACAGATTTCTTACTGGCAATAGTGGCAGCGGGTGGTTTCCTGTATGGATTCTATGTCATGCGGAGGCTGGACGGTTTTATGAGCAGTAATGTTAATGTAAAGATGGAAAAAGAAGAAAAGAAAAAGGATTATGTAGTGATCTTCGGAGAACGGGAGGAACCGGAACTGAAGAAATGGTTTACAAACGCGGGATTCCAGGTTTCTTTCACCAGGGATGTTCATCTGGAGGAGGCGTGGAAGGATATCCGGTATTTTGTGGCGGTCAGTTCGTCTGATGTGGATAACCTGTCCATGTGCAACCTGATCCGGAAGAACTGCCGGAAAGCGGAATTGTACAGTGTCTGCAATGAGCGGGCGGTTAGGAAATTCTACAGGCAGGCAGGGGCGGTAGCCTTTGCGGGGAGAGAGGAACTGCTCCAGAGAATGGAACTGATCACACTGGAACACGAGGTGGGCGCAGCATGATAAAGAGATGGTTAAGGCGCCTGACTCAGACGCAGATGATATTGATCGGGTTCTGCATGGTGGAGGTGATAGGGACGCTGCTCCTGATGCTTCCCATATCCACCAGGGCAGGTGTGGTGACACCGCCGGTGAATGCTCTGTTCACGGCGGTGTCCTCTTCCTGTGTGACAGGTCTTGTGATCGCAGATACATATCAGTACTGGTCTACCTTCGGCCAGTGTGTGATCCTCTTCCTGATCCAGATCGGGGGACTGGGATTTATGACGATCGGAGTGTTCTTTGCCATTGTCCTACGCAAGAAGATCGGACTGTGGGTCAGAGGCACCCTGCAGGAGAGTGTGAACTTCATGCAGACCGGCGGCGTGGTCCGCCTGGCGAAGAAGATCATCATAGGGACGGCTATATTTGAAGGAACCGGGGCAGTGATCCTGGCACTCCGTTTCAGCCAGACAATGGAACCGGGCCAGGCAGTATATTACGGGATTTTCCATTCCATATCCGCGTTCTGTAACGCCGGATTTGATCTCATGGGAAAGGACGGGGCATATGTTTCCCTTACAGGTTACTCCGGGGACTGGGTTGTAAATATGGTGATCATGCTGCTTATTATCATCGGCGGTATCGGATTCTTCATCTGGAGTGACCTGGCTGAGAACGGTCTGCATATCAGGCGGTGGAAGCTGCATACCAAGATCACCATACTGATGACACTGATTCTGATATTCGGCGGGGCTGCGCTGCTGTACGTATTTGAGTATAACAATACGCTGGTGGGAAGGCCACTGGACGAACAGATCCTCTGTTCCCTGTTCGGGTCGGTAACAGCCAGGACAGCGGGATTTAATACAGTTGATACGGCGGCGCTGACAGACAGCAGCAAGCTGCTTACTATCATTCTGATGTTCATCGGGGGCAGCCCCGGGTCTACTGCAGGCGGTATCAAGACAACTACAGCTGTGGTTCTCTTTGCATCTGCCGCCGCCGGCTTGTTCCAGAAAAAGGAGTGCAGTATGTTTGGCAGAAGAGTGGGCGAGGATGCTGTGAAGAAGGCGTGTACGGTCCTGTGTATCAATCTCATGCTGTGTGTGACGGCTGTGTTGATCATTGTGACAGCATCGTCTATTGATGTGACAGATGTAATGTTTGAAGTGGCCTCGGCCATGGGAACCGTGGGTATGTCTGCCGGTATTACGAGAGATCTGGGTACAGTATCACGGCTGGTTCTTATCTTTCTGATGTTCTGCGGAAGAGTGGGAAGCTTTACATTCGCCCTGTCTCTTAAGGGACATAAGGTTGAGCCGCCGGTGAAGCTTCCCGAGGAACAGGTCATGATTGGATAGATCAAGAGACAAGAAATAAAAAGGAGATTAAGCATTATGAAATCAATTCTGATCATAGGAATGGGAAGGCTGGGACATCACCTCTGTATGAATATGGCCCGCCTTGGAAATGAAGTGATGATCGTGGACCGCAATGAGGATGCCATGCAGGATCTGCTTCCTGTTGCCATGATGGCGAAGGTGGGAGACTGTACAAAAGAGGAGGTGCTGCGCAGTCTTGGCGTAGGAAACTTCGATATCTGTATCGTGTGTATCGGCTCGGATTTCCAGAACAGTCTGGAGATCACAAGTCTTTTGAAAGAGCTGGGCGCAAAATATGTGATCAGCAAGGCCAACCGGGATATCCAGGCAAAGTTCCTTCTGCGCAACGGCGCGGATGAGGTCATTTACCCGGAACGGGATGTGGCAGAAAGGATCGCAGTCAAGTATGGAAGCAACAAGGTGTTCGACTATATTGAAATGGCTGAGGGATATTCGATCCTTGAGATCCCGCCCATGCATGGCTGGGTGGGCAAGAGTATCGGCCAGCTGGCCATCCGCTCACGGTATCACGTAAGTATCCTGGGGATTAAGGTGAACGGTCATCTCCAGTTCCTGCCCCATCCGGACCGGATCCTTGAGGCCGAGGACCATCTGATGATCGTGGGAATGAAAAAGGATATCGACCGTATCTTGGCAAATATGAACTGACGTGGTAAGATTGGCGGGAAAGAACAGATCCGATACGAAAGCCTGCAGGCGGAAGAATATAAAAGGGAGAGTATGTAAGAAGTAATCCATGCGGAGGAAGACAGAGGTCATGAATGAGAAGGCGAAGAGACAGATAATGAAAGTACTGAAAAGTGAACGGCTGGCATGTGTTATCCGTACCATACTCATTCTGTCAGCAGCAGCCCTGGTCTGTTTCTATCTTCATGGTGCGGGAGTGATGAAGGAAAATATCCTGATGGTGTTTCTCATCGGAATCCTCCTTATCGGGGCGTTGACGTCTGGATACGAGTATGGAATCGCGGGAGCTGTGATCAGTGTTCTGATGTTCAATTACTTTTTTACCGTCCCGGTTCATACATTTGCGATCATGAACCCGGATGATGTAGTCCTTATGTTTTTCTTTCTGGTGGTTTCTTGCATTTCTTCCGGAATGACAGAACGGTTCCAGCGGCAGCTTGCCATAGCGGAGGAAAATGAGCGGGCGGCAAGACGGATGTCAGAGATGTCGGAAAAGTTCATCAATGTTATGGGAACACAACGGATCATAGCCCTGGGGCTTGAATATATCCGGGAAAATACAGGGTACAATGCGGCTGTGCGATTAAATGGTGAGAATGAGCCGGCAGGAGAGAACGGATATATTACATTCCCCATCGGCGGAGTAATGCAGCAGATCGGGGAACTTAAAGTTTTTACCGTTGATAAAGGAATGAGCGCGGAGCAGGAGATATTTATCCGGGCTGCAGCAGGACAGATGGGTATAGCCCTGGACCGGGAGCTGATATACGCTGAACAGGAAAAGACGAAGCTGCAGGTAGAACAGGAACATCTGAAAAGCAGTATGCTACGCAGTATTTCGCATGATTTCCGGACTCCTCTGACAGGGATCATAGGGGATTGTGATCTGATTCTGGCAAGCCGCCAGACAGATCCTTCTGAGAAGGAGAAGCTGGTCCGGGATATCCGGGAGCAGAGCATGTGGCTTACCCGCACTATGGAAAATATCCTCAGCATGACCAGGATCGAGAGCGGAGGAGACTTCATCGAGAAAGATCAGGAAGTAATTGAAGATCTGATATATGAAGCGGAAAAACATATTGCCGGCCTGCGTGAATCCAGGAGATTTCGCAATGTCATGCCCGAAGAACTGCTGGTGGCAGATGTGGATGCAGGGTTGATCGTTCAAGTGATCGTCAATCTCCTGGATAATGCAATGAAAAATACAAAAGAGGGCGGTATGATCCGGCTCAGTCTTTCCCGCCGGGATCAGAAAGCATATGTGGTAGTGGAAGATGACGGATCTGGGATCGAACCGGGAAAAGAACAGCAGATTTTCGAGGAATTTGTTTCTATGAACGGGAAAGGCCCCGATCAAAAGCATGGCATGGGACTTGGACTGGCTATATGTCGGGAAGTGGTGGAAGCCCACGGCGGAAAGATATGGGCCGAAAACAGATTGGAGGGCGGCGCCCGCTTCACGTTCTGGCTGAACGCGAAGACAGCGGGATGAAAGAGTCATTATGGAAGAAAAAAAGACAATCCTCATCGTGGAGGACGATAAATATATCATACATTTTCTGTCGGTCAGCCTGAAAGAAGAGGATTATGCTTTTCAGGTGGCCAGGTCTGTAAAGGAGGCAGTCAGCCTTTTCTACGCCAACAGGCCGGATCTGGTGATCCTCGATCTGGGACTGCCGGACGGAGACGGCATGGACGTGATCAGGAGCATTCGCGAGATAGCGGCTGCTCCTGTGATCGTTGTGTCTGCAAGACTGGAAGAAGAAGACAAGATCCGTGCCCTTGACGCAGGGGCGGACGACTATGTAACAAAACCATTTTATATGGGGGAACTCCTGGCCAGGATACGGGCAGCTCTGCGCAAGCAGGAGAACCGCCCGCCGGAGAAGCCATCATCTTTTAAGTCAGAGGATCTCTTCGTAGACTATGAGAACCGCAGAGTAGAGGCGGGGGGAAAGGAGATCCATCTCACCCCTATCGAGTACAGGATCCTGCTCCTGCTGATCGCCAACCGGGGAAAGGTGCTGACCCATCACTATATCCTGAAAGAGATATGGGGCTGCGCAGAAGGCGTGGAGCCGGGAACACTGCGGGTGTTTATGGCAACCATCAGGAGAAAGATCGAGGAAAATCCGTCAGAGCCGAAGCATATCATCACAGAAGTAGGAGTGGGGTACCGCTTCAGATAGGATGTTGAAAATCAGTCTTTCGAGTATAGATATGTCCTGCTCACGTGACGCCCTGTCCCCGGACTTACTTTATCTAAGACGGAAGACCGGCTTTTTCAGATGGCATCCCAGTCAGGTATGTGCCGGCAGCTGCATCCGCTCGGATGCTCCCCGAAAAAGAATATCTTTGACCATAAGAAAAACCTCTGATATGAATTGAAAATTACTGATCTGAACACACAGCACGAATACAGGTGTTGCGGACGGCGAATTAGAGCGAAGCGTCCTGAGCCGGAAGCAACACCTGTACTCGTGCGTCTGCACAGTCGATTATAATTTTCTATCCATATCAGAGGTTTTCATTGTGTCAAAGACTGATTTTTCAACATCTTTATTGAGAAGCGGCAGGAAAAGGGGTATACTTTCTGTGAATATCGGGAACGCAGGAGAAGAATTTATGGATTACGAAAGTGCAAAGCAGGTTTTTGAAAGATATCTTGACGGGTATGACCGCGAGAATGATAAGGTGAAGCTGAAGATCGTCCATACATATGGCGTGGTGGCGCAGAGTACGGAGCTGGCCAAGAGAATGGGGCTTGCGGAGGAGGATACCGCACTGGCCCGGATCATCGCGCTCCTTCATGACATAGGGCGGTTTGAGCAGCTGAAGCGTTTCGACAGCTTTATGCCGGATACGATGGATCATGCGGCATATGGAGTGAAAGTCCTGTTTGATGAGGGGATGATCCGTCAGTTTATGCCGGAGGATAAGTGGGATGACATTATTCGGACAGCTATTGCCAGACACAGTGATTACCGACTGGGGGATGCCGGGGATGAGCGAACGATGCTCCATGCCAGACTGATCCGTGATGCGGATAAGCTGGACAACTGCAGAGTAAAGCTGGTGGATGATCTGGAGACATTTGTAGGAGTTCCGGCTGAGAAGATCGGAGCTCAGCCGGTCACACCAAAGATAAGAGAGGATGCGCTTGCCGGGCGGAGCATCTGGTCGCCGGACCGGGTAACGCTGATGGATTTCTGGGTATCTTATGTGGCGTATTTTTATGATCTGAACTTCCGGGAGAGTCTTGATATTGTAGAAGAACATGACTATGTCCGCCGGATCATAAGGAGAATCCCGTATTCCAATCCGGAAACAGCAAAAACCATGGAAGAACTGGAAAAATGTATGATACAATATGTCCATGTGGCCTTGCGGCCCTCTGTAAGATAACAGAAATAGATGCAGCAGAAAGGAGAACAGCAATGGACAAATATCTTGGAGAAAATATCCCGAAACTGGGATTCGGGCTTATGCGTCTGCCGATGAAGGACGGCGCCATCGATCTGGAGCAGACGAAGGAAATGGTAGATCTGTTCATGTCGGAAGGATTCTGCTATTTTGACACGGCCTACGGATATAATGACGGTGAATCGGAGAAAGCAGCGAAGGCTGCCCTTGTGGACCGGTATCCCAGAGAGAAGTTCCTGCTGGCTACGAAGCTTCCGGCATGGGCGGGGGCGAAGACAGAGGAAGAGGCGAAGCAGATGTTCTATACCTCTCTGGAGCGGACCGGGGCTGGATATTTTGATTTCTATCTGCTTCACAATCTGGGAGAGCAGCGGACGCATTTCTTTGACGATTATGAGATATGGGATTTCCTGAAGGAGCGGAAGAAGGAAGGGCTGATCCGCCATCTTGGATTTTCCATGCATGACAAGGCGGAGGTGCTGGATCAGATTCTGACGGAGCATCCGGAGATGGAGTTCGTTCAGCTGCAGATCAACTACGCGGACTGGGAAGATCCCCATGTGGAATCCAGGAAATGCTATGAGGTGGCGAGAAAGCACGGCAAACCGGTGATCATCATGGAGCCGGTCAAGGGCGGTACGCTGGCAGATCCGCCTCAGGATGTGAAGGATGTGCTGAAAGCGCAGGATCCGGATGCGTCTCCTTCTTCCTGGGCAATTCGGTTTGCAGCTTCTCTGGAGGGCGTGATCACAGTACTTTCCGGTATGTCCAATATGGAACAGATGGAAGACAATGTGTCCTTTATGAAAGACTTCCATCCTCTGGATGAGCAGGAGTGGGCTGCTATCGAACGGGCAAGAGAGATCTTTAACTCTTATCCCAAGGTTCCCTGCACAGCCTGCGGATACTGTATGAAGGGATGTCCGAAGCATATTGCCATATATGGCACATTCCAGGCAGTCAATGTATATAACATGTACAAGGATCTGGGCGGAGCGAAGCACCGCTATGAGTGGAATACAGACGGGCACGGCTGGGGCCGGGCTTCGGAGTGCATCGGATGCGGCAAGTGCGAGAAGGTCTGTCCTCAGCATATAGCAATCCGGGAGGAGCTGAAGAAAGCGGTGGAACTGCTGGAAGGCTGAGTGCCTTTCGAGTCAATCTGAGATATCAATGTTATTATGAAGAATATGGACAGGCAGTCCAGAGGTTTGAAGAGATAGGAAAGGGGATGTGGTTATGTCAGTGACAGGAGCGATCATGGTTCCCCATCCGCCTCTTATCATTCCAGATGTGGGGCGCGGTGAGGAAAGGAAGATCCAGGCGACTATAGATGCATATGAGAAGGCGGCCCGCTTTCTGGCGGACCTGCGGCCGGATACAGTGGTGGTGCTGTCTCCCCATTCAGTTATGTACGCGGATTATTTCCATATTTCTCCCGGCCCGGGGGCAAAGGGCAGTTTTGCCCGGTTCCGCGCACCGGAGGTGCGATTTTCTGTGACCTATGACAGTGAGTTTGTGGAGGAGCTGTGCCGGGAGGCGGAAGCAAGAGATGTGCCGGCGGGCACTCTGGGAGAACGGGACAAGAGTCTGGATCACGGTACTATGGTGCCTCTCTACTTTCTGAACAAATATCTGACAGATTACCGGCTGGTCCGTATCGGACTGTCCGGGCTGTCTCTTGCCAGACATTACGAGCTTGGACAATGTATCCAGAGTGTGGCAGGACAGCTGGGGAGAAATGTGGCTGTCATCGGCAGCGGGGATCTGTCCCATAAGCTGAAGGAAGAGGGGCCCTACGGATTCCAGAAGGAAGGTCCGGAGTACGATGAGCAGATTATGGATGTGATGGGACGGGCGGCTTTTGGCGAACTGTTCGGCTTTTCCGAGGAATTCTGTGACCGGGCGGCGGAGTGCGGTCACCGGTCGTTTACCATTATGGCGGGGGCTCTTGAACGGCGCTCAGTGAAGGCGGAAAGGCTGTCCCATGAGGGCACTTTTGGCGTGGGATACGGCATCTGTACTTATGAAGTGACGGGGAAGGATCCGGAACGGAACTTCCTGGAGAGGTATCTGATGGATCAGCAGAAACAGGCGGAGGAACGGAAGCAAGCGGAGGATCCTTATGTCCGCCTTGCCAGGAAGACGATTGAGACATATATCCGCACAGGGGAAAAAATCAGTGTGCCGGCAGGCCTTCCGGAGGAAATGTACGACCGACGTGCCGGAGTCTTTGTCTCTCTGAAGGAGGAAGGCAGACTGCGGGGATGTATCGGGACGATCAGCCCGGTCAGAGAGTGCGTTGCGGAAGAAATCATTGAGAATGCAGTCAGTGCTGCGGTGAGAGATCCCAGGTTCCACCGGGTGGAACCGGAGGAGCTGCCCCTGCTGGTGTACAGTGTGGATGTACTGGGAGAGACCGAGGAAATCGAATCCATTGCCCAGCTGGATGTGAAGCGGTACGGAGTTGTCGTGAGCCGTGGACACAGAAGAGGACTTCTGCTTCCAAATCTGGAAGGCGTGGACACGGTGGAGGAGCAGATCAATATTGCCAGGAGAAAGGCGGGAATACCCGATGATGACGGACCGGTTCGGCTGGAACGGTTTGAGGTGGTGAGACATTTCTGATGAATGAAGGATCTTCAAACATTGCAAACGTGAGATCAGCGGTCTGCCCGGTTTGTTTCCGTCACTGTGTTATCCTTCCGGGCGAATACGGCCGCTGTAAGGCCAGAAAGAATGTAGAAGGAAAGATTATCTGTGCCAGCTATGGCAGGCTGACCGGCCTGATGCTGGATCCTGTTGAGAAGAAGCCGCTCCGGCACTTCCATCCGGGCAGCAGGATCCTTTCCGTGGGCAGTTATGGATGTAATCTGTCCTGTCCCTTCTGCCAGAACCATGATATCTCCATGGCAGATGAGACACAGGCGGAATATACGGAGATGTCCCCGGATGAGCTGGCGGAGCTGGCTGACCAGTGCCGGGGACAGGGAAATATTGGAGTGGCATTTACCTACAATGAGCCGCTAGTAGGATATGAGTATGTGAGAGATACGGCGCGCCTGGTCCATGAGCGGGGAATGAAGAATGTGCTTGTGACAAACGGCACGGCGGAGCTGGCTGTCCTGGAAGAAGTCCTTCCCTTTATTGACGCCATGAACATTGACCTGAAGGGATTTGAGGAAAGCTGGTACCGGAAACTGGGCGGCGATCTGGAGACGGTGAAGCGGTTTATTGCCAGAGCGGCGAAGAGCTGTCATGTGGAGCTGACTACCCTGATCGTTCCCGGAGAGAATGACGGAGAAGAAGAGATGGAGCGGGAGGCGCAGTGGATCGCTTCCATTGACCCGGAGATCGTGCTTCATGTGACCCGCTTTTTCCCCAGGTATCATATGATGGACCGGGAGCCGACGGAAGTGCGGAACGTGTATGAGCTCAGAAATATTGCCGGAAAATATCTCAAATATGTGTATACAGGAAACTGCTGAGAAAAGATCAGCAAAAACAGTGAGGACAGAGACGGATCAGGCTGGAACAGCCGGAAAATCCGGGAGGATGGATATGAAAGAAAATGAAAGGGAAAGAAATGTGGAACCGGATCATGCCGGAGAGGATGTTGCCAGCCCGGCTGATATCCGCAAAGTAACCCATATCGAAAGCGTAAGACTAAGTGATGACGGCGGGAGTGTGGTGATCATCGATCAGACGCTCCTGCCTGGCAGACTGGAGTACCTTATCCTCTCAGATGCCAGAAAGATGTGGGAAGCAATTTATAAGCTGCAGGTCAGAGGAGCGCCGGCCATCGGCATTTTCGCCGGATACAGTATATACTGTCTGGCACGGCAGAGCAGGACGGAGGATCCGGAGGAGTTTGTACAGGACTTCAGGGAGAAAAAAGATTATCTGAACAGCTCCAGGCCTACGGCGGTCAATCTCAGCTGGGCGCTGAACCGGATGGAACAGGTGGTCCTTGCTCATCGGGACAGACCCATACCGGAGATACTGGATCTGCTCCGACAGGAAGCGGAGCGGATTCATCAGGAAGACATGGAGATGTGCAGAACCATCTCTGAATATGGATTGAGTCTGCTTAAGGATGGAGATGGAATCCTCACTCACTGCAATGCAGGTCCGCTGGCTACATCCAGATACGGAACTGGACAGGGACCTCTGTATCTGGGAAAAGAGAGAGGGATGCATTTCAGAGTGTTTGCGGATGAGACAAGGCCGCTCCTTCAGGGAGCAAGGCTGACAGCATGGGAGCTGCAGAGGGCTGGAGTGGATGTAACGCTGATCTGTGACAATATGGCAAGTCTTGTTATGAAGAACGGATGGGTGCAGGCCTGCCTTGTGGGCTGCGACAGGGTGGCGGCCAACGGTGACGCGGCAAATAAGATCGGAACCAGCGGAGTAGCCATACTGGCAAAGCATTACGGAATCCCGTTCTATGTGCTGGGGCCTACTTCTACTATTGATATGAACTGCAGAAGCGGAGCGGATATTGTTATTGAACTGAGGGATCCGGAGGAAATCCGGTCAAAGTACTACCGGGAGCCTGTGGCTCCGGAAGGCGTGAAGTGTTATAATCCGGCATTTGACGTGACCGATCATGAACTGATCACCGCCATTGTAACGGAAAAGGGAATCTGCTATCCGCCTTTTACAGAGAGCCTTGCCGCATTGTTTGGAAACAATTTTAGTCCTGATGGCAACGAGTCGGGCGGACAAAGTCAGGCGGATATGCCTGCATCGGGACTTTGACTTTGAAGGCGAGGGCTGAGCCGAAGAAAAGGGTGTGTATGGTTTCTGATAACCATACGCACCCTTTCAATACGTTTTAGAAGGAATCTGGGGAATCTCCAAAGGAAAGGACCGGCTTGACGAGAAAGCTGTATTCAGAGCTCTCTCAATTCATATACATCGGTTCTTCTGTGCTTTAGTACCGGAATCTGCTCCCTGACTTCACTGATCTGTCCCGGGTCGATCTCCGTGATCCGGAAGTCTTCTACTGCGTCCATCTGACTTATTACATCTCCCCATGGATCTGTGATGATGCTGTGTCCCCAGGAAATATAGGACGAAGATTGGTTCCTTGCCGGAGCTGTCCCCGCGATAAAGACCTGGTTATTTACCGCCTGGGAGCGGAAGAGCAGTTCCCAATGCCTGGGGCCTGTGGTCATATTGAAGGCGGCGGGAACCAGGATCACCTGCGCTCCTTTCAGCGCCATCAGACGGAACAGTTCAGGAAAACGGATGTCATAGCAGACTGCCAGGCCGAAGGTGACGGGGCCTGACGGAAGCTCTGCTGTAAAAGTGGTGACAGAATCGCCCGGGGTCAGTACAGCGGATTCCTGGAAATGTTGTCCGCCCTTTACATCGATGTCGAAGAGATGCATCTTCCGGTGCCGCGCCAGCTGCTTCCCGTCCGGGCCGAAGACAAAGGCTGTATTGTAAATCCTGCCCTGTTCATCTCTCTCAGGCATTGTCCCTGCTGAAAAACAGATATGATATTTCCCGGCAATGTCTGCACATGCCTGCCAGAGCGGGCCGCCCTGGGGTTCTGCAAAGGCCGGGAAGGATTGTACACTGTAAGGACAGCAGAACATTTCCGGAAGCAGAAGGACGTCTGCGCCTTCCTTCCGGCATCGTGATGCTGTATCTTCGATATATTTCAGACAGTCTTTTCGGTCTGTGATCACGGGCATCTGAGCCTGAGCGATCCGGAGAGAT
The DNA here is from genome assembly GCA_944381495.1 of uncultured Mediterraneibacter sp. Classification (GTDB taxonomy): domain Bacteria; phylum Bacillota; class Clostridia; order Lachnospirales; family Lachnospiraceae; genus Mediterraneibacter. Next base: position 100,998 of record CALWLJ010000004.1, on the reverse strand, counting down.
CTGCGGAATATATTCATGTTTTCAGCCCCTTTCAATTCTTTGTGTAATTTCAGATGACATATGCTTCCGGACCCGGCCGGGTTTTACAGCGCCTGACGGGATTTGCTGTTTAAGGGCGGTGCAGTAGAATTCCTGACCATAAGCTGAGCATGGAGAAGAACGGTACCGATAGAAATCCCGCTCATCAGGCTGGAAGCTGCATAGTAGGCACATTTTCCTATTTCTGTCCGGTCCTGTCTGATGGTTGTCAGAGGTGGGGAAGTATAGGGACAGATAGGAAGATCATCAAATCCGATGATGCTGACGTCATTAGGCACCGAATATCCCAGCTGTTCACACTGCATCAGGGCTGCGTTCGCTATGGTATCCTGACTGCAGATCACTGCGGTGCAGCCCATGTCAAGCAGCCTGGGAAGATGCTTTTCCATGCAGACGGTCAGATAGTAAGAGGAACCGGCATAGGAGGAGTCCACATCGATGCCGTTGTGATGCATGGCCTGAAAAAAAGCTCTGTGACGCACCTGGAGAATATGAGAACCAAGCGCCCCGCTTAAGTACCCGATCTTACGGTGGCCCATTTTCTTCAGATGTGCTACAGCCAGATCCATCCCCTCGCTGTTGTCAACTCCTACATATGCGATAGAAGAGTTGCTGAGTATTTGATTATCGTACAGAACAGCAGGTGTGTGGCTTGTCTGAAAATCGTGCATCCACGGATCGTTCAGCGAAAGACCGAGAATAAAAGAAACTGCATAATTATTCTGCAGCATAAATACATCGTAGGACAATCTGCGCTGCAGATTCATATCAATGGGAACGACATCTACCAGGTAGCCGGCAGGCTCAGCCATCTGACGGAATCCCATGACAATATCATAGGCAAAGTGATGAGGTTCCTCATATTGAATATTATCCTTCTGAACCAGAACGCAGAGTTTCTTGGCCGTATTTTTGTATCTGCGCAGCCGGGTGTAACCCATTTCCACTGCTGTCTCCAGAACTTGTTTCTGTAATGTTTCGCTGATGTCTGGCGCTCCATTCAGAGCCTTTGAGACCGTTCCTTTTGTGATGCCCAGTTTATCAGCAATGTCCTGAATTGTGGTCATTTCAGGGTCCCCCTTTCGAAAAAAAAGTTTAACTGACTTCATTATAGTTGAAAGAGACAGGAAAATCAATCTGGAGCCACATGAGTTTTGGAAAGTTTCGTAAAAAGAAAAAAATCTGGAATAAAAAGTGTACAAAAACCGGTGTGCAAATCTGTGCAAACGTGATAAATTGTATATAATACAAGGAATTATATATTGACTGTGAGAAAAAAGAGGACTATGATATGAAATACCGAAATAAAACGAAACTTTTAGGAATGGAGGATGAAGGAAATGAAAAAAAGAGCAGTTGCGGTGCTGCTTGCAGGAGTCATGACGCTGGGGCTTTCGGCCTCCTGTCTGACAGGGTGCGGAAATGATTCTGACAGCGGTAACGCAGAAAAGGTACGTCTTATGGTCTGGTCGCCGACAGCAGATCAGTCAAAAGACAATGGTGAATGGCTTCAGACATGCTGTGAAGCATTTGCTGATCAGCATCCGGAATGGGACATTACTTTTGTCTATGGCGTTATGGATGAAGCGAGTGCTTCCAGCCAGGTAGGACAGGATCCGGATGCAAGCGCAGATGTGTTTCTGTATTCCAACGACGGTATTGCATGGTTGACGGATTCCAAGGCAGCGGCAAAATTCGGAGGCAAATACAGGGAGGAAATCGAGGCGACAAACTCACCAGAGCTTCTGGAATCACTTATGTTGGGGGATGATCTGTATGGAGTGCCCTATACGACAAACACATGGTACATGTTCTATGACAAATCAGTGTTCTCGGAAGAAGACGTCAAAAATCTGGACACGATGCTTGAAAAAGGAGTTGTTTCTTTCCCGTTCACAAACTCCTGGTATCTGCCGGCTTTTTATGTGGGAAACGGCTGTACTCTGTTCGGCGATGGAACGGATGAGTCTGCGGGCGTTGATTTCGCAGGCCAGAAAGCTGTAGATGTGACAGATTATCTGATCGATCTTGAGAGCAACCCGAATTTTCGAATCGATCAGGATGGTTCTGGTATAGCGGGACTTCGTGACGGCAGCATCAATGCCATGTTTACCGGATCCTGGGATGCAAATGCCATCAAAGAGATCCTTGGAGATAATATGGGAGTAACTTCCCTTCCTACTTTCACTCTGAATGGAAAAGAAATACAGATGAAGGCATATGCAGGATCGAAGGCAGTGGGGGTGAATTCGCACAGTGATTACATGGAACAGGCAGTTGCCCTGGCGGTATATCTTGGCTCAGCAGAGGCTCAGAGGCTTCATTATGAACTGCTGAATGTGATCCCCTGTAATACAGAGCTTCTGGCGGATCCGGAGATCGCGGCTGATGATCTTGTAATCGCGCAGAATGATACATTTAATTATACATCCATCCTGCAGCCGTTTGTCTCCCAGATGAACAACTGCTGGACGCCTGTTGAAAACCTGGGCAAGGGCATCCGGAACGGAAGCGTGACCCACGACAATGCGGCGGAACAGACAGAAGCTATGAATGAGGCAATGAACAGTGACGGTATATCTTAAGGAGGAAAATGAGGATGGGTATTTTAAAAAAGAGAGTAAATGAATTCCCTACGCCGTATACCTGCATGAACGCAATAAAAAAAGGCGGGATCGAGACAAAGCTTTCCATGGTGCTCATGGGATTTGGAAATATCGTTCACGGCCAGATGATGAAGGGGCTTCTCTATCTGGCGCTGGAAGTAGTATATATTGTATTTATGATCCTGACAGGAGTGCACTGTCTGGCAATGCTCCCCTCACTTGGATCTGTAGAGCAGCAGGAATACTGGGATGAGGCAACTCAGGTTTATATGTATACAAAAGGCGATCAGTCAGTGCTGATCCTGCTGTACGGAGTGGCTACCGTGCTGATCACAGTTCTGATGGTCCTTGCATGGAGAGGAACGCTCAGAAGCGCATACAAGGCAGAATGCCTGGCGAAAGAAGGCAGACATGTTAATAACTTTGTAGAGGATCTGAAGACCCTTCTCCATGAGAATCTTCAGAAACTCCTGATGACGCCGCCTATGGTGTTTATCTTCCTGTTTACAATCCTGCCGCTGATCTTTATGATCTGTATGGCATTCACCAACTACAGCAAGATTGATGACCATCTGATGCTTTTTGACTGGGTGGGACTGGATAACTTTGCGGCGCTGTTTGATTCCAGCAGTATTCTCGGAAGTACGTTCTGGTCTGTACTGGCATGGACTCTTGTATGGGCCTTCTTTGCAACATTTTCCAACTACATTTTCGGTATGATCGTTTCTCTTCTGATCAATCGGAAAGGAACCAGAGCCAAAGGATTCTGGAGATTTTGCTTTGTACTTTCCTGTGCGGTGCCAATGTTTGTTTCTCTTCTGATCATGCGAACCATGCTGCAGCCAGAAGGTGCGGTCAACGTGTTACTGAGAAACCTGGGACTGATCGCTCAGGACGCCAGTCTTCCGTTCTTTACAGATCCTACATGGGCGAGAGTGACGGTTATTGTCATTAATGTCTGGGTCGGTGTTCCATATACACTGCTCCAGCTGACCGGAGTCCTTCAGAATATTCCGGAAGATCTGTACGAGGCCGCAAAGGTAGACGGCGCCAATGCGGTACAGATTTTCTTTAAAATTACACTCCCGTATATGCTGTATGTGACTACACCGTATTTGATCACAACATTTACAGGCAATGTAAACAACTTCAATGTCATCTACCTGCTTTCGGGAGGCGATCCTGTCACAGACCTTGGATCTACGGCCGGTAAGACCGATTTGCTCGTCACCTGGCTGTATAAACTGACCATTGATAAGCAGTACTATAATATAGGCGCAGTCATTGGTATTATGACATTTATTATTCTGGCTATCGCCGCGCTGGTTACATATCATAACAGTAAGTCATACAAAGAAGAAGGAGGGTTCTAGGCATGGCTGGACAGAAAATTCATTCTGCAAAGAGAAAAAGATTTATCACAAACAGTGTTGTCCATGTGATTCTCGGGATCCTGGCGCTGATCTGGGTGTTCCCGGTCATCTGGGTAGTCCTGACAAGTTTCCGGGCGGAACAGGGCTCTTATGTGTCCACTTTCTTCCCGCGGTCTTATACGCTGGATAATTATATCAGACTGCTTACGGATACGACGATCCTGAACTTCCCGCAGATGTTCCTGAATACACTGTTCATCGCAGTATTCTCCTGTATTCTTTCGACGTTTTATGTGCTGGCAGCTTCTTACTGTCTGTCCAGACTGCGTTTTAAGATGAGAAAGCCATACATGAACATGGCTATGATCCTCGGTCTGTTTCCTGGATTCATGTCCATGGTGGCTGTATACTTCATTCTGAAAGCTCTGGGTCTGTCAGAGGGCAATTTGATCAAGCTGGCTCTGATCCTGGTGTATTCCGGAGGAGCTGCCCTTGGTTTCCAGATTGCGAAGGGATTCTTTGATACGATTCCCATGGCGGTGGACGAGGCCGCAATCCTGGACGGCTGTACAAGATGGCAGATCTTTACAAAGATTACGCTTCCGTTAAGTAAACCGATCGTTGTCTATACTACACTGACTTCTTTTATGGGGCCGTGGGTTGACTTCATCTTCGCAAAGGTTATCTGCCGCGCAAACTCGGATCAGTATACTATTGCTATTGGTCTGTGGAATATGCTTCAGAAAGAGTATATCGACAGCTGGTATACCTGCTTTGCAGCCGGTGCAGTGCTGATTTCAATTCCGATTGCCGCACTGTTCCTGTACATGCAGAGATACTATGTAGACGGGCTGTCGGGAGCAGTCAAAGGGTAGAGGAGCTGTAATGTCCCGGCGGACACGCTTTCGCACGGAGCAGAATGCAGCGGTCACATAAGGCTGCAAGTCAGAGCCCTCTGGGCTCTATGGCTTGCGGCCTTATGTGCCGGTGTTCTACCACGGGACTTCATGACAATACAGCTTCTTCTGGCTGGAGTTCTGGAAATGATTGAGCAGCCCTGTCTGAAAATATTATGGATAGAGATTTTTCTATGACAGAGGAATGGCCATATGATATAATAATTGCGCAAAAAGCGATCCAGACTGCGCTCGCCGGTCTGCCCGGCTCTGCCGGGATTATACTGTTAATCTACAGCTTTCTATTAAAATTTGAGAAAAGGGACCTGATTATGAAAACTGCATTGGAATGGAAAAAATATTACTCAAGTCCGGAATTCCGGGACAATTACATTTATGAAGGAAATGACTTAGGGGTGAGCTGTTCGGAGGAAGGAACTTCTTTTAAACTGTGGAGTCCTTCTGCTGACAGTGTCACCCTGAATCTGTATCATGAGGGTTCCGGGGACAGTCTGATCCGCCGGATCCCTATGACGCAGGAGCCGTTCGGAGTGTGGAGCTGGCAGACAGAGGAAGAACTCCATGGTATTTATTACGATTTTACGCTCCAGATTGAAGGAGAAGAGATCCGGTCAGCCGATCCTTATGCAAAGGCCTGCGGGCTGAACGGACAGCGGAGTATGGCTGTAAACCTGAAGAAAACGGATCCGGAGGGCTGGGATAGGGACAGGGCTCCGGAGGAAGGAACGGAGAGGATCGTCTATGAACTTCATGTGAAGGAATTTTCCTGGGACAGATCCGGCGGCTTTCCGGAAAAATACCGGGGAAAGTACATGGCATTCACCTGTGACGATACCACACTGGACAATGACGGCGTCCATCCCACCGGCATCCCTTATCTGAAGGAGCTGGGGGTGACCCATATCCAGATCATGCCGTCCTATGATTACGGCTCTGTAAATGAGGCCGGGGCGGATACGGAGTTTAACTGGGGATATGATCCTGTGAACTATAATGTTCCGGAGGGCTCTTATTCCACGGATCCCGCCCATGGCGAGGTGAGGATCCGGGAGATGAAGGAAATGATCCGGTCCCTTCATTCTCATGGATTCGGTGTGATCATGGACGTGGTGTATAACCATACATATTCTCTGGATTCCTGGTTCCAGAGAACTGCGCCCTGGTATTTTTACCGTGTATTTGACGATGGAAGAATCTCCAACGGCTCTGCCTGCGGAAATGATGTTGCTACCGAGAGAGAAATGTGTGCCAGGTATATTCTGGAATCAGTCCTCTACTGGACAGAAGAATATCACATTGACGGATTCCGGTTTGACCTGATGGGACTTCTGGATGTGGATCTGATGAACCGTATCAGGAAGGAGCTGGACAAGCGGTACGGAAAAGGTGTGAAGCTTATATTCGGGGAGCCCTGGGCAGCGGACGTGACAGCTGTGGAGGGCGGCGCAGTGCAGGCGCTGAAGAAGAATATGGGACTTCTGGATGAGAATATCGGTATGTTCTGCGACAATACAAGAGACTCTATCAAAGGGTCCGCGCTGAAGCTGAAGCTTCCGGGATTTATTAACGGCGCAGAGGGTATGGAGAATGACATTATCGAAAGTGTGGGCGCCTGGTGTCTGGATTATGAAGAGGAAGGCAAATACGAGAAGTTCTATCCGAAGGCGCCTTCTCAGATCGTCAACTATGTCTCTGCACATGACAATCAGACACTTTGGGACAAGCTGGATATGACAGTACCCGCAGCGGATAAGATGAAGCTGAACCGGCTGGCGGCGGCTATTTATATGACCTGTCAGGGGATGTTGTTCTTCCTCTCGGGAGAGGAGTTTGCCAGGACAAAGGACGGCGAGGACAATTCTTTCCGTTCTCCCATCAGCCTGAACCGGCTGGACTGGAGACAGGCATGGGCAGAACGGGAACTGGTTGATTATTACCGGGGGCTGATCGCTCTCCGCAAACAGCTTCCCGGACTTTGCGACAAGTCGGCGAAAGCATGTGAGAGGATCCATTCTGTGCGGAAGGAAAAAGGGATCGTACAGTTCCGTGTGTACAACCAGTCTGCAGAGAACCCGTCCAGATGGCGGGAACTTCTGGTGGTCTATAACAGCACGAAAGAGGAGTGGACCTGCCCGGCCGGAGACGGAGAGGCGTGGGAAATCCTGGCGGACGGCTCGGACAGCTGGCTGTGGCAGACACACTGTCCGGCAGGTGATCCTGTGAAAGTGCCGGGACAGAGTGTGCTGATACTTGGAATGGCAGAGGAAGCCGGTGAGACAGCGTAGAGAATTGACAGAGGAGCGAAAGGAGAAAGGCAGTATGAAATGGGTTTACGGGAAGCAGGACTGGAAGACATTTGAGAGAGGGCAGGAAAACTGTTTTCTGATGACAAACGGGCTGGGAGGATTTTCATCTCTGACAATGATCGGCTCGGCGGCGAGAAATGACCACGCTTTTTTTATGGGATGCACCCATGCACCGAACAACCGGGTTAATATGATACACCGGCTTTCGGAAGTACTTCAGGCAGGAGAACGGGCATATCCCCTCTCCTCCCAGGAGTTCGCAGACGGCAGCAGGGAGGAGGGGTTCCGGAATCTGGCGGAATTCTCCTATGAGGATACGCCGGTCTGGCGTTTTTTGGCAGACGGCGTGGAAATTGAGAAGGAAGCGGCAATGGGGCAGGGAGAGAATACAGTAGCCGTTGTTTACCGGATCCGCAACCGGTCCGGAAGAGACGTGCGGCTTTCGGTCACTCCTTTCTGCCAGTTCGTTCCCAAGGGAAAGGATCTGGCGGAAGACCAGACATTTGAGTGGGGGAACGGCGTTATCCGAAGCGGAGAGCTGGCTATGTCTTATCTGACAGATGGAGAGACGGAAATCATTTCTGAGACAGAAGAGACCTGTTATTACAGCTATGATGAATGTGACGGCAGAGTGAGCAGCGGGAGCGCGAAGGCTGGGATACGGTTCAGCAGAGCCGTGCCAGCTGGAATGAGCGGAAAACTGTCTATGATATTCTCCATGCCGGCTGATACTGCCGGAGAAATAAACGGCTTCGCACAGACCGAAGGCAGCAGAACAGAATCATCCGGAGATGAGCCTGTACCGGGAGCTGGAGAAGATATCGGTGAAATGGCAGAAGCAATGATCAGGGAGCAGAAGGCATACCGCAGGAATATGGAGGAACAGGCAGGGTATTCCTCTGACATGGCAGGATTCCTGGCGAAAAGCGCCTCCCAGTTCATTGCAAAGCGGGAATCCACAGGGGGAGATACGATACTTGCAGGTTTTCCGTTTTTCGAGGATTGGGGAAGAGATACGATGATCGCCCTGCCCGGCGTGTGTATCTCCACCCGACGCTATGAGGAAGCAAGATCGATCCTTCGTACATTTGCCCGGTATGAGAAGGACGGCCTGATGCCCAATCTGTTCCCGGAAGGCGGAAAGGAACCGATGTATAACACGGCAGATGCGGCGCTTCTCTTTATCAACGGTGTATGGCTCTATTATCAGGCGACGGAAGACCGGGATCTTGTGCGGGAGATGTATCCGGTCATGGAGAAGATCGTCGCCAGCTATCGGGATGGAACCGGGTACGGGATCCATATGGACGGTGACGGCCTGATCATGGCAGGCAGGGAGCTGGATCAGGTCACATGGATGGATGTCCGGGTAGGGGATATCCTTCCCACGCCCAGGCACGGCAAACCGGTTGAGATCAATGCGTACTGGTATAATGCCCTGCGCATCATGGCAGTGTTCTCCGCGTTCAACGGGGAGGACAGCGCAGAGTATGAGAGAATGGCACAGAAAGTGAAGGAGTCCTTTGCCAATGCGTTCTGGATGGACGAGAAGCACTGTCTGAAAGACGTGGTATCCGGAACGCCGGCGGACACACAGATCCGGTGCAATCAGATCTGGGCCGTATCCATGCCATTTACAATGCTGGAACCGGAGAAAGAACGTCAGATCGTGGATACCGTATTTGAAAAGCTTTACACGCCTTATGGACTCAGGACACTGGAAATGGATGATCCTCAGTTCCAGCCTTTCTATGGAGGAGAAGTGCTGAAAAGAGATCTTGCATATCATCAGGGGACCGTGTGGGTATTCCCTCTTGGAGCCTATTATCTGGCGTTCCTGAAAGTGAACGGATACAGTCCGGAGGCAGAAGAATATGTGAAGGCACAGCTTGAGGTCATGGAGAGCGCCATGAGGGAGGGCTGTATCGGACAGCTCCCGGAGATTTACGACGGGGAAAATCCGGTATCTTCCAAAGGATGCTTCGCCCAGGCCTGGAGCGTAGGAGAGATACTCCGGGTATATGAGATCCTGGAAAAGGGAGCACAGCAGAACATTCAGTAGACACAGCGGAAGGAGGACAAAATGGAATTTGCAGCAGTATATCACAAAACTTCAGAGCAGATGAGCTATGCACTTGACGAGAACAGACTGGTGATAAACCTGAAGACAGGCTATGATGTGAAGCAGGTCTTTATCCATCATGGAGACCCGTTCAAGGCGGGGATCCTGGGCGGAAATGAGAAGTGGACAGGCACGAGGGAAGAGATCATCTATAAGAAGAGACTTCCCCATCAGCTCTGGTGGACAACGACTTTGACCCCGCCCTATAAACGGTGCAAATATTATTTCGAACTCCACACCGATGATGAAGTCTGGTATTACTTTGAGGATGGCTTCCTTACAGAGGAGCAGGTGAATATGGAGGGACGTCTGCTCCAGTATTTCATCGTGCCCTGGATGAATCCGGCGGATGTGAACCGGACGCCGGACTGGGTGAACAGAACAGTGTGGTACCAGATCTTTCCGGACAGGTTCTGCAACGGCACGCCCGAGAAGAATCTGCCCTACATCCTGCCGTGGCAGACAGGCCCGGTCACAAACATGGAGAAATACGGCGGAAATCTGGAGGGAATCCGCCAGAAGCTTCCCTATCTGCAGGATCTGGGTATCACGGGAATCTATCTGAACCCGATCATGGAGGCTGAGACAGTCCATAAATACGATACAAAGGATTATACCAAGATTGATCCGGAGTTCGGGGACGACGAGGTCATGAAACGGCTCGTATCCGAAGCTCATGAACGGGGGATCCGCGTTATGATGGACGCTGTGTTCAATCACAGCGGGAGAAAGTTCGGCCCCTGGCTGGATGTAAAGGAGAAGGGAAAGGATTCGAAATATGCCGATTGGTTCATGGTCAATGACTGGTCCGGGATAAACAAAAAGGGCTCGACAAGAGACGGCAGATTTTATTCCTTTGCATTCGCCGAGGGGATGCCGAAGCTCAATACGAATAATGAAGAGGTGATCCGCTATTTCTGCGGGATATGTGAAGGGTGGATCCGGAAATACGATATCGATGGGATCCGGTTTGATGTGGGAAATGAAGTATCTCATCATTTTCTGAAAAGAATACGGGAACATCTGAAAAAGATCAAACCGGATATCTACCTTCTGGGAGAAATCTGGCACGACGCTAGCCAGTGGCTTGCAGGAGATGAATATGATTCGGTCATGAACTACCCGCTCATGAGCGGCATTTATGACTTCTTCCTGGACCGTTCCATGGGTAAAGAGGAATTTGAGTACATGGTGAACCGCTGTTATACCATGTATATGCAGCAGTGCAATAATGTATTGTTTAATCTTCTTGATTCCCACGATACAGAACGGCTCATGAACCGTTTCCATGATCTGGACCGGTTTTATCAGCAGCTTGCCGTGCTCTTTACCCTGCCCGGCAGCCCCTGTATCTATTATGGGACAGAGATTGCCATGGAAGGCGGATTTGATCCGGACTGCCGCAGATGTATGCCGTGGGACGAGATTCATTCAGAGGAAAATCAGGAGCGGATCCGACAGATGAAAAAGCTGATCGCCCTCAGGAAGTCAGAAGAGACATTCCGCAGTCTCCATTTCCATTTTCCGGATCATTATACAAACGGGCGTTTTGTGGAATATATCAAATTGGACAGTGAAGGGAATAAAATTGAAATCCTTCTGAACTGTTCGGATGCAGATGAGCCGGTAAAGGGAGATGGAGAAATCTTATTTGCACGCAGGTTCCATAATGGAATCCTTGAGAAAAACGGCACTTTAATAAGGAGGATATGACATATGACAGAACAGAGAAAACAGCCATGGTGGAAAAACGCAGTAGTATATCAGATCTACCCGCGTAGCTTTCAGGATTCAAACGGGGACGGCATCGGTGATATCCGGGGGATCATCAGCCGTCTGGACTATCTGGCGGATCTGGGAATCGATGCGGTCTGGCTCTCGCCGGTCTACCGGTCGCCTCAGGATGACAACGGGTATGATATCTCCGATTATCAGGATATCGATCCCATGTTCGGTACCCTGGATGATATGGAGGAGCTGATCGCAAAAGCAAAAGAAAAGAATATCCGGATCATCATGGATCTGGTGCTGAATCATACTTCAGATGAGCACAGATGGTTTCTGGAGGCGAAGAAGAGCAAAGATAATCCGTATCATGACTATTACGTCTGGAGAGACGGTGTGGAAGGAGAGTATCCCAATGACATGAGAGCTTCCTTCGGCGGTTCTGCCTGGGAGTGGGTGCCGGAGCTGCAGCAGTATTATTTCCATCAGTTTTCCGTAAAACAGCCGGATCTGAACTGGGAGAATCCGAAGGTCCGCAGAGAGATCTACGACATGATCCTCTGGTGGATGGACAAGGGAGTGGGCGGTTTCCGTCTGGATGTGATCGATCAGATTGCCAAAGAGCCGGACAAGAAGATTACCAACAACGGTCCAAGACTCCATGAGTTCCTTCAGGAGATGAGCCGAGAGACCTTCCAGAAGGGGGACCTGATCACTGTAGGAGAGGCATGGGGAGCCAATACAGAGAATGCTCAGCTTTACAGCAATCCTGACGGAAGCGAGTTCTCCATGGTGTTCCAGTTCGAACATATGATGCTGGACCAGCAGCCGGGAAAAGAAAAGTGGGATCTGGCGCCTCTGCCCTTTGTAAAGCTGAAGAAATGTATGGCAAAATGGCAGAATGAGCTCTGTGGAAAAGGATGGAACAGTCTCTTCATGGACAATCATGATCTCCCGAGGATTGTCTCCCACTGGGGCGACGACGGAAAATACAGAGTGGAATCCGCCAAAATGCTTTCCGCAGTATTTCACGGAATGCAGGGCACTCCCTATATTTATCAGGGAGAAGAGCTTGGCATGACCAATGTGAAGTTCGCGGATATTTCCCACTATCGGGATATCGAGACGCTGAACATGTATAAAGAGCGTGTGGAAGCCGGATATGATCCGGAAGATGTAATGAAGTCCATCTACGCAAAGAGCCGTGACAATGCCCGTACCCCCATGCAGTGGAGCAGCAGGGAGAATGCCGGCTTTACCACCGGAACTCCGTGGATTGAGATCAATCCCAACTACAGGGAGATCAACGCAGAGGCAGAACAGCAGGATCCGGATTCTGTATTCAGCTGGTATCGGACGCTTGTGCATTTGCGGAAAGAATATCCGGTATTTGTGGATGGCGCCTTTGAACTTCTCATGGAGGAGGATGAGCAGGTGTTCGCCTATGTTCGTGAAAATGATGGCAGCAGAATGCTGGTCTGCGCAAACTTTACAGGCACACCGGCGGCATGCCCCCTTCTGGATGAGTGGAAAGACGGGGAAGTGCTGGTCCATAACTACAAAGCTGATGTGGAGACAGAACTGAAGCCTTACGAGGCTGTGATCGTACGGAAACAAAAGTAAGGAATGTCTGATCGGCGCCGGAAGCCTGGTCCTGGAAGGACAGGTGATCCCGGACGGCAGCCTGGCAGTGGGAAGTCCTGCGAAAGTAAAGCGGATGCTTACAGATGAAGAGCGGCGGAACCTGTACAGGAGCAGCGATGCCTATGTTGAGACAGGGAAGAGATTGAAGGCCGAGGGATATGCCTGAAAATGCTCCGCTGCGGCTTGACAAATATCATTTATGCCTCCATAATTATTTTTGAGATTTACTCAAGTTAACTTTAGTAAAGTGAAGTTGAATAATTGTGGAGGCATATTATGTTTATTGGCAGAAAAAAGGAAATGGAAAAACTGAATCAGTTATATGCCAGCGGCAAATTTGAATTTGCGGTTGTATATGGCCGCCGGAGGATTGGAAAAACAACCCTGATCACTGAATTCTGCAAAGAGAAAAAGGCTGTCTATTATATGGCCTCTGAATCCACTGGAAAAGAAAATCTTGAAAATTTTTCCCGTGCTGTTTTTGAAGTGACAGCACCTGGATTTGATATGCCGGCTTTTCAGAGCTTTGACGCTCTGTTCCGCTATATTGGACAGCATCTTCAGGAACGCCTGATCCTGGTTATTGATGAGTATCCTTATCTGGCAGAAAGTGACAGATCCGTGTCCTCTGTTTTGCAGGCTTATATAGACCAGTATTGGAAGGAAACTCCGCTTATGCTTATTTTATGCGGATCCTCCATGAGCTTCATGGAATATCAGGTGCTGGGATATAAAAGCCCCCTTTACGGAAGAAGGACGGCTCAGTTCCGGCTCCAGCCGTTTACATTCGCGGAGACTACACAGTTCCTGCCCGGCTACAACAAAGAAGACCAGGCTGTTATATTTGGAGTGACCGGAGGTATTCCCGAATACCTCAGCAGGATCCTGCCGGAATGTTCCCTGGATGACAATATGATAGATCTGTTTTTTTCTGCATCCGGCAGACTTTTTGAAGAGCCTTCTAATCTGTTAAAACAGGAATTAAAGAATTTTGCCATATACAATGCTGTGATCGGAGCAGTAGCCAAAGGAAGGAGCAGGCTGAATGAGATCGCCACTACCGTGGGAGAAGAGACGTCCTCCTGTTCTAATCAGCTGAATGCGCTGATTTCTCTGGGGCTGATAAAAAAGGAAGTTCCCAGTACAGAAAGTCCCACATCACGGAAAACGATATACAGATTGAAAGATAATATGTTCCTCTTCTGGTACCGTTTTGTCTCCCCTAATATCAGTAATATTGAACGTGGGCTGGGAGAGCAGGTATATCGACATAAGGTAAAACCGCAGATTAGTGACTTTATGGGGAGCGTGTTTGAGAAAATCTGTATCCAGTATCTGTACCGCGAAGATGTGATCGGGAAAGCTCCGTTTTTCTATGGTAATCTTGGGCGTTGGTGGGGAACGGATCCCAGAAGCCGTACACAGGCAGAAATTGATATTGTTGGGACTGAGGGTGACTCGATACTGCTTGGGGAATGTAAATGGAGAAAAGAAAAGACAGATACAGCGGTTCTGGAAAAACTTGTAGGATATGGAGATATGTTTCCGCAGAAGGACAGGTGGTATTATCTCTTTTCTAAAAGCGGTTTCGATGAAAATGTGCTTGGAAAGGCAGAAAAGGATCCACATATCAGATTGATCGAGTTTAAGGATATGTAAAAAGCTCTGTAAAAAATAATTGATTATTTCTGCCGGAGTGCTATAATTGAGTGCGGTTAAAAGGAGCTGAAACAAATGCAGAATAAGAATAGATCAGCACGCCGTATGCACTTTATCATGGCGGCCTGCGGCGGCTTTTTCGGAGGATATGCCATATTCGGCAGGATGGCGGTATTTGGATCCGCCCAGACAGCTAATCTGATTGAGCTGGTAGGAGACCTTCTGGGAAGGAATGTGACCGACGCCATGCTCAGGATCGGAGCTCTTGCAATATATGTAGGAGCCATGGTGTTGTTTATGTTCCTGACAAAGAAAACAGTGTGGAACCTGAAGTATCTTGTTTTCCTGGTGGAGATGTGTTCCGCTGTGGTCCTTGGATTCGTACCGGCTGAGGCGGATCCGGTACTGGCCCTTTATCCGGTATTCTTCACCATGTCCTTACAGTGGTGTGTGTTCAAGGGCGCGGACGGATATGCCTGTTCCACGATTTTCTCCACGAACAATGTGAAGCAGACCGTGCTGTCATTCTCGGAATATTTCCTGACGGACAGGAGCAAAACAGAAGAACGGGAAGCGCTACTGGACAAAGGAAAGTTCTTCGGCTGTACTCTTCTGTGTTTCCATTTCGGCGTGGGATGTGCATGGCTGGGATTACAGGCTGCAGGTCTGAGGGCGGTCTGGCTTGTACTGATCCCGGTGCTGGCTGGCGTCTGCGTGACAGAAGCAGAAGAAGGCGGATTGAAAGCTGTTGCAAAGGTGTGCATTTCCCGCTTGACAGGTACAGCTTCGGTGGAGTAGAATAACCACAGACAAAGCGTTGATGAGGACAGTAAGCTGCCGGCGCATCTCAGAGAGGGATCCATTCGCTGTGAGGATTCTGTTGCGTGGCTGACCGAATACCACCTCGGAGCGGCCTTAATCTGGCCCGGTGATTCCGTTATCATCACTTGAATTAAGATGGTTTTCCATGGAAAACAAGCAGGGTGGAACCGCGGGCGATTGCCCGTCCCTGCATGGAGTGTTTCCGTGCGGACATATAGATTCAGAAGAGCAGAGGCATTCCGGAAGGGATGCCTTTTCTTTTTAAGGAAACACAGAAAGAACTGGAGAAAGCAGAGAAGAAAGGAAGAAAAAGATGAAGATCACATTAAAAGACGGCTCATGCAAAGAGTATCAGCAGCCCATGAGCGTGTATGACATTGCAAAGGACATCAGCGAGGGACTGGCCCGTGTGGCTACATCAGGCGAGGTAGACGGAGAGATCGTGGATCTGAGGACTGTTATCGACAGAGACTGCGAGCTGAGCATCCTGACATTTGCCGATGAGAAAGGAAAAGGCGCATTCCGCCATACAGCGTCCCACATCATGGCTCAGGCCATCAAGAGACTTTATCCGGATACGAAGCTGGCCATCGGACCTTCTATCGCAGATGGTTTCTACTACGACGTAGACAGAGATACTCCGCTGACGGCAGAAGACCTGGAGAAGATCGAGGCGGAGATGAAGAAGATCGTCAAGGAGAATCTTGAGATCAAACAGTACACAATGCCGAGAAACGAGGCTATCGAGTATTTCAAAGAGAAGAACGAGCCTTACAAAGTAGAGCTGATTGAGGATCTTCCGGAGGATGAGACGATCAGCTTCTATTCCCAGGGAGAGTTCACTGATCTGTGTGCAGGACCTCACCTTATGACAACAAAGCCGGTGAAAGCATTTAAGCTGACCAGTCTTGCAGGCGCTTACTGGAGAGGCAGTGAGAAGAACAAGATGCTTCAGAGAATCTATGGAACCGCATTCCCGAAGAAAGCGGAGCTGGACGAGTACCTGACCATGATGGAAGAGGCGAAGAAGCGTGACCACAGGAAACTGGGCAAAGAACTGGGCCTGTTCATGATGCGTGAGGAGGGACCGGGATTCCCGTTCTTCCTGCCAAACGGAATGGTGCTGAAGAACACTCTGCTGGATTACTGGAGAGAGATCCACAGGAAAGCAGGATATGTGGAGATTTCCACACCGATCATGCTGAGCCGCCATCTCTGGGAGACTTCCGGACACTGGGATCACTATAAAGAGAATATGTATACAACGGTCATTGATGACACGGATTTCGCCATCAAACCGATGAACTGCCCGGGCGGGATCCTTGTATACGAGTCAGAGCCCCGTTCTTACCGTGATCTGCCGATCCGTATGGGTGAGCTGGGACTTGTACACCGCCACGAGAAGTCCGGTCAGCTCCATGGGCTGATGAGAGTGCGCTGCTTCACACAGGACGATGCCCACATCTTCATGATGCCGGAGCAGATCAAGGACGAGATCAAGGGGGTTGTAAAGCTGATCGATGAAGTTTACAGCCTGTTCGGATTCAAGTACCATGTAGAGTTGTCCACACGTCCGGAGGACAGCATGGGAAGCGACGAGGACTGGGAGATGGCTACAGACGCTCTCCGCAGCGCCCTGGAAGACATCGGACTTCCTTATGTTGTAAATGAAGGAGACGGAGCGTTCTATGGACCGAAGATCGACTTCCATCTGGAGGATTCTATCGGAAGGACATGGCAGTGCGGTACGATCCAGCTTGACTTCCAGCTGCCCCTCCGGTTCGACCTGGAGTATACAGGAGCAGATGGAGAGAAGCACAGACCGATCATGATCCACCGTGTTGTATTCGGTTCCATCGAGCGTTTCATCGGAATCCTGATCGAGCATTTTGCAGGAGCGTTCCCGACCTGGCTGGCGCCGGTACAGGTGAAGGTACTGCCTATCTCTGACAAGCATATGGAATACGGAAAGAAAGTGCTGGATGAGCTGAACGCTGCAGGCATCCGTGCTGAGATCGACACCCGTGCCGAGAAGATCGGGTACAAGATCCGTGAGGCACAGATGAAGAAGATCCCGTATATGCTTGTTGTAGGAGCAAAAGAAGAGGAAGAGGGTAAAGTGTCCGTCAGAAGCCGTTTTGCAGGAGATGAAGGACAGAAAGACCTGGCTGAGTTTATCAGCGCGATAGAAGACGAGATCCGCACAAAAACACTGCGGGAAATGAAGAAAACAGAGGAATAAGCCTTTGTAAAAGAGGGGTTGATTACAAATGAAAAGCAGAAAGCGGCTTATCCGCATCTGGCGGCTGAGCATTCCATTCTTTTTTGTCTGGCTGGAGCTGGTGTTCCACCTATATATGAGACTGGATATGATATATGCCCCGGTTTTTCTGCTGTTTGCGTTCGCAGCGGGCATGCTCTGCACAGGAGTCCTTTTCCTCCTGCCGGAGCGGGCCGCAAGAATCACGGGGGCAGTTCTGGTGACAGGACTGTCCCTTTTGTTTACAGTGGAATGTATCTGTAAGGATATCCTGCAGCAATATTATCAGATATTCAGTGCTGCAGAGACTGCGGCGGGAAATCATCTGACAGACTATGCGCCGGCGGTGGCTCAGTCGTTGGTAAAGAATATCCCCGGAATTCTTCTGATGTTCGTGATTCCGGTGGGGATATTCGCAGCGGGGCTTGTATTTATGGGGCCCGTTCCGGGAAAAAAGAAAAAGCAGAAATCCAGGGCGCAGACTGTCCGGCGTCAGACTGCTTTCGTGCGGGGAGGCGCTTTTATCGTATTTGGTGCGCTTGTCTATGTACTAGCCCTGGGGACGGTATTTATCCTGCCCTGGAAGGGGGATTTTACCCCTGACCGGCTGTATCAGTCGGATACGAATGCAGACGACCAGGTAGAGCAGCTGGGTCTGATCACCATGCTGCGCCTGGATGTAAAGCACAGCCTGTTCGGAGCTCCTCAGAACAGCCTGCCGGAGATCCGGGACGGGGCGTCCATGACAGCCTCCGGAGAGGGCAGCTCTTCCGGAGAAGGATCCGGCGCTGATGGAAAGACGGACGGTGCGGAGAGCGGAGATAATGGAGAAGGCGGCGGACAGGCCCAGGAGAAAGAGTATCCCTATAATGAGATGGATATCGATTTCGAGGCTCTGAAGGCGTCCGCGCCAAATGACAGCTCAAAGTGGCTGGATGAGTATTTCGCGTCAACGGTACCTACAAGACAAAATGAATATACAGGCATGTTCGAGGGCTACAATGTGATCTTCATCACAGCAGAAGGGTTCAGCGGCTATATGATCGATCCGGAGATCACTCCTACATTGTATAAACTGAGCCATGAGGGATTCGTGTTCAATAACTTTTATTCCACGCTGCACTTTACCAGCACATCGGGAGGAGAGTTCCAGAACCTGACCGGGCTTTATCCAAAAGCCGGTTTTCCGGTAAGCATGACAGAGACCGGAAAGCAGTCCACCTATCTGCCATTTACACTGGCGAATCAGTTGAATAAGAAGGGATATACTTCCATTGGCTATCATTTCAATCAGAACATGTACGGACGGGAACTGTCCCATCCAAACCTTGGATATGACTGGCGCCAGTTTACCGAATGCGACCGCTCGCTGACTCCACAGACGAACCAGAATGGCGACGCCCACTGGCCTCAGTCCGATGACTATATGGTCGAGCAGACTTTTGACGAATATGCAGCGCAGCAGCCCTTCAACGTCTACTATCTGACCATCAGCGGACATCTGCCCTATGGATTTTCCGACAGTATGATGTCTTATTTTAACAAAGATGCAGTCAGTGATCTGCCCTATTCGGAGAAGACGAAAGCATATATTGCGGCCAATCTGGAGCTGGAGAAAGGTCTGACCCGGCTGGTGGATTACCTGGAGGAAGCCGGGATCGCCGACAAGACGGTGATCGCCATGGCTCCGGATCATATTCCATACTCGGATATCGATGTGCTGGAAGAACTGGCGGGCCGTTCCTTCAACTCCTCCTCGCTGGAAAATCTGGATGAAGAGAACGTGGATCTGGATGTGTACAAGAACACATGGATTCTCTGGTCCGGCTCCATGGAGGAACCGGTAGTAGTGGACAAGCCATGCAGCCAGGTGGATATCCTTCCGACCCTGTCCAATCTTCTGGGGTTGGAGTACGATTCCCGGATGCTGGCAGGGACAGACGTCCTGTCCGATACGGATCCTGTAGTTATTTTCTATTCCGGATCTTGGCTTACCGATCAGGGAAAATATAACCGTTATACAGGTGAGTTCACCCCGGCGGAAGGCGTGGAGATGACGGAAGAAGAGAAGAACGTATATGTGGAAAATGTGAAATATATCGTAAACAGCCGGCTGCGTCTGGGACAGCTGATCATTGAGAATGATTATTACAGGCAGGCGCTGGAGTAGTTGGATATATCTGAGCCCGGAAGAGGAGAAAGAACTTCTTCCGGGTTTTTTGTATGGATATTCCCTCTCTCCTCTGCTAAAATATTTCTTAAAGAGAAAATGCGCGTAATAATCAAAGTATGTAAAACAGGAGGAGCAACAGATGAGAGTCATTGACTTTAAAGATGCGAAATGCCGCCACTGCTACAAATGTGTGCGGCACTGTGCTGTGAAAGCCATCTCTGTGAAAGATGAGCAGGCCCGGATCATGGTAGACCACTGTATCAATTGCGGGCGCTGCCTGGAGGTCTGCCCCCAGAATGCCAAGACATTCGCCAGTGATCTGGAGCGGGTGAAGGGGTACCTCAGGCAGGGAGACAGGACGATTATATCCATTGCCCCGTCCTATGCCGGGGTTCTGGAGTTTGACCGGCCGGGTCAGGTGGTGGACGCTCTGCAGAGACTGGGATTTTATGAGGTTCGGGAGACGGCGGAAGGAGCTGCTATGGTGACCGGCGAGTACAAGAAGCTGGTGCGTGCCGGAGAGATGCCGAACATCATTACCACCTGCTGTCCCAGTGTGAACGATCTGATCGAAAAATATTATCCGGATTGTGCAAAGCTGATGGCTCCGGTAGTATCCCCTATGATCGCCCACGGTCGATATATCAAGAAAATATACGGTCCGGATACAAAGGTAGTGTTCCTTGGCCCCTGTATTGCCAAGAAACAGGAGGCCATTGGAGATGAACGAGTGAGAGGCGCCATTGATGCCATCCTGACATTTGAGGAGCTGGCGGACTGGTTCAAAGAAGCCGGGATTTCTCTGGAAGAATGTGATGACAAGCCCATGGGCAATCCGGATCCGAAGATCAACCGTCTCTATCCGGTCAGCGGCGGCGTGATTCAGTCGGTGATCACGGAAGAGGACGCGGACGGGTATCACAAAGTATTTGTGGATGGTCTGGAGAACTGTATGGAGATGCTGGAATGTCTTCAGAGAGGAGAGCTGGATCACTGCTTTATCGAGGCAAATGTCTGTGAGGGGGGCTGCGCCAGGGGACCGGCTTCCGCCCACTGGAATACATCCTATGTGAAGACCAAGGTGAAAATCGAAAATGTGGTTACATACAAGGCGGCCCGGGATCTGCCGGATATGAAAACAGAAGAGCTGGCAAAACAGTTCGGCGACTACAGCTTGAGCGATATTATGCCTTCGGAGGAGCAGATCCGCCGGATCCTTATGTCCACGGGAAAATATACGCCTGCGGATGAGCTGAACTGCGGGGCCTGCGGATACTCTACCTGCCGGGAGAAGGCTATTGCTGTATTCCAGGGCAAGGCAGAGCTTTCTATGTGTATGCCTTATGCATTGACACGGGCAGAGTCTATGTCCAATGTGGTCATGGATGTGACGCCTAACATGATTTTTGTTATCGGAAACGACATGCGCATTCTGGACTGCAACCGGAAAGGACAGGAGCTGCTGGGCGTAGGCCACGAGGAAGCTGTCCAGAGATATATTTTCGAGTTCATAGAGGCGGATGACATCGAGACGGCGCTTCTGACAAGGGAGCCGGTCTACCACAAGAAGATCCGTCTGGAGAACGGCAGGATGACGGCAGAGGAGACCATTGTATATATTGAGAACCTGGATGCGGTCCTTGTGACCTTCCAGGATGTGACCAGAGAGGAGAAGATCAAGGAGCAGCACTACAACCTGAAGGTGGAGACTGTGGAAATGGCTCAGAAGGTTATTGAGAAACAGATGATGGTGGCTCAGGAGATTGCCGGACTTCTTGGTGAGACCACGGCAGAGACAAAAGTGACGCTGACAAAGCTGCGGGATTCCATCCTGAATGAGGAGGAGTAGCAATGAGTGTAAGTATAGATGTTGCGTGGAGAAGCCTGAACAAACATCAGGAGGAGCTGTGCGGAGATAAGGTGGAAGTACTGAAGACGGATGAATCGGATATCGTGATCCTGGCGGACGGCATGGGCAGCGGTGTAAAGGCAAATATTCTTGCTACCCTCACATCCAAGATCCTGGGGACCATGCTCCATGAGGGGGCGGATCTGGAGTCATGCGTGGAGACTATAGCGAAAACGCTTCCTATCTGTAAAGTGCGTAAGGTGGCTTATGCCACATTTTCCATCCTTCAGATCTTCTACAGCGGGGAAGCATATCTGGTAGAGTTCGACAATCCTTCCTGTGTGTTCATCCGGGACGGAAAGCTGGTCCGCTATCCCTATGAGGTACGGGAAATAGGAGGAAAGAAGATCCATGAATACCGGTTTCAGGTGAAGAAGAACGACTGCTTCGTACTGATGAGCGACGGGGTGATCTATGCAGGTGCAGGATCCATTCTGAACCTGCAGGGATGGACCTGGGACGCCATGGCAGAGTATACGCTGAAATGTACAAAGAAGACGCTCTCTGCATCCAGGCTTGCAGTCATGCTCAGTCAGGCATGTGACGAGCTTTATGAGGAAAAACCGGGAGATGACACCACGGTAGCCGTAGTCCGGGTGATCGAGCGGCGGGTGGTCAATATTTTTACCGGTCCTCCTAAAGATAAGGCGGATGATGAAAAACTGATGCATGAGTTTATGCACACGGAAGGAAAGAAAGTCATCGCAGGAGGAACCAGCGCCAATATCGCTTCCCGGATCCTGGGAAAAGAGATCGTTACAAAGATCGACAGCCGTAACCCGGATGTGCCGCCTATGGCAACACTGGAAGGCATCGATCTGGTCACAGAGGGAGTGCTGACCCTTGGAAAGACATTGAAGCTGCTGAAGAAATATGTAAACGATGAGTTTGACGCTGAGTTCTTTGACGAGCTGGACGCGGACAACGGCGCATCCAGACTGGCGAAACTCCTTATTGAAGAGTGTACGGAACTGAACCTGTTTGTGGGAACCGCCATTAATGAGGCTCATAAGGAATCAGAACTCAGCTTCGACCTGAGTATGCGGATGAATCTGGTGGATCAGCTCATAGCAGCGGCAGAGAAGATGGGCAGACATGTAACGGTTAAGTATTATTAGGTATTCGCAGCAATCCGCCGGGATAGACTTGAACGGGGAAAATTTGTTGAAATTAATGAATAAGAGATTTATGGAAAACGCATCCGGTCAGAATGGGGAAAATGAGTTCTGACCGAATGCGTTTTCTATATTGGCTGGCAGATAAAAATGTGGAATTGATATTATACGGCGTCAGTCGGGGAGCAGGGTGAATCCGTGATAGCCGTAGCCGTCCGAATAATCGATATCCACCCATCCTCCGAAAGATGCATTACTTACGATTCCGCCCGGATTCCACTGTACATGCTCTAGAATGACCTGTATGTCTTCCGGATTTTCCAGTGTGACTCCGGATGTCAGTTCGTCCGGTGTGTATTCAGAGGAAAGTCTGCTGAGGACAGAGTCGTATTTTCCGCTGTCCAGAGCGTCTTCGTTCAGGTAGAAGCTGACAGAGCGCACCTCATCCGTATGGAGGGAACGGTCCAGGGTATAGCCATGTTCCTTCAGCCATTCCAGTGTTTCTGTATAAGAGTCATAGATGTAGAAGCTGCTGACAGGAATGCCATCACCTTCTGCGGTCATACTATACGGAGAAGCAGCGTTGACCGTATCAGTATCAGAACCGGAAGGAGAATGGATATACAGATACAGTTCTCCTATCGGGAGGGTATCATTCAGCAGGCGGATATCCGTGTGGAGGACATCCTGCCGGTATTTATCCAAAAGTTCATTGCGCTGGGTTTCGTTAAGGTCCATTTCGTCGGGAAACCCGCGGGAATCCAGAAGGGATATGGAGCGGACATCATCATTGTCTACATGGAAGATCGGAAATATATTTTTCCGGTATGTCTCATCCTGACAGAGAACCTCCAGAGTATCCAAGGTCTGTTCTGTATCTACAACATACTGGCGGGAGACGATCCGTCCGCTGCTTAGTCTGTACTGGAATTCAGCAGACGTATATCGCTCTTGTTCGGACTCTGGAAAGTCATATCCTTCCTCCCGGTCTATGCCCTCCTCCAGGTTTGCGATTCCGGATTCGGCAAGGCTGTAAAATGCGTCGATCGCCTGGAGTGTATCGGCGAAGCTATTTGCCTGTTTCCGGTTCAGCTCGTCATAACTCTCCGGGTATTGAAAATAATAGTTGAAAGTGTCTGGTTCAAGGTAGACAGACTCAATTTTTTCCCGGTCCGGGATATAGGTGTCATATCCGGTAAGATCGAATCCGAATATGCAGAGGATGACAGCAGTGCATCCGATGGATACCGCAGATGAGATGCGGTTCTTAAGGATCAGCCTTATGTCCTGCGTATAGACGAACTCGATCATTCCGTTCAGCAGCAGGATGGAGAGCAGACTGATGATAACGATCCAACGGGTACCGTGAACCCCTGTAAAACTCTGTACATATATACTGAACCATAAAGCTGCGGGAACGGAGATGATCACCTTCAGTATAGGAGCAGTCCCTGAAAATGCCAGAGAGTTTCCAGCGGCTTCCGACGGGTAAAACAGGTACAGTATGTACGACGCGGCCAGCAGCAGGATAATTATGACCACCGCGGCAGCAGTCAGTCCTGGAGTGATCGTATACCAGTGTGGAAAGGACTGGGTGATCCGTATAAACAGTGTTCCCGGGGATACGGATCTTGCCAGCCGGTCAATCATACTGGAAGCGTTTGTGCAGTAACTCTCAAAAAACAGCTCTTTCATTGCTGAGACAAGGGTCAGCACAAGATACGGGTAAACAGCCAGGACGCAGAAAGCCAGCGTCTGTGTCACGATCCGTCCGGTCAGCATCATGGCGAGGAGTGCAGTGTGGTAGATTACCAGGAAAGCAATCAGCCCGCCCGCTGCGGCAACGGCGCAGTCTCCCAGCATATGGATTGTACATATGCCGCTGATATATCCTGCGGCAGCTGTCATCAGGGCACACAGGAGATAGGGGACAGCAAACATGACAAGCCCGCTGATATAAGCGGCGGCAAACCAGGTTCCACGCCTGAGCGGCAGGGAGTGATAGAAGTCCAGCTGCTCCCTGGAGTGGATAAAGGCGAATCCGGACATGGCAGCCAGCATTGCAAGGGCGAATATGGCTGCGCCCAGCGGTATAAAAGTATTGCCGTTGATCAGCCCTGAGAATGCCTCTTGTATGTATTCGGTAATATTGACTTCGTTTTGAAATATCCCCTGGCCGTCCAGGTAAAGCATGGCATAAACAGGCATGAGGAGGAAGAGCACAATGGCGGAAAGAGCTGCAAACCATCCTCTGTGTCTGATATTTTCCCAGATCAGTCTAATAAATGAAATCCCTGACATCATATCCTGCCACCTCCGTTTCATTGATAAATATCTCTTCCAGTGTAAGCGGGAGAACCTCTGCAAATACAGGGGATTCTGCCTCGGCAAGCTCCAGGACTTCGTTTCTCCGGCCCCGTACAGTCAGAGTAAGCAGAGAGCCAGAACGTTCCTGTTTAATAACCTTGAGACTGTGTATCAGATGCATCTCCCGGGCCGGGTCCTGGATGACGCACTGCAGTTTGCATATGTTGTATTTCATCTGATCCAGATCCCGGGTAAAGAGGATCTTCCCGTTATGAAGAAGTCCTGCAGTGTCGCAGATGTCTTCCAGTTCCCGCAGGTTATGCGAGGAGATCACAGGTGTGAAATCCCGGTTCATGATTTCAGATGCGAACAGGCTTTTGACTGCCTGGCGCATGACCGGATCCAGTCCGTCAAAGGTTTCGTCACAGAGCAGATAGCGGGTCTTTGTACACAGTCCCAGAAGAAGGGAAAGCTGCTTTTTCATTCCTTTAGAAAAAGTGCGGATCCTCCGGGAGGGATTCAGTCCGAATTTTTTTATCAGAGAGTCGAACAGATTCCGGTCAAAGGTGGGATAGATGAGGGAATAATAGTCCCTCATCTGTGCCGGATCTGCGTTTGGGAAAAAATAAGGAGTGTCCGAGAGAAAGCAGATCTGGGATTTGACAGCCGGATTCTCAAATATGGGTTCCCCGTCCAGCAGAACCTTGCCGCTGTCCGGCTTCAGGATCCCGCTGATCATCCGCATCAGCGTACTCTTTCCGGCGCCGTTCGATCCGATCAGTCCGAAGACGATTCCGTCCTGGATGACAGTGCTGACATGGTCTACTGCATGAATGTCCTGAAAAGTTTTATCCAGATTTCTCAGTTCGATCATAATATTAATCCCTCCTTATATAGTCGTTCTATTAAAGCTGTGTATTCTTCCTTTTTGATGCCAAGCTCACGGCCGGCTGCAATGAGCGATTCCGCTTTTTCCAGCAGAGCGGCCCGTTTTTCCTCAGCCAGCTGATCCGTGTCAGCCACAAAGTTTCCCCGGCCTTTGACCGGATAAATATAGCCTTCCTGTTCCAACAGAGAATAGGCTTTCTGTATAGTGTTGGGATTGATGGAAAGCTCTACGGCAAGAGAACGTACAGACGGAATCTGAGAATGCGGAGGCAGCGCTCCCCGCAGGATCAGCGTCTGAAAATGGCGGGCGATCTGTTCGTAAAAAGGGATTTTGCTCTGGTAATCTATAGAAATCATGAAAAATATCCTTTCTGTCTGGCCTGCGCACCATAGTAAGAAAACAGAAGTGTATGAAGCGTACTAATTCATGTGGTACACTTAACATATATCATATAAAAGGGAATCAGTCAATGGAAAGAAATGATATTCCTTCAGGTTTGTCTTGTGAATCTGACTAAATAGTGGTATGATGTAGTTCGTTGCAGAGAAAACAGAATACAGAAAGGAAACAAAAGAGAACGTGACCTATAAAGAAGCAAGGGTATATTTGGACGAAATGTCGAAATACGGAAGTGTACTTGGCTTGGATGCGATTCGGGGTCTGTTGCGTGAGCTTGGGAATCCCCAGGATGACTTGAAGTTCATACATATTGCAGGGACGAATGGAAAGGGATCTGTGCTTGCATACACTTCTACAATATTAAGTGAGGCAGGATACAGGACCGGGCGATATGTTTCACCGACCGTAGTTTCCTATCTGGAGCGGATCCAGGTAGATGGAGACTGGATTCCGGAAGAGAGATTTGCGCAGCTGACAGAAGCTGTGAGTGAAGCTGTTGCCCGTCTGGAGGAGAAAAAAGAGCCCCTCCCTACTGTCTTTGAGGCAGAGACGGCAATAGCTTTTTTATATTTTAAAGAGATGCACTGTGATCTGGTGGTGCTGGAGGCAGGCCTGGGCGGCGCTCTGGACGCCACCAATATTGTGAAAAATACGGTCTGTGCTGTGTTCGCCAGCATCAGCCGGGACCATATCGGCGTTATCGGAGATACGCTGGAGGAGATTGCGGAGAACAAGGCAGGTATCATTAAGCCGGGCTGCTGTGTAGTTTCAGCGGCTCAGAGACCGGAAGTGACCCGGATCCTGCGGGGACGGGCGGAGAGGGTGGACTGCCCTTTCAGACAGGCACATCCGGAGGAGGCGGTGATCCGGGAAGAGGACTATCGGGGGATCCTGTTGGACTATAAGGAATTTAAAGAAATCCGGACTCCTATGGCAGGGAAGAATCAGATCGACAATGTGGCGGCTGCGCTTGAAACGGTGGCTGTATTGGAGTCGCTTGGATATCCGGTTTCTCCGGAGGAAGCCCGCAGAGGCATTGCACGTACCAGATGGCCGGGCAGGTTTTCCTGTATCGGAGAAAAGCCTGTGATCATTCTGGACGGAGCCCACAACGAGGACGCGGCTCTCCGGCTGAGAGAATCTGTGGAGAGCTATTTCCCCGGCAGGCGGCTGATCTGTATCATGGGTGTGTTCCGGGATAAGGAGTATGACAGGATCGCGGAGATCATGTGTCCTCTTGCCGCTTTGGTCCATACCGTGACTCTTCCCAACCGGCAGCGAAGCCTTCCGGCAGAGGAACTGGCAGAGGCGGTGAAGCCCTGGTGCCCGAATGTGAGGGCGGAAGAGAGTATCCGACGGGCGGCAAAGGCGGCTGCAGCAGAGGCGGGAGAAGATGATATCATACTTGTCTTCGGATCCCTTTCCTATCTGGAAGAGGCGAGACAGGCTTTGCTACAGACTATTATGAGGAGGAAAGAACATGATCGATCATGAGAAGATAGAACAGGCGGTGCGCCTCCTTCTGGAGGGCATCGGAGAAGATATAGACCGGGAGGGGCTCAGGGAGACGCCCCAGCGGATCGCCAGGATGTATGAGGAACTGTACGGCGGCATGGAGGAAGACGCCGGCGCTCATCTGACGAAGACATTTACAGTAGACAGCAGTGAGCTGGTCATTGAGAAGGACATTACTTTCTATTCCACCTGCGAACACCACCTGCTTCCATTTTACGGAAAGGTTCATATCGGATATGTGCCGGACGGAAAAGTGGTAGGCTTAAGCAAGCTGGCAAGGACAGTGGAGGTGTTTGCCAGAAGGCTGCAGCTGCAGGAGCAGCTGACCGGACAGATTGCCGACGCACTGATGAAATATATGCAGCCAAAGGGAGCCATCGTCATGATAGAGGCGGAGCATATGTGTATGACCATGCGGGGCATCAAGAAGCCGGGCAGCCAGACCGTGACGCTGGCAAGACGGGGCGTATTCGAGACAGATTCCGCCATGGAGGCACGCTTCCTCCGTCTGATCGGAAGATAGAGAACAAAGGAGACAGATTTATGGACAGAGTGAACGCTATCCTGTGTCAGCCTCTTTACAGGAAATACTACGACAGCCTGGAAGAAATTGAACGGGACCGGATCTTCTGCAGACATCAGATGCCCCATCTTCTGGATGTTGCCCGGATCATGGAAATCCGTAATCTGGAGGAGAAACTTGGATTCGACCGGGAGCTGATCTATGCGGCCGCTGTGCTGCACGATATCGGTAAATCACTTCAGTATACGGATAAGATCCCTCACGAGAAAGCAGGGGAAAAGATCGCTGCACAGATCCTGGACGGTCTTCCGCAGGAAATGGTATTTTCAGAGGAAGAGAAGGGGATGATCCTGAGAGCAATCCGGGGACACCGCCGGCTGAGGGAGGATATGGAGCCTTTTGAGCGGCTGCTCTGCGAGAGCGACAAGGCGTCCCGGATGTGTTTCGCATGTCCGGCGGAAGAACAGTGTGACTGGAGCAGAGAGAAGAAGAATATGGAGATAAAAGTGTGAAAGTAAACTTTCACATCTACCATTATTGACGCAGCAAGTGCGTCAGAAAGAGGATAATATGATTATCGGCGGAAAGACATTTGACACAGAGAACAATACTTACATCATGGGGATCCTGAATGTGACTCCGGATTCCTTTTCCGACGGCGGAAAATACAACCGGGCAGACGAGGCTCTGCGGCACGCAGAACAGATGGTCCGGGAAGGGGCGGATATCATTGACGTGGGCGGGGAGTCCACCCGCCCCGGGCACATGCAGATATCGGATGAAGAGGAAGCCGGCAGAGTAGTGCCGGTCATAAAGGCTCTGAAAAAGGAGTTTGGCGTTCCTGTATCAATTGACACATATAAGAGCTATGTGGCGGAGGCGGCGCTGGATGCCGGGGCCGACCTTGTAAATGATATCTGGGGATTGAAATACGATGAAAAGATGGCCGGTGTGATCGCCCGGTATGATGCGGCCTGCTGTCTGATGCACAACCGGGAAAAGGCGGAGTACAGAGAGTTTCTCCCGGATTTCATGGAGGATATGAGAGAATGTCTCAGACTGGCGGAAGCGGCCGGGATCCGGAAGGACGGGATCATGCTGGATCCGGGAGTTGGATTCGGTAAAACATATGAGATGAACCTGGAGATCATCAGCCGCCTGGAAATCATGCAGGAGCTGGGATATCCGGTCCTGCTGGGCACATCCAGAAAGTCTGTGATCGGGCTGACTCTGGATCTGCCTGTAGATCAGAGAGAAGAAGGAACCCTGGTCACTACAGTATTCGGAGTTCAGAAAGGGTGTGCCTTCGTCCGCGTCCATGATGTGGAGAAGAACCGGCGGGCCATCCGGATGACACGGGCGCTGATGCGGCAGCACGAACGGTAAAGCAGGAACTGAGGAGTGAGGAAAATAAACATGAACAGTATGAAACCGGATGAGATAAAAATCGAGGATCTGGAAGTATTCGCCAGACACGGCGTCTTTCCGGAGGAGAATGCGCTGGGACAGAAGTTCCTTGTCTCAGCGGTATTATATACAGACACAAGAAGAGCCGGGCAGACGGATGATCTGTCTGCGTCCATTCATTACGGAGAGGTCAGTGCCTTTATAGACCGTTTCCTGCGGGAGCATACATTCAAGCTGCTGGAGCGGGCGGCAGAAGCGCTGGCGGAGGAAATGCTCCTGACCATCGGCGGTCTGAGAAAGGTAAGCCTGGAGATCAAGAAACCATGGGCGCCCATCGGA
Source organism: uncultured Mediterraneibacter sp. (assembly GCA_944381495.1). Classification (GTDB taxonomy): domain Bacteria; phylum Bacillota; class Clostridia; order Lachnospirales; family Lachnospiraceae; genus Mediterraneibacter. The sequence goes on along the minus strand of CALWLJ010000004.1, from coordinate 70,949 downwards.
CTGCCACTGAAGACGGTCAGCGTGAAGATCGAACGGGGATGGCATACCGCCTATATTGCCCTTGGTTCCAATATGGGAGACAGGAAAGCTTATCTGGATGATGCGGTGAGAAAGCTGGATCAGGTGAAGGGATGCACTGTGAAAAAAGTATCTGATCTGATCGAGACGCCGCCTTACGGAGTGACAGACCAGGACGATTTCCTCAACGGATGTCTGGAACTTGAGACGCTCCTTTATCCGGAAGAGCTTCTGGATGAACTGCACCGGATTGAGCAGGAAGCAGGAAGAGAGCGGATCCTCCGGTGGGGACCCAGGACTCTGGATCTGGATATCATTTTTTATGATGATCTGGTCTGGCAGCAGGCAGATCTGTGCATCCCTCACGTAGAGATGCACAAGCGGGAATTTGTCCTGGCGCCTCTTGCACAGATTGCGCCTTATAAGAGGCACCCGGTGTACGGGAAAACCGTGCATGAGATGCTGGAGGAAATAAAGGCTGCTGGGTGATCCAATGAAAGCGGGGGATTTACCCGGCAATGATTTATGAGGAAAGATAAGATGAAAAATATAATCATTAGTGCTGATGGGGACAGACTGGTTTATTCTGTTCCAGATGTGGTAGCAGACAATTTGACTCAATATTGCATAGAATTTTGTGACAAATGGCTTAGAACAAGCCCCCGTGCAAAAAAATATCGGATTAACGGCAGTCTTTGTTACAATGAACAGGATTTTATTGAGTATCTCAATGAATATTTATTTCCCAGAGAGCAATCGATGTATGTTGAAAATCTTGGGCCGATGGGGCTTGATGAGCTTCCGATACCAGAACGCTACAAAGATTGTCCAGCCTTTAATTTCTAAAAAGAGAATAAGCAAGCGGCCATGTCTTCCGGCATGACCGCTTTTCTTATGCATATTTGTGCTCTGTCTGAGGTCTGTGCCGACTCTTACAGCAGCGCCTCAAACGTATCGTAGAAGTCCGGATAGGACACATCGATGCACTTGCTGTCCAGGATCTTTGTCCGTCCTTCAGCGACCAGCGCCGCGATGCTGAACGCCATGGCGATGCGGTGATCCAGAAGCGTATGAATAGAAGCCCCTTTCAGCGGGCGTCCTCCGGTGATCACCATTCCGTCTGAAGTAGGAGTCACCATACATCCCATGGCTTTCAGGTTGTCCGTGACGGTCTCGATCCGGTCGGTTTCCTTCACTTTAAGTTCTGCCGCATCCTTAATGACAGTAGTGCCTTCTGCAACAGCGGCCATAACAGCGATGATCGGGATCTCATCGATCAGAGTGGGGATAATATCTCCTTCGATGGTGATGCCGTGGAGCTGGCTGGTGCGGACAAGGATATCCGCCATTTTTTCTCCGCCTTCCGTTCGTTCATTGAGGAGGGAAATGTCTCCTCCCATATCCTCGCATACCTTCAGGATTCCTGCCCGGGTTGGGTTGATCCCCACATTTTTGATCAGGATCTCAGAGTCCGGGACGATGAGACCAGCCGCGATAAAATAGGCGGCCGAGGAGATATCTCCTGGAACCCTGATCTTCTGGCCGTACAATTCTTCACATGGCTTGATGACGGCAGTGGTCTCCGTGCTCCCGATGGTGTGGGTAGAGCGGATGTCCGCGCCGAATTCTTTCAGCATCAGCTCGGTATGGTTTCTGGACAGGCTGGGTTCTGTGACAGAGGTTTCGCCGTCTGCGTACAGACCGGCCAGGAGCAGGCAGGATTTCACCTGAGCGCTGGCTACCGGTGAGTTATAGTGAATACCGTGGAGGCTGCCCGGTGTGATATACAGTGGAGCACATCCGTTCCGCAGGATACTGGAAATATGAGCCCCCATTTTCGTCAGTGGATCGATGATCCTTTTCATGGGACGGGAGTTCAGGGAAGCATCACCTGAGAGCTTGGAGTCAAAAGGCTGTCCTGCCAGGATGCCTGAGATCAGTCTTGTTGTGGTGCCGCTGTTCCCTACATCAAGAATGTCCGTTGGAGCAGAAAGTCCGTGAAGTCCTTTGCCGTGGACAAGAATCGTATTTTCCTTTTTTTCTACGTCGATCCCCAGCCTCTGAAAGCACCGGATGGTGGCCAGACAGTCAGCCCCTTCCAGAAAATTGTGTATCTCGGTGGTCCCGTTGGCGATAGAGCCGAACATGACGCATCTGTGCGAGATGGACTTGTCTCCCGGAACACGGATCGTTCCTTTAAGTCCGGTCATGCTGCATAATTCCATAATAAATCTCCCTCTCTTTCATAAACCTTTTTATTAAACTTCATATACTACATATCTGTACTTTTTCAGAAGCTCCGTCGCTTTGACAGAGGCGTCTTCGTCGTAGAACTCAATACGGAGCACCCCTTCTTCAAATTCACGGTTATGTATGATCCCGATATTTTTAATATTGATCAGATTACTTGCCAGTATAGTGGCGATAGTAGCAATCCCGCCCGCCTCGTCGATAATGTCGCAATAGAGAGCGAACTGTTTCTTGATGGGACCTGCCGAGCTGTTGGGCATGGAGTCCCGGTAGTCTCTGGAGTTCTCAAACATAGAGTACAGGGCTTTCTCATCGGACTGATCCACCAGCTCCTTTGCCCTGCCCAGCGCCTGGATGTAGTTTTCCAGGATCCGGGAGATATTGTCCCGGTTTTTGAGGCAGATTTGCTGCCACATGACCGGCGAGGAGGAGGCAATCCTTGTTATATCTTTAAAACCTCCCGCTGCCAGCGCTTTCATCATCCCGTCCCTGGTATCTGTATCATGGACGAAATTTACCAGAGTAGAGGCGATGATATGGGGAAGATGGCTGATAGTCCCTGTAATCTTGTCGTGTTCCCTGTAGTCCAGCACGACAGGGAGCGCCTTCAGCGATTCCGCCAGCTGACGGTATGATTTTACCTTCTCGGGAGCCACCCGGGCAGAAGGGGTTAGAATATAGTAGGCGTTCTCGATCAGATGAGCCTTTGCGTTGGCAAATCCGCTCTTTTCTGAACCTGCCATGGGATGTCCTCCGATAAAATTCTCTTCCAGACCAAGGCGGATGACCTCCTCGTGGATGGATGTTTTTACGCTTCCTACATCGGTCAGAATGCAGTCCTGATCGATGAGATCTTTCAGCTGGGAAAGATATGCTGTATTATAAGAAACGGGCGCGCACAGAAAAATGTAGCCGCATCCTCTGAAATTGTCGTCGATGGAGGAACAGGCCGTGTGGATGGTCCCCTCCTGTACCGCCAGGGCCAGTGTTTCCCTGCTTTTGTCGTAAGCAATGATCTCCCAGTCCGGGTAATACTGGCGGACTGCCTTGGCAATAGAGCCGCCGATGAGTCCGAGCCCGATGAATCCGATTTTTGTAGATGACATGATCATATGATCCTTTCCAAAACTGTTACAATTTTATGCGTTTCTGAATAAAACACACAGAGCTATTCTAACATTTTAACGTGAAAAAGTAAACAGAACAGGAAATATGTGAAAAATGAATAAAATAGTTGTAATTGAGCGCGAATTTTAGTAGAATATATCCATAGTGTGTATGCCATAACGATAAAGTGGTGTGCAGAATAACTACATAACAAGGAGGCAGCAGCATGAAGGTTTACAGAACAGACGAGATTAGAAACGTGGTATTGCTTGGACATGGCGGAAGCGGCAAGACAAGTCTTGTTGAGGCGATGCTGTATGTATCGGGCGCTACAAACCGTATGGGAAAGATTTCCGAATCCAATACCGTGAGCGATTTTGATAAAGAGGAGCAGAAACGCGGATTTTCCATCAGCACAAGTCTTGTTCCCATTGAATGGGAGAAGGCAAAGATCAATATCCTTGACACGCCGGGATATTTTGATTTTGTAGGCGAGGTAGAGGAAGCAGTAAGTGCAGCAGACGCCGCAGTTATTGTCGTATCAGGAAAGGCCGGTGTCCAGGTAGGAACAGAAAAGGCATGGGAACTGTGCGACAAGTATAATCTTCCCCGCATGGTCTATGTGACAGAGATGGATGTGGACGATGCAAGTTTCCGCCAGGTAGTGGAAGATCTGACAAAGAGATATGGGAAGAAGATCGCGCCTCATTTCCAGCCCATCCGTGAGAATGAGAAACTGGTCGGCTATATCAACGTGATTAAGAATGCAGGCCGCAGATATACAGGAGTAGGCCAGAGAGAAGAGTGCGAGATTCCGGATTACTGTAAGCCGAACCTTGAAATATTAAGAGATTCTCTTATGGAAGCGGTTGCTGAGACGAGCGAAGAGTTCATGGAGCGTTACTTCAACGGTGAAGAGTTCTCTGTAGAGGAGATCCGTGCTGCCATGCGTACAGAGGTTATGGACGGCGATATCGTACCGGTTGCCATGGGATCCAACGTCCAGGCACAGGGCGTGGCAAACCTCCTTTCTGATATCGTAAGGTTCTTCCCAAGTCCGGACAAGAGGACATGCGCGGGAATCAACCGCAGGACCAATGAAATCTTCGAGGCAAATTATGATTTCTCCAAGGCAAAGAGCGCATATGTGTTCAAGACCATGGTGGATCCGTTCATCGGAAAGTATTCCTTTATAAAAGTGTGTTCCGGTGTGCTCAAGGGAGATGATATCCTTTTTAATGCAGATACAGACGCAGAGGAGAAGCCGGGCAAGCTTTATGTAATGTGCGGAAACAAACCCTCGGAAGTATCGGAGCTTTTTGCAGGAGATATCGGAGCCATTGCCAAGCTGGCAAACACTCGTACCGGAGATACTCTTTCTACAAAGGCAACTCCGGTTTCCTATGCAAAGACAGATTATTCAGTTCCTTATACATATATGAAGTATACAGTGAATAAGAAGGGAGACGAGGATAAAGTTTCCCAGGCCCTTGCAAGGATGACGGCGGAGGATGTCACGCTGAGAGTGGTCAATGACAGCGAGAACCGCCAGACATTGCTCTACGGTATGGGCGACCAGCACCTGGAGATCACCGCCAGCAAACTGGCTGCAAGATATAAAGTAGAAATTACTCTTTCTACGCCGAAAGTTGCCTTCCGTGAGACAATCCGCAAAAACTCCGATGTAGATATGAAGTACAAGAAACAGACCGGCGGTCATGGACAGTACGGACATGTCAAGATGAAATTCGAGCCCTCCGGAGATCTGGATACACCTTATATATTTGAAGAATGCGTAGTAGGCGGCGCAGTTCCGAAGAACTATTTCCCGGCTGTGGAAAAAGGTCTGCAGGAATCTGTAGTGAAAGGTCCTCTTGCCGGCTATCCGGTCGTAGGCGTGAAGGCCATTCTGTACGATGGATCCTACCATCCGGTAGATTCTTCTGAGATGGCATTTAAGACAGCTACGATCCAGGCATTCAAGAAAGGATTCATGGATGCTTCACCGGTGCTTCTTGAGCCTATCGCTTCCCTGAAAGTTACAGTGCCCGATGATTATACGGGAGATGTAATGGGAGATCTGAACAAGAGAAGAGGAAGAGTGCTCGGTATGACTCCTGTTGCAGGCGGCAAGCAGGTGATCGAGGCGGATATCCCAATGACCGGATTGTTCGGATACTGCACGACGCTCCGTTCCATGACAGGCGGAAGAGGTACCTATGAGTACACATTTGCACGCTACGAGCAGGCTCCGAATGATGTGCAGGAGAAGGAGATTGCGGCAAGAGCAGCTGAGGAGTAAATAGGGCTGTTTTGTTCAGTTGCTTCCGGTAGGCCGCTGTCAAGGCGGTGTGTTATCCCGGCGGCCACGCTCTCGCTCGGAGCATAGCGCAGCGGACACGTAAGGCCGCAAAAGACGCGGCCAAAGTGCCGGCGCTCTGCTACGGGCCTTCGTGACAACACACCGCCTTGACAGCTGGATACCGGGAACAACTAAACAGGTAGAAACGCAAATTGGCGCGGCTTGGAAAACTTACCATTTGTAAGATCTCCAGGCCGCGCCTCTTGTTTCCGAGCTGTTTATCCGCTGACTTCTGTCTTAAATAGACTAGAAAACAGCCGATCTCGAAAACCTTTCTGCGGGGAGGGAGGATATAGACGGGTGACTTCGGAAGGGGATTAGCAAAACTTGAAGTTCCGGGTACGGACGTTAGAACAGGCGGCGAGATTGTCTGAGTGAAACGAGTTGCTCGCCGCCTGTTCTGGCTTTTAGTCCGTACCCGGAACTTTATAGTTTTCCTTATCCCCTGGAGCGGAACCCGGATGTATCCTCCCTCCCGGCAGAATACGTTTTAGAAATATCCTGTTTTCGGATGTTTAATAATTGAAGTTAGTGCTAAACAGCCACTACGCAAAGAAAGCGTTAAGAATTCCGTCAAGATCATGTTAATGCTGTTGTACTTTAAATACAAAGGTGCTATAATCGTTCTGCCGTATGAGCGGCATGACAAAATAATAATTGCATAGAGGAAAAAGATTATGGAAATTGTTATCATTGGGGACGGAAAAGTTGGGTTTAAGCTTGCCCAGCAGCTTTCTGTTGAGAATTACGATGTGGTGATGATCGACAATAATGAGAAGAAAATGAAATTCGCAGTGGACCGTCTTGATATCGCATGTGTAACAGGAGACGGCGTGGATGCAGAGGTGCAGAAGCAGGCGGGAGTGCCTCATGCAGATCTGGTCATCGCATGTACATCTGCGGATGAGTGCAATATGCTGAGCTGTCTGATCGCAAAGCGACTCGGGGCAAAACATACGATTGCCCGAGTGAGAAATCCCATCTATTTCAACCAGATCGGCCTTCTGAAGGAAGATCTCCATCTGAGTATGGCGGTTAATCCTGAGCTGATCGTAGCGGACGAGATCAACAGACTGCTGCTGTTCCCGGATGCGAGCAAGATTGAGACTTTTGTAAAGGGAAGAGTAGAGCTTATCGAGTTCCCCATCATGAAGGACAGCAGGCTTGTGGGCATGTCTCTTGCTGAGATGTATGACAAACTTCAGATCAAAGTTCTGGTCTGTGCGGTAGAACACGGAGATCAAGTCCTGATCCCGGACGGATATTATGTGGTGCATGAGGGCGACAGACTGCACATCGCAGCGTCCCACAGAGAAGTGGAGTCTTTCTTCAACCTTCTCGGCAAACACAGGGAAAAAATCAAAAAAGTTATTATCTGCGGAGGCGGCCGAGTTGCATATTATCTGACCCGCCAGCTCTGCTCTGTGGGTATGCAGGTGAAGATCATTGAGAAGGATGTGGAGAGAGGCGAACAGTTATGCGAGCTCCTTCCCAAGGCGACGATCATCAACGGGGATGCTACGGATCACGATCTTCTTATCGAGGAAGGAATCGAGGAAGCGGATGCTTTTGTAGCCCTTACTGGCATGGATGAGGAGAATATTATTACATCTCTATTCGCGAAGAGCCAGGGGGTTGATAAGATCATTGCAAAGGTCAATGAGGACCGGAGAGCCAGGATGGTTGAAGATTTCGGTATTGACAGTATTGTTTCGGCAAAGACTGCTACCGCGGATGCTATCCTCAGTTATGTCCGCGCCAGAAAGAATTCTCAGGGAAGTGCCAATGTAGAGACTATGTATCAGCTGGTCGACGAGCAGGTGGAGGCCCTGGAGTTTATTATCCGCTCTGAGACATCTTATACGGGAATTCCGCTGAAAGAGCTTTCTCTCAAGTCAAACAACCTGATCGCATGTATTGCCAGAAAGAGGGAAATCATCATCCCCGGAGGCGATGACTGCATCGAAGTGGGAGACAGCGTGATTCTTGTCACGATGGATAAGCATATAGAAGATTTAAAGGATATACTGGTGTAGGTGCGGAAAAATGAATAAGAAAATGATAATATATATACTTGGCAAAATGCTGGGTGTAGAAGGAGCTGTTCTCCTGATTCCGGCGCTTGTCTCACTCATATACGGAGAGCGGGAAGGACTGGCGTTTGTGGGAGTGGCAGCGGTTCTGGGTGTGATCTTTCTGATCTTCGGTCGGAAGAAGCCGAAAAACAGCAGGATTTATGGGAAAGAAGGATTTGTTATCGTTGGTCTTGCCTGGATTCTCTGGTCACTGTTCGGAGCTCTTCCGTTTACTCTGACCGGAAGCATTCCGGCGTACATAGACGCGTTTTTTGAGACAGTGTCTGGATTTACTACTACGGGATCTACCATTCTGACAGATATTGAGGCTCTGCCTATGGGAGTGAACTTCTGGCGGTGTCTGACCCACTGGATCGGCGGTATGGGCGTTCTGGTATTCGTTATGATGATCACATCGCTGGATGATATGGGCGCCATGCCTCTGATGCGGGCGGAGATGCCGGGACCGGAGGCGGATAAACTGGTTCCCAAGGCCAGAAATACCGCAACCATTCTTTACGGAATGTATTTTGTGATGACAGCAATTGAAGTGGTCCTACTGATGTTTGGCGGGATGAATCTGTACGATGCTCTTGTGCATTCCTTCAGTACGGCGGGGACCGGAGGATTCTCCAACAGAAACGCCAGTGTGAGCTTTTATGACAGCGCTTATATCGACGGCGTGATCACAGTGTTTATGATTTTGTTTGGAGTTAACTTCAACCTGTATTTCCTTCTGCTTATGAAGGATTGGAAGAACGTGTTCAAGAACGAGGAGCTGAGAGCCTACCTTGGAGTGATCGCTGCGGCAATTGTGATCATCACCATCAATATTCTGAACATATATGGAAATGTGCTCCATGCCTTTCGCTATGCTTCCTTCCAGGTGGCGTCGGTCATTACGACGACAGGATTTTACACTGCGGATTATGAACTATGGCCCGAGCTTTCAAAGACGGTCCTGCTGGCAATCATGTTTATAGGCGCCTGCGCCGGCTCCACAGGAGGCGGAATTAAAGTATGCCGTTTCGTGGTCCTGCTGAAATCTATAGGGCAGGAACTGAAGAAGATTCTTCATCCCAACGCAGTTACAGTGATCAAGTTGAACGGAAAAAGGGTGAGCCAGGATACGCTCAGAGGAATCAATGTGTATTTTGCGGCATACGTTTTTATACTGGCGGCGTCTGTACTGATTGTTTCTATTGATAATTTTGATTTTGCTACATCATTCAGCGGTGTTCTGACAACAATAAATAATGTTGGCCCTGGTATTTCTAAAGTCGGGCCTGTGGAAAATTTCCATATGTTCTCGACGCTGTCAAAACTGGTGTTCAGTTTTGATATGCTGGTCGGAAGGTTGGAGATCATCCCATACCTGTTGATGCTCTCGCCGGATCTGTGGAGAAGAAAATTCTGATATCCGGGATACGATCAGAAAGGAAAAGAAAATGAGAAAAGTCAAAACAAAAGTGATTCTTGTGATCCTTGCCCTTCTTGTTCTTGGAATCTACTATTATGCAGCCCTGCCTGCGGTCAATATCCATTCTACGGAGTTCTGGATATTCCTGGGCATCCTCCTTCTGCTGGCGGCAGTTATATTTATAGGGAAAAAAGAACTGAACCGGCAGGTCCTGAAGGAGTCCAGAGGGCTGAAAGTGATCCTGGGGCTGTTTGCGGCCGTGGTGGTTGTATATCTGCTTGGCACCCTTCTGTCTTCTCCGATCATCAATGCGAAGAAGTATCAGCAGCTGCTGACAGTGGAAACCGGCGAGTTCGCGAAAGATATTGAAGAGCTGTCCTACGATCAGATCCCGCTTCTTGACCGGGATTCAGCCACCCTTCTCGGCAACAGGGAGATGGGAAGTATGGTGGACATGGTTTCTCAGTTTGAAGTGGATGAACTGTATTCGCAGATCAATTATCAGGACCGGCCGGTAAGGGTATCGCCTCTTAGATATGCCAGCCTGATCAAATGGTTTACCAATCAGGGAGAGGGCATCCCTGCTTATATCAAGATCGATATGGCGACCCAGGACACAGAGCTGGTAAAGCTGGACGAGGGGATGAAATATACTACCAGCGATCACTTTAACCGGAACATTTACCGGCATCTGCGTTTTCGCTATCCCACCTATCTCTTTAACGATCTGAGCTTCGAGGTGGATGAAGAAGGAGTGCCCTACTGGATCTGTCCGGTAAAGAAGTTCAACATTGGATTGTTCGGCGGCGTTACCATCGGCAGAGTCGTGCTATGTAATGCGATTACCGGTGAGACGGAAGATTATGCTATTGAGGATGCACCTCAGTGGATCGACCGGGCATACTCAGCAGATATGCTGATTCAGCTCTATGATTATCATGGCACTCTTAAACATGGTTTCCTGAATAGTGTGCTGGGGCAGAAAGACTGTCTTGAGACTACAGAAGGATATAATTATCTGGCTATTGACGATGATGTGTGGGTATATACAGGCGTGACATCGGTCAGCGGCGACCAGTCAAATGTGGGATTTGTTCTTATGAATCAGAGGACCATGGAGACCAGATTCTATGAAGTAGAAGGCGCTACCGAGGCGTCTGCCATGTCTTCCGCAGAGGGCCAGGTGCAGAACCTGCACTATAAAGCTACATTTCCGCTTCTCCTGAATATTTCCGGAGAGCCCACTTACTTTATCGCCCTGAAAGACGATGCCGGTCTGGTGAAGATGTATGCCATGGTAAATGTACAGCGTTATCAGATTGTAGCTACGGGAAATACAGTAAGCGAATGTGAACAGGTCTATACGAACCTGATGTATGAGAACGGAATCAAAGAAGTAGAAGAAGATACAAGAGAAGTGAAGACGTTGACAGCGGCGATCTCCAAGATCGCACAGGCCGTTATCGATGGGAATACGCATTATTATCTTATGCTGCAAGATTCGGATGCGATCTTTGATGTGCCTGTTGTGGAATATCTTGATGTGATCCGGTATAACGTTGGCGATACCGTGACCATAGAGTATAAAGAAGGGGAAGAGACTAATACCGTACTTTCTATAAAAAAATAAAAACACAATGCCGTTCGTGCCTGACAGCGGCTCTATATGCGCCGACCTTAAATATGGTGTGAACAGTAACAAATATGGAACAGACACAGGGGCTTTGCCGTTCGGCAAAGCCCCTGTAATAATATCTGCGTTTTTAATATTAACTGATCACGTTGTAATCTGATGAATCTATATCCGGGATATCTTTCTTGTCAGCACTGATGCTGAGATAGAAATCAATCTTGTTTTCACTGGAAATCTTATTCAGTTTCTGAAGGAATACAGGAAGACTCTCAAGAGTGATGTTTGCCTGTTTCAGAACGCTGTCGATAAAAATAGCTTCGATATCATGATTGCCGGCTACCATGCCGTAAAGAAATCCTACGAATTCTTCAAGTGTAAGGATGTCGGGATAATCAGCCATACGGATCGCACGGATGTTGAAGTCCACCGTGTATGTATCCTTGTGGCTTTTTTTGATTAATACTACGTTTCCGCTGGAAGTTTTCACCTTCTCATTTGCAAGATCGATCATTTGCTGTGTCTTTCCGCTGCCTCTGGGGCCTGTAATTAAATTTACCATGGCGAATCTCTCCTTTATGTAAGTATTGTTTGAGACTTTTCACCTCTCAAATGTCTTATGTACATTATACACTAAAGCAAAGTGGGGAACAACTATAAAAGTATAAAAATGTAATAAAATTGGAGAGAAAAAATAAATGAGAAATGTTCTCAAAATTTATATTGAACTTATAACCAGTTTATGGTAACATGTAGTCAATTGAAAATGATTCTCAAAATTAAGGAGGAGAAGAATGCCTGCGGAAGTGCTGAACTATTTTTTGAAAAATAAAAACCGGAATATCCGTCTGACCTTTCAGGTTGTGCTGCAGTGTGCGCCGTTTCTGAAAGGGCTGAAAGTGTCCTGTATGATCACGATGGATGAAGAACTGTGTCAGGGGCTGGAAGAAATGTTCCGGGGAATGGACATTTCCTGGTATATCCTCTCCCGGTCCGGGGGAAGATGTCTGATCCTCTTTTACCGGGAGGCAGGACTGAGCGCCCATCTGAAGAGCCTGCCGGTCCGGCGCCTGATCCGGGAATATGGCTATAAGGATGAGATGGAGCTTTCTGAAATGCTGTCCCGTCTCTCCGGACGCGCCAGAGACTTCGCGGAGAGAGACATGGGATTTCCTCATGAGATCGGAGCCTTTCTCGGTTATCCCGCAGAGGATGTGAGAGGTTTTATCAAGAATCAGGGAAGAAAGTTCCTGATGACCGGGTATTGGAAAGTATACAGTGATCCGGAGCGGGCAGGGATCATTTTCAAGGAGTTTGACCGTGCGAAGACATGCGCGGTGAATGAGTTTCTGACCGGAAAGAGCATCCGGGAAATTGCTCTGTAGAAATCAGCAGGAGGAAGATAAACATGAGTGTATCGGTAGTATATTGGAGTGGAACAGGAAATACGCAGGCTATGGCAGAGGCTGTCGCTGAAGGAATCCGTGAGGCAGGGATCGAGGCAGTCCTCATGGAAGTGGCGGATGCCGACGCAGCTGCTCTTGCATCGGAGAATGCCTTTGCTCTTGGCTGCCCTTCCATGGGAGCGGAACAGCTGGAGGAGACGGAGATGGAACCCTTCGTAGAGTCTCTGGAACCCCTGGTGTCCGGCAGGACGATTCTGTTATTCGGATCCTATGGATGGGGAGACGGAGAGTGGATGCGCGACTGGGCTGACCGGATGAAGAATGCCGGAGCCGTCCTCATAAGAGAAGAAGGAATCATTGCAAATGACGCTCCAGATGAGGAGACTCTGGCAGAATGCCGGGCAGCGGGAAAGGAGCTGGCCGGAAAGGCATAATATGTTAAGCAGGTTCTGTCTCGCACGCTGATGTGTCTGGAGCAGACTAAGTACATAGGAAGACATTGACAAAAAACCTTCTGACTGCATATGATAATGGTATCGGAGTAAAACTACATAAATAATATAAGAGTCAGAGGGAGCGATAAATATGAATACAAATACAATTATTGGAATATTAATACCATTTGCCGGCACTGCTCTGGGTGCCGCAATGGTATTTTTTATGAAAAAACAGATGAATGAACGTTTGCAGAAATTGTTGCTTGGATTTGCGTCAGGGGTAATGATTGCAGCGTCTGTATGGTCTCTGCTGATTCCAGCCATTGATATGGCGGAGCAGAAGGGAGGAACTGCCTGGATTCCTGCAGCGGCAGGATTTCTGCTGGGAATGGGTTTCCTGCTTGTGCTTGACACGCTGACACCCCATCTGCATTTCACAGAGGAGAAGCCGGAAGGTGTTCCTGCCCATTTAAAAAAAACAACCATGCTTGTCCTTGCAGTAACTCTCCACAATATACCGGAAGGCATGGCAGTGGGCGTCAGCTTTGCCGGTGCGATGACGGGAAATACAACACTGACCCTGGCAGGAGCTTTTGCTCTTTCCGTGGGAATCGCCATACAGAACTTCCCGGAAGGAGCTATTATTTCCATGCCTTTGAGAGGCCAGGGCCTCTCAAAGCCGAGAGCCTTTATCTATGGAGCACTCTCAGGAATCGTTGAACCGGCGGCCGCGCTGCTGACCATATTCCTGACCGGTCTTGTAGTACCGTTGCTGCCGTATCTGCTTTCCTTTGCAGCGGGGGCCATGATCTATGTGGTGGTGGAAGAACTGATTCCGGAAGCTCAGGCAGGAGAACACTCTAATATCGGTACCATCGGAGTTGCCCTTGGCTTTACGTTGATGATGATACTGGATGTGGCCCTTGGATAGATCGGCCCTGTTCCTCGGGATGCCCCGGACAGGATGTACAGAATTGAGACAATTTTGCATTAAGGAGAAAGGTTCTCCTGTTATACGGATAATTATTGTGGACGGATCCGAAGTGACTGAATATTTTCGGAGCCGTCTGCTTTTTATGTCCGGAATCTGCAAATAGACGGCGAAGCACGAAATTCTCTGACAACATATACATTGTTCTGAAAATACAGTATCATGTGTTTTGGGGATTGCCAAACACTATATTTTGTATTAGAATAAACGATGTACCAAAAAGACAGATTGAGGAGAATGGCAGAATGAAGATTATCAAGAGAAATGGTTCGGAAGAAGTTTTTGATATCAGAAAGATCGTAAGGGCTGTGACAAAGGCCGATACTTCTACTGAAGCCAGGAGTCTGACGGACTCCCAGATCGAAGACATCGCAGAATATGTTGAGTTTAAATGTAATAAACTGAATCGCGCCGTATCCGTGGAGGAGATACAAGATATGGTGGAGAATCAGATCATGTCTACAGGTGCTTTTGACCTGGCCAGACGGTATGTGAGATACCGCTATAAGCGTTCCCTTGTGAGAAAGGCGAATACGACAGACAACCGGATCCTGTCCCTCATTGAGTGTAACAATGAGGATGTAAAGCAGGAGAATTCCAATAAAAACCCGGCGGTCAACAGCGTGCAGAGAGACTATATGGCCGGAGAGGTCAGCAAGGACCTGACACAGAGGATGCTCCTTCCGGAGGACATCGTAGAGGCAGATAAGGAGGGAATCATCCATTTCCATGATTCCGATTATTTTGCCCAGCATATGCACAACTGTGATCTGGTCAACCTGGAGGATATGCTCCAGAACGGCACTGTGATCAGCGGCACAATGATCGAGAAACCCCACAGTTTCTCTACAGCATGTAACATTGCCACACAGATCATCGCGCAGGTAGCCAGCAACCAGTACGGCGGACAGAGTATTTCTCTTACCCATCTGGCCCCCTTTGTCCAGGTATCCAGAGACAAGATCCGCACGGAAGTTCTGGCGGAGATGGAACTGGTCGGAACAGAGTATCCGGAGCACGTGCTCAATGAGATCGTGGAGAGACGTCTGAAAAAAGAGATCACCAAGGGTGTGCAGACGATTGAGTATCAGGTGATCACCCTGATGACTACCAACGGGCAGGCGCCGTTCCTGACTGTGTTTATGTATCTTAATGAAGCCAAGTCAGAGTCCGAGAAGAGAGACCTGGCAATGATCATCGAGGAGACGCTGAAACAGCGCATCAAAGGTGTGAAGAACGAAGCAGGCGTTTGGGTTACACCTGCGTTCCCGAAGCTGATCTATGTGCTGGAAGAGGATAACATCGAGGAAGGACAGCCGTATTACTATCTGACAGAGCTGGCGGCAAAATGTACCGCAAAGCGTCTTGTGCCGGATTATATTTCCGAGAAGAAGATGAAAGAGCTGAAAGAAGGTAACTGTTTCCCTGTAATGGGATGCAGAAGCGCGCTGAGCCCCTGGAAAGATGAGAATGGAAATTATAAGTTCTACGGCAGATTCAACCAGGGGGTTGTGACTATTAATCTGGTGGACGTGGCACTTTCCTCAGGCGGAGATATGGATAAGTTCTGGAAAATCTTTGACGAGAGACTGAATCTGTGCTATCGTGCTCTTATGTGCAGACACAACAGACTGAAAGGCACTCTTTCCGATGCGGCGCCGATCCTGTGGCAGTACGGCGCTCTGGCCCGTCTGAAGAAGGGCGAGGTCATTGACAAACTGCTGTATGGCGGATATTCCACCATTTCTCTGGGCTATGCAGGCCTGTATGAATGTGTGAAATACATGACCGGGAAATCTCATACAGATCCAGAGGCAACACCATTTGCTCTTCAGGTTATGCAGCATATGAATGAAGCATGTGATAAGTGGAAAGAGGAGACGAATATCGGATTCAGTATTTACGGTTCGCCAATCGAAAGTACTACATATAAGTTTGCAAAGTGTCTCCAGAAGCGTTTCGGTATTATTCCCGGAATTACAGATAAGAGCTATATCACAAACAGTTATCATGTGTTTGTAGGAGAAGAGATCGACGCGTTCTCCAAGCTGAAATTCGAGTCTCAGTTCCAGGCTCTGTCTACCGGAGGCGCTATCAGTTATGTAGAAGTACCGGATATGAAGGACAACATTCCGGCAGTCCTTCAGGTAATCCGCTATATTTATGATAATATCATGTATGCGGAACTGAACACAAAGAGTGATTACTGCCAGGCATGCGGCTATGACGGAGAGATCCAGATCGTGGCCACAGAGGACGGAAAGCTTGTATGGGAGTGTCCGCACTGCGGAAACCGGGATGAAAACACTCTGAACGTGGCAAGGAGGACATGCGGTTACATCGGAACTCAGTTCTGGAACCAGGGCCGTACTCAGGAGATCAAAGAGAGAGTACTGCATCTGTAAAGAGAAGGAAGAATATGTATTACGGTGAAATCAAAAAGTGTGATATCGCAAACGGAGAGGGAGTGAGAGTATCTCTCTTTGTCTCCGGATGCACCCACCACTGTCCGGGGTGTTTTAATGAAGCTACCTGGGACTTCCATTATGGAAAAGAGTTTACGGAAGAGACGGAAAAAGAGCTGCTGGATGCTCTGGAACCTTCCTATATCAATGGTCTGTCCCTCCTGGGGGGAGAGCCATTTGAGCCGGAGAACCAGAAAGCTCTCGTGCCATTCCTGCGGAAAGTAAAAGAGAGGTATCCGGAAAAAAATATCTGGTGCTACAGTGGATATCTGTATGACAGTCAGCTGCTCTCTGAGAGCAGGGCGAGATGCGAATACACGGATGAGATGCTGTCTATGATCGATGTGCTGGTAGACGGGAGATTCGTGGAAAGCCTGAAGGATATCACCCTTGTATTCCGCGGGTCGTCGAATCAGAGGCTCATTGATGTGAAGAAGAGCCTGGAATCCGGCGATGTAGTGCTCTGGGAATCCAGGATAAAAAGAGGAATATAATGAAAATTTGTCCTTGACTTATTTTAACATCCTTCATATAATAATTGAGTATATTGCAAAGACAATGAAGAGGAATAGTAGGAGTTGACGTCCGCCGGATCCTGTCCGTGCGGTACGGGCTGCTTTCAGAGAGCTGCCGGGTGGTGCGAGGCAGCAGCACAGGCTCTGAACTGGCCTTGGAGTCCTTTCGCTGAAGAGAGTCGTTGAAGTCACATAGCGGTCCTTGTAAGCGGAGGCGGGAGTTCCCGTTACAGAATCAATGAGTGCATCTGTCGTATGGCAAGAATCCGGATACAGATTTCCGGCAGTTTTCAGTTATATTTGGACAGATGAATAAGAGTGGTACCACGGAATTAAGCCTTTTCGTCTCTTGAATTGAGAAGAAAAGGCTTTCTTTATGCATCGGACTATGACAGGAGATATGCGTGCTGCAGATGTTATCTGTGAGAAGCTGGCTGCGATCTTTTTCTGATGCGGATGAGATAATGGAAAGTGAGGAAATGAGTATCATGGGTACAAAGATTGTGTACAATCACAGAGCCATTGAAAAGAAATGGCGCGAGAAATGGGAAGAGAATCCGGTAAATCCCAAGGTGGATGACAACGGAAAGAAGAAACCGAAATATTACTGCCTGGATATGTTCCCGTATCCGTCAGGAAACGGTCTTCATGTAGGACACTGGAGAGGCTATGTCATCTCCGATGTATGGAGCCGCTACAAACTGCAGCAGGGCTACTATATTATTCACCCCATGGGATGGGATGCCTTCGGTCTGCCGGCAGAGAACTATGCCATCAAGATGGGCGTTCACCCGGCAAAATCAACAGCTGAGAACGTGGCAAATATCAAGAGACAGATCAACGATATCGCGGCGCTCTATGACTGGGATATGGAAGTAAATACAACAGATCCGAATTTCTACAAATGGACACAGTGGATCTTCGTGAAGATGTTCAAGGCAGGTCTTGCTTATGAGAAGGAATTCCCAATCAACTGGTGCCCGTCCTGTAAGACAGGTCTTGCAAATGAAGAGGTCGTAAACGGAAAATGCGAGCGCTGCGGAGCTGAGGTGACAAAGAAGAATCTCCGTCAGTGGATGCTGCGGATCACAAAATATGCTGACCGTCTTTTAAATGACCTTGATAAGCTTGACTGGCCGGAGAAGGTTAAGAAAATGCAGACAGACTGGATCGGAAAATCATACGGCGCCGAGGTTGATTTCCCGGTAGACGGCAGAAATGAGAAGATTACAGTCTATACGACAAGACCGGATACCCTTTACGGCGCGACATTCATGGTCCTTGCTCCGGAGCATGAGCTGGCAAAATCTCTTGCAACAGATGAGACAAGAGATGCGGTCGAGAAATACATCTACGATTCTTCCATGAAGTCCAACGTAGACCGTATGCAGGATAAAGAGAAGACCGGTGTGTTTACAGGAAGCTATGCGATCAATCCTCTGAACGGCGCAAAGGTACCGATCTGGCTGTCTGACTATGTACTGGCAGATTATGGTACCGGAGCTATCATGTGCGTGCCTGCTCATGATGACCGTGACTTTGAGTTCGCTACAAAGTTCAATATCCCGATCATACAGGTCATCGCAAAAGACGGCAAAGAGATCGAGAATATGACAGAAGCTTACACAGACGCTTCAGGAACCATGATCAATTCCGGTGAGTGGAACGGCATGGAATCCGCAGTGCTGAAAAAGGAAGCTCCCCATATCATAGAAGAAAAGGGAATCGGCCGCGCTACTGTAAACTACAAGCTGCGTGACTGGGTATTCTCCCGTCAGCGTTACTGGGGAGAGCCGATCCCGATCGTACACTGTCCGGACTGCGGATGTGTGCCCGTGCCGGAAGAAGAGCTCCCGCTGCGCCTGCCGGATGTAGAATCCTACGAGCCTACAGGAACCGGCGAGTCACCGCTGGCAGCTATCGACGAGTGGGTGAACTGCAAGTGTCCGAAGTGCGGAAAACCGGCTAAGAGAGAGACAAACACCATGCCTCAGTGGGCGGGTTCCTCCTGGTATTTCCTGCGCTATGTAGACAATCACAATGACAAAGAACTGGTTTCCAGAGAGAAAGCGGACGAATATCTGCCGGTAGATATGTATATCGGCGGAGTGGAACATGCAGTGCTTCATCTGCTGTACTCCAGATTCTATACAAAGTTCCTGTATGATATCGGTGTGATCGACTTCGACGAGCCGTTCCATAAACTGTTCAACCAGGGTATGATCACCGGAAAGAACGGAATCAAGATGAGTAAATCCAAAGGAAATGTCGTTTCCCCGGATGATCTGGTCCGTGACTATGGATGCGATTCCCTGAGAATGTATGAACTTTTTGTAGGACCGCCGGAGCTGGATGCTGAGTGGGATGACAGAGGAATCGACGGCGTCAACCGTTTCCTGAAACGTCTCTGGAACCTGCTCATGGACAGCAAGGATCAGGATATCCAGCCGACGAAAGAGATGATCCGTCTCCGCCACAAGATGGTATACGACATCACGACTCGTCTGGAGAGCTTCAGCCTGAATACCGTTATCTCCGGATTCATGGAGTATAACAACAAGCTCATCGAGCTTGCCAAGAAGACAGGAGGAATCGATAAAGAGACACTTGAGACAATCGCAGTCCTGATCTCACCCTTCGCACCGCATTTCGCAGAGGAGATGTGGGAGCAGCTTGGCCATACAGAGACTGTCTTCAAAGCAGGATGGCCGACCTACGATGAGAACGAGATGAAAGAGGACGAGATTCAGATTCCGGTACAGATCAACGGAAAGACAAGAGCTGTCATCAGTATTTCCGCTGAGGCATCCAAAGAGGACGCTATTGCGGCTGGAAAAGAAGCAATCGCGGATAAGCTGACAGGGAATGTGATCAAAGAGATCTATGTGCCGAAGAAGATTATTAATATTGTGATGAAATAAGATGATAGAAGCCGAGAACCCGAATGAAGAGGGCACTCGGCTTTCTTCTTTTTGCCAATTGATACTAAAATGATACTATTTTTCGTACTTCCTGATTTTTGATGCTATATCAGTCTGTTTGTGCGAAAATAGAAGCGCATACGTCTTTAGCGTAATATCCGGCGATTCATGCCCCGGACGATCACCCACAAGCACCGGATTAGCGCCCAGATCGGTCAGCAGTGAAGCGTGTGAGTGTCGGACATCATGTACATGTATTTCTTTCACCCCAACCTTAGCAGTGCACTCCCTTAAATAGAGCGGAGATACTGAGGACGCTTATTAAACAGGCGCGTCTCCGGATCTGGTTTTCTCTAAAATTAATGTCGTTCAGCGTCAAAGCTAACAGCGCCCCCTCACGCATATCGGTATAGTACAAGATCTCGAAGTAGGAAAAAATAGCTTTCAGATAGATATTTATCTGGTTCAGGTAGGTATTGCTCAACCCTTTCAGAAGCATTTCATTTTGCCGCGCTGCTACATCCGCGGGCGATATATCTGACACCAGTTTCTTTTTAAGGAATGGCAGTATATGCCTGTCAATCATAGAGAAGCGACTGGCTGTCGTGCTCTCCCTGATCCGGAGCCGGATATACTCTTTGTACTTCAAATAGAGTGCCTCAAATAGATATTGTGTGCGCTCCGTGCTTATGGTAGTATATGGACAGGGAAACCGAAGCGGGCGGCTTACCCTCTGATTTTTTCGGAGGGGCGTACCCTCCAGACGAAAGAAAGGAGGGCGATGCCGATGAACGTTACATACTCGGATCTGATCCAGTTGTTGATATTTGATATTCATTGTCGCTCTTGTTGGTCTCTGCTATGAGATTTTCAAGGGAAAGAAATAGCCGCCAACTACTGCGAATAGTGACGGCTGTTTGTAAGTAACAGTCAATTACTTTTGGGGTAAGCCGCTTGCGGTTTCCCTTTTCTATTCATAATATAGCATATTGGTTATTTTGATTCAAGTTTATGATACTAAAATGGTACTATTTTTTGCCAATGATAATTATACTCTAAGGCGGTGTAAATTTACTGTAGGAATTATAGTGGCAGAAACTGCCAGATGTGTTTCAGATATATCAGTTCAATACCTTTTTATACTATACTTCTTTTGTTTTCTCCTTGCAAGACTTTTGCTTTTATAATCCCCAGCTTAGTTATTATTGAAAGTAAGCCGCTTTCGGTTTCCTTTTCCGTTTGTAATATAGTATATAGGTTCTGGAGATTCAAGTTTTTGATACTGAAATCAATATTGCAAAATAGTATATATAATCGTATAATTATAACGTATTTAAACACCAAAGATGTTTTCTGTACTTTAGATTAGTACAAACTTAAAATTGTTGGACGGCTGATATAATGCAATGTGAGAAATCAGGGGGCTGAAGAATAAATGATATGTAGGAGGAGGGATAGACAAGGCTTTTTTTGGCCTATATTGTGATGAAAATTGAGCGGAAATGATGGACAAATGGTCTGAAGGAAATTCGCGTCAAAACAGATAGTATAGTCGCTATGATGAATTCAAGTATATTCAGTTCAGAACAGTAGGTGTTTGAATATGAATTCGATGGGTACAAACTAATTTTATGAATTGATGATAATGGAAAAGAGATTATGTTTGACAAAATTATCAGACGAAAATGGAGGGTAAAATGGGAATAGCATCACTTGTATTAGGAATTATTTCAATTGTTATTGGCCTTTTCAGTGGAGGTGGACTCGGATGGCTTGGAGCTATTCTGGGGATTATCGGAATTATTATGGGGTCTCAGGGGAAAAAAAGACCGGAAGAAAAGGGAATTGCCTCAGCGGGTTTTATCTGCTCGATTATTGGGACAATTTTGTGTTTGCTGATGTATGCGGCGTGTGTTGCTTGCGTAGGGGGAATGGCATTATTATCATAGAAGTGGATTTAGAGGGGATGTATTTCGCATCTCCTCTTATTGACTTTTTAAAAAGTATGGAAAAGGAAATATAGGTGATGATCGGAATGCAGATAGGAAGTTTAATGATTCCGTATTATGGACTATTTATTGTTCTTGGCATTTTGGCAGGCGGAATTGCAGGCTATATACAAGCAAAAGTGTATTATTTAGATATCAACGATTTTATAACATTGGCAGGGTGTGTGGGAATCGGAGCGATGGTGGGGGCAAAACTTTTATATCTTATTGTATCTTTCCCTCAGATTGATTTCTCAAGAGTAACTGAGCCGGATTATTTTACGCGCTTAATGAGTGGAGGATATATATTTTACGGTGGTTTGTTGGGAGGTCTTTTAGGGGCTCTGGTTTGCAGCAGAATGTTCAAGTTTGATGTGATGACTTATATGAAGATTGAAGTTCCATTAATTCCTCTCGTACATGCATTTGGCCGTATTGGCTGCCTGTTAACGGGATGTTGTTATGGGATTCCTTATGATGGACCAGGCGCTATTGTATATAACAATTCTCATATAGCACCAATTGGAGTTTCGCTCTTCCCAGTACAGGGAGTAGAGGCATTTCTAGAAATATGTCTGTCACTAATTCTGTTTCTCTATATATATGTACATGATAAAAAACATATAAAGAGTGTGGAAATATATTTGGTAACTTATGCTGTAATCCGGTTTATCTTAGAGTTTTTACGATATGATGACTTTGAAAGAAAAATTATTGACGGATTATCAGTTTCACAGTGGGTTAGTATTTTCCTTGTACTAGGAGTAGTTATTTGTCAATGTAGACAAATTCGATTAAAAGTTCATAAAAAGACTATGCAACCCGCTTCGGCTGGGACTCCCGAGAATAAATAAAGTACTATTAGAAAATATATCAGAGAAACAGGAAGTGAGGAAGGTGAAGTGATGTTTTGTAGCAACTGCGGACAAAGATTAGCAGGACAAGAGAAATTTTGCCCAAAGTGTGGAGTACCTCTTGAAAAGGAAATGCAAGAAAATTTTGAACCTCAAGAAAAGGTATGGAAAAGCTGTTTATTTTTTAAGATGTGCTGTTCTCTTTTGACAATAGGAATATGTTTGGTAATGATTATGGTTGTGTATAGAGAGATAAAAATGACACTTACATCGCTCCTACCATATACAGAAAATGGAAGGTGGGGGTATATAAGCAGCAAAACAGGAAAAGTGAAAATTGATGCGATATATGATAATGTTACGGCCTTTAAAGGAAAAGAAGCTCTTGCTAATAGAGGTGGAGTATGGATTCTTATTAATGTATTAGGCGAAGAAAAGAAGACAATTGGTGAATTTGATGATGCAGAGCAATATTCAGAGGGAATCTATGTGGTTACCAAAGATGAATACATGGGCATGGTAGATAGAAAAGGAAGTGTTATTGAGCCGATAGAGTGGGAATCCATTAGAGTAAGCAAAGCAGGAGATTATATATTATATATATGTACGAATGAAAAAGATGGAGATAAACAGGTCTATCTTTATCAAGGAGATGTTCGTTTGTATAAACAGTATGACAATATTGAGCTCCTTGCTACAGAAGATAATCCGTTTTTCTGTTTACATAAAGGCGATAAGATTGGTGTTGGAAAGGGAAATGAAAAAGTTGTTGTTCCATGTGTTTATGATGCTATTTATCCTTATGAAATTGATAATCACGTCTACTTTGCAGGGATGCTGGAAAATGAACAGAATTCATCGAATCAATATAAAATAGGAAGTTGCTTTGATGAAACGGGAAAACGGTGCAAAACTCCAAATGTTTTTGTTATGTCTAAAGTACTAATGGAGGATACAAGACAAATGACATCGGATCTTTTCCCAATCGATGAAAATGGTAAAGTTGGATATGCTGATGCGGATGGAAATATAGTAATTCCTCCACAGTTTGTAGGCGGTCTGGGCTTTTGGAATTCAGACTGTACACTGGCTTCAACTGAAGAATCCGAGGTTATTATTGACAAAGCCGGAAAAATAGTATTTGAACTAGATGACGGATGGACCATTGGTGATTATGGATTTTGGAATATAACTAATATGGCAGCAAAGGAATGGACACTTATTGTACAGGAACAATTTTATGATGAAATTGTGGTTAGGTCTGATGGAGAAATTTTAATTAATAATATGGATATTGTAGACTTTGGAAATGATGAATATGTTTTTATCCGTAATGCAAATGGGAAGACAGGTTTAGCGAATACAGAATGTGGCTACAATGAAGTTGAATGTGAATGGACAGATGCGGCTTTAATACCGGGAACAGACTGGATATATTTCTATGATTATGATGCGGATGGCGAGAAAATAGAACCTCAATATTATTTCAATATGAGTTTAAGAGAAGGTGTAGCGGTAGATAGTTAAGTCAATCAGTGTACAGGTTTTGTATATGGAAAGGAAAAATAGGAATCATTATGATTTGTCAATATTGTGGGGAAAAAAATAGATGACAGTGCTTTATTTTGCCCGTACTGTGGGAATAAGATTTCAGATGCTTCGAAAAAAACATCGAAAAAATTGAAAAATAAGAAAAAGAGACCGAAAAAATGGAAGTGGATTTTGCTTTTGTTATTCATCTGCTGCATCATTTCAGTAATGTTTCTGATACTTTGGAAAGATGGATTTTGGGGAAAAAGTAATCAGAATGAAGATACAGCGTACGATGCAGATAATATTGGAAAAGTGTATTTTTATCAGACAGAAGAAGAGCATATCGCTACGGATTCAGATGGCATTATGTACGCAGATAATGAAATTCTTATTGTTGCAGAGCAATCAGTGAAATATGACGATATAGAAAAGATAGCAAAATCGTTTGGAGCTGATATTGTCGGCTGGATTGAACAGACAGGAGATTACCAATTTAGGTTGGATCGGGCATATACAAGAGAAGAATTGAATGACGTTATTGTCAGGTTAAGAGATGAAGATAAAATCGCAGATGCGTATCTGAATTACTTTTTTAATACATCTGATCAGGTGGAAGAGACACAGTCAGAGGAAAATGATGCATTTATATATGGTGAGGAATGGAAGGAAGATCTGGAGGATTTCATTGATGCAGAAGGAACAAGCTGGGGAATTGAGGCAATTGAAACCTTTAATGCATGGGATATTTTGAAAGAAAATCAGTCTAGAGTTCATCCGGTCCGAGTTGGACTGATCGACGGAGGATTCGATCAAAATCATGAAGATTTGGGATTTGCAGAGGTTTTTTATAATTTATCCGATGAAACCAGTGATCAGGAGCATGGAACGCATGTGGCCGGAACAATGGCGGCACGCTCAGATAATCAAGAAGGAATATGCGGAGTATATCCATATGGAGCAGATAATCTATATGGAGTATCATACAAAGGCGGCTGCAGTTATCCTGAGAATGGTTCTCTCCGGACATCATCTGTATTTCTGAAGATTGCTTATGCGGAACTCATTTTGAGAAATGTAAAAGTAATAAACAGCAGTCTGGGATTCCACTATAAAGCAAACGGGATAAGATACACGGGTTCGAAATGGGAAGAACAGGTCAGTTTTTTGGAATCCAATTCTTATATTCTTGCAGATTTTCTTGAGCGGTTGTTAGAAAAAGGTTACGATTATGTGCTTGTAAATTCTGCGGGAAACGACTCTGACAGATATAACAATATTATATATGACAGCAAATATAATTGGTGGACCACAGTAATTGATGAAGAAGAATATCCAGATGTTTATGACAGGATTATAGTTGTCGGTGCTGTAGATTCAGAATTTGAAGTAAGCAATTTCTCAAATGGCGGAGACCGGGTGGATATATACGCTCCGGGGGAAATTATATTTTCAACAGTTCCTGATAATGGCTATGAAAATTCATTCGTAGATGAAAATGGCGATACAAGAAACTGGAGCGGAACGTCTATGGCGTCACCGCATGTATCCGGGGTAGCTGCAATGGTATGGTCGATTAATCAGTCTCTTTCAGGCAAAGAAGTCAAGGAGCTTGTCTGCCGCTATGAGAACGAAAGATGTACGGAATGCAAGTTTGTTGATGCAGCTCGGTCAGTAAAAGCTGCTGCTGAAATTGAAATTGACAGCGATGTACAATTGGAGGAACAGGCAGGGATTCTTGGCTGGGTAGTAAATGCAGATGATGAAAATGTAGGCGTTGAAAATGCTGTAGTTTCGGCAGTAAATACAGCTACCGGTGAAACAGAAAGTGTTTCAACGGATACAAGAGGACATTTCGAATTAATATTACCAGAAGGTGAATATACACTGGCGGTACAGGCGGAAGGATATGAAGCCTATACATGGCCGGGAGAGAATACGAAATACGCTGTACAAATAACGGTTGAAAAGGGCAGCGTAAATTATTTAAGCGATAAAATCTATTTGAATCAGGAAGGATATGATGCAAGAGCAGCTGAAGGAATATGGCAGATAGATGATGAAAGGACCATGGAAGAAAATGGCCAATCAATGAAACAAATATTTGGATCTGCTTATACACAATATGGAAGTGGGATGACAATCAACGCGGACGGAACCTTTTCGTATTACATTGGAGCAGGAATAGGTGGAGAAGGTACTTGGAATATGAATAATGGTCAGTTGACTTATGACATTCTTACTTACGAAGAAAATATAAATGAAACAAGGGATATTTTGATTGTAGAAAATGGTGATTCGATAATGCTGCAGACAGAGGTATATGAATACACTATTTTTTGGAAGAAAACAGAGGATATTGCCAATAAGGAATCAATATTTGATTCAATGCCGTCTGTTTTTATATTTTCAAGTGGAGCTGGAGCATGGAGCACAGAATTGACATTTGAAAGTGATGGCAGTTTTAAGGGTTACTATTATGACAGCGAGTTAGGGGATTCTGGAAGCGGATATGAAGGCGGTACAGTATATATATGTAATTTTTCGGGAAAATTTACTGAGCCGGAACAAGTGAATGATTATACATATTCTATGAGATTAGATAGCCTTCAAATCGAAGGGGTTTCTGGAGATGTATATTATGAAGATGACCAGAGATTTATTTATGCTGACCCGTATGGCTTTGATAATGCAGATGAATTCCTTATTTATGTACCAGGAACACCTGTTGATGAATTGCCTGAAGGATTTAAAGTCTGGTTACAGGCCTTTTTCAATCCAGATGAAGAAGAGACACTTCCTTATTATGGTATTTATAATGCGGGCGGTGAAGAAGGTTTTGTGGGATATGAATAGTTGAGGTGAGAATTAAAATGTTGAATGAAGTGCTGTTTTACGGTGGAATGGCCATGGCTGTAATTGCTTTGATTTTAGCTTTGATATTTTTTATTACTTATAAAGTCAAATCTGCTAAGTTGAACAGACAGCTTGATAAAGAATATGGTGAAAGTCAGAAGAGATAAAAAAGGAAAGGTAAAATCCTAATGCAGGAGGGAAAGATGTTTTGTACAAATTGCGGGAAAGAGATAGAAGATGAGATCTTGTATTGTGGCAGTAAGAAGAATGTGGTGAGATTGATGCGTTGGTCAGGATGATGATGCATCGGACTATTTCTGTGAATGGGAATTCTAAATTCAATATTGAAAAATAATACGAATAATCGTATAATTATTACGTTATATGAAACGATTAAAATATAAAGATGAAAGACTGAAGGAACCGTTTTATTGTGGCTGTTAGCTTGAGAAAACGGATGACTTTTTTCTGAAAATTAAAGATGACAAAAGGAGAAGAGAAGATGGGATTATTTGACGATATCAGCAGAAAAGTTACAGATGCCGGACAGAAAACGATGCAGAAAACGAAAGAAATGACAGATGTTGCACGAATTAATTCGTTAATCTCGCAAGAAGAGAATAAAATTAATAATACATATTATCAGATTGGAAAACTGTACGTATCTCTTCATGCGAATGACAGTGAGGAAGCGTTTAGCGGAATGGTTGCGACGGTTGCGGAACTTGAGCAAAAGATCAGCGGATATAAAAAACAGATTCAGGATATCAAAGGTGTTCAGCATTGCCAGAATTGTGGGGCTGAAGTTCCCCGCGGATTTGCGTTTTGCAGTTCATGTGGTTCACCAATGCCTAAAATGCAGGAACAGAAAAACTCTGATGAATACATGACATGTATGAATTGCGGTGCCTCAGTGAAGAAAGGAATGAAGTTCTGTACCTCTTGTGGAAAACCAATGCAGAGTATGACTGTAAATGAAAATCCTGAAAGCTCTTTTGAAATAAAAGAAAAGATATGTCCGAACTGCGGAACGGTGCAGTCGGGAGATTCTGTCTTTTGTTCGGAATGCGGTGCAAAGCTGTAATTCTCCTGCAAATGTTATGAGGAAGGGGGATAAAGATGGAGTATTGTGGTAATTGTGGCGCAAAGTTGGATGGAGGTAAGTTTTGTCCACATTGCGGTGCGCCTGTAAGTTCTGGCAACAGTGAAGAAGGAAAGATAAAGACTGAGCATATCAAGAGAAATTCTTCCAATTCAAAGAAAGTAATCGCGATTGGCTGTATAGCTGTTATTGCAGTTGCAGCGGCATTTTTCTTTTTTAGAAATCCGATTGCTGATGAACCATGTGACTGGTGTGGAGACAGACCGTCAATTGCATATGAAACAAGCGATGGTTCTACGTCATATGTTTGTAAAGATTGCAGTTCAGAATGTGCGCTCTGTGGTGATAAGTCAAGCAGACATTATGAAAATCTTTTGGGAATGATAGTATTTGTATGTGATGATTGCTACGAAGAAGTGCAGGAATATAATTAAGATCCAGGAGGCGGGTATGAAAAAAACGAGATTAGGAATAACTGTAGGAGCAATGGGAGCGGTGATTTATTTTGCTGGCTTATTTGGCGGATACCTTGTTACGGTTCTGCTTGCGGGATATGTTCTCCTTTTTGAGGAAAATGTATGGTTAAGGAGAAGCGCTGTAAAAGCAGTAACTGTACTCGTATCTTTTTCACTTTTGTCAGCATTGATTAATCTGATTCCGGACGCAATAAGCTTTATTAATAATATTGTTTATATTTTTAATGGCTCTTTTAGTATTGTTCTTCTCAATAAAATTGTTGCGGCAATTACAAGCGGAATCAGTCTTATCGAAACAATTCTGCTTATCGGGCTTGGGCTGAAAGCATTGAGTCAGGGAACTATTGTTATACCGGTTATTGACAAGATGATCAGCAATTACATGAATTAGTCGAGGAGCAACAGGCAGGGGATGTTCCCGTCTGTTGCTTTTTGCTTTTGTGTCGCATAGCGAGGAGGGGGATTATGGCTAAGTTTTGTGGGAAATGCGGAACCAGGCTGGATGAGAAGACGGGAAAGTGTCCTAATTGCGATATGGAAAGTTCTGAACATAAATCTGTTCATTTTTCGCAGGATAAAGACAATCAATCAGAGAAAAGGTTGAGGAAACCAAGAAATAATAACAAAAAATCAGCTGAAAATAATAAAGAAAATAACAACTCTGCTGATAAAAAGAATAAACGATCCCCAAAAAAATTTTTAATTATTTTAATTTTATTTTTTTGTGTTTTGGTTATAACAAGGTTATTTATATACTTTGGTATTATAGACATCCCACCCGTTATGGAAGCAATTCTCCAAGATTATGATATTCTTCCGCAAGAAAAAGAATTGGAGGAGTTTAATCATCTGGAAGGGAAATATACAGAAATAGAAATTCTTGATGAAGAGTCAGCTATTCTTGCGGCTGCAGATGCCTTGAATCAGTTAGGGTTAGATAGTGTGGCTGAGGAACTGACAGTAAATAGTATTACTACTTCTGATGGATATACGTATTATAGACTGCAGCAGAGATATCAAGGCATTCCGGTATATGGTCGGACGGTGGTGGTTATAGCAAAAGAGGATGGAGAAGCGGCGGCTTTTTCTTCTAATGCTATAGAAGTAGAGGACAAAATAGATGACATTAATTATCTAAATCAGGAAGAGATAATGGACAATATAAAGGAATATTTGATAAACAATGGAACTGCTAAAGATGAGGCGTCTGTTCGCATTAATGATTTATCAAATGAAAATCTTTTTATTTATCCTTATCAGGATACAGCACAGTACATATATAAAGTGCAGGTATATTTGAATAATTCTCCACTCAGTTTTAATAGTCTGCTGGTTAATGCAAATACAGGGGAAGTAATAGCCGAGGAGACATCTGTGTATGAGGATTCATCCGTTGAATGCTACGATATAGAAAAGAAAACAGTAGTACGGGGAAATTACGATGATATAGAGAAAATATATCAATTATATGACGCTGAAAAAGGAATTAAAATTTACTCGTACAATAAAACAAATTCCAAAGGTGAAAATTCAGAAAATTTGTTAATAACAAGTGATAATAATGTATTTGGAGATTCGAACGAAGAAAAGAGATTAGAAGCGGAGAAAGGTGTACGCCTGTTATACAATGCGGGTAAAGTTAGAGATTATTATAGTGATTATTGTAACAATACCGGTTATGATCTTAACTACTTTTATTATAATGATATGTATGATTCAGGGGAAAATGCATTGGGAGGTAATGTGGAAACTGATACAGGAGAAGTGGTGGGGTATCTTTCTATGGGAAGCGGGACCGGTGTTGAAAAAATTGATACTTTAGCTCATGAATATACTCATATTATTACTAGAAAAAATGTTGAGTGGATAGATATTGATACAAGTACGGGAGCCACGGATGAACCAGGTGCAATTAATGAAGCATATTCAGATATTTTTGGAGAATTAATTGAAGCCTATATAAACTCGAAATCGCCGGACTGGATACATTTCAATAGAAACATGATTGACCCAATGTCTAATGGATACCCGGCTGCCATAGGGGATAAATCATACAGCCAATATACAACTACGGATGGAACAACAGGTTGGTATATGCTTACAACAGGAAATTCTCTGACTGATTACTCACATGGCTTTTCTACAATTATTTCTCATTGTGCGTATCTGATGAGCACAGGTGTTAATGGTAATTTTACAGAACTAACAAATGATGAATTGCGCAGTCTATGGTATAACACGATGCTGACGCTTCCCTCAAATTGCACATTTGTAGTTCTACGGGAAAACATGGAGATGACAGCAGAGTTTCTGGGATTTGGAACGAGCAAAATGAATTGTATCAAAGGGGCATTTGATCGTGTGGGAATTGCTTCTCAAAATGAAGAAGAGACGATTAATACAGAGACAACTTTGATGGTATATGACAGAAATGGCGATCTGTATGGGAACTATGATATTTTAATCACTGGAAAAGAATACTCGGGATGGTTCAAGTGGGGCTGGATTAAAAGTGATTATGAAAAAGAAATCGAGGTAACTACACCGGATGAAATAAGTATATCTTTGCCTAAAGGAGATTATGCCATAGATATTACAGACAGAGCAGATAGTACATTACATATTAATAAAACTGTAAAAGTACGACCGGATAGTGAAAACGACAGAATTATTATGACATCACAGTTTGGGCGTAGTAATACCGTAACTGTAGTAAATGATGAGGAAGTTTCTATCCCTGCTGATGCTGTCGAATTCAACGGCCACTATTACTATCTATACACAGGAGGAATCGCCTCTACATATGAAGAAGCCCTGCAGTTTTGTGCAGACAAAGGCGGCTATCTTGCCACTTTGACTTCTCAGGAAGAGAATGATTTTGTGCATTCTTATATTACCCGGCAAAACTACGGAAGTGCATATTTCGGATTTAGTGATTCCGAAAGTGAGGGAACCTGGAAATGGTGTACTGGTGAGCCGGTATCCTATACAAACTGGCATAGTGGAGAACCAAACGGAGATAATTCAAATGAAGATTATGGAATGCTATATGAGGCATACTCTGATGGTTCGTGGAATGATGGAGACTTTGGCAATAATACTGTAAACGGAGGAACTGCTTTTATATGCGAATGGGGAGATTATCAGCAGAATACCGGATCGCAGACGCCAGGAAGAACAACATCAGATGAAAGGGATATCGTGCTTGTACTAGACCGGTCCGGAAGTATGGAAGGGACTCCTATACAAGAGACGATTAAGGCGTCTACAGATTTTATTGATACGATACTTGAAGAAGATGCCAGTATTGGTGTTGTTACATATGATAGCAGCGCAGAACGAAATGCGGATTTTTCCATGGACAAGAGCTTTCTGACGCAAACAGTGTCTGAGATTTCTTCCGGCGGAGGAACAAATATGGAATCTGGACTTCAGGAAGCGCAGCAGATGCTTGCAAACAGTAATGCGAAAAAGAAAATCATAGTTCTTATGAGCGATGGTATGCCAAACGATGGAAAACAAGGCGAAGAATTGATCGCATATGCGGATGAAATTAAAGACAGTGGAACTTTAATATATACGTTGGGATTCTTCGAAAACATGGGGAGTGATAAATCGTCGGCTCAATATTTGATGGAGGAACTTGCAAGTGACGGATGTCACTATGAAGTTGCAAGTGCAGATGACCTGGTGTTCTTTTTTGGTGATATTGCGGATCAGATTAACGGGCAGAAGTATATATATGTCAGAATTGCCTGCCCGGTTGATGTATCAGTCACATATGAAGGAGAAACTCTGAATTCATCGGATGAAGATCTGAATGTAAGAACAGATTTTGGAACGTTGACTTTTGAGGAAAGCGAATCCGAACAGTCTGAATCTGAGGAAAAGGATGACCGGATTAAAGTGCTCAGACTAAAGGAAGGAGCGGATTATGATCTGGAGATTGTCGGAACCGGTTATGGGACTATGAATTATACAATAGGTTTTATGGATGATGACGGTAATTATGATGATTTCAGACGATTTGAAAATATCAGAATAACAAAGAGAACAAAAATTGATACAGTAGCCGAGGTCTCTTCAGAAAGTATCCTGAATATTGATGACGATGGTGATGGAAAATATGACACAAGATTACGGGCAGAAGAAAATGGATACGGAGAGGAGGTAAAAACGCCGGAGTGGGTTATCTTTGCGCTTGGAGGCGCAGGTATTCTGATATTCATTGATATAAGTATCTTTATTGTATTACGAATAAGAAAAAGAGCAAAGAGAGGTAGAGAGTAAAATGGCTAAATATTGTGGAAATTGTGGAGCACCGTTAGATGATGATGCAAGAGTATGCGGACAGTGTGGGACACCTGTCGCAGGATACTCCGGTCGGACACAAGAATTTAAGTATGTTGATCCAAAGAAGAGAGAAAAAAGTAAAAAGCGCTTTAAGCTTATCGGCATAGTCGTACTTATTTTGATAATCGTTATTGTTGCGGTGAATGTTATTTCTAACTTCACTGGAAGAAAGGGATTTGTACGGAAAGTTATGAATGCCTACAGAGATTATGATATTGAGACTTTGATCTCACTTTCCAGCGACATGTATTATTATGGATATGATGATGCTGCAGAGACATATTTTGAGTCCGCAGTCGGCTATGGCCTGGATAGTTTTGAAGAGTCAGTGGGACATAATTATAAATTTTCCTACGCAATTGATGAGATTTATGATCTGTCCGAGAGAAGACAGGATGAATTCTTTGATACGATAGAATCGGCATATCCTGATTTTGATATCAGTATGATCGAGCAGATTTCAATCGCGGAAGTTTCCGTGACAGTAGAGCAGGATGGGAAAAAAATCAATCGTACAGTGTCTATTACGATGTCAAAAGAAGACAACGAATGGCGGATACTCTATATAGCATAAATATTGTGAAACACATAGAGATATTTCCGACAGAACGGAATTTCCTGATGGAATGATGAGATGGAGGCGGATTTATGAAGTGCGTCGGATGTGGAAATGAAATAAATGCTGATTCAAAATTCTGTAAGTATTGCGGAACTTCTGTTCAGCAGTCTATTGAGGCGGCAAACAGCAAAAAGACATGGAATAAATGCCCTGTTTGTGGGGCAAAGGTAAAGCCGGGGAATACCTTTTGTACGACATGTGGTACTCTGTTAAACGAAGGACAAAGCGCAGAACATGAACGGAAAATCGAAAGAACAAAAAAGAAGAAAAAGGGCAGCAAATTTGTGAAAATCTTTTTGGCCTTTACATTACTTGCCGCCGCTGCGCTTATTGCAGTCGTAGTATTATATTTCACAGGAAATAATAACGATAACAGAAATAGAAATACGGACGGAATAGAAAATGAATCGACTGAAGATGAATTATCTTTGTCGGAAATTCCAGAAGAAACAGTTGATATTACCGAATCTGAAGATACAGAGGACTCTTCAGGACAGAACCAGTCAGATCTCATAGATGTGGAGGAAAACGTAGAACTGATCAGAGAACAGTACAATAATATCGTATCCTCCATTTCATCGGGAGCATACACAGTGATTTATCCTGATACAGGAATAGCTGCATATTATGATGGTTCAGATTTGAAAGCAATAATTGCGGCCAAAGGGAGCGGAAATTCTGAATATAGCAGATCCTTTTACTATGATGGAGACAAGCTGATTTTTGCATATTATGAAGGCAGTGATTCTCATAGATTTTATTTTATGAATGATCAGCTTATTCGCTGGAGATATTCAACAGATACATCTGACAGTCAGAATGCTGTAAATTATGATCTGGAAAGTACATCTCAGTATTTGAGTTGGGAAAGCAGTGTGTATCAGGATGCCGTTGATTTGAAGAATGATTGGGAATCAGCTCTCGCAAATGGAAGTTCTGCCCGGGAATATATACTGGAGGGAAGTGACTCCCGATATATTTCTGAATCAGAGCTGGACGCCTTGACGAAAGAGGAAGTTAAGCTGGCAAGAAATGAAATATACGCGAGAAATGGACGTAAATTTGATGACGAGCAGATAAGAAACTACTTCAGTCAGTTCGACTGGTATCAACCGACAATAGATCCAGATGATTTTCAAGAATCTATGTTAAATAAGTATGAGATTGCCAACCGAGATTTAATTGTTCAATATGAGAAAGATCATGGGTACCGATAATGAAGAAATATCACAAATTATATATTTTCCTTTTGGTGATTGTTGTATGCACACTATTTGGATGTGGAGAAAAAAGGGAAGCTGATGATAAAAGCTCTGATGGAGAATCTGAAATCCGTGAAATTGTGATTCCTGCACCACAGCCAGAGGAAAATACACAACAGCTATCAGAAACACAGAAAGAGAATGAAATATCAGAAGAGAAAGAAGACACGGAGAAGATGAATGAACCATCGGATCAAGAATTAGACGAGAATATAAATAGCAATACCAATGGTGGAGGATATCTGGTTGTTATCGATGCAGGACATCAGGCAAAAGGAAACTATGAGAAAGAGCCTGTAGGACCTGGATCTAGTGAAATGAAAGCAAAAGTATCCAGCGGCACATCAGGATGTGTCAGCGGATTAGATGAATATGAACTGACTTTGATGGTTTCGCTAAAGCTTCAGCAAGAATTAGAAAACAGAGGGTATCAGGTGATCATGGTAAGAACTACAAATGATGTAGATATCAGCAATTCCGAAAGAGCTGCTGTGGCAAATGATGCAAATGCGGATGCTTTTATCAGAATTCATGCGAATGGTTCTGAAAACAGCTCTGTGAATGGAGCCATGACAATATGTCAGACGCCGGATAATCCGTATAATTCCGAATTCTATCAGCAGAGCAAGGAACTGTCAACATATGTACTTGATGAACTGACTGCTTCTGCCGGATGTAATAAGGAATATGTCTGGGAAACAGATACTATGAGTGGAATTAACTGGTGCCAGGTACCTGTTACAATTGTTGAAATGGGATATATGACTAACCCGGAAGAGGATCGATTGCTTGCAACAGAGGATTACCAGAATAAAATTGTTACTGGAATAGCAAACGGGATTGATAAATTCTTTTCAGAATAGATATCAAATGGCATAAACACAGAGGAAAAGATCATATGAAATGCATAGTATGCGGGGAAGAAATTTCTGAGAATACAAAATTTTGTAAATACTGCGGAGCGTCTGTTAAAAAGGACGCTCCGCGTAAAAAATCAAAATTTTTATTAGTGTTTGTAATTATTACTATATTGGCAGCAGCGGCGTTACTTGCAGCAGTAGGTATTTATTTTCTTGACAATAGAAGCAGTAAAAAACAGGAAAAATATTTTGATGAAGATATATTAATAAATGATGAAATAGATTCGCTGAAAGAAGATATAGAGGAAATTAGTACGAATGATCCCGAAGAAAATTCAGAGACGGTAACAGATAATACGCCGACGGAAGAATTTGAAACAGAAATCTCTGGCGAAGGAGAAAATGCAGATGAGACAGCAGAAAATGTTAATGTTCCGGAAAGCATAGATATGAACCATATCCGAAGCATATATGCATCATCGTCATTGTCAGAATACAATATGACACATGCTCCCGAGCGTATAACCGATGGAGATTTATCAACGGCATGGGTGGAAGGCGCGGATGGACAGGGAATTGGAGAAACAATCGTATTCTTGTTTGACGGAGATTACAGTGTTAATGGAATCAGTATTAGTGCAGGGTATCAAAAAAGCAGTGATCTGTATTATAAAAATTCCCGCCCGGAAAAAATTACAGTTACTGCGTCCGATGGTACGTCAGAAGAGATTGTTTTGCAGGATGTTATGGATGTACAAAAGATACAATTGTTAACGCCTCTTGAAACGGACTCGATAACAGTTACTATTAATTCAGTTTATCCTGGTAGCAAATATGAAGATACTGCTATATCAGAAATGGAATTTTATTGATTGATTTTGCTATCTTAACTCGTAAGATCAGTATTGAATCCAGAATATTGGGATATAAGAGATTAGGAGAGGGATCTATGGATGGTATTACATCTCCCTCCTGTGGGATGGCTGTACAGAAAGGAACCAGATTTTGTACAAACTGTGGGATGAAGTTAGAACAGATTGCAGATCAAACAACAACATCTTCTCCTAAACAGAGAGTATGCCCGTCCTGTGGAATGGAAATGAGCGATGACGTTTTGTTTTGTACAAATTGCGGGACCAGGCTGGGCAAGATGGGGGCAGAAGGGGCGGTAAAAATGAAACCGAAATCTCAAAATATATGTTCTTGTTGTGGAAGAGAGACAAGACCGGGAGAAATCTTCTGTATTAAATGTGGAAACCCTCTTTGAATATAGATAAAGTTGTCAAAATGAAGACTGGGAGAGTGATAGGAAAATGAGAAAAATATTAAAATATCTGATAGGATTACTGTTTTGTTCTTCATTGCTTGTGACCTTAATTCCTTTCATGGAAGTCCAGAAGACTGATATATGTCTGATGGATTTGTTCCGAGCGGTGGTAGCGGGAAGCGATACTTCAGCATCAAAGTATGTTTTGGAGCCTATACAGGAGTTCCTTGCAGGGCCTCTTGTAATTGTACTGATCATTTTTGTTACAATACTTATATGTATGGTGTCTATGTTTGTATCCGGCTGGAAAAGTTCATATATAATTGCTTTGTCAGGCGCAGTTATAATTAACGGTGAAGTCGCGGTTTTAGCATGGAGATTATATACGGATGTTTATGCTGTTATAAAAGATAACGCAATATTATTATTGCTTTTTGACAATATTAATATCAAAATTTTACCGTTATATGTATGGTGCACCATTTATGTATTAATCATAGCAGGAAGTATATGGGGAATCACTTATATAGTGAGGGAAGAAGGAAAAGTAAAAAAAGCTGCAATATTAGAATCGCGTTCCAAAATGATAAAACCATATGATGCTGAACGAGATATTACACCTGAAATCGTGGGAGAACCTGAATGGAAATCAGAACCGAATAACGAGATATCTACGGAGGGAGAATTATCGGAAGACGATATCATGACAGAGATAGCAGATCTGGATATGATGCCGGATAATATTTTAAGATGTCCTCAATGCGGAAGTATTGTGGATGAAGGAGCAGCCTTTTGTGGAATATGTGGTTTTAAGTTGAAGTAGATATATGGAAGGAGGAAAACATGTATTGCTCAAACTGTGGGGAAAAACTTGATGAAGATGTAAAATATTGTCCTTATTGTGGAACAGTTGTTGAATATAAATTATCAGAAAAAAGCGGGCTGAGAACAGACACTTATGTGAATCCCTCATCAGTGTTCGATAGTTATGAAGAGAAAAAGCAAAGGAAAAATAAGGGGAAAAAGAAAGCTTTTAGTTTTTTGGCAGCAGTATTGATTGTTGGAATAATTGTTTTTGCGGTTGTACGTATATTGGGGACAGAAAAATCGGATTTGGGAAAATTAGAAGGAGCCTGGATCAATGGTGAAGGGGACGGAGTTACTTTTTATGCTCCGAGTGATGATACTAGTGGAGATGCCGAGATTGTAGAAGATGGTGAAGTAAAAGCAGCAACATATGAGTGGCATGAATCAAGTAAAAGAATTATTTTGAATTATACGGATCAGTGGGGCGACAAAATCGAAGAGGTTTATAAATATGAAATAGAAGAACCTGTAAAAGATTTGCTGTATGCATACGAGTGGGGATTTGGAGACTATATGGTTCTTAAATTAACACCAATTGAGGCGTCGGATTCAACAGGAACTTATTCATTTGAGGATCAGGAAGCTGTAGAATTTTATAAAAACTA
The DNA here is from genome assembly GCA_944381495.1 of uncultured Mediterraneibacter sp. GTDB lineage: Bacteria > Bacillota > Clostridia > Lachnospirales > Lachnospiraceae > Mediterraneibacter. The sequence continues at coordinate 32,713 of CALWLJ010000004.1, read as the reverse complement.
ACATATAAACAGACTATTGCTATTTGATAAGTGGAAGATAACAAAGGAAAAAGAAGAATGAAAAGAAAAATTTTAATCATTTTTTTACTTCTCCTGTTGATTTTAAGTGCTGGTGCAGCATGGTTTTTCTTCTTTTTTCAACCCTCGCCGGAAATTGTTGATGAAACACAGGACGGGTGGGAATCAGCCGGAGAAAGCGGAGATGATGAAAAAGAAAATGAAGGTATACTGAATCAAAATGTATATATGTATATGGATGAAGATGCTGATGCTGTAAATGAAACAATTACATCAGTAGAATTTGGGGAAACAGATTTGATACTCAAATTTGCGGAGAATACAGAAAATGGACTGACGGAGCTTGGCACAGGCGATATTTTCTGGCTGGACGGAAATCAGTCAACTCCACTGCAGGAAACTTATATCGGAAAAGTTCTGTCAAATACTGTACAGGGAGAAGAAAGAGTTATATCTGTTGAGTCACCAATGATAGATGAAGTGTTCGATCAGCTATATTTGGATGAAGAACTTCAGATAAACACTGAAAATATAGAAAATATCAGTGCAGTAGATGGAGTAACGGTTACAGCAGTTGATACTATACCAGCAGATTTTTTTGAGAGTACAGAAGCATCAGAAAACGGAACTCCAGAAGTACAAAATATGATGGCAGACGTCAGTTGTGAAAAGACAAATGACGATAGCACTCTTAGTTTGAACGCCGGCAGCTTGATTGTTGATATTGATGCTGACTTAATTGAATTATTGGAATTATTAAACGATGATGAAGAGGAAGAAAAAAATAGCAAGACATATGATGCCAGCTATAGCAATTCCTGTAAAATTACCGGCAAGCTCGGACTGGAAGATTTGAAGTTAAATTTTACCGCAGATTTTGATAAAGAATATGGAATAAGAGAAATATCAGCAGGAGTAAGCGGGAAGCAAGTATTTGCTGTGGGAACGGAGTTGGCTCTTTCTGGAGAAGTATCCGGTAAAACAACAGAGGAAGAAATTCTCAGCTTTGTAAAACTGCAGGGGCTAAAGAAGAAAGTATTTCCTATTCTGTATTTTGACTGCAGCTGTCAGGCTCCCGTCTATGTATCTGGAATCGGAAACAGCCTAAATTCAAATATCGAGAAGCGACATGAATATGTTCCATTGTCTTGCGGCTTTATGCTGTATATCGATTTGTATGGAAACTTATCTCTTAAAATGACAGAAAACTTTGAATATTCAGATGAGTTCGAGAATAAGTTTGTTTTTGTAAAAGACAACAATTTGGTACATTCGTTTGAAGATGACTCAAAAGAACCAGAGATAAGCTATGAAGTAAAGATAGAAGCTAATGCAGATGCTGATATACATATAGGAACTTCTGCGCTCCTTTATTTTTTTAATATTAATCTTGTGGATGCGGGGATTGCAAAAATAGGAGGAGAAGTTGAAGGTGGTATAACTCTGGAGGTTTCTGATAAAGAGGAGTCTTCTGCCGGACTAAATTCGTCATATTATGCAAGACTTTATGCAAAAATATTAGATTTAAAGGCCTGCTTGAAAATGCAGGTGAAATTATGGGGTATAAATGCCTCCACGGCTTTGGAATGGGAAGGAACTCTTCTTGATATTACTTTATGGGAAACCGGACAGAAGAGAGAGACGCATTATAATGAAGATACTATGACCTGGAATAAGATGACGGCAGAAGATGAGAATGACTTCTACTATAAGGGGACAAATGGCAAGCTGTTACGGGAAAGCAAAGAAATCTTCAGCCGTGATGTGATTTACGAAGGCGATTTTTTCTCAATATGCGGACTCGATCAATCGTATATTTATGTTCTGGAACCAGTTGAAGATGAGTCATATAACGTAAGACGTATAAGTAAGGATGGTACAGTTACCAAAATTATTCTGGAAGATGTAAAGTATGTACTGCTCATGGATGATGATGATTTCTATTATGTGCCTTCGTTTACTGATACGCAGATTTATACGATTGACAGGTTTTCGTTGGAGAAGGAAAAGCTTGCGGAGTTCGAAGAGAGTGTGGAAATCATGGTGGAAGAAGATGGAAATTACCTTGTTCTCACCCAGGAAGAAAATGCGTTTTCCTGGCTGACAGGACCGGATTGCTTCTACTATCTGATGTCAAATGAGGGCCGTATTCTTGAAACATATGAGGGCGAATTGACTCCTCAACAGTGCATAAAGGACGATATGGGGAACTATTATGCCGCATTTGAACTTATTTCTAATGGGTATCTGAGGGAAACTGCAGCGACTGGATATTGGCTGTCAGCAGACGAAGGTAATTATGTAGAGGCAGAAGGAATTTCCGGGTGGAATCCAACAGAAAAAGGGATCCTCACAGAGCTGGATGGAGAGGATGGAAAGTATAATGTAGTTCTTTACCAGGCGGAGGACGGAAGCTCACGAGTAATTACATCAGTTAGCAGCAGGACAGCTTTTTTTACCTTTGAACAGGACGAAGCTGGGTACTGGTATTACATGGATCAGACGGAGACAGAATTGGAACTATATCGTATGGACGAATCTATGACAACAAAGACAAAAATTGCAACTGTAAGTCTTGACGAAATTCCATGTAATATGGATGAATGCGATATGGAGATGGTAGATAACAGAATCTTCTTTTATACAATGCCATCCTGGTCAGAGTCAGAGGTACTATATCGTTATAATTTATATTGAGGAATGAAATATGGGCAGAATAAGGGCTGGAATATTTGGAATTCTTGCATTAATGCTGGCATTTACAGCCGTACCGGTGGGAGCACAGGAAAGTTTTCGAAATATGGATGAGTTCGCCGGAAACAGGATTACTATATGTCGGATCTCGAATTCTGATCTGGAGAATTTTGTATCCGGAGGCCGAACAACCTTGGAGATGATGATCAGTCAGAATCAGCAGGACTGGTTTACATGTAGTACGAAATCGCAGGGGAGAAATCTGTATTTGATTCTCAGGTTTTCTTTTGATTCTTATATTGATTATGAGGAAAAGCTGACTGTTTTGTTGGGAGAGAAGCCGATTACAACTTATTCAGTAACAGAAACAGATTATATTGAGAACTTTCTTCCTTCTGAACTTTTTGGATTTATCGGGCGTGCGATGAACCAGAAAGAACTTACGGAAGAGCAAGATTTTTCCGGCTTTTTACAGGTTCATTCGGACAAGATTATATTAAATGGAGAAGAGTTTAGTAATTCCGGTGCGTTTAACACAGCGGAAGAGGATGTGTTCTCATGTGACAATATTGAAATAAATACGGTTTTGGATCAGGACGGAGCTTGGACCAGAACAATTGAGATACGTCCAACAGAAGAAATGGCTGCCTCAGCATTGTCTGCTGTAGAAGAACGGAGCAAAGCATGCGGAGCCACATATGAAAGTGATTCCGGATCCTGTACGGTGAATTTCACAGCAACAACTGAAGAGGAATTGGTCAGAAACACTATGATAGTGTTAAGAACATCGGTGAATATCAGCCATAGAAAATACTATAAAGATGAAAGTACAGTAAGAATGGAAACGGAAGAAAGTATTGATGTGGAGCCCCTGCTTACAGAAGAAGGGGGATTTAGATACCGTTTGGAACTGACAGACGATTACGAGAATCTTGCGGCAGTACAGGAAATAAGTGAAGAAGATGATGATACATATGATAATGGCCTGGTAAATGTCAGTGGAAACACTGTTTCATGTGATGAGAAAAATGGAAATGTACGTTTTTATTATGATGAAGCAGTGATGTTTGACTCTATACAGATTTGGACAGATTTGTCAGACGAGTTGAAAAAAATAAAGCGTTCGATTCTATTCTGTATGAACGGAGAAATTGCCGATGAATATCATGAGATGATTAAAGAAGACTTAAGCAGCAGACTACAAGACGGAGACAGTCTTCGGATATATGATGACCAGGGAAATCGTTATTATGAAGTAAGTTTTCAGTCATGGTTCCCGGAAGATGTTGAGCATTATACAGAAAGAATACTTGGGGTAAAAAGCTGCAACTTCGAAGTGGACAGGAAAGCACTTCCTATATTTGAAAGTACTGTCGCGGAGCAGCTTTTACTGGAAAACAGTGATATTCATGTTTACTCAGGTGAAACAGAATTGAACTATATTTTGCCGTATAACGCAGGGACGTCAGAGCTTGAAGAGGGCAGCAATATTCTTAAATATACCTGTTCGGATGAAGGAAAGTATTCAGAACAAATTTCATTCAGATGCTTCCACTATAAAAAACTTTTACTTTATATCTTTGCAGTGTGTTTTTCCGTGTCATTAATAACACTAGGAGCTTGGAAGGTGAAGAATAGGCTGAAGAAGGGTAACAGGAAAAGACAGGGAGAAAAAGAAATTTCAGAGCCTGAAAGAAGGCTACACGGAAAAAATCGAAAGACGCAGCATAATCAGGAGATACTATACAATACCACTTTTTGCCCCAAATGCGGTAATATGCATAAGCCAGGAGAAAAATTCTGCGGAAGATGCGGATATCGCTTTAAAGATTGATATCTTTGAAAAATATCAGCACAGACTAAAAAAGACAGAGAATGATTCATTCCATCCTTTTGAATCTGTGCTGATTTTATAGTGTCTTGCTCTGACTTATAGTGTTTTCAGAAAATTCAGCAATGTACTATATTGGTCGGGATCAAGTCTGGCCGCATATTCAAGAAGCCTTCGCTGCTGATCTGTAATTGATACTTTGTTTTCATCTTCTTCCAGGAAAAACTGAGAAAGAGTAATCCCAAAAGCATCACAGATCCGTTCCAGTGACGGAATTGTAGGGAGCATATTTTTGCGGTACCACGATGATATGGTGGATTGAGTTAGCCCGGAACGTTCTGCCAGCTGGTATTCGGTCCAGTCGCGTTCGAGACGAAGTTGCGTGATTTTTTCCAATATATCCATGAAAGTAGTCACCTCCAGATGATCTTATTTTCAGTTTCAGGTTGTAATGGTAGTACGCCGTGCCATTGATAATTATAAAAGAAGTCAATATTGCAAATTACAATGCTGAGACGTATAATATTTACGATAATACATATCAATTAACACGGGATGGAGATGGAGCAATGAGGATAAAATTAGCTGTTCTGAATCATGATGAAAAGTTTTTAAAAAGGCTTTCAGACATTTTCCAGAAGAGATATTCAGACGCGATCAACATGACTTGTTTCTCAGATAATGTAGTTTTCTATAAGAATATAGAAGAACTGAAACCGGATATTATTCTGCTTGATGAGACAGATATGGTTGATCAGTCCAGTTTGCCGCAAAATATAATAACAGGTGTTTTTTCTGAGGAACCAGACAGGAATGAGATTCATGGGTATCCGGTAGTATTTAAATATCAGAAAGCTGAAAAGATTTGCCAGGATATACTCAATTTGTATGATTGTACCTTTAGCGAAGAGATGATTCCCGTGCTGAAAGAGTCTGGAACGAGGATCGTTTTATTTACATCCGCTCAGGGAGGATGTGGAACATCTGTGGCTGCGGCATCATATACGCTCAGATGTGTCAAAGATCAGAAAAAGGTCATTTACATCAGCCTCGATAATTTTGGAAATTCAAATTTATATTTTTCGGGCGAAAATGAATATAGCTTTTCAGATGTTATTCATTTTCTGAAAGAAAAAAACGGAAATCTTTATCGTAAAATAGACAGTCTGATACAGAAGGATTTATCTGGAGTTCATTTTTTCAATCCATGTCGAAATGCCTGCGATATGATGGAACTGCAGGATGAAGAATTATATGTTCTTCTGTATAATCTGGCAAAACATGGAAGATACGAAGAAATTATTATTGACTATTCAAGAGATCTGAATGTCAGAATATTAGAAATAATGAAACGCTATTCCGACAGAATTGTCTATGTAACAGACGGGAGTCCGGAAGGTATGGACAAATTTCAACGTTTTTGTGAAGCTGTAGAAACAATAGAAGACAGAGATCCCTGTAATATCACAGAAAAGGCTGTTTTGCTATATAACCGTTTTGTCTCCGGCGGCAGAATGATTAGTGAATCAATGTTTCCTGTTGCTGCCGGTATCCTTAATTATGAAGACGTCTCAGGAAAAGATCTGTTAGAAAAGATTGCCGGGCTTGATTCGTTGACAAGGATATAGAGAGGTATATTTTGCAAAATGGTGTTGATGAAAGGATGAACATAACAATGGCTTTATTTGACTATGAGGAGCGGTCTGAAAAAAAGTATCTGATTTATACAGTGAAAGATGAAGAAAAACTGGACAAGCTTACAATTGGGATGCTGTCAAATAACAGGATACCTGGTACAGTACCCGCCAGATTTGAAAAATCAGATGATGAACTTAAAGTAGAATATGATATTACTGATCTTGAGCCTTTACAAGACTATTTGGATCAGATTCTTTGCAGAGATCAGATCCTTTCTGTTTTTGAATCTGCAGCAGATGGAATCATAGCAGCAGAGGAATATATGTTGGAGATATCTTCGTATGTATTGGATAAAACCAATGTTTATATTAATCCGGATACAGCACAGATTTTTATGATCGTGCTCCCTGTTATAAGTAATGAAAAGAATCCGGGTTCTTTTTTGAGAGAATTACTTTTTGATATTAAATATGATCAGACAGAGAATTGTAGTTATATCGCAACATTGATCAGCTCTCTCGGAAGAGATAAGTCATTTGATCCGAAGATACTGAAAAAACAGATTGAAGATTTATCTTATTCTGATACCGCTGAAGAAAACAAACAGGATAATAGCGAAGAATCAACAGATACCATTTTTATGGAAGAAGGGGAAGAGCAGAATCATGAGCCTGAATATATACTACATCGGATAAGTACTGGCGAAGATTATGTGATACAGGAAAATATAGTCAGGATAGGAAGAAGTCCGTCTGTTTCTGAAATCTGCATATCTGGTAATCGTAAGATAGGACGGCTTCATGCTATTCTTTATGTACGGGATGGAAATGTATATATTGCAGACAATGGTTCGAAGAATAGTACATTTGCTGATGGGGAACAGATCAGACAGGGCGACGCCCCTAGGCTGCTGCGTCCCGGATCAAAACTTCGAATTGCTGACGAAGAACTGGAACTTCGTCTGACGCATCAATAAAGGAATGAGCATATGAAATATTTATCAGCCGGATTAACTCAGAAAGGCAAAAGAAAATCAGTTAATCAAGACTCAGTGCTGATTCTGCCAGGATATTTTGCCGATCAGAATTGTGTTCTTGCAGTTATCTGCGATGGGATGGGTGGCCTGGAAAAAGGCGAATTCGCAAGTAAAGAAGTTGTCCGTCAATTCGCAGAATGGTTTTGGAAAAAGAAATATGCAAAAGGGTCTGATGATGAACTGGCAGATCTGATATATGCTTCATGGGAAAAACTTTTGCAGAAAATACATTTCGATCTGCGGGAGTACGGCAGAAAAATGCAGACCCGAGTTGGTACTACTGTGACGGCAATGATTTTTCTGGAGCGGGAATATCATATTGTCCATGTTGGAGACAGCCGCGCCTATGAGATAACCGACAAAGCTCATCAGCTCACGATTGATCAGACACTTTCCTGCTTTGCAGAGAAAAATATATCCGGTATCCAAACGGGAAGATTGAAAAAAATGTCCAGTGTCCTCATTCAGGGAATAGGAGCGTCTGAACGGATACGACCGGTCTATATCAGTGGTGAGGTGAAAGAGAATGCGGTATATCTTCTGTGCAGTGATGGTTTCAGACACAAAATAGACAGTAATGAACTTATAAGATGGTTTAAACCTGAAGATATATCAAATGAGAAGATGATCAGGCAGCGTCTTAATGGCGCTGTGAAAGAAGTGGTAGAACGTGGTGAGAGAGATGATGTTTCGGCGCTGATTATCTGCGCGGCAGAACAGGATGGGGGATGTAAATGTCTGGAATACTGGAGTCCACTTATAAAATAATCAAAAAAATCGGTTATGGCGGCGGAAGCAATGTGTATTTGGCTATTCATCTGAGACTTGGGAAAAAGGTTGTTCTCAAGGCGGATAAAAGAAAGATAACCACTCGTCCGGAGCTTCTGCGCCGTGAAGTAGATATTCTGAAAAACCTGAGGCATACGTATATACCTCAGGTTTATGATTTTTTTATTGAAAATGGAATTGTCTACACGGTCATGGACTACATTGAAGGAGAAAGTCTGAATGTTCCATTAAAGAGAGGAGAACGTTTCTCTCAGCCCCAGGTGATCGCATGGGCCATTCAGCTGCTGGAAGCGCTGGCCTATCTGCATAGCCCGACTCACGGCGATCCTCCGCGCGGATTTGTACATAGTGATATTAAGCCTGCCAATCTCATGCGGACACCGGATAACAGTATCTGCCTGATTGATTTTAACATTGCCCTTGCTCTGGGAGAGGAAAACGTAGTGGGAAGAAGCCCAGGTTATTCTTCACCAGAACATTACGGTCCGGGTTATTCACAGAAAGTTATCAGTAAAGAAGAAATAGAAGAAACAGATGAAAAAACAGATGATGAGACAGAAACTATGGATGCTGAAACAGAGGCAATGGGAGCATCGCAACAGTCAAAGACAGTTTATCGTAAATTTATTCCTGATGTCCGTTCAGACATTTATAGTGTTGGAGCAACATTATATCATTTGTTAAGCGGTCACAGGCCGGCTGAATATCCAAAAAAAGTGGAACCACTTTCAGATGATGAATTCAGTCCTCAGGTGGTTGAGATTATTACAAAGGCAATGAATCCAAACCCGGATCTGCGATATCAATCTGCTGAAGAAATGCTGAATGCATTTCTTCATCTGCGGGACAAGGATCCCAGAGTAAAACGCCTGAAGAGACGAGGAAGAATTGCGTGTGCTGCAGTAGTGGTATTATTCTGTTTAGGATTATCCGTTGGCTTTGTCGGACTGAAAAGAATGCAGGAAAAAGAAAGAGTTTTAAATCTGGCAGCGCGATCAGAGAGCGCACTTGCCAAGGGAGATGTAGATCTGGCACTCCAATATGCATTAGACGCGATACCGGAAGATAAGAATATTTTTACACCTGAGAAAACAGCAGAAGTCCAGAAGGCACTGACGGATGCTCTTGGTGTATATGACCTTGCTGATGGTTTCAAAACAGGTGGAATCATTGATCTGGAGAAAAATCCGTTGTATCTGTCTGTTTCTCCAGATGGGCAAACAGCAGCCTGTATCTATGAGAAGAATGCGGCAATCATTGATATCGAAACAGCAGAAGTTATAGCTGTCCTGCCAGCTATAGATTCTGCTCTGGCAGAAATAGAGTATCTGGATAACGATACCGTAATCTATGCGGGTGAAGACGGGATTACCGCATACAGCATATCAGAGCAGAGAGCAGTCTGGACCGGAGTGCCTGCTACAGCAATTACTGTTGCTCCAGCAGGTAATATTGCGGCAGCAGTATATAAGGATGACAGCAGAGCAATTCTGTATGACGGTTCTACCGGGGAACAGATTGGTGAAATAGACTTTGGCGGAAGAAGCCAGACAGTCTCAATGGTAAGCGACAGTTTTGCAAATCCGGATAACAACTTGTTTGAGATAAGCAGTGATGGCTCATTGCTGGCGGCGAGCTTTTCAGATGGTTCTTTGGGTATTTTTTGTCTGTCAGATGATGAGGATGAATTGAAAATACTGGATGAAGACTCTGGATATTCATGGTTTGAAGGTGGATTTAGCGGAAATTATCTTGCTTTCGCAGCAGCAGACTCTGATGCTTCGATATTCGCGATCATAGATGCAGAAGGCAGGCGTCAGACTGCAGGTATGGAGTCGGAGAGCAGCTTTCATGTACAAACGGATGAAAATGGTATTTATGTCCAGGTGAATCAGATCCTGGTGAAGATGGATCCGGTTACCGGTGATCAGACTCCTTTGGTGACTACGGACAAGATGATTGAGCAGTTTGTTGTCAGTGACAATTACAGTGCCGTTTCTGCTGATGACCAATTATTATTTTTCGATAAAAATGCAGATCTGATCTCAGAGACTGAAGATATGGGGAATGTGAGCTTTTTGAAATCGGCAGGCGATACGGTATTGACTGGTCAGATTGATACGCCTAAAATTTGTGTATTGAGATATGAAGAAAATTCGACCAATGAAATTCTGACATATGACGCTTCTTTTGATCATGATGAAGCAAGGATCAGTGCAGATGAACAGACAGTTATGCTCTTTTCGTATAAACAGTTTCGCATTTGCGATATGGAAGGAAATGTGATAGCAGAGCAGAGTCTTCCGGATCCTGAGAACGTGTATGATCAACAATATGTGAGGACAGGAGATGAGTCCTGGCTGGAAGTAACTTATAGTGATGGAAAAGTTATGACATACAGCGGAGAAAATGGTGAACTAATATCAGAGTCCGCTACAGAACCTCCGGATATGACACTGGATGAGGTGTTTTATACAGATGATTACCGGATAGAGGCACGCCTGCATGATAGTCCGCAGGTGTACGATGCAGAATCTGGGCAAAAGATCTGTGAGTTAAGTGAAGACGCATATCTCACTTATGTAACACAGGCAGGAGATAATATTATTACCCAATACGTTACGGCAGACGGATATTGCTATGGAGTGCTTTTAGATGAGGATTGTCAGACCCTGGCATATCTGCCATATCTCAGCGATGTGATGGGGGATGAACTTTACTTTGACTATCCGTCGGGAAGTATCAGAAAATCAGTGATTTATGATCTGAACAGCCTGGTTGAAATGGCAAATGAAGAAATGAGAAAACAGGATGTAATCAGTTAGATAATATATGTAAAGGAAAGCAGAAATGGACACAAAGGGAAAGAAAAAAAGTTTTAGTATTATTGTTTCAGTTATATGCATGCTGCTCTGTTGTATTTTGTTATGCTCTTGTTCGCATGAAAACACAGTGGATTCTGATAAGCCAGGCGGAAATACAGAGAAAGCAAGTGAAAAAGACAAGCTACGTTCATTTGTAGAAAATAAATATGGAATTGCTGACAGCACTTTATACGGCAGCCAAGTTACACATATTACAAGTCAGGGTGGGGGACAATCTTCTAGTTATGAGACGTCGCTGAATGAATCGTCAAATGGCGGGGCAGTATTTTATAAAACGGCAGATACAGAAGAATATCCAAATACATTTGTCTGTGCATATATATCCGATGAATATCAGGAAGGATATGTACGATTGGTTATTAATCATTATCAGGATTATATAGAGTCGTCCGGCGGAATATCTTTTCCGATATTGTGGGATCATGACTGTAGCAAGAGCAGATGTTATGTGGCAGTCGTCAATGATTTACTCGTCTGCGTATCTATGGAAGAAGGTACTCCTGTATTTGCTGAATCGGCAGAAGAAAAAGAATATGAGGAAAAAATTACGGTGTATGATATGAGCGCTGATTTTGACAGCGAAAGCGAATTGTTTATGATTTCCAGAAAGCTGACATATAGAGATAGAGAATTAAAAGATTATTTTATTCAGGAGGGAGAACAACGGATACGTTATACTGCCGGATATGATTATTATGCCGCAACAGAGGATGAGCGTGTGACAACTCAGCAGGAATTTTGCGACAGGGCAAATAAACTTCTTGCAGATCATTCAATTAATTTTATTTCATTGGAGAAATCATCATGGAACAACAAATGGTTCGGAATGAGTATTGATGAAAGTTCTGTTGGAACAGATATGGTGAAAGTTGATTTCACACTGACAGATGCAGATACAGATGCAAATGGTGATAAAGTTCAAGATATGATAATTGAGATAAATAAAGAAAAGAAAGAAACGGCAGAAGATGAATTCCTGGAAGAAGTGGATGATACTCCCATCGATTATCCTCAGGAAACAGAGCAGGTTCAGGTTCCTGAAGCAAGTTATTTTAATATTGATGGATTTTGGCATTCTGTCGATTACAAGTATGTATACCATATTTATACTCAAAGCCCTGATAATGGATTTGGTACATTGTATTATGCGAACCTGGAAGGAGACGCAGAAGCAAAACATGGTATGGTACAACAGATTTCTTCCTCAAGTATGATCTTAAAGGCAATGGAGGATGATGGATTTTCACCGGAAGTGCATATTTCAAACAATCAGCTAGTTTCGGATGAGGTTACGCTGGTGAAAGCTGATGACAGAATCGCTTTTAACTTGACTGGTGTTTGGTCTGACGATGATAAGACATATACTTTTGATGCTGACGGTACATATGAGGTAAAAACATCGGATGACTGGTATTGGGGGAGATATTTCATAATAGATGAGAGTCAGATTGTTTTGGGAGAACATAATGAAGATCTCAGAGTTTATGATTATTCTCTGGAAGGAAATTCATTTGTTCTGAATGAGCGTGGTTTTGTGCGGCAGTAAGAAGAAAATGGCTTTTTGCTTTTTCTTAAAAACTCAGAGCTCACTATTGCAAAATAGAACGAAAAAGCGTAAAATCATTACGATAATACAAATTCCAGGAGGGGGCAATCATGAAATACAAGATCATTTCATTGGTGTTATCTTCAATTTTGATCTGCGGTCCTTCTTTATCCACAGTTAACGCAGATTCTGTTGATACATCGGCGAAGGTTATGACTGCAGAAATAGCAGAAGCCGATGCGGTTGATGAGAGTGGTGAATCTGAAACAGATCCAGGAATAGAAAATGTTCAAGATAAAAATGCTGATGATATAGCGTCTGAATCTGAAGATATGCCTGTTGAAAATAATGAAACTGGCGATGATTTATCGATGGATGTTTCGGAAGAAGACAATGCAGAAACTGACAAGGCAGATGCATCTGAAAATGCAGAGGACGATAATGAGACCGAAACGGGAATCATTGCATCCGGGACATGTGAAAATGATGAGGTGGTATGGGAGCTGACAGCAGATGGAGTACTGAACATATCTGGAACTGGAGATATGGGTTGGGGATCCTCGATTAATGCTACCGAAATTTCATGGCACGAGTATAAAGATGATATCAGAAGTGTCATACTTGACGAAGGAGTAACATGTGTTGCACCATACGCTTTTAGCGATTGCGCTAATCTGACAGAAGTTTCTATTCCTTCTGGAGTAACGTGGATCGGAGATTATGCATTTGCAAACTGCTCCGGACTGACAGAGATTGCATTTCCGGACAGTTTGACCAGTATTGGGGAACATGCATTTGAGAACTGTAGCAGTTTATCTGAGATTACATATTCTGAGAATCTGGAGTTGGATGAGGTCGGACAGGACGCTTTTGGTGGAACACCATGGAGTGAGCAGGCAGTAGATGAAAATGGTCTGCTGATCATAAATAAAACCCTGATCAGCTGTATTGGTGATAAAACGACTATTCTAATCCCGGATACTATTACAAAAATTGCGGGGGAGGCATTCCAGGGGAATAAATATATAAAAGAAATTGTGATTCCGGATAGTGTGACAGAAATAGGGAGTAACACTTTTGAAGATTGTTCTTCCTTAGAAGAGATTAAGCTCTCGAATAGCATAAACGAGATTTCGTGGGGAATGTTTAGTTACTGTAGTAATTTAAAGGAAATTGTGATTCCTGAAGGAGTAAAAACAATAGGGGATTATGCTTTTGCTGAGTGCTCCAGTCTTACTTCAGTAATAATTCCAGAGGGAGTTGAAGATGTTGGATCGCAAGCTTTCGTCTCTTGCGCAAGTTTAACAGAAATCGAACTTCCGGATAGCGTGACGGATATAGGTATCGAAACATTTATAGACTGCATAAATTTGGAAAGAGTAGTTCTCTCCGATAATATAACCTCAATTGGTCGGTTGACCTTTCACGAGTGCAGAAGCCTGAAAGAAATCCATCTTCCTGATAAACTTACTTATATAGGAGCATGGGCATTTGAAGATTGTACCAGTTTAACACATATTGTAATTCCTAATAGTGTGGCAGAGATTGAGTTATCAGCTTTCTTGAATACCGGGTTAAAAAGTATAGTGATTCCTGAGAGTGTTACATCAATAGGACATACGGCTGTAGGATATTATCTTGTTGAAACAGATGAAGGAGAAAAGTCTGTTCTTGTAGATAGATTCACAATTTACGGATATCCCGGAACTGAAGCAGAGACATATGCCGGTGATAATAACGTTAATTTTAAACTAGTAAGTGAGGCACAGGACGAACTGCAGGTTGTCCCCGAATTAGCGGAAAGCACATATGTAATCGGATCGGGAGAAGGCCTGACTATTTATTGTACAGGTGAGCTTGGTGACTTTGTGAGTGTGGAAATGGATGGAGAGGTAGTAGATCCATCTAATTATACATTGGAAGAAGGATCTACAATCCTTACTTTCACATCCGCATATCTGGATACACTTTCACCTGGAAGACACACAGTTACAATGAATTATATTTATGGAAGTGTAAGCACCCCTATTATGATTCTTGAAAGGGGCAGTGTGATTGACACCTCTGATAATGGTGCAGGTGTTGGTTCAGGAACAGCTGGCGGAAACACTACAAACACTGGAAATGCAACAACATCTGTAAAGACAGGCGATACGGAAAATGTTAACTTGTGGCTGATGACTGTAATCGGTTCAGCAGCAGTTGGCATAGGAATTTTGATCGTTCAAAAGAAACGAAAGATTGGGTAAGCCAGTGAGCAGGTAATAAATGGATATTTAGTTAAGTGGAGGAAAAGTAAGAATGAAGAGGAAAGTTTTAGCAATGGCATTATCAACAGCTTTGCTGTTATACCCGATGACCGGTGTCGCTGTCGGAGCGGCCGAGGATGCTGTCACAGACAGCTTTGCTGAGGGTGTTATTGATGAAAGTAACACGGAGACAGCTTATGAAAATATGATGTCAGAAACTGATCTGGCCGAATATGATGAAGCTGATGCATTGCCGGAGGATGAGATTGATACAGACGGAAGCAATGATACAAATGAGGGTGAAACTGATGTAGATGAAATAGAAGATGAGAGTCAGGATATTCCATCAGGAACAGTAGGAGAGAATCTGACCTGGATTCTGTCATCAGACGGAACTCTTACAATTTCTGGAAACGGAGCAATGGAGATTGAGGGGGACGCTCCATGGAGTGATTACAGGGATGAAATTACAGCTGTAGTAATTGAAGATGGAGTGACAAGTATTGGGGACAGTGCATTTGAATTTTGCGAAGCGTTAACGCAAGTTTCTATACCGGACTCTGTTACAAGTATTGAAGAAGATGCATTTTGCTACTGTAATAGCCTTTTAGAAATTACTATTCCGGACAGTGTCGTTAGTTTAGGAAGTTCTGCATTTAAATCTTGCAGTAGTCTAAAAAAGGTATATCTATCAAATAGCTTAACCGAAATATTGAGTAATACATTTTCTGGATGTTATGATTTGTCCGAAATTGTGATACCAGATGGTGTGACATCAATTGACGTGTTTGCATTTGGTTCATCGGGGTTGGAAAAGATTACAATTCCCGGAAGTGTCAAAGAAATTGGTGAATCTGCGTTTGAGAACTGTGAAAATCTGGAAAATTTAGTTATAGAACCTGGTGTGGAAATAATCGGAAATAGTGCATTTTTTTCCTGCGACAGTCTCACTGAGATTATTATTCCAAATAGTGTCAACATAATAGAAGATCGAGCTTTCAAATACTGTCGTAACCTGATAAATGTTAATATTCCTGATAGCGTTGAATCTATTGGCTCGCAGGTGTTTAATTATTGCAGCAGTTTAAGTAATATTAATATACCTGATAGTGTTGTTTCTGTTGGTTCACAGGCTTTTGCTAACTGTACCAACCTTTCGAATATTAAAATTCCCGACAGTCTGACAAGCATTCAATATGGTGTGTTTGCCGGATGTGAGAGTCTTACTGATGTTACAATTCCGGATAATGTAACATCGATAGGAACATGGTCATTTTGCGGTACAGGGCTGAAAAGTATAACAGTTTCTGATAGTGTAACGGAAATTGGTGACTATGCTCTTGGATATGAGAAGGTGGTACAAGGTGAAAATATTCCGACGGTAACAGTTGAAGGGTTCACGATTTATGGTTACCCCGGAACAATTGCAGAGACATATGCAGCAGATAATATCCTTAATTTTGTATCTTTAGATGATTCAATAGAACTGGCAATCGTTCCAGACCGGACGGACGACACTTATATTCGTTTCTCTGGTCGGGATGTCGTCATTTACTGTACTGGTGAATTCAATAAATTTGTAAGTGTTGAGATGGATGGAGAGATTGTAGATCCGTCAAATTACACAGTTGAAGAGGGATCCACTGTCCTGACTTTCGCGTCCTCTTATCTTGACACTCTTTCTACAGGAAGGCATACGGTTACACTTAATTATATTGATGGCAGCATCAGTACTTACCTTACAATATTAGATGAAAGCGGTGAAGGTGGAAGCACAGGCGCTGGATCAGGCAGTGGTGCTGGTTCAGGAGCAGGAAGCGGGACAGGCTCTAGCGGAACAGCTTCTGGTAAAACAAACAGTAAAGTTGCGAGCGGTAATGTGAAAACCGGTGATAACGTTGATATTACATTATGGCTTGTAGTTGGGCTTGTATCTGCGGCAACGTGTACTGGTATGGTAATTATAAAGAAAAGAAAAACGGTATAATTGCCTCAATATTTTTTGAATGATACCCCGGCGGGAAAATCAACTGCCGGGGATAATTTTATGCGATAAGACCGGCAAGCGACTGCTGTGCTTGCACGAGCAGTCATTTGCCGGACGATGGTCAGTGAACAGCAGAGCTGTGAGTTGTCCGCATTATCGTGGCGGATAGGGGAAGCTTTACTTCACCTATCCGATTTTTAACAGAGTTCTGGTTTTTATCAGGGAGGGTATATGTCAAAAAGAAAAACTATACGACAATTTAAAAAAGAAGAAAAGAAAAATAATCCAGAGCCGTTGAAGATTCTATTATGTGTTTTCCCATTCTTTATGGGAATGTATTATGAATGGTCATCAGCGGTGGCATGCATATCTATTTTAGGGTATCTCGGCTACTGCTTCAGGAATACGGGAAGAATACTTATTTTCAGAAGTACAGTTTTGTTAGCTGCTGTTGTAATGACTATAGCATACGGTTTGAGTGCGTTCTGGGCTGTTGATGCAGGAATGGCATTATTTGGAATGTTAAAATATCTGCCATTGCCGTTGCTTGTTTTAGCTATAGAACAGTTGGATACGCATCAGAAACACGATTTGATGGCTTATATACCGGCATCGGGCGCAATTATGACAGTTGCATCCGGAGTATTGGGCAGGATTCCCGTATTTGAAGAATATTTTACTGTTAATAATCGCCTTGCAGGTTTTTTTCAGTATCCAAATACTTTTGCATTATACTTGCTCACAGGGATTATAATTGTATTATTTAGGATCAAATGGAAGAAAGAAAAGAAAGAAGTTCTGGATTTTTTGATTCTTATTATTCTTTTGACAGGAATAATTATAACAGGAAGCCGTACGGGATTTGTTCTTCTTCTTTTAGCGGTAGCAGGATTTACTTTTCTTTCAAAGAAGAGGAAGATTTGCCTAGCCCTATTTGGCTTATTGCTGACGGTAGTGGCAGTAGTAGGTATTTATGTATTGATAACAGGTGATACGGCCTCCGTAGGAAGGATATTTACCATATCTTTTTCTTCCAGTACATTCCTGGGACGTCTGCTATATTTTAAGGATGCAATTCCTGTTATTCTGAAGCATCCTTTAGGGCTTGGCTATATGGGATACTATTTTATACAGGGTTCATTTCAGACAGGAGTGTACTCTGTTGTGAATGTCCATAATGAACTGTTACAGTTGTTACTTGATGTCGGATGGATCCCTACCGGTATTTTCCTCTGGGCTGTTGTATTAGGAATACGAAAAGGAAATATGCAAAGCAAAATGATTATTATTGTGATTATGCTTCACAGTATGATGGATTTTAATCTTCAGTTTATTTCTATAGTTTTCCTTTTATTCACAGCTATGGATGCAGATGGCTCGGATAATAAAGTAATAAAAGAATTTACAAAGAAAAGTGTTCTTGTATCAGGGACAGTCGTAATTTTATGCTTCAGTATGTGGCTGAGTACTGCGTCAGCACTGTACTATTTGAAAATGTATCGTGAGTCAGTTCTTGTATATCCGGGATATACAAATGCATGGATGCAATTATTGAAAGAGGCGGAGAATGCAGAAAAAATGGATGAACTGGCAGAGCATATTTTAGAAATAAATCCGGATAATCCACTGGCGAATAATGCAAAAGCGAGAGCTGCTTATTCCCGCGGCGATTTTGGTAACATGATCACATATAAAGAGAAGGCATTGGAATATTACAGGTATAGTTTGGATGAATACCTGGATTACTTCAATATGCTTTATGTAGGTTATCAGCTTTATTTGGAGAATGGAGATTCTACTAGTGCAGAAGTCTGTGCGGAGAATATAAAGGAAATACCGGGGATGTTGGAGGAAGTTCTGGAAAAAACAGATCCTCTCGCATATCAGATTAATGATAAGCCTGAGTTGAAACTGCCAACAGAATATGAAGAAATCCTGTCGGTTATAGAATGAGAAAGTAGACATGATTTTACCATTCAATACTTAAAATTGTATTGTCCTGTAGATAATCTGAAGATATAATGATAAATATGGAATTGCAATCTTACAGAGAATTTTCAGCACCGTATACTGGCAGGAGAATAGAGTATTTCATGAAAAAAGTATCTATCGGATATCAGCAATATGACGAGCTGATCACAAATAATCTGTTTTATATCGATAAGACCAGATTTATTGAAGAGTGGTGGGAATCGGGGAACAAGGTAACCCTGATCGCCCGGCCGAGGCGTTTTGGGAAAACTCTTACAATGAGTATGACTGAGCATTTTTTTTCCGTTGAATATAAAGAACGGGAAAAAGAGTATTTCAACAGGATTTCGTCTGATTCGGAAAACTATGAGATCATTATAGCGATAAGAAGACTTTCGGATTTCCTGTTTCGGTTTTATCACAAAAAGGTTATCATTCTTCTCGATGAATATGACACTCCAATGCAGGAAGCATATGTGAGCGGATACTGGAAAGAGTTTACGGAATTTACCCGTGGGCTGTTTAACTCAGCCTTTAAGAGCAATCCTTTTCTGGAAAGAGCGATATTGACAGGAATTACAAGAGTCAGCAAAGAATCGATCTTTTCTGATCTGAATAATATTGAAGTTGTGACTGTCACAACGGAGAAGTATGAGGATATTTTCGGGTTTACGGAAACGGAAGTTTTTCAGGTTTTGGAAGAGTATGGTCTTTATGACAGAAGAGATGAAGTAAAACGCTGTTACGATGGATTTACATTTGGAAGAAAGACGGATATTTACAATCCCTGGTCAATATTGAATTATATTGATAAAAGGAAAGTTGATACCTATTGGGTGAATACCAGCAGCAACGCGCTGATAGGAAAAGTGATCCAACAGGGTTCCAGACAGATACTTCTGCGGAATGGAGCAGAAAATACAGACTGGCCGTTACCAATTTTGAGGTTATGCTCCTCTTCCGGAAACTGGTAAGAGAATGGTTTTCACCCGCCGCATCGAATTATAACGAGTTCACAAATGCGTTGCTTCAGAATGATGTAAGAGCCATGAATGTGTATATAAACCGTATTTCTCAGGCAACTTTCAGTTATTTTGACAGTGGAAACAGACCATCGTCAGAGAGTGAACCGGAAAGATTTTATCATGGATTCGTATTGGGCCTTATTGTTGATCTGAATGACCAGTATGTGATCACTTCAAATCGTGAGAGCGGGTTTGGACGATATGACGCTATGCTGGAGCCAAAGAGAAAGGACTGGCCTGCCATCATTATGGAATTTAAAGTTCAGGATAAAACAAAAGAGAAGGATCTTATATCAACTGCTCAGGCAGCTCTGAGACAGGTCCGTTCCAAAGGGTATGCTGCAATCCTCCAAAGTAAAGGAATAGATGACAGGCAGATATATGAATATGGTTTTGCGTTTTGCGGAAAGGAAGTTTACATTCTGGGAAGCAGGGATGAGAAATAGTGATCTGGCTGCCAGGAGACTTAGATATGAAAGGAGCGATAAAGATGGGAAGGTTTGTCAATCCTGAGAACAGTGCATTTCAGGTTGCTCTTAATTCGGAAATATATGTCGATAAGACTGGACTGATAAAGTATACAAACAAAGTACTCAATACAAAGCAGGCATTTATCTGCAACAGCCGTCCGCGGCGGTTCGGTAAGTCAATGACGGCAGATATGCTGACTGCCTACTATAGCAGAGGCTGTGATTCAGAGAAAATGTTTGAAGGTTTGACTATCAGCAGAGATAGTGAATTTAGAAAACATCTAAATCGGTATGATGTCATTCATTTTGATGTTCAATGGTGTATGGATCCTGCCGGAAGTCCGGAAAATGTTGTTTCTTACATTAAAAACAGCGTTATCGGTGAATTGAGGGACGAATATCCGGAATTACTTGATGATGCAGTAACTTCGTTGGCGGATGCTATGTCCCGTATTAATACTGCAACAGGAAAGAAGTTTATTGTTATCATCGATGAATGGGATGTTCTGATCAGAGATATGGCTGCAGATCTTAATGTGCAGGAAGAATATATCAATTTTCTCAGGGGAATGTTTAAAGGGACAGAGCCGACGAAATATATCAGCCTTGCCTATTTGACGGGAATCCTTCCTATAAAGAAAGTGAAAACGCAGTCAGCGCTAAATAATTTTGACGAATTTACCATGCTTGATGCCAGTGCTTTGGCGCCTTATATTGGTTTTACAGAAGAAGAAGTCAGAAATCTGTGCGAAAAATATCACAGAGATTTTGATTTTGTCAAGATTTGGTATGATGGATACCGCCTTATGGGCAGGCATGTATATAATCCCAAAGCAGTAGTCAGTGTAATGCTCAGGGGGGAATTTCAAAGCTACTGGTCCGACACAGGGACCTATGAGTCGATTCGTCCGCTCATTAATATGAATTTTGATGGCTTGAAAACAGAAATCCTGGCTATGTTGTCCGGCGGAAGTGTGAAAGTAAGAGTAAGGTCTTTCCAGAATGATATGGTAACTTTTCGAAACAAAGATGATGTTCTGACTTTACTGATACATCTGGGATATCTCGGCTATGATCAGAAAGATCAGACAGCGTTCATTCCCAATGAAGAAATCCGCAGCGAATTTGCAGAGATTGTCGAAGAAGACAAGTGGAATGAATTTACAGCATTTCAGCGCGAATCCGAAGCACTTTTGGATGCCACATTAGATATGGACGAAGAGGCTGTGGCGAAAGGAATGGAGAAAATTCATATGGAATATGCTTCGGCTATCCAGTATAATGATGAGAATTCTCTCAGCAGCGTGCTTACGATTGCCTATCTCAGTGCAATGCAGTACTATTTCAAACCAATTCGTGAAATGCCTGCGGGAAGAGGATTCGCTGATTTTGTATTTCTTCCGAAACCGGAATATACAGGGGAGTATCCCGCACTGGTTGCAGAGCTCAAATGGAATAAAAATGCAAATGCGGCAATCAGCCAGATCCTGGAGAAGAAATATCCGTCATCTCTTGAGCAATATACGGGAGAAATCTTGCTTGTTGGAATAAATTATGATAAAAAGACGAAAGAGCATGAATGTGCTATAAAAAAATATATTGTATAGAAGCTTATAGGGAATAATTCTGAAACAAAGAAGTCTGCGGGCAGAAAAGCCGGCAGACTTCTTTTGTTAAGGCAATCTTAGAGTATAGTTTCAATAGAAAAGAATGTGTTTCTTTGGAGTTGCGGCAGGGGACGGGGCCATTGTTGATTCAATCTACCTTATCACATCCTCAGGCAGATACCGAAGATACAGTCCTCCCCCCTCTGTCTGTCTAACCTCTTTCAACGTAAACTCTACCGGAGCTCCCATATCGCTGTCTTCCATCCGGGAGAACAACGCTGCCTTCCCCTGGCTTCCGTCCGTTACAGGAGCCAGCAGAAGGCTGAGCTCATCGATCATGCCTGCTGACAGGAAGGCCCAGTCAGCCATGCCTCCTCCGCAGATCAGCAGCTTTTCTATATGGAACAGTTGATACAGCTTCTCCATGGCTGCGCGGCAGTCCAGCTTATCTTCTCCGGCGATGATATAGGAGACGCCCCGCTTTCTCAGGTACGCTTTGTACGGAGCAGGAGTGGAAGCGGTGAGCACTTCAATGACATGGGACTCTCCCCGCCCTCTGTTATTGAATGTACCGGATTCCCATCCGATCTCGCCCTTTGTGTCCAGGGAAACATAGTACATAGATGCACTGGTGTCGGCGGTGAAGTCTCCTTCCGGCACCTGAGCGGTGCTGTCCAGATCAGGTCTGCGGTAATTTGTAAATTCTTTTGTAGTAGTTGTGCCGTACATCCATGCGTCAGCATTCATTTCTGAACGGAGCTGACCATATTCTCCTGCAAGACGCATAGCCTATCAGTCAATAGCAAAAGAGAGTGTAGTGGAACGTCTGAGAAAAGGGCAGGACTAAGAAGAAGGGGATATTATGGACAGAAAAGCATCTTATGATGAATACTCAGGTGCGCTTAAGTTTCTCAGTGAATGCTTATATGCAGTGAAGAATGTGCCGGTTATCATTTTGATAGATGAGTATGATGTGCCGCTTGAGAATGCATATTTCTGCGGATTTTATGATAAAATGGCGGGGCTGGTCCGATCCCTTTTTGAATCAGCGCTGAAAACAAATTCCTGCCTGAAATTTGCGGCGATCACCGGATGCCTCAGAATCTCCAAGGAGAGCATCTTCACAGGATTAAACCATCTGAATATTATTTCTGTGCTTGACAGGAATTATAGTGAGCATTTTGGATTTACCGAGGCGGAAGTACGCCGGGCAATGGAATACTATGGAGTAGAAGAACGCTTTGCTGATAGGAAAGAATGGTATGACGGATATATGTTCGGAGATACTGAAGTATACAACCCGTGGAGTGTGATAAAATTTCTCTATGATCTGGATGCCAGTATCAATGCTTTCCCGCGTCCATATTGGATCAATACCAGTTCGAACTCTATCATTAAGGATATGGTGGCGAGAGCAGACCGGGAAATACGCAGAAACTGCTGTCAGACAGATCAGCGAAAAAGGATATGCGGAAGAACTTCGAACGGAGGGCTACCGTGATATTATCTGTTATGGAATAGCATTTTACCGGAAAGACTGTGAAGTGAGGATTGCCGGTAAGTAAAAAAGAGCATAAAATACTCCGTAAGATAAAAAGAGCATTAAATATCCCCGGCAGAGTCCGGCCACGATCAAACCGGACCCGTTCTGCCGGGGATTTCTGTTTTAGAAGGAGGTCCATCCTCCGTCGGTCTGCAGTGTAGCGCCTGTCATATAGCTTGCGTCGTCAGAGCAGAGGAAGAGAATGGCTGCGGCCTGTTCCTCAGGCTCTGCCTGGCGGTCAATGATAGGCATCCGTTTTCTGCCGCCCATATTGGCGATCTCCTTGGGATCCACCCCTGCGGCTTTGGCCGCCTCACGTTTCTTCATAACATATTCGTAGGCTTCCTCAACCATGGGAGTTTTTGTCCCGGAGGGATTGACAGAATTTACCCGGATTCCGTAGCGCTGATAGTCCAGAGCAAGATTTTTCGTCAGACCGTTCACTGCATGCTTGGACGCATTGTAGGCAGGATTTCCTTCCAGTCCGGTCATTCCCGCGATAGACGCATTGTTTACGATAACGCCGCCGTCTCCCTGTTCGATGAACTGACGGAGCTCGTATTTGCAGCAGAAATATACGGTATAGAAGTTGTTGGCGAAGGTATAATCTACATCCTCTTTCGGAAGCAGGTGGACCGGATTGGGATTGCCCATCACTCCCGCATTATTGACACAGATATCCACTCTTCCATATGTTTCCACAGCTTTCTGAACGAGAGTCTGAGCATTCTCCTCAATGGAGAGATCCAGCGGAAGGAAGATTCCCTCTCCGCCTGCGTCACGGATCATCTTCAGCGTCTCTTCACCCTGTTCCTCCAGACGGTCCGCCAGTACCATCTTTGCTCCTTCCTGAGCAGCGCGCAGAGCCGTAGCCCGGCCAATGCCTCTTGCAGCGCCTGTCAGGATCATTACCTTATCTTTGAAACGGTCTTTGAAAATCATGTGATCATCCTCCTGTATATTCTTGATTTCCATATACCATTATACTACTGAACACCACTGAAATCCGCTGTCACTCCCAGATTTTACAAACAAGTCACAAACAGACCGCTTTTGCCATGGAAATATGCCAAGAAGTCTTACAAATGGTAAAATCTATTGACAAACGCACCTGCTTCTCCTAAACTTAATAAGATTAAGCATCAAAAGATATGCATGGTAAGGAGAGCAACCATGGAAACAAATATTATTGAATTAAAGAATATCAAGAAATGTTTTGATGATACGGTCGTGGTGGAGGATTTTAACCTGGCCGTGAAAAAGGGGGAGTTTGTTACCTTTCTCGGCCCTTCCGGCTGCGGGAAGACGACTACCCTCAGGATGATCGCAGGCTTTGAGTTCCCTACAGAGGGGGAGATCCTGCTGAACGGGAAGGATATCAGTCATATTCCGCCCAACCAGAGACCGATCAATACGGTGTTTCAGCGCTATGCCCTTTTCCCTCATCTGAATGTGTATGACAATGTGGCATTCGGTCTGAACCTGAAGAAGCTGCCCAAGTCCGTGATCAGTGAAAAGGTAAAGAAAGTGCTGGAAGTGGTAGATCTGGAAGGCTTTGAGAAAAGACGGATCTCTACCCTTTCCGGAGGACAGCAGCAGAGGATCGCTATTGCCCGGGCTATTGTAAATGAACCGGACATTCTTCTTCTGGATGAGCCTCTGGGTGCTCTGGACCTGAAGATGAGAAAAGAGATGCAGCTTGAGCTGAAGTCCATGCATGAGAGACTGGGAATCACATTTATCTATGTGACTCATGATCAGGAGGAAGCTCTGACCATGTCTGACAAAGTAGTGGTCATGTCTGACGGTATGATCCAGCAGATTGGCACTCCGGAAGAGATCTACAATGAGCCGAAAAATGCTTTTGTGGCGGATTTTATCGGAGAGAGTAATATCTTTGAAGGAAAAATGACGGCTTCTATGACTGTAGAGTTCTGTAATGCCCAATTCCCCTGTGTAGATAACGTACCCAAGGATACCAGGGTGGATGTTGTAGTCAGACCGGAGGATGTGGAAATCACGGCGCCGGAAAAGGGGCAGATCCGTGGTGTCGTGGATTCTACTATATTTAAAGGAATGTATTATGAGATCACAGCACTATGTGGGGATAATGAAGTTGTGATCCAGAACATCCGAAGTGCAAAACCGGGGCAGGAGATCGGTATGAGGATCGATCCTGATAATATACATGTCATGCCGGCAGGCGTCATGATGAATGTCTTTGACGGAATCATCACAAAAGACGGCCGGGTTGCATTTGCGGGCGGCAATTACCGCTGTGATCTGACACAGCTGTTTGAAGGTTCCCGCCTGATCAGAGAGGCAGCCGTGCTCACGGCAGATGGAGAAGAGGTGGATCTGACGGATATGGAGGTTACTGTGGAAGTGCCTGTGAAAGCGGTCTCCATGAGCGATGAGCCGAAAGAATACAGGGCAAATGGAAACATTATTTCCTTCATTTATAAAGGGAGTCATTATAATTATACGGTGCGCACGGCAACTGAGGATGATTTTGTACTTGACGAGGATGATCTCTGGAATGAAGGTGACCATGTCAGCCTGATGATTCCGGAGGATCAGATCATTTTGAAGAGAAGGCAGGGATGATCATGGGAGTTTTTCGTTTCAGCCGGAAACAGCTGTGTATTCCGTATGCACTGTTTCTCGTTTGTTTTGTGGTCCTGCCGCTGGCAGTGATCGTTTATTATGCGTTTACGGACGGGACAGGGAGCTTTACGCTGGCCAATCTGCTCAGTTTCTTTACCAACGGCAATACCATCGGTACACTGTGCTACAGTATCGTTGTCGCCCTGGTGGTTACGGCAGTCTGTCTTGTTATTGCCTATCCGACCGCTTATGTGCTGGCCCGGAGTGGACTGAAGAGAGGCCCGGTGCTTCTCATGCTGTTTATCCTTCCTATGTGGATCAATTTTACATTAAGGATCACTGCACTCAAAGAAGTTCTTACTTTGATCGAGGGAAATCTGTCTCTGCATCCTTTTCTAAATACTGTGATCGCCATGACATATGATTTCCTTCCATTTATGATCCTGCCGCTTTATACAACACTCCTTCAGCTGGATGTGAGCCTTTTGGAGGCAGCGCAGGATCTGGGGGCTGGCCCGGCGGCTGTGTTTTTCCGCGTGACGCTTCCTCTTTCCATGCCGGGGATCGTAAGCGGTGTGACTATGACCTTCCTTCCGGCCATGACAAACTATGTGATCCTGGATATGATCTACAACAGTACGTATATTATGGGATCTCTCATCGGTAGTTACTTCAATATCTATGACTGGAACAATGGATCTATGATTTCACTGATCCTGTTTGCCGGCATTTGCGTGGTATCCGTTTTTACGGGAAAAGTAGATCAGAGTGATCTGGACAACAGGGGGGCGATACTGTGATGAAAAAGATAATATCATATTCCTGGCTGACAGTTGTTGCGCTGTTCATGTATATCCCGGTCCTGATCCTGGCGTTTTACAGTTTTACCAGTTCTACGACCATAGGAGCGGTAAGGGGATTTTCGATGCAGAATTATATTACACTCTTTACTATGGAAGAACTGCGCAATATGATCATCGGTACGCTGCTTCTGGCAGTTGGAGCGGCTGTGATCGCATCCATTCTCGGAACTATGGGCGCTATCGGTGCCTTTTATTCCAGACCGATCCCCAGGAGGATCGTTGATACGGCAAATCAGATCCCGGTGGTGAACGCAGATGTTGTGACTGCTTTTTCCATCTGTATCCTACTGATCGTCGTACTAGGGATTGAGAAGAACACATTTATCCCGCTTGTGATCGGACATGTGGTACTGTGCACACCCTTCGTGTATCTGGCCGTACTGCCCAAGCTCAAGCAGATGGATAACGGTCTCTATGAGGCGGCGCTGGATCTGGGGGCAACGCCTTTCCAGGCGCTGTATAAAGTGGTGATCCCGCAGATCATTCCGGGGATCCTGTCCGGATTTATGCTGTCGATCACTTTATCGCTGGATGACTATTTTATCTCCACATACACGAAACCGGCTACATTCGACACCATCAGCACCTATGTCTATAACGCTACAAAGGGCGCGCAGACAGAGATCAAGACGGCACTGTGGGCGTTGTCCACCGTGATCTTTCTCGTGGTGATCCTGGCGGTAGTGATCATGAACCTGGCGGCTGCCGGACCGTCTGGAAAGCAGGAGGTGAGTGCGTATGACAGCAGGGGAAAGGATTAAAGTGACTGCGGCGCTTCTGGCTGTGGCAGTACTGATGCCAGGTGTCTGGAACAGACCCTTGGCTGTGTCAGCTGCTGAGGCGGAAGTTGACGAAACGAACGTGCAGACAGTGCAGGGCAGTACAGCTTCGTCTTCATCAGAAAAGGTGATTTTGCGGATCGCCAACTGGGAAGAATATATCGATGAGGGCGGCTGGGATGAAGAAGAGGCCATAGAACTGGACAATGAGGATGAGACAGTGATTCTCGGGGAGAACTCCATGGTGGAGGATTTTGAAGTATGGTATTTTGAGAATTACGGTGTGGACGTTGATGTGGAATATTCTACCTTTGGTACGAATGAAGATCTCTACAACCAGCTTACACTGGGAAATGATTTCGATCTTGTCTGTCCATCAGAGTATATGTTCATGAAGCTGATCGCCGAGGATCGGCTGAAGCCTCTCTCAGACGGGTTTTTCGACGAGAACAGGGAAGACAATTATTACATCCGTGGAGTCTCGGATTATATAAGAAATATATTCGATACAAATACTATCAACGGAGAACCGTGGAGCCGTTATGCAGCAGGGTATATGTGGGGGACCACCGGGATCGTCTATAATCCGGAAGAAATCTCCGAGGAGGAGGCTTCGCACTGGGCTATTCTGGCAGATCCGAAATACAAGGGACAGGTCACTGTAAAGGATAATGTCCGTGACAGCTATTTTGCTGCCCTTGGGATCCTCAATGAGGATGAGCTGCTGGATCCGGATTTCATAAATTCCGACGACCGTCTGGAACGGATCGCGGAGCTGATGAACCGGACGGATGAAGAAACTGTGAAAAAGGCGGAGAAGATTCTGAAGCAGATGAAGGAAAACGCCTATTCATTTGAGTCTGACAGTGGAAAATCAGATATGGTGACCGGAAAGGTGCTGGCAAATTATCAGTGGTCCGGGGACGCGGTTTATACTCTGGATCAGGCGGAGATCGATGATTATATCCTTGCCTATGCTGTGCCGGAAGAGTGTACCAACGTCTGGTTTGACGGATGGGTCATGCTCAAGGACGGGATCGGTGAAGACAGCGCAAAGCAGCAGGCCGCAGAGGCATTTATCAATTTTATGTCCAGACCTGACAATGTGGTGCGCAACATGTATTATATTGGCTATACGTCTGTAATTGCAGGCGGCAATAGCGATATTATCTATGCTTATGCAGACTGGTGCTATGGAGCAGAAGAAGAGAGCGAGGATAATATTGAGTATCCAGTAGGCTTCTTCTTCAGCGGCGACGACTCAGATCCGGACTATGTGATCACCGCGGAACCGGATCAGGCAAACCGCCAGCTTTTTGCTCAGTATCCGCCGCAGGATGTGCTGGAGCGGGCTGTTGTCATGCAGTATTTTGACAAGGAGAATAACCAGCGGATCAACCAGATGTGGGTAAATGTGCGGTGCTTTGACCTGTCGTCTCTGTCTGCAGATGACTGGGGCAGGATCGCAGCCGGGATCCTGATCGTGATCGCTCTGGCTGTCGTCTTCTGGAAACGGGACGACATTTTCAGAAGGAAAAGCTGAAAGACCGGAATGTATTAGAAAACAAAGCGGAAAAACTTATCATAAGAGCATGACAGGGACAGAAATAAGCAGGAAACTTATGCATATGACATATATGCTTTCCCGCCAGTTTCTGTCCCTGCCTTTTTAAATTAATAGTTGCGCACGCTACTAATTTATGGTATAGTTTGGAACGCAGAACGTGCAATCTGTCTGGAAAGGAGTTCGGTGAAATATGAATGATAATTTTTCAAATCTGGGCCGCTGTATTTCAATCTGCGACAGACTTATGAAGATGTATTATGATCATGGCCTTGCAGAATATGAGATCGGATGGGGACAGCAGTTCTACGTGGAATATCTCTATGAACATCCGGGTGCATCCCCTCAGAAGATGGCAGAGCGTTTCCGTGTAGACCGGGCCACACTCTCAAAAACCATAAAGAAGCTCAGTGAGATCGGGTATTTAACTGTTGCCGGAGATGAAAATGACCGCCGTATGAAACATCTGTATCTGACTGAGAAAGCGATCCCCGCCGCAAAGCAGATCAAGAAGATCCATGCGGATTTTTATGAAACGGTCAGCGCCGGAATCCGGCAGCAGGATCTGGAACTGACGGAACAGATCCTCCAGGAGATCGCAAATAATATCAATAAAAAAGTATGGCACAGAATGGAGGAACATCATGGAGAATAATGATACTGCAAAGCGGATGATGATATTCATCTGTCTGGTCGTTTCCGGTATTGCTTCATCCACCCTTTCAACAGCTATGACAACTGCGCTGCCGAACCTGGTGGAATACTTTGAGGTCAGTACATCTGTCGGTCAGTGGGTCACCAGCGGATATTCACTGGCTATGGGAGTCGTGATGCCTCTGACCGCATTTCTTATAACCAGATTTCCTACGAGAAGGCTGTATCTGAGCGGAATAGGGATGTTTATCATCGGTCTGCTCTTCAGCATCTTTTCAGGCAACTTTGCGGTGATGATGATAGGAAGGGTCCTGCAGGCATGTGGAAACGGCGTCCTTATGTCCGCGGCACAGGTGGTGATCCTGTCAGTCTACCCGGCGGAGAAAAAAGGAACCATGATGGGAACCTATGGTCTGGCGACGACCGCTGCGCCTATCGTAGCGCCTACGATTGCCGGACTGCTGATTGACGCCTTCGGATGGAAATCTATTTTCTGGGGCGTGCTGGTTATCATGTCCGTATCCTTTGTACTGTCAGCTTTTGTTTTCGAAAATGTGCTGGAACTCCAGGACAAGAAGTTCGATGTGATTTCCTTCGTGGAAAGTATCCTGGCGTTCGGCGGCATTACTCTTGGTATCGGAAATATCACAAGCTATGGCCTGGTCAGCATGGAGGCAGGCGTTCCGCTGGTGATCGGTATCGTTGTATGTGTATTCTTCGTTGTACGCCAGTGCAGTCTTGAGAAGCCGTTCCTTGACATGACAATCCTGACAAACCGGGATTATGCTGTCAGTGTGATATCAAGTATGGTGCTGTATCTTGTAATGATGGGATCATCAGTCATGATGCCGTTATATGTACAGAGCGTTATGGGGTATTCTGCCGTGGTGTCCGGACTGGTCACATTGCCGGGATCTCTCGCTACCACACTTGTCAGCCCCTTTGCGGGACGTTTCTATGATAAGATGGGAATCAAAAAAATATTCGTGGCCGGTGCGGCAGTTCTGTTCATAAGCAATGTCGGGATGGTATTTCTCTCATTGAGCACACCCCTCTGGGTTGCAGCCGTCCTCAATGTGGTTCGAAACGTTTCTATCGGAAGCCTGATGATGCCGCTCCTGACATGGGGAACTACCAAGGTGGAATTCAAGAAAGTTGCGGATGCATCTTCATTGCTCACTTCATTCCGTACCATTGCCGGATCCATCGGATCCGCGCTGTTTGTGGGCATTATGACGCTTGTCAGCCAGAGCTCGGCGGCAGCTTACGGGGATCGGGCGCTGATCCATGGAATGAATGTAGCTTTCCTGTGGATGGCGGCAGGCGCGCTGATCCTGCTGGGAATTTCCATATTTGCAGTAAAAAATGAAAAGCCATTCATACAACATTAAGATTTGCATAATAAAATATCAACGATTGTATGCTATGCTTATATCAGAATCTGATAAACAGGTATAGAAGAATGCCGGTGGCCTGCGGCATGAATGGAGAGGTCGATATGGTAAAAGTGAAAATAGAGAATATTTTGAAGACAGATCTTAAGAGAAATTTGAAGAAAATGTGTAAAGCTGTTGTCGTGCCGCTTGCTGTTTTGGCATTGAGCGGGTGCGGCAGCGGCGGTAAAATGAGTATCCCGGATGTTGCGAAAATCGACTCGGTAATGGTAACCGCGGAAGAAAAGGCGGTTATCCATGAAGACCGGGAATGGATCGAAGAACTGTCACAGGCAGCGGAACATTCTGAACTGACGTCCCGCCAGAGTGTGAATGACACACCGATGACAGACGACTATATTAAGGTCGAACTTATAACGGGAGAGGATTCTGATACGATCTACCTGTATAAGGCGGGCAGCAGTTATTATGCAGAACGTCCATATGAGGGGATCTATAAGATCGAAGAGGATCTGTATGATTTTGTCCTTGACGGGGAATAGAAGAGCAGCAGTGCTGAAAATAACAGGATTAAGAGAAGGGGATTATGTATGATGGACTGTATTGTAGTCGGAATCGGGGGCTTTATCGGATCGGTATGCAGATATCTGATCGGCCTGATCCCGGTAAATGAAAATTGGGTATTTCCTATTCGTACATTTGCAATCAATGTGATCGGATCTTTTGTGATCGGGGTGATAGCGGCAGCGGCTTTGAAAAATAATTCAGTGAATCCGCGGCTCGTTCTATTTCTGAAAGTGGGGATATGCGGTGGATTTACTACATTTTCATCTTTTGCCCTGGAAACCGGAGATCTGATAAGCGGCGGAAATACATGGATGGCTGCTCTGTACGCTGTACTCAGTATGGCAGCGGGGGCGGCAGCTGTGTTTGGCGGCCAGGCTGCGGCAGGTATTTTTCTATGAAAGAATGGCTTAACTCCCTATGCAATAAACCAAACGAATATGTCAGCCTGTTCACTTAACGACGGATGTAAAGGGGAAATTCATCTGGCATTGATGATTAGTTACATATAAAGTATGACTCTATAACAGGTGTGAGAAAGTAATACGATTATACGTTTCTCACACCTAAATTGTTTGAATTGTCTGAAATAAATAAAAAACAGAAAAAACATTGACAATTCCAGAAACTGGTGGTAAGATAACACCTGTCGCTGAGGACAGGGCTTCAAAAGCCGCAGAGTTCCCGGCCGGAGACGCGGAGGCGGAACAACCGGAGGGAATAGAGAGGCTGAAAAATGAACGCTATGTTGACAAAGCTTTCAACTGAAAAAGATGAAAAAAGTTGTTGACAAACAAGTCTGAATGTGATAAAGTAAACAAGCTGTCGCTTGAAGCTGACCGAAAGGAAAGCGGATGAGACAGAAAAGAAAAATAAAAAAAGTTCTTGACAAAGCGAACTGCATATGATAAAATATCAAAGTTGTCGCGAAAAAGAACGACAGGAACCTTGATAACTGAACAATAGACAACAACCCTTGAAAATTTCTTTGAAGAGAAA